>CALWLJ010000019.1 GCA_944381495.1 uncultured Mediterraneibacter sp. | reverse complement strand
CACGCAAGGAGCTGGCAGACTGGAGCTTTTCATAGGGCGGATGCCCTACAGCGCGAAGAAGCGGCTCTGCCGCGGATTCGAGCTGGTTCGGCTGACGGACGAAACCGAAATCCAGCCGTGCGAAAAGATACAGACTGGCAGCGTTTGCGGGCTTGCACGCAAAGAGCTGGCAGACTGGAGCTTTTCATAGGGCGGATGCCCTACAGCGCGAAGAAGCGGCTCTGCCGCGGATGCGAGCTGGTTCGGCTGAGGGAAGTATCATAAAACGAGGTGGCATAATCATGAAAATGTTTCTCATCAGTGATAATGTGGATACTTACACAGGAATGCGCCTGGCAGGCGTGGACGGCGTTGTGGTCCATGAACGGGATGAACTTCGGAAAGCTCTGGAGGATGTTCTCACAGACAAAAACGTTGGAATCGTCCTTCTGACCGAGAAATTCGGTCAGGAATTCCCGGATATCATCGACACCTTCCGCCTGGAACGGAAGATGCCTCTTCTGGTGGAGATTCCCGACAGACACGGGACCGGCCGAAAAAAAGACTTTATCACATCCTATATCACAGAAGCCATCGGACTGAAACTGTAGTTCCGATAGCTGACACAGCACAGAATATGTCCGGCCCCGGTGCAGGGGCATAATTCATATTAAAACAATGACAAGGAGGGATCCCTCTTGACTCTGGAAGAAAAAATCTCACACCTGCAGACCACGTCCATGGAACAGGCCCGGACGGAAGGCAACGCCATTATAGATTCTCACCGCGAGGCTCTTGAAAAAGTTTTTGAAGACCATAAAGCCGAGGCCAGGCACCAGGCAGAGACAAGGATCAAAGCCGAGACGACCAACGCAAGGCTGTCTCTGAACCAGGCTGCCGCCAAGTCCCAGCTGGAGATCAAACGCCAGCGGGGCAAGGTTCAGCAGGAACTGAAAGATAAAATATTTGAAGAGGCGTTAAGCCTCGTAAAGGATTATATGAAAACGGATGCTTACAACGATTTTCTTCTGAAATGTATCCGCCAGGCTGTCCGCTACGCCGGACCAGATCCTGTCACCATTTATATCAATCCATCGGATGAAAGCCGAAGGGGAGACCTGGAGGATGCCGCAAGGGTTCATCTTACCATAAGCGCGGAAGATTTTATCGGCGGCGTGCGGGCTGTGATCCGCAGCCGGAATATCCTGATGGATAATTCATTTAAAACACAGCTGCGCAATGAATACGACAAATTTATGTTTTTAGGAGGTGACGGCATTGCTTAAGACCGGCACAATCTATGGAATCAACGGACCCGTCATTTACCTGAAAGGCAACACTGGATTCCGCATGGCTGAGATGGTCTATGTGGGAGAACAGAAGCTGGTAGGCGAAGTGATCGCCCTGGACAAAGATATGACCACGGTCCAGGTATATGAAGAAACTACAGGACTGCATCCCGGTGAGGAAGTAGTTGCAAGCGGAAACGCTGTCTCCGTAACCCTTGCCCCGGGAATCCTGAATAATATCTTCGACGGAATCGAGCGCCCGCTGGAGCGGATCGCAGACTCTGCAGGCGCGTTTATCACCAGAGGTATCAGTGTAGACTCTCTGGATAAGGAAAAGAAATGGAAAACTCATATCACTGTAGAAAAAGGACAGTATCTTCATGGCGGTGACATTATTGCAGAAGTGCCTGAGACCCGGGCTATCGTCCATAAATGTATGGTCCCCCCGAATGTCGAGGGAACTGTTACAGAAGCAGTTCCTGACGGAGACTATACCATTGATGAGGTTCTGGTTACTCTGGAACTCTCTGACGGCACCACCAGAAAGCTGACCATGACACAGCACTGGCCCATCCGCACTCCCCGGCCGACCCATCACCGGTTTCCTGCCTCTGTACCGCTGATTACCGGACAACGTATCATCGATACCATGTTTCCCATTGCCAAAGGCGGTACAGCTGCCATTCCCGGTGGATTCGGAACCGGAAAGACCATGATGCAGCATCAGATCGCCAAGTGGGCTAACGCAGATATTATTATCTACATCGGCTGCGGAGAACGCGGGAATGAGATGACTCAGGTGCTTGAGGAGTTCGGCGAGCTGACCGATCCCCGCACCGGCAATCCGCTGATGGACCGTACCACTCTGATTGCAAACACCTCCAACATGCCTGTAGCCGCCCGCGAGGCAAGTATATACACCGGACTGACTCTGGCGGAATACTACCGGGATATGGGCTATGATGTAGCTATCATGGCCGACTCCACCTCCCGATGGGCAGAGGCTCTCCGTGAGCTTTCCGGACGTCTGGAGGAGATGCCCGCAGAGGAAGGCTTCCCCGCATACTTAGCCTCCCGCCTTTCCGCATTCTATGAGAGAGCGGGTATGATGCACAACTTAAACGGCACAGATGGTTCCGTGACCATAATCGGAGCAGTCTCCCCCCAGGGAGGTGATTTTTCCGAACCCGTCACCCAGAACACCAAGCGTTTTGTCCGCTGCTTCTGGGGACTGGATAAGAGCCTTGCATATTCCAGACATTTTCCTGCCATCCACTGGCTGACCAGCTACAGCGAGTATCTGAGCGACTTAAGCCCCTGGTATCAGGACAATGTATCTCCCAAGTTTGTAGACTACCGGAACCGGCTGATGGCTCTTCTGAACCAGGAGAGCAGCCTGCTGGAGATCGTCAAGCTGATCGGAAGCGATGTTCTTCCTGATGACCAGAAGCTTGTTCTGGAAATTGCACGTGTGATCCGGCTTGGATTTCTGCAGCAGAATGCATTTCACAAAGACGACACCTGTGTCACACTGGAAAAGCAGTTCCTGATGATGGATACCATTCTGTATTTGTACAAACAGGCCCGCACACTGGTCACCATGGGACATCCCATGTCCGTTCTGAAAGCGGAAAATATTTTTGACCGGGTCATCTCGATCAAATACGATGTGCCTAACGACCGTCTGGAAATGTTTGCCCAGTATCATCGGGATATTGATGCATTCTATCAGCGTGTACTTGAAAAAAACGCGTAAGGAGGGAATTGATCTATGTCAATCGAATATTTAGGCTTAAGCAGTATTAACGGCCCTCTGATCGCGCTGGAGGGCGTTCAGGACGCCTTTTACGATGAAATTGTAGAATTTGTCGTAGACGGCACAGAACGAAAAATCGGACGTATCATAGAGATTTATGAGGACCGGGCCGTTATCCAGGTATTTGAAGGATCTGAAAATATGTCTCTGAAAAATACCCACACAAAACTGACCGGTCATCCCATGGAGATTGCGCTCTCCCCGGATATGCTGGGCAGAACTTTCAACGGGATCGGCCAGCCTATCGACGACCTTGGTCCCATCGTTTCTACACTGAAACGGGATGTAAACGGGCTTCCCCTGAACCCGGTACGCCGGGAATATCCTCGAAACTATATACACACAGGTATTTCAGCCATCGATGGACTGACCACCCTGATCCGCGGACAGAAGCTTCCCATCTTCTCCGGAAACGGACTTCCACACGACCAGCTGGCGGCACAGATCGTAAAGCAGGCCTCTCTGGGAGACGGCTCTGACGAACAGTTTGCCATTGTATTTGCCGCCATGGGCGTTAAGCATGACGTGGCAGATTTCTTCCGCCATACCTTCGAGGAAAGCGGCGTTGCGGATCATGTGGCCATGTTCCTGAACCTGGCAAACGACCCGGTAGTGGAACGTCTGATCACTCCCAAGGTAGCGCTGACTGTGGCAGAATACCTGGCATTCGAGCAGCATATGCATATCCTCGTTATCCTGACGGACATGACTTCATTTGCCGAGGCCATGCGTGAGGTCTCCTCCTCCAAGGGAGAGATCCCCAGCCGAAAGGGATTCCCCGGATATCTGTACAGCGAGCTGGCTACCATCTATGAGCGCGCCGGCATCGTGCGGGGCGTAGAAGGCTCAGTGACACAGCTGCCTATCCTGACCATGCCCAACGACGATATCACTCACCCGATTCCTGATCTGACCGGATATATCACGGAAGGACAGATCGTGCTGGACCGCCCTCTGAACGGCCAGTCCATCTATCCGCCTATCAATATCCTGCCCTCTCTGTCCCGTCTGATGAAGGACGGCATCGGCGAGGGATATACAAGAGAGGACCATCAGGATCTGGCGAACCAGCTTTTCTCTGCTTATGCGAAGGTAGGGGACGCAAGGAACCTGGCTTCCGTTATCGGGGAGGATGAACTCTCCCCCATTGACAAGAAGTATCTGGAGTTCGGCAAACAGTTCGAAGAGCGCTATATCGGCCAGGGACCGGAGGAAAACCGGAGTATGGAAGAAACACTTGATCTGGGCTGGGAACTGCTGGGAATGCTGCCCAGGGAAGAACTTGACCGTGTAGATACAAAGATTCTGGATAAGTATTACAAACCAGCGCCGGAGGAATAAAAAGGACACCGGCAAATCACTAAAAAGGGAGGGATTTCATGGATCCACGTACATTTCCAACCAAAGGCAACCTGATGCTGGCCAAGAATTCTCTTGCCCTGGCAAAACAGGGATATGACCTGATGGATAAAAAGAGGAATATCCTGATCCGGGAACTGATGGATCTGATCGATGAAGCCCGTACGATACAGGAAGAAATCGATACCACATTCACCTATGCATACCAGTGTCTGCAGAGTGCGAATATCGAACACGGAATCAGCACCGTAGAACTGCTGGCATATACGGTTCCCATCGAGAATTCCATTACGATCCAGACCCGGAGTATCATGGGGACTGAGATCCCCCATGTAAAATACGTGCCAGATGCCGGAAAGCCCACTTATTCCTTCAGTACAACCCACGAGTCCATCGACAAGACACGGGAAGCATTCCGTAAGGTGAAGGATCTGACGATCAAGCTTTCCATGGTGGAAAATGCGGCTTACCGTCTGGCAAGCAATATCAAGAAGACACAGAAAAGAGCCAATGCCCTGCAGAATATCACCATTCCCATGTACTCTTCTCTTGTGTACACCATTTCAAACGCATTGGAGGAAAAGGACCGGGAAGAATTCACCAGACTGAAGGTTATAAAACGTATGAAAATGAAAAAAGGATAGAAAACGAGACAGGCGATGCTTTCATGATCAGCATCGCCTGTCTTTGTGTCATTATCCTATAAGGATCGTATACTCTTTTTCGAACGTCTCTCCTCCGTTCAGCCTGTTCACATCCGGCTTCTCAGAAATATCTCCGTTAAATCCCACATTGTCCACTCTTCCCATCCATGGTTCCAGACATACATAGGGGGCTCCTTTCACCGACCAGATACCGAAGTTGGGGAATCCCTCACACTTCATCCCCACGTACGGAGTGCCGTCTTTATGGCAGATCCATACCTCGTCAAACTGTCCGTGATCGAAGATCAGCGCATCATTCTCAAACATTTTCTCCGTGATCGGACAGCATTCGTCCTGAAGTTCAAGCGTATATACATGCTCCGTATCAGCTGTCTCCTCAGCAGGATTGATCAGGATATATTCCAGCTTGCTTTTTCCCGGGAACTTCAGAAGATAATCTTCTTTCGTTTCATCCTTTCCGGCGAAACGGAATGCGGGATGGCCGCCGATAGTGAAGTACATGGTCTCATCCGATGGATTCTTCACTTCCCATTTCACAACGATCCGGTTTTCCTCCAGTCTGTAGGTAATGATCAGTTCAAAGTCAAATGGATAGACTTCCTTCGTCTCCTCACTGGAAGTCAGAAGAAACGATGCCTGATCCGCCTTCTCCATGATGCAGCGGAACTTACTGTCCCTCGCAAATCCATGCTGAGAGGTGGGATACTGCACTCCGTTGATGCGTACCGTATTCTTATAGGTTTTTCCCACATTCGGGAACAGCACCGGAGCATGGCGCTTCCAGTATGCAGGGTCCGCCTCCCACAGTACGTCCGTTCCATTTTTCTTGTCATAAATCCTTGTCAGCTCTGCCCCCATCTCAGCGATCTCTACACTGAGTCTGTTGTTTTCCAGCTTCATTGCAAATACCTCCTGTATTATTTTTATGAAAGCGGAATTTCCGCATCAGCCCGGCTCCTTGCCGGGACCGACATGCATCATTCAGTCTGACTGCATTATTCCGAGTCCTCTACCTGAATGCAGTTATCTGCCAGATAATCCAGCACCCTGTCCCGAAGAGCAGCCTCTCTGAGCACATCCTCGCCGTTCTGCTCCACATATGCATCTACATCATCTGCTCCTGCGGACTCTGCATACTCGGCAAATTTGTCCTGGTACTCTTCCTCTGTAAGATCAATGTCCTCCTTCTCAGCAATCAGCTTCAGCGCCTCATCAAGCTGAACCGTCTGTTTTGCGGCGTCCTCAAGCCGTGTGTTAAAATCATCCATGGTGGTCTGCAAATAGTTCTCTACATAATCAGACAGCTCAATACCGTAAAGTCCCGCAATCCACGTATAATAATCCGTTGCCTGAGAGACCTGCTCGTCTACCGCGCCTTCCGGATACTCCTTGATCTCGGACTGTTCTAACAGCGCGCTCTGGACTTCAGACAGCAGACTGGATCTGGCGCTTTGTTCATTATTTTCCTCCAGACTTGTGCGGATTTCTTCTTTGTACTCATCCACAGTATTGGAAGTATCACTGTTCTCCTGGACCCACTCGTCCGTCAGCTCAGGTATATTTTTCTGGTAAATACTGTTCAGCACGATATGAAAATCAGCTACGACTCCTGCCATATCCTGATTCTGATAGCTGTCCGGGAACTTTACTGTGATATCAAACTCATCCCCCGTTTTATGACCTGCGATCTGTTCCTCAAATCCCTTATAATCCCCGTTCGCTCCGATAAAGGAATTCGAACCCAGTTCCAGATCCGTTCCCGTGCCCGAGCCTCCGTCAAAAGCTTCTCCGTCCACATATCCTGTAAAATCAATATTAACCCAGTCCCCCATCTCTGCGGCACGGTCAGTGATCTCCACCTGTTCTGCCGTAGATTCCAGAACATTATTAATGATCTGATCAACCTGTGAATCGTCGACCTCCTCCGTTTTCACCTGAGGAACCTCCAGATTCTTATACTGTTTCACCGTCACATAATCATTGGATATCTCCCCGCTGCAGGCTGTAAGCATAGCTGCTGTCACTGCCGCAAGAATAATTACTGCTTTTTTCTTCATCTTTTCTCCTTTTTCTTTTCCGCTTTGATTTATTTATCTTTTATCCGGTCAATATGCCGCCGGACAACTGCCCCTGTCATCTTCGTCTCCTGTTCTGATTCCTTTCTGGCTGTCCGCTAGAGAAGTGGAGACAGAAGCCGTGAAAACTGCTCTTTGGCTTTAATAACGATACTCCGGCTGTCGTATACCTGTCTCGTCACCTGGGTACACAGCGTCATATCATTCTCAAAAGCCCTCTCCAGTCTCTGAACAGTCCTCTCACTGTATATGACCGCGTTTACCTCGAAATTCAACCCGAAACTGCGGATATCCATATTCGCCGTTCCAACGCAGGCGACCATTCCGTCAACCGTCAGTGTCTTCGCATGAAGGAACCCGTTATTATAGACATAGCACTTGGCCCCTGCCGCCACCATATCCCCTATGTAAGAATAGGTTGCCCAGTAGACAAATGGATGGTCGGGCTTACAGGGAATCATGATCCTCACATCAATGCCGGAACGGCTCACGATCTTAAGCGCATCCAGAATCGAATCATCCGGTATAAAATATGGTGTCTGAATGTAAACATGGTCTCTTGCACTGTGAATCAGACGCAGATAATTGTCATGAATCGTCTTCGTCTGGGAATCCGGCCCGCTGGATATGATCTGTACCGGATCTCTTCCGTGCCTCACATACTCAGGTATGGAAAACAGCTTGTCTTCCAGAAACAGATTTTCCTTCGCCGCATAATTCCAGTCCAGAACGAATCGCACCGCAAGCGATGTGACTGCAGAACCTTCAATACACAGATGGGTATCTCTCCAGTATCCGAACTTTTCATCCCGTCCCAGATATTCACGTCCTACATTAAAGCCGCCCACAAATCCGATCCGGCCGTCGATGACCACGATTTTCCTGTGATTGCGGTAATTTACTCTAAGCTGAAGCTGCCCCAGCAGCGCCGGGAAAAATTCAGCCACCTGGATTCCTTCCTTCTCCAGCCTTTCCCAGTCTCTGTTATGCATGGTCCGGCATCCCATACTGTCGAACAGTACCCGTACTTCCACACCTTCATGAGCCTTCTCGATCAGAACTTTCTCTATTTCCTGCCACAGCTCATCATTTCGAATGATATAGTACTGCAGATGGATATATTTCTTCGCCAGCTTCATCTCCGCGATCAAAGCACGGAATTTTTCTTTTCCATCCGTATAGATCCGGATATCATTATTATCTGTCAGCACAGCCTCTCCCGCTTCCAGATTGTAAAGGATCAGATCCTTGAACCGGTTCATAGCAGGATTGGCCATAAGCAGTTTCCTGTGATAGATTGTTTCTTCCTGCCGCCGGACAGCATATTTCAGCTCTCCTTCTATTTCCTTTGCCTTGAACATCCTGCTCTTGTGGAAATCCTGTCCGATGATCAGATACAGAACAAACCCGAGAATAGGGATGAAATAGAGCAGCAGAAGCCATGTCCACACGGTCTGCGGCGATCTGCGCTGAAAAAATATAATGATCAGGGCAAGGAAAACATTGATGATGACGATATTGTCCATAATGAAATAGTATATCGTCACAGCTCCGTTCCAGATATTTTCTGCCATGATAAAACTCCTTTTCTTATGTAGTGACAAAAAACGCCACTATATACAGTATACTAGCTTTTGCCCTGAAAAGTAACCCCCAAAAACCACAAATGATATTGCACTTCACAAAAAACAATGTTACAATACTACGTGCAGAACTGCGGAAAACAGAGTATTTAGGAGGGTTCTAAAGTGAGTACACCAGCTATTGTCATGCTCATTGTCATTATCGTTCTGATCGGAGCATGTATCGGATTATATTTCTTCGGAAAGAGAGCACAGAAAAAGCAGGCTGAACAGCAGGAGCAGATGGAGGCGGCAGCGCAGACAGTCAGTATGCTTGTTATTGATAAAAAGAAAATGAAGCTGAAAGAGGCAGGCCTTCCGACAGTTGTCCTGGAAAACACCCCGAAGTATCTCAGAGGTACAAAGGTTCCGGTTGTAAAGGCCAAGATCGGTCCCAGGATCATGACTCTGATGTGCGACGCAAAGGTTTTTGAAGTGATACCGGTAAAAAAAGAAGTAAAAGCAGTTGTCAGCGGAATTTACATAACCGGGATCAAGAGTGTACGGGGCGGTTCCATCGCAGTACCGGAAAAGAAAAAAGGATTTCTGGACAGATTCAAAAAAGAGAAAAAATAATCAGATAAATAAAATGATCCGGCGTCTTCTCCTCAAGAGAAAGGACGCCGGATTTTTTATTTCTTCTGATAACTTATAAAAATCTGATATGATAAAATCTAGGAGCTTTTCAGAAAATCTGCACATTCCTTTGATGTTATATTCATTCTGATCTTACAGTCTGCCAGCGGTTCATGATTCACATCAAGCTCATAGCTCACAAGAACATCGATCTTGTCTTCTTTCACACTGATCTGCATATCCCTTGTGTTGACTCCCACCAGCATCTGTCCATAAGGTGTACGATAATAAGTAAGATTTTTCTTGTTTTTCTCAAAAACCATATGAGAATTAGACATACCGGTTTTCATGATCTCCAGACTGTCCTGGCCGCTGATCTTAATCTTATTCTTAATCGTGCCGGGCATCCCTTCCATCACTTCATCATAGATAATATAATGCTTGCCGTTCCTGCAGTAATAACTTGCCGGAGTGACAACCTCAATCTCATCATCATCGGTCCCTACCGCTTCTATCACTTCGTCCGGCTGGGAAACAATACCCATATGTTTTCCGGAAATACTGACTAATACATCTTTCGTCATTTTAATATTCCTCTATATTAACTACATTTGTCACCGGCACGTCAAAGGGCATCACTGTATTGGCAAATCGTGTAAACTTCTCCGCCGCGTCGCTGACATAAAACTCATATCTGCTGTGCTGATCCGTCGTACCGTCATTGGCCATATGCTGCTCCTGCAAAAGCCTCTTCAGATCCATGGCTGTCTCATAGGCCGGATTGACAATCTGGATCCTGTCGCCCAGATATGCGCGGATCTTGGAACGCAGCAGAGGATAATGGGTACAGCCAAGGATCATGGCATCTATATCTGTATTTTTCATAGATTCCAGATAATACTCAATAATCTCCTGTGTGACAACATGTTCTTTAAATCCTTCTTCAACCAGCGGTACAAAAAGCGGGCAGGCCTTTTCAATCACAGTAATCTCCGGATTCATCTCATGAATGATCTTTGTGTACATGCCGCTCTGTACCGTAGCGTCTGTTCCTACCACCCCTACCTTATGATTTTTGGTGGCTTCAACTGCAGCTCTGGCCCCCGGAATGACCACTCCCATGATCGGGATATTGAACTCGTCTCGCACTGCATCCAGAGCCAGGGCGCTGGCCGTATTGCATGCAATAACGATGGCCTTCACCTGCTTCGTCTTCAGAAAGCGAATGATCTGCTCTGAAAACCGGATGATGGTCTTCTGAGATTTACTTCCGTATGGAACACGGGCTGTGTCCCCGAAATACACAATATTTTCATCCGGCAGCTGTCTGGATATCTCCCGGGCGACTGTCAGTCCGCCCACTCCGGAATCAAAGACTCCCACCGGTGCTGTCTTCCTGCTTTCCATACTCATATCTTCCACTCTCCTGAGATATTTGCAGGCCATGCGGCTTTCCTGCCGTATGGCCCATCTGGTTGAATAAAGGGAAAGAATCTTCCCCATCCGCCGTGTTCCCGCGGTCTGCTACGTAAAGAATCGGCAAAGCGGCCGTCAAGGATACCGCTTTGCCGTAACTGTTCATTTTAAAATCTCACATCCGCTGTTCCGGAGGAGTCTGTACTCCCTCCGCCGTCAGCATCTGTATTACAGTGCCAGTGTCTTGGCTACCTGATACTGATAATCCGGAATGGATTTCTTCATTGCAAGTGCTTCTTCAATATCAAAATCTGTGAACTTTCCATCCTTGTATCCAACTACACGGTTTGTCTTGCCCTGACAGAGCAGATCTACCGCCATTGCTCCCATGATGGATGCGTAAACTCTATCCTTACATGTGGGGCTTCCTCCACGCTGCATGTGTCCTAGGATCGTAGCTCTTGTCTCCATTCCTGTAGCTTCCTCAATTCTCTTTGCCATATTGATGGAATCACCGATACCTTCGGCATTGATGATAATATAGTTCTTCTTGCCGCGCTTCTTGCACTCCATGATATCCTTTATGATAGCGTCTTCATCGAAATCATGCTCCTCAGGCATCAGGATACGCTCAGCTCCATTGGCAATACCGCACCACAGAGCCAGATAACCTGCATCACGTCCCATAACCTCGATAATGCTGCAACGCTCATGTGATGTAGAAGTATCACGTACTTTGTCGATTGCTTCCATAGCTGTATTTACAGCTGTATCAAATCCGATGGTATAGTCTGTACATGCGATATCCAGGTCGATGGTTCCCGGAACACCGATCGTATTTACCCCAAGATTCGCAAGCTTCTGCGCACCTGCAAAGGAACCGTCTCCTCCGATGACTACCAGTCCGTCAATACCATACTTCTTACAGATAGCGGCAGCCTTCTGCTGTCCTTCCTCAGTACGCATGGACTTGCAGCGTGCGGTCTGAAGGATCGTACCTCCGCGCTGAATCGTATCAGATACATCACGAGCTGACATATCAATGATCTCTTCTTTCAGAAGTCCGTGATAACCTCTGCGGATACCGCGCACTTTAATTCCTTTTGATAAAGCTGTTCTTACAACCGCACGGATTGCCGCATTCATACCCGGCGCATCACCGCCGCTGGTGAGAACTCCGATCGTACGGATCTGATCCTCAATCTCATCAAGATATCCTTCTCTCTCAAACTCTGCCATGATTTTTTCCACCTTTCCATTAAATTTCATATAACTGCCAAACCCAAACAATGTGAAATTTTAAACAATTCCGAGAATATTCTACATTATTTAGAAGTGGTTTTCAATAGCTTTTTCGACCACTTTTACCCGGCTTTCTCCGTAATGATTCATCAATCTGCTTAAAACCTGCTGATTAATACTTATATTGCGATTTCTGGAGAGCTTCTTCACTGCCCGCTCCTTTGCACAGTAGATGATCACCTCATCCTTCCCCTCAGAATCCGCAAGGTAACCGTAGACGATCTGCTCCTCGTCATTCCAGGCCGCCTTGTCCGGAAACTGGATCCAGAGTTCCCGTTTTTTCTGCTCAAACGGGATCACGCTCTCACAGATCAGCTTGCTGGCTTTTTCTTCCTCCTCGGATACACGGCCCCGGATATATACTTTGCTGTCCGGTTCCAGATACTGCCGGTTTTTCTCATAATCTCTCGGAAATACCACAACTTCCACCGTGCCCAGCAGATCCTCCACTGTGACGAAGGCCATCATCTGGTTTGTCTTCGTATGCTTCACTGTCTTGTCCGTGATCATTCCGCCGATCACCACTCTTGCTCCGTCATGCACTTTGGTGCGTCCGGTATCATCATCCGGCTGGAAATCACTGGTTGTAGCAGTAATAACCTTTCTCCACTGCTCTTCATAGGCTTCCAGGGGATGCCCGCTGATATAAATACCCAGCACTTCCTTCTCGAAGGCGAGCAGATTCTCCTTGGAATACTCGCCTACATCCGGCAGCCGGATCTGGAATTCCGCTTTCTGATCTTCCGAAGCCATATCAAACAGGCTGAGCTGGCCTGCCATAGAATATTTCTTCTCCTGATTGACATGATCCACGATCTGGATATAAATACTCATAAACTGCTTTCTTGTCCCGCCCAGAGTGTCCAGCGCGCCTGCTTTGATAAAGTTTTCGATTGCCCGCTTATTCAGCACATCTCTGGATGACAGCCGGGTGATGAAATCCTCCAGGCTGCGGTACGGACCGAAGGTATTTCTCTCATCTACGATCGCCTGGATCACCGGCTTTCCGATACTTTTGATCGCTGCCAGCCCATACCGGATATCGCCTCCGTCTACAGAAAACGCCGCCTCTCCCCGGTTGATGTCCGGCGGCAGGATCCGGATGTTCATCTGGCGGCAGGCATAGATATATTCTGCCACCTTTGACGGATTTTCAATCACCGAAGTCATAAGGGCCGCCATGAATTCCACCGGATAATAATATTTCAGCCATGCTGTCTGATATGCAACCACTGCATAGGCAGCCGCATGAGATTTATTGAATGCATATTTTGCAAAATCGATCATCTCGTCATAAATCTTGTTAGCTGTCTTCTCATCAATGCCGTTCTTCACACAGCCAGGTACTCCGTTCGCCTCGTCCCCATAAACAAAAATCTGGCGTTCCTTCTGCATGACGTCGCCCTTCTTCTTGGACATGGCACGCCTGAGAAGGTCGCTCCGCCCCAGAGTATATCCTGCCAGATCGCGCACGATCTGCATAACCTGCTCCTGATAGACGATACAGCCGTAAGTCGGCTCCAGGATCGGCTTCAGCTGGGGGCAGTCATAGGTTATGGACGATGCGTCATTTTTTCCCCGGATATACTGGGGAATAAAATCCATCGGGCCCGGACGGTACAGAGAGATACCGGCGATAATATCCTCCAGGCTGTGGGGCTTCAGCTCCTTCATGAACCCCTTCATTCCTGCGCTCTCTAACTGAAATATACCATCCGTCTTTCCGGTACCGATATAGTCCATCACAGCCTGATCGTTATAATCGATCTTTTCCATATCAATAGACGGGTCTTTTTTTCTTGCCATCTCCACCGCATTCTGGATCACAGTCAGAGTCCGCAGTCCGAGAAAGTCCATCTTCAGCAGTCCCAGCTCCTCCAGAGTGGTCATAGTAAACTGTGTAGTGATCGTACCGTCAGAGGCACGGGACAGAGGCACATATTCGTCCACAGACTTCTGGCTGATGACCACGCCTGCGGCGTGCATGGAGCTGTGTCTCGGCAGCCCTTCCAGTCGCTTTGCCATGTCGATCAGATATTTCACCTGCTCATCATTTTCATATGTCCGGCGCAGCTCCGGATTTTCCTTCAAGGCCTTGTCTATGGTAATGTTCAGTTCCTGTGGGATCATCTTGGCAATACTGTCCACAAAGGCATATGGCAGATCCATTACACGCCCCACATCCCGGATCACACCACGTGCTGCCAGTGTTCCGAAAGTAACGATCTGAACCACCCGGTCCTTTCCGTACTTGCGCACTACGTAATCAATGACCTCCTGCCTTCTCTCAAAACAGAAATCCACGTCAATATCAGGCATGGACACACGTTCCGGATTCAGGAAACGCTCAAAAAGAAGCTGATACCGAATGGGATCGATGGTAGTAATGCCCAGGCAGTACGACACGATACTTCCCGCGGCAGATCCTCTTCCCGGTCCTACTGCAATGCCGTGATCCTTGGCATATTTGATAAAGTCCCACACGATCAGGAAATAATCTACATATCCCATATTTTTGATTGTGTTCAGCTCATATTCCAACCGTTCTTTCAGCTCTTCCGAGGGCGTCCCGTAACGCTTCTCAAGCCCCTCCCAACAGAGCTTCTGCAGATATTCCCAGGAGGTATATCCATCCGGCACATCGTATTTCGGGAGTTTGGTCACACCGAACTCAATCTCCACGGAACAGCGGTCCGCGATCTTCTGTGTATTTTCCAGCGCCTGAAGAGCAAAAGGGAACAGCTTTTCCATCTCTTCCGGAGACTTCACATAATACTGCCCGCCCTCATAGCGCATCCGGTTCTCATCTGCCAGCTTTTTCCCCGTCTGGATGCAGAGCAGGATATCATGAGCCTTCGCATCCTCTGCATAGGTATAGTGGACGTCATTGGTCGCTACCAGGGGAATTCCTGTCTCCGAGGACATCTTGAGAAGCTGCTGGTTCACAAGCGTCTGATCCGGTATGCCGTGATCCTGAAGCTCCAGGAAATAGTTGTCCTCTCCGAATATATCCCTGTACTCCAGCGCAGTCTTCTTCGCCTCATCATACAGACCTTTCACAATATAGCGCTGCACTTCCCCTGCCAGACAGGCGCTCAGCGCAATGATCCCCTCATGATATTCCCTGAGAAGAGATTTATCCACTCTGGGTTTATAATAATACCCTTCTACAAATCCTTTGGAAACAATCTTCATCAGATTGGCATAGCCCTGATTGTTCTCCGCAAGGAGCACCAGATGATAGTATCTGTCGTCTCCGCCTGTTACTTCTCTGTCGAAGCGGGAATTCGGCGCCACATACACCTCGCATCCCAGGATCGGATTGATCCCCTGGCTTCTGCATTCCCTGTAGAAGTCGATAACGCCGTACATCACACCATGATCTGTAATAGCCGCGCTGTTCATCCCGAGCTCTTTTACTCTTGAAACATATTCCTTTATCTTATTCGATCCGTCCAGGAGACTATACTCCGTATGGACATGTAAGTGTACAAAACTCATATTCTGCCTCTCTTCCAGACAAATCAGCCATAAATGCGAGACAGCTGCCGCAGCAGCGCGAAAGCTGTCTCTTCGGCGCCGGACGGGATCTTACGGCTCTGTCCGGCATCTTTACCCGGTCTTTCCTATTTTTTTACGGGAAGGATCCTGCCCTGCCCGCTGTCGATCATGATCCTGCCCTGTTTCAGTAGTCTTCCAACGGCACGTTTAAATGCCGCCTTGCTCATTCCCAGCTCTCTTCGGATTACTTCAGGATCTGCCTTATCTGTAAACGAAAGCTCTCCTTCTCTCTCCAGACGCCGGCTGATCAGTTCCACATCCGCATCCATCTGTTCCGGTATGCGGCCCCTTACACTAAGATCCAGCTTTCCGTCTGCCTTGACCGATGTCACACGCGCTTCGATCTCATCTCCGACACGCATCCTTCCATACGCCTCCCGCCGGGGGATCAAAGCAGAATAGCAGTTGTCTACAGCAACAAATACACCGAACTCTCTGTTGATCTCATACACCGTTCCGCGGACCATGTCATTCTTCTTATAAGGAGAATCTGTTCTCAACAGCTGATATACCTTCATAGTGGCGCACAGACGCCCGCTCTTGTCAACATACAGACTCACCAGACATCTGTCTCCTTTTTCCACCTTTACCGTCTGCTCCCGGAAGGGAAGCAGCAGGTCTTTTTCAAGGCCCCAGTCCAGAAACGCTCCGATCCTGCCCACGTCTACGACGTCCAGGACCGCCAGTTTCCCAAGCGTGATTTTCGGTTCTCTCGTCGTGGCGATCATGCGGTCGGAAGAATCTTTGTAAAGGAAGACTTCCACAGGATCCCCCACTTCTATTCCTTCCGGCACCTGCTTCTTCGGGAGCAGGACACGCTCCTCGTCGCTCCCCAGATAAACGCCGAAATCCACTATCTTCACAACAGTCAGCACCTGTTTTTCTCCTAATTTCATACTCTGTTCTCCTATGTCTGTCATTTACTCACTGATATTATCCTGTTCACTGTGTCCTCAAAAGCCGGATTCCTCGCTGCAGCTGCTGTATATCCGTCTCACTTCATCCACCGCTCTGCCTGTACCCGCCAGAATCGAGCAGGGGCTGTCAAGAGTGACGGGGCTGCCGTCGATCTGAGCGATCAGGCCGCCTGCCTCCTCTATAATGACCGAAGCCGCGGCATAATCGTAAGGCTGCAGCTTCAATTCCAGATAGATCACACTGCTGCCCCCTGCGATCCGGCACAGATCCAGCGCCGCGGATCCTCCGCTACGCACAGCCAGACACCTCTGAAACATAACTCTTACCGTATCAAAGAGGATATCCACATTCGCCTCATTATATCGTGCGCACCCGAAGGATGCAATGCCTTCTTCCAAAGACAGATTCTCCATGGAAAGTTTTTTCCCGTTAAGAAAAGCACCTTCTCCGAGGATACCGGTAAACATCTCATCCACATAAGGATTATATACGAATCCGGCCATCATCCGTTTCCGATATGCAAGTCCCACTGACACGCAGCTGAAGTTATAGTGAAACATAAAATTCGTAGTCCCGTCAATAGGATCAATATAGAAACAGTACCCATCTCCGCCTTTGCCGCGGGTATTTCCCCTTGTTTCCTCCTCACCGAAAAAATCCGCCTCCGGCAGGATCCTGTGAAGCTCCTCTATGAGAAACTTCTGCACAGCCACATCATAGCTGGTGACAAAATTGGCATCCCCCTCCTTATGCATTACAGCATCATTGGACAGATGCGCCTCTTTCAGAATGGCGCCTGCTCTCCGGACAACATCCTCGATGGCGGAACAGTCGGGGATCTGAACGGAGGGATCTGCGGGATTCATGAGCTTGTCTTTTTCCATTTTCCGTCTCCTTTTTCCTTACACGTATGTTTATTTTACTATTTTTATATAAAAGAAGCAACAGGCATCAACTTTCAGATAGTAATACTGGATATTTGTCTCCCAGCTTACAATCTGTTCATTATTTTGTTTCCATAGCAAGGTATTGTGCCCCTGTTAACTCTGGTTGACAAACTTCCATTTCAAAATGGTAGATTAAATTAACATTTTCTGATATGCTCAGCCTGTAAAAACAACGTGGCGCCGCAGTATTCCGGCCGGCAGGAGCGCGGATCGCGGCACAGGAGGACCTATAGCATGACTTTTCATGAACAACTGATCACATTAAGAAAACAGAAAGGGCTTTCCCAGGAACAGCTGGGAGAACAGCTTGGCGTTACCCGGCAGACAATCTCCAAATGGGAGCTTGGCATCACCACACCGGAGATGGATAAGCTGATACAGCTGTCTGATCTTTTCCAGATCTCTATTGATGAACTGGTAGGACGCAGCACCGGATCCGAAGCGTCCCGCCAGGCTCCGGTACGTGAGATCCGATACGTCCCATGGCACTATGAGTATAAAAGCAGCAGAACTTTTCACGGGCTTCCCCTGATCCATATCAATCTCGGTTCCGGACGTCTGTTTATGCCAGGTGGAATCTGCCGGGCAAAAGGGGTTATCGCCATCGGAAATATAGCAACAGGCATCTTTGCATTCGGCGCCTTATCGGCAGGGATCATATCCATCGGCGGCATCTCCGTCGGACTTCTGTCTATCGGAGGCTTTGCCCTGGGACTCCTGCTCGCTCTTGGAGGTCTGTCCATAGGAACTGTTTCCTTCGGCGGTCTCGCCATCGGAATCCTTTCCTTCGGCGGATGCGCGGTCGGAGTCTATGCCATGGGCGGTGCGGCCATCGGGCAGAAAATTGCCGCCGGCGACTATGCCAGAGCCGCGATTGCCATCGGCAATACGACCCTGGGCCAGATTTGTATAAATCCCGGATCCAATATCACCTCAGATGCAGTCCGATCCGCCGTCATGCAGCTGTTTCCCGGCACATGGGAGATCATCATACGGCTGTTTACCATGGCTATATAGCTGTTTGGCGCACTAACTTCGATGATTAAACATCCGAAAACAGAGGTATCTCCAAAACGTATTCTGCGGGGAGGGAGGATGCGTTCGGGCTCCGCTCCGGGGGATAAGGAAAACTACAAAGTTCCGGGTACGGACTAAAAGCCAGAACAGGCGGCGAGCAACTCACTTCGCTCAGACAATCTCGCCGCCTGTTCTAACGTCCGCACCCGGAACTTTAAGTTTTGCTAATCACCCTTCGAAGTCGCCCGACCACATCCTCCCTCCCCGCAGAAAGGTTTTCGAGATCTGCTCTGCTTTCTGGGCTGTTCAAGACGGAGGTCAGTAGACAAACAGCCGGAAACTAAAGGCGCGGCCGAGAAATTTTACAAATGGTAAGAGCTTCAAGCCGCGCCAGTTTGCGTTTTGGTCTGTTTGGCAATAGCATTTCTGACTTGGACAATGCAGGAAGCGGAACGGACGATTTGAGTATATTTTCTGGGGGAAGGAGACAGCCGGGAGATGTGACTTTGGAGGAATCCGCTCCGCTTCCGGACACATTTTAACGGGAAATGTTATTGAACAGACAGATTTGACCTATTACATTTCGAACAAACTCATTTGATGCCATTCTTCCCCGGATTTTCTTTTCGATGCCTCTTCTGTTTCCACCAGTCTATCTGGAAGTTGCTGTAGAAACTCTGATGTTTCTCCAGATGTGGTCATGATCAGTTCCTCTTTTGCACGGGTCATGCCTACATAGAAGAGTCTCCGCTCCTCCGCCTTATCCGACGGATGATTTTCACTTTCCAGAGGTATACTGCCCTGCTCTGCCCCGTAGATAAATGTCACCGGAAATTCCAGCCCCTTGGATCCATGAAGTGTCATAAGTGATACTGCTTCCGAAGTGTACCGCTTATTCCCGTACCGCTTCAGATCACTCTCCGTTCCCAGAAGCAGAGCATCCGTAAATTCTGTCATTGTCCTGTAAAATACCGTCATCTGCGAAAGTTTCTGCATGGCAGGATTTTCCGACAGGTTCATCTCCTCCATCCACTGGGTCAGAAACTTTTCCGGCTTCTTTTTCCGGTATAGCGGAAGAAACCGTTCCGCCGTATTTCTGATCACCTCATCGGCCACAGCATTCTCTTCCAGATTCCACAGAGCCGCCCCGCATGCAAACGCCGCCATGACCGCTGTAGGATCTTCCGGATTCTCAAGATACCGGAAGAATCCGATACTGGCCTGGACCGCCGGATCCTTCAGAAAATCTTCTCTGCCGCTGACAATATAAGGAATACTCTCCTTTCTCAGACATTTCTCCACCAGCTCCATCTGATGGTGGGTCCGACAGAGTACCGCGATCTCGTCAAAGCTTCTGACCTTTCTCCCATCCATCTCCCAGGCTGCCTGATGAGCTTCCAGCATGCCGATCCCGCCGGCCAGCCGGTTGATCTCTTTTGCTATAAATATGGCCTCGCCAAGAGGGCTTCCGGCCTTTACAAGCCGGACCGGCACATTATCCCCACAGTTGGGATGGAGCTGTTTCCTGACAGTCTCAGAACTGAGCCCGGCTTTATCCTCTACATCGGCAGCCGGCCCTGTGGTTGTTCCCTGTTCTGCCCCACACGCCTCGCTGATCACATGATAAGCCGCATTCAGGATCTGTGGTGACGACCGATAATTTTCCTTCAGCTCCACCAGTTCAAGGTCACTATATTCTTGCTTAAGCCTCTCAAAACATGACGCATCTGCACCACGGAAGCCATAAATAGACTGATCCGGATCTCCAATGACAAACAATTCCTGGCCTGCACGACTCCACAGCTTCACCAGTCTGAACTGGATTGGATTGATATCCTGAAATTCATCCACCAGCAGATATCGGAACGGTTTCTCCCATCCTGCTGCCGCCCGTCCGCTCTCGATCATCTCCGCGGTTCTAAGCAGAAGATCGTCAAAGTCCAACAGACTGCGCAGCTGCTTCTTCTCCTCATAGACTTCAAATGCATTCTCAAAATTCCGGTCATTCTTCCAGCCCTTTTCCCGGCCTTCCTGCCCTTCCCCTTCTCTTCCGTACACGCCAGTATCCAGAACACCCGCTTTCCTTCTGGATACTGCCTCCAAAAACTTTGCAGGGCTCACGGACAGACCGGTCTCCGCCGCAGTCTCTTCCGCCAGTTTTCTCTGTTCCGCTTCTTCCATGAGCGTAAAGTTCTCTCCCTGCTTTTTCAGAAAATCGAGACAGATGGCGTGGAAGGTGCCGATCTGCATCCCTTTTCCCGCCTGTTTCTTCCCCGTCTCCCGGCTGATCCGCTCCCTCATCTCCGCTGCCGCCTGGTTGGTAAATGTAACAGCCGTGATCTCGGAGGGCCTTGCCTTGCGATACTCCAGCAGATACCGAAGGCGGGAAACCAGCGTCTTCGTTTTGCCGGTGCCCGGACCTGCCTTCACAGCAATTCTGAGTGATGTACACCTCACCGCATATTCCTGCTCCGGATTCAGCGCCGGCAGAGCGCTTTCTGCTCCTGCGGCGGTAACAGTATGATCCGGCACAGAGCTCTCATCTGAGCCGCCGGCAACAGTCTCCTGCAAGTCTGTTTTTCCTGCCGCTTCAAGTGTCTGAGACAATACCACATTTTTTTCTTTACTATCATTCCATTTCTTCTTTTCGCCAGTATTCCCCAGCAGGTCAAAAAAATCCATCTGTCCTTCCGTATTGCTCAGCTCGTCCGCGGTAAACAGCCTGATCACACCGTACTCCCCGTCAAATCCGGGGATCCGTTCTACCTGTCCTTTTCTCAGTCGTCCAATCCCCTCCGCCATGCGGGTTCCGGCCACCCGGCGGATATCTTCCAGCGGTATGTTCCTCAGTATCTCAAACTCGGGGCCAAGTCCGGCCAGCATCCTCTGGTACTCCTTTTTCACCTTTACACTTGCAGAGGAATGGCCTTCCGATGCACCGATCACTTCCGGCAAAGGTACCAGACTCTCGAAAATCTTCGCATTTTCCCGAATATATCCCTCTGCCCGGTCAGCCAGTTCTTCTACACGGTGGGATACACCGATGGTGATCTTCCTCCCACACACCGGACAGATGCCGTTATACTTCATAGTTTCTGCAGGAGTCAGACAAAGATTGCATTTCCTGTGGCCGTCCATATGATACTTGCCTTCCTCCGGGAAAAACTCAATGGTCCCGTACAGACCTTCTCCCGTCTGTATTGCCCGGGCCAGCCCTTCATAAGAAAGCGGAATATCAAGCAGATTCGCCTCCCTGCCCAGTTTCGCCGGAGAATGTGCATCCGAGTTGGAGATCAGCTGATAGCGGTCCAGCGCCGACACTCTCCAGTTCATCGGCGGATCAGAGGACAGCCCTGTTTCCACGGCATGAATATAAGGCGTCAGATCTTCAAAGCACTCCTCCACCGTATCAAAACCGGAAAACGCCCCGAACAAAGAGAAATGCGGCGTCCAGATATGAGCAGGCACATACACTGCCTGAGGACAAAGTTCCAGAAGAATCTCCAGTAAATCGTGGCAGTCCAGTCCCAGAATAGGCCGCCCGTCAGAATGGATGTTTCCGATCTGTTCCAGCCTGGCGGATATCTTCTGTGCGTCCTCCAGCCCCGGCAGAAGGATCAGACTGTGGACCTTGCGCACCTTTCCATTCTTTTTATATATGGAACTGATTTCTCCCGTTATGACAAATCTGGGGATCATCTCCCCGGGGATCTCACCATCACGGATCCGGTACTCTTCCTTCAGAACATACAGTCCGTCCTCTGCCGGCTCCAGCTTTTCCGTCAGTTCCTCTCTCCAGGCCGGATGAGTAAAATCACCGGTCCCCACAATGTGGATTCCCTTCTTTCTCGCCCAGAGATCCAGATGCTCCGGCGTACAGTCCTTGCTGGTCGCCCGGGAATACCGGGAATGAATATGCAGGTCTGCTATATACATGTCTGCCACCTCCATGCAGCTTTTTCTTTTGCGTTATTCTCACTCATTGAGAGCAAAACAGCTTATGCCTAAACATCATTATATTCCCTCGGAGAAAGCAAAGTCAATGAAGGAGACAAGAAGAACACCGGAGCAGGATAACAGTCCCCTCCGGTGTCCGATTCACTTCAATGATTCTGTTTTCTTATTCTTTTACACTTCCCACAGCAACTCCCTGCACAATCTGTCTTGACAGCACAAGATAAACTACGATTACAGGGAAGATAGAAAATGCGATCATCATATATACCTGTCCCATATCAAACTTCAGCCAGTCCGCCGCTCTCAGTTGAGCGATCAGGATCGGCAGTGTCTTTTTCTTATCCTCATGCAGAATCAGCGCCGGAATAAAGTAATTATTCCAGCTGCTCACAAATGTGAAGATGGCCTGAACAGCAATAGCCGGCTTCATCAGAGGAAGAACAATACTGTTAAACGTATGAAACTCTCCGGATCCATCGATCCGTGCAGCTTCGATCAGCGCCAGCGGCAAAGTACTTTCCATATACTGTTTCATATAGAAGAAAGTAACCGGAGCTGCTATAGTGGGAACAATCAAAGGTATGAAGGAATCCTCAAGTCCCATAGTATCTACCAGATTTACAAAGCCAAGCGCTGTAACCTGAGTCGGTATCATCATGATCATCAGGATAAATGGATAGAGATATTTCTTAAGCCTGAAATCATAGGCATGAATCGCATAAGCCGTCATCGTAGAGAAATATACACTGAGTACCGCACTGCATCCGGCTACGATCAGGCTGTTCAGCATCCCATTCCATATAGGAAGCGTTCCATGCAGCAGATTGATCCAGTTGTCCCAGGCGTGTGTGCTCGGCAAAAGGGTAAAACCTGACTGCAGCTCTCCGTTGGACCGGGTAGCATTGATAAACAGTATATAAAACCAGAACAGGCAGAAAAACGTGATAACAATAAGCACAATATAGGCGATCACCCTTCTGGCATGAATACCCAGTCCTTTTTTCAGTCCGTTATTGCCATTGCTCATAAGTTATCACCCCTTTCTCTTATCATTTCCTGATACTTTAAATACAATCAGGCTCAGGACGCCGGTCATAATAAACAATACCACTGACAACGCGCCTGCCATTCCGTAGTTCTTGCTGTACAAATGTTTATTCAGGAACATGATCAGCGTCATTGTTGACCGCATCGGGTCACCGGTTCCATTTGTCAGAATCTGCGGCACATCAAAAAGCTGAAGTCCTCCGATCAGGGAAGTTATGACTACATAGAGCAGTATGGGCCGCAGAAGGGGAAGGGTGATTTTGAAAAATACCTGTGTAGATGTAGCTCCGTCTACTTCGGCAGCTTCAAATAAAGTCGTATCGATTCCCATCATGCCAGCCATCAAAAGAATCGTTGTATTTCCGAACCACATAAGACAATTCATCAATGCGATCAGCCCTCTTGCGCTTCCTGTATTGGACAGGAACCTATATGGCGTATCAATAAATCCGATCTGCATCAAAAGTGAATTAATCGGCCCTCCGTCCGAAAAAAGTGTGAAAAACAGCATGGCAAATGCGGAAGCCATGATCAGATTCGGCAGATAGATCACTGTTTTGAAAAACCGCGCCCCCCGCAGCCTCAGTCTTGTGTCCGAAAACCAGGCGCCCAGCAGCAGCGACAGAATGATCTGCGGCACAAAACACATTATCCACATCACCATTGTATTTTTCGCATATATCCAGATATCTCCGCCCTCAAATAAACTCTTGTAATTTTCCAGCCCCACAAACCTCGGTCCGATCTGTGTCAGTCCTGACAGATAATTTTCAAAAAACTGTTGTAGATCGTGTTTACCAGAGGGATCAGCTGGAATACGATGAATACCAGCATAAACGGGAGCAGAAAGATATAGCCCCATTTATTATAGCCGGTCACTTTTGAACTGTGTTTTTTCATGGTGATCTGCCCCCTTGATCATCCGGGACCAGCGCTCAGCTGTCCCGATATACAGTGATTTTCTCCGCATGCGGCCCTGGGAAATACAGGACCGCATGCCTCTCTCATCCCGCCCGGTATATCCAGGCAGGGGAATCTTCCTCCTCTTTTTAATAGGTAAGTTCCGGATATTTTTCAACAACTGCCTTATAGAACAGATTCAGCGTTTCATCCTTGGTGGCATTTCCTTCAAAGTAATTCTTCATCGCATTCTGGAACTCTTCGTTACATCCCTGGTCATATGCGGAAAGATTGCTCAGATCCAGATTCTCAACTCCTGCGCAGTAGATACCAAGCGGGTTCTGTCCGCCCAGAATCTTGCTGGAATAGCTGGTATCCTCAGCCATAGCTTCCATAACAGGCTTGTTATTTACAAAGTCATCGTCATCAATTACGATTTCTTTCATGACGTCTTCATTCGTGGTCATTGTAAGCATGATATCTTTGATCAGCTCTGTGTTGTCTGTTCCTTCTGCTGCACAGATCCATGTACCGCCCCAGAAGAATCCCTGCGGACCTTCTGTTGCTCCCCAGCCGCCCTGGTTTCCGATACTTCCTTCGGTATCAGCTGCCATTGAGAAGTTTACAAGCCATGCAGGTCCAAAGTAGCAGAACACTTTTCCTTCCGGATAGAATCCCTTGCTCCAGTCATCGCTCCACAGTTCCCATGTACCTGTCTCACCTGCGTCAACCAGTTCTTTGGAATCATCCACCCATTTCATAATATTATCGTCAATATTGATCTTCCCATCCACTACCCACGGTGAGGTCACATTGTTGGAATAAACACGGTAGGAATCATTCACAGAAGATGTGATTGTATATCCGGCATCTTTCATCTTTTTTGCCGTCTCATTAAATGTATCCCAGTCCTTTACATATTCCTGTACAGCAGCAGGATCATCTGTTCCGAGCACTTCTTTTGCCGCTGCCCTGTTATAGAAGAGTACACCGGGGCATCCCTGCCATGACAGTCCTTTGAGCACGCCGTTGGAATCAGTCACCACATCCTTTGTATACTGGTACTGATTTGCCAGATCCGCATCCGTGATTCCCAGATCCTTGATCGGCATCGTGTAATCCGTGTCAACATATTTCAAGGCATAATCTGCTTCCACCAGGAATATATCAATCTTGTCATCCGCCGCAGCATCAGCCTGCTTCAACAGTGTAGCGTCCAGATTGTTCTGATATGCATTATCATCACTTGGAGTAATATTCCAGACCACGTCCACATCGCCGATCTTTCCATGGGTGGCGTCTACCTCTTCATAATCTGCATAATGATCGGTAATACGGGTCTTGAACTCTTCATTCCAGCAGTAAATGTTCAGGACTTTTCCCTGTTCTTCCGCTGCGTCTCCGCCGGTTTCTTTGCCTGTGCCGCCCTCCCCGGTACTGCTGCCTCCGCCGGAGCTCCCGCATCCTGCGATCATCGTCGCTGCCATCGCTGCACATAACAATACGCTTACCAGTCTCTTTTTCATAGAAAACCCTCCTTAATATTGGTTTGTAGTGCTTGTTGGTATTACGCCGACAGACTGCCCCGGCAGCAAAACCCCCTCTATAACGACTCTTTCCACAAGAGTTGTTTTTGGTTTCTCAATGGCGCTTATCAATCTCCGCGCCGCTTCACTTCCGATCAGATCCACGTCCTGTCTGATCGTCGTCAGTTTCGGATAGAACAACTGAGACATCCGTATCCCGTCATATCCGGCAATTGAAATATCTTCCGGGATCCTCATACCACTTTCCAGGATTACATTCATCCCTCCGATCAGTGAAGTATCATCCGGATAGATAATACATGTCGGCGGTTCCCTGAGTGCAAGGAGTTCCCTCGTATGTTCAGCAGCTCCCTTTGTCTCCAGATAATTTGCCTCTCTCACATATTCATCAGGAACATCAACGCCCAGCTCATCCATTACTCTGTAAAAACTTGCCAGACGGTCTTTTGTAACATAAGAAGCTTTCTGTCCATGAATATAAGCAATCTGTCTGTGTCCTTTATCATATATATATCTGACAAGATCTTCCATGCCCTGAATATTGTTGGAAAGAACTGCCGTACAATTCTGATGTACATAATCTACCGTCACTACCGGCATATCGCTGTTCATCAGTTCAACTACTTCCGGGGCTCCGAAATCATCACAACAGACGATTGCAACTCCGTCAAAATTCCGGTATCTGCAATGATCCAGATAAGACATTTTTCTTTTATCAAAACAGGTGTTAATAAATGTAAGATCATATCCCTGTTTTTCCACCTGCACTTTAAGCCCGTTCAGGACTCCGGAAAAATATTCATGAGTCAGCCCGCTGCCGGCTTCCTCTTCAAAGAGCACCCCTATATTGTAAGAACGGTTTGTCTTAAGAGCTCTTGCAGCAGCGTTAGGGAAATATCCCAGTTCCTCGGCCGCCTTTCTGATTTTCTCTTTCGTCTTCTCGCTGATATCCTGATGATTATTCAAAGCTTTGCTTACTGTTGCAGTAGAAACTTTGCACTTTTCCGCTATCATTTTTATAGATACCATATATCCTCCACGCTTCTTCATTGAACTGTTTTAAAACGTTTCTCTGTTTGTACTTAATCGTTTTCGTTGAACTGTTTTATTTTATGAGGAGGGTATGTCATGAAATATGGATATTTCGACGACAACAGGAAAGAATATGTGATCACGTCTCCAAAAACTCCGCTGCCCTGGATCAATTACCTGGGCTCGGAAGACTTTTTTTCTTTAATTTCAAACACCTGCGGAGGCTATAGTTTCTATAAAGACGCGAAACTGCTCCGGATCACCAGATACCGCTACAACAATATTCCCGCTGACAGTAATGGACACTACTATTACATCAAAGACGGAGACACCATATGGAATCCCGGATGGCTGCCTTCCAAAACACCACTGGACACCTACAGCTGCCGGCACGGCCTTGGCTACTCCATCTTCGAAGGGAGCAAAAAACAGCTCCGTGCCACTCTGACCGTCTTCGTTCCGCCGGGTGAAAACTGTGAGATTGGAAAACTGGTGCTCACCAATGAAGGAACAGCAGAAAAATCATTCTCCGTTTTCTCTTATGTTGAATTCTGTCTCTGGAATGCAATGGATGATATGACCAACTTCCAGCGGAACTTTTCCACCGGGGAAGTAGAAGTCCACGGTTCTGCTATCTATCATAAGACAGAATACAGAGAGCGGCGCCGACACTATGCTGTTTATGGAGTAAATGCTCCTGTAGAAGGATTCGATACAGACCGGGAATCATTTCTCGGGAACTGGGGAGACAATTCCGCACCGGCTGCTGTCACCGAGGGCAGATCCCGAAATTCTATTGCAAGCGGATGGAGCCCTATCGGATCTCACCATCTGAAACTTACTCTGGCTCCCGGTGAATCTCATACCTACATCTTCCTTCTCGGCTATGTAGAGAATCCTGCTGATGAAAAATGGGATGGCCGTCCGGAGGAAGGCCGGATCAACCGAAAGCCTGCAGAGGAACTGCTGGCCAGATTTGACAGCGTAGAAAAAGCCGACCGGGCATTTGCAGCTCTTGGAGAATACTGGAATCATCTCCTTTCACATTTTTCGCTTTTCTCCGGAGAGGACAAACTGAATCGTATGGTAAACGTCTGGAACCAATATCAATGCATGGTAACTTTTAACATGAGCCGTTCCGCTTCCTATTTCGAATCAGGCATAGGGAGGGGAATGGGATTCCGTGATTCCTGTCAGGATCTTCTTGGGTTTGTCCACCTGATCCCAGACCGGGCCAGAGAGCGTCTTTATGATATCGCCTCCACTCAACTCGAAGACGGAAGCGCCTATCATCAATATCAGCCTCTCACCAAAAAGGGAAACTCCGATATCGGAAGCGGATTCAACGATGATCCGCTCTGGCTGATTGCGGGAACCGCTGCATATATCAAGGAGACCGGGGACTATTCCCTCCTGGATGAAATGACGCCATACGACAGCAATCCAAACACTGCAACCACCTTCATGGAACATCTCAGGCGCTCCTTCCACTATACCCTGGATCACCTTGGTCCCCATGGGCTTCCCCTGATCGGACGCGCGGACTGGAACGACTGCCTGAACCTGAACTGCTTTTCCACCGAACCCGGAGAATCGTTCCAGACCACCGGCCCTTCTGAAGGCCCCAATGCCGAATCCGTATTCATAGCAGGTATGTTTGTTCTCTATGGAAAAGACTATGTAAAATTATGCCGCCATCAGGGGATGGAGGATGAGGCTGTTCTGGCAGAAAAAGCTGTTTCCGATATGGAAAAAACCGTATTGAAATCAGGCTGGGACGGCGAATGGTTTCTCCGAGCTTACGACCACTATAAGAATAAAGTCGGTTCCCGGGAATGTGAAGACGGGAAAATCTTTATCGAACCTCAGGGTTTCTGCGTCATGGCTGAGATTGGCAAGGAAGAAGGATTCTGCCTGCAGGCCATGAAATCCGTGGAAAAATACCTGGATACGCAGTACGGAATCGTGCTGCTGCAGCCTCCCTATCACAAATACCACGAAGAACTGGGCGAAATCTCGTCCTATCCGCCCGGATATAAGGAAAATGCCGGCATATTCTGCCATAACAATCCATGGATCTCCATCGCTGAAACCGTAATCGGAAGAGGCAGCCGTGCATGGCAGGTATATACCCGCACCTGCCCGGCCTACATTGAAGATATCAGTGAGATCCACCGAACCGAACCATATGTATATTCCCAGATGATTGCCGGAAAAGATGCTCCCAATTTCGGTGAGGCCAAAAACAGCTGGCTGACCGGGACCGCCGCCTGGACCTTCCTGAACGTTTCCCAGTATATCCTTGGGATCCGGCCGGACTATGACGGTCTGATCATAGACCCGTGCATTCCCGCATTTCTGGATGGTTTTCAGGTAACACGCGACTTTCGCGGCACCCGGTATCACATCACAGTGAAAAATCCGAATCATGTAGAAAAGGGAATTGCTTCCATGACCATCGACAACAAACCGGTCGCAAAGGGCAAGATTCCTGCTCATAAAGATAAAAGTGAGAAATACGTAGAAATCATAATGGGATAACAGACAGCCGGACTGCTGATTACGGCCCGAGAGGTTAAAATTGCCTTGTCTGTCCATAATATATGCATCGCCACATAGAATCCGCATAAAAAGCATGACTTTCTGGAACTGGCGTCATAATATTGATGGATACAGATATGGAGGCAAAATTATGGGAAATACAGTCAGAACAATCACTGATCCGGATTTGGACATGTATCGTCATCATCTGGAAAGCGAAGAAAAAAGCCGTGCAACCACGGAAAAATATATCCGAGATGTAAAGGCTCTCAAAACTTATATTGGAAACCAGTCAATCACAAAAGGACTTATCATTGCATATAAAAATCACCTTCAAAATCATTACAAGGCGACAAGAATCAACTCCATGCTGGCAGGAATCAACAGCTTCTTAACATTCATGGGCTGGCAGGAATACCGGGTAAAGCAGCTCGTGTTTCCGCTACAAAAGTCTTTCCTCACAATCTGAGGAAACTGTTTGCAAGAGTCTTTTACCAGAACGAAAAAGACATTGCAAAACTGGCGGATATACTCGGTCATACCAGTATCAACACAACCCGGATCTACATCATGACCAGCGGAGCGGAACACCTCAGGATCATGGACCGGCTTGGCTTTATCAGGGACTGAAGGGGCTGTCGGGAAATAGATAGTTCCAAACAGGGGAAGGCGTGACTCATGTGAGACACGCCTTCCCCTGAAATTTATCCTTTAAAAAGAGAGAAAGATGACTAACGACAGCCATCTTTCTCTCCGTTCCATGTCATAATAGAACTATGCTAACCAAGGAATATTATAACGACTTTTTTGAAATTGGGCAACAGAAAATTAACTTCAGGACAGCGTAAATTTACCTTCGGAATTGATGGGGTAGAAAGGCTTTTGAAAACCACGAATTCTCTGGGATTGCCTCTTCCTCTCATATCAAGGGGGTAAAAATCGGTATTAACCGACACCCCCTTTCTACAGTATAACCGGAGAGTTTTTCTGCTCTCCGGTATCCATGTATCAGTCCCTAATATTCTTTTTTATCAATTATGCTGACTTCTGTCCTGACGCTTATTTTTTCTTGTTTTTCTGATAATAAATACAAGATATGCAATCATCGCCGCTGCATAGATTATGTCGATTGGCAGTGCAATATGGTAGAACCAGTCTGCATGCGGTTCAGCAGGCGATACTTCTGTCTGAACAAGAGTGTATAAAATATTTTTACATGCCTGTCTCATGGCATTCTGGGACGTAAGGTTTGTTTCATCGATATCCAGCTCGCCTGGCTGATACCACATTCCAAGCCACAGATCCTGACCTGCACGGATTCCCTGTTCGGAATCCATCCACCACTCATTATTCATGCTTCCCACATACATATCTGTAATCGCCAGTCCTCTAAAGCCCCACTCGTTTCTGAGAAGATCAGTAAGCAGCGCCCTGGAAGCTCCTGCCCATACAGATCCGATACGGTTCATGGAGGTCATCACTGCTGTTGCCTGCCCTTCTTTCACCGCGATCTCAAAAGGCTTCAGATAGATTTCTCTCATTGCCTGCTCATTGCACCATGTAAACAGAGATGTAAAATATTCTCCTCTATAAGTCTCCTGATCGTTCAGCGCAAAATGCTTCACAGTCATAAATACGCCTTCTTCTCTTGCTGCATATGTCATCTTTGCCGCAAGTTTTCCAGCCATAAAGCCATCTTCTGAATAATACTCAAAGTTTCTTCCGGAATATGGTGTTCTGTGGATATTGACACTTGGCGCGTAAAGTCCGGACAATCCGCTGGCACGGCTTTCCCTGCCGAGAAGATGTCCCTGCTGCTCCGCAATATCCGGGTTCCATGTCTGTCCCACATACATTTCTACCGGATAGCTGACTCCCGTCAGACCGATCACCCATGCATTGATTCCCTGAGGTCCGTCTGATTCAGCTGTTGCCCCCTGACCAACAGATGGGATTTCCGGAGTTGCAAATGCTCCGTTTGTAATTACATTTTCCATCTCTTCAAATGTCAGCTGATCCAGCAGATCATCCCAGAGCGAATCATCATAATCCAGCCCCTTCATATCTTCAACAGTCAGACCGTTATCTGCCCCGGTCGTTACAGCTTCTGCTTCCGGATCATCCTCATATGCCAGATCTTCCACCGCTTTATCCGTCTCACTTGCAGCTCTTCCCACGTTAGAACTCTTCTCCTCCGGAAATGTTCCTGCAAAATCAGCCCGTGACAGATACTGGACCGGTTCTGTCTCGTCCTGCCCCGCCGTGTCGTCAAAAAGATTCACGATTTCCGTCCCGGTGACCGGATCTTCATTAATCAGTATATCTTCATCTAAAGTAAACTCCGCCGCCACATCAATCAGGTCATGGGAATTTTCCATCAGCTTCAGCTGATAGTCTCCCGCTTCCAGGATATAGCCTTTCTCTCCGTCTCCATTGGCATCGTTCCAGTCATAGGATGCGATTTCAAATGGATCGATATGAATCGTTACCGTTTCTTCTTCACCTGGTTCAAGCAGTTCCGTTTTGTCAAAGCCGACCAGATCAACAGAAGCTTTCTCAATTCCTCCCTCATAATAAGGTGCTTCCGCGTAAATCTGAACTACGTCCTTCCCGGCCGTATCGCCTGTATTTGTCACTTTCACATCTACTGTAATCTCATCCGAATCCAGATCACCGGAAACATTTGTCACTTCTTTTGAAAATGTAGTATAGCTGAGTCCATATCCGAAAGGATACTGAACTGTGCTGTCATAATCTATATATCCTTCCTCAGCTGCTGTCTCATAATATTTGTAGCCCACATAGATTCCTTCTACATAATCTACGTAGTAATATCCTTCCATATCACTGTATTCCATCGTTCCCGGACGGTTTGCGTACCAGTATGCAGGAGAAGTCTGATGATCATATGCGAACGTATCTACCAGATGTCCCGAAGGATTTACATCTCCGCAAAGGATCTCTCCGAGAGCCGCCGCGCCCATATCTCCCGGTCCCGGCATAAATAGAACTGCATCCAGTCCGATTTCCTCTGCCGGTCCAAGTTCGACCGCCGAGTTAGAATTCATGAGAAGGATTACTTTACTGTAGTTCTCTCTCAGATATTTCAATACACTGATCTCGGTATCAGTCAGAGTAAGATAGCCTGCCGGTATATCCAGCCCTTCTCCACTGCCTCTTCCAATTGTAAATACCGCTGTATCCGAAAATTCTTTTGCATTGTCCAGAAGCTCTTCCGTATAGTACTTACTGTCCGTGATCTCCGGTTCCGGAGTTCCCCAGGAAGGAGAATAGCCACCATACTCCTCTTCCGGAACGATATCACGTTCCGCCTTATAGGATACATACATGTCCCACAGTTCTTCATTTACTGCAAACCCTGCGTCTTCCAGTGAGGTTCTGATATTTACACTTGCTCCGGCTGAGCCGCCGCTTCCGCCGCTTCCGCCGGCAATCATCTGTGTGGATGACCAGCCAAATAAATTAATATTACTTCCCTTCTCCAGAGGCAGGGCGTTATTCTCATTTCTGAGAAGGACGATCCCTTCCTCTGTGATCTGCTTCGTAAACTCCTTGGCCTCAGTCTGCACGCTCTGAACCTCTTCATTTTCCAGATCCAGCCCCATGTTGTTGGTCAGCTTTGTCACCAGATCAAATGTAAGATACATAGCAACATTGGCAATAATAAAAATCACTGCCATGATGATCAGTATGATCCGGTGGATCAAAGTGCTGCTCTTTCTTTTCATTCGCTTTTCCTCCTTTGAATTTTGGTAAATTCAGTATAGAAAAGCATTTATTTTGCGTCAACGGATTGTCCGTGAGCTGTATTTCCACGTTCGTGAGCTGCTGCCTTAATATTATATCCTTACTTCATTTTTGCCTTTTTCTTTTCCAAAGGAATAACAATATCCAGTTCAAAAATTCCTTCGTCTGTCTGGATCTTCATCTCTCCTCCATATTTTTCCACTGTTCTTTCCATGCTCTTTATCCCATATCCATGCGCCAGTTTGTCCTGTTTTGTTGTTATAGGCATACCTTCTCTGAGTTCAAGATTTCCTTCAAAATAGTTAGAAATTTTTATATTTAGAAAAGGGCCTTCACACACAGCGGACAAATTGATCACTCTTTTTTGAGGATCATGAACCCTTCTCACTGCCTCAATAGCATTATCTAAAGCATTTCCAAACAGACAGAAAATATCTTCAGGCTCTATAGCTGAAATTTTCTCACTGTCTGCCATATACGTAAAACGGATACTTTCCCTGTTGCATATCAGGCTTTTTTCTGTCAGCACTGTATCAAGATCTTCGTTTCCGGTTTTTGCCACAGCATCATAAATATTAATTGCCTGCTCCATATCCCGGACGGCTTTTTCTGATATGCTTTCCCCATTCTGTGTCTGCGTCCGGAATCTTGCGAGCTGATGCTTCAGATCATGGCATCTTATATTTGTATCTTCAATATTTTCTTTCAACAGTTCATAATAATTTTTCTGAAGTGCTTCATGACGCTGGATCATATCCAGTTCCCGTTCCAGTCTGCGGTTGTTCAGCAGTTCTGCCATTACTGCAAATCCCATTATACATCCCAGGACGGAGAGCAGACGGAACCATATGATATCCGCACCTTCCAGTTCATGGCCGTATGAACTAAGGACAACAACGATAAAAAGCATTCCGGCCCCCAGCAGCGCCGCTTTCTTCTTGTCAGCCGCATATTCAGCACCCTGTACTTTACGCACGAAATAAATATAGCAAAGCAGATATACCCCTCCGAATACAAATGCCCAGGATATAAAATCAACTGCCAGCGTATATCGGAACTGCTGCATCCAGACCATCCAAAACGCCTTAAAAGCTTCATGTACGGCAAAAGCCATATTTTGTACCATGTATGCCCCTATTCCCCACAGAGCAAGCTGATAGCCTGACCACTGAAAGCAGAAACCCAGACAGAGCATCGACAATATAAGAATAGCTACGCACCGCACAATGATTCCAAAAGAATATGACAGAAAATAGCTGTAATCTGCAATACCAGATATTCCAAAACAGACAGCCAGAGAAAAGAACACCCGCACTGCAAAATATCGCCGTCTTTTTTCTGCTGCCGTAAAAAGAGCTTCTGCCGCCAGCAATTCTGCAGTAAACTCAAGATTTTCTATCATTTTCAAAACAAGTTCTGCTGTGCTGTCCATCAGATTCCACCTCCCAGATATTCTGTAACGGCCTTAATCAGTCCTTTTTTCCTTGAACGGCTGACTTCAATCTTTTTCCCACCTACCGTGATTCCGTCTCTGTCGATTTCGGTGATCTTCCCCAGATTCACCAGATAACATCTGTTGCATCGGTAAAACATCATTCCGTCAAGCTTTTTCTCCGCATCCCCAAGTGTTCCTTTCACTGTCACCGATTCATTAGTCATATGATAAGTAATATAATGATCAAGTACTTCAATATAACATATTTCACTCTGTGGTAAAATTCGGATCGTGTCTCTGTAATTAATGACTATATCCTGCGCACTTTTTCGTTTTAAATGTTTGAGTATTTTCCTGAAGACCAGTTCGAAACTGTAATATTCTACCGGCTTTACCACATAATCCAGTGCTTCTACTTCATACCCGCGGATCGCATACTGAGCCATCTGAGTTACAAACACGATTATAGTGTCCTGATCTTTCTTACGTATCTGTCTTGCCGCACTTATTCCATCAAGATCCTTCATCTCTATGTCCAGAAAAATTATGTCATATTTCTTTTTATATGAACGGACCAGTTCCTTTCCGTCATAACAGACAAAAAGCTCGTATTCCATCCCTTTTGCATCGCAGAATTGCTTAATATAAGTTTTCAGTAAATCGATACTTTCCTGTTCATCATCCACTATAGCGATTTTCAACATTTCTTTTCTCTACTTTCCATTTCATCCATCTCAATTATAATTGATTAATCCTCTCCGGCAGATAAACGTTAAGGCTAAGATTTTAAAACCGACTGTCTGCGTGACATGTATAGAAAATATTGCATTTTTGATATTATAGTACGAAAGAAGAAACGGAACAAGAGCAATAACTGCTTTCCGAGAACAGCTGTCCATAGAATCCTGTTTCATCGATTCTCCCATTTTATGCTTCCACAACTTTCTTGACGCTTCCTCCCCAGGAGAGCTATAATACAGAAAGCCAGTCAGTATACCGGCACAATGTACAGGATGCTCTTCATAATTTACAGTATGAAGGCAATGATAAAACATGAACTACAGCCTGAAAAGGCAGATTCACTTATTTTGAGATCAAAAGGAGAACTGACATGACAACATTCCGACCATTCCGGGCCGTGCGGCCTGCGGAAGACCTGGCTTCTTCCATCGCCGCCCTGCCCTATGATGTATACAGCAGCGAAGAGGCCAGGGAAGCCGTCGCTGCCAATCCACTTTCCTTTCTGAAGATAGACCGCGCGGAAACCCAGTTTCCCGAGGGGACGGATATGTACTCTCAGGCAGTCTATGACCGGGCCAGAGATACACTGAATGAGATGCTCGCAGACGGCTCCTTTATCCAGGAAGAAATCGCCTGCTACTATCTCTATGCCCTCACCATGAACGGGCATACACAGACCGGCATCGTCGGATGCGCCTCTGTGGATGACTACCAGAACGGAATTATCCTGAAACACGAAAATACTCTGGAAGCGAAAGAACAGGACCGTATCCGCCATGTGGAGACCTGCTCTGCCCATACCGGCCCCATCTTCCTGGCATGCCGTCCTGTATCAGAACTGAAGTTACTGGCGAATCAGGTCCGCCGGGAAACTCCGCTCTATGATTTCACCAGTGAAGACGGCATCCGACATCAGGTGTGGCGGATTGACCGTCCGGAATATATCGAGAATATTTCTCATTTGTTTACAGATATTCCCCATCTCTACATCGCAGACGGACATCACAGAGCTGCCTCAGCAGTGAAGGCCGGACTGCGGAAAAGGGCCGCGGATCCGGGCTTTTCCGGCACGGAAGAGTACAACTATTTTCTGTCGGTAGTCTTTCCTTCCGACGAGCTGAATATCTATGATTACAACCGGATCGTAACAGACAAAAATAACTATACAACCGGACAGCTTCTTGATATGATAAAAGATGGATTTGAGATCACCCGGATCGGCAGCAGCGCCTGTCGTCCGGAGCACCGTGGAGAATTCGGAATGTATCTGGATCACTGCTGGTACAGGCTTACCGCAAAGTCGTCTCTCCGTTCTGATGATCCGGTAAAAGGACTGGACGTATCCATCCTTCAGGACAACATCCTTTCCCCGATCCTTGGCATCACAGACCCGAAGAACGATCCCCGGATCCGTTTCTCCGGAGGAATCCGCGGACTGAAAGCCCTTGAGGAGGGAGCTGATTCCTGCGGCGGAATCGCATTTGCCATGTTCCCCACTTCCATGGATGAACTGATGGCAGTCGCTGACGCCGGACTGCTCATGCCGCCGAAATCGACCTGGTTTGAGCCGAAGCTCCGCAGCGGACTTTTTATCCACCGGTTCTGATATTTTCAGACCCGGACGCTGAAACGGGCGTAAGATATAAAAAATAGTATGAATATAAAAGAGGAGATGTAATTCAATGGAAAGAAATGAACTGTGCTGGTGCGGCAGCGGCAAAAAATATAAGAAATGCCATATGCCCATTGAGGAGAAAATGCTTCTTCACGCAGAACGGGGCGAGATTGTTCCCACACGGAAGCTTCTCAAGACTCCCCACCAGATTGAAATGATCAAGAAAAGTGCTGCTCTTAATACAGCAGTCCTGGATGAAGTTGCCAAACACATTCATATTGGAATGAGCACTGCAGAGATTGACGAGATCGTCTACCGCTTCACCACTGAACACGGCGGTATACCTGCTCCGCTGAACTATGAAGGCTTTCCGAAGAGCGTATGCACTTCCATCAACAACGAGATCTGCCACGGCATCCCGGATGAGAATATTTTCCTGGAGGAAGGCGACATCATCAATGTGGATGTATCCACGATCGTGGACGGATATTTTTCAGACGCTTCCCGTATGTTCAAAATGGGAAAAATCTCCGACCGCGCAGCACGCCTGATCCGCGTTACTGAAGAATGCGTTGAGCTCGGCCTCGCCGCTGCAAAGCCCTGGGGCCATCTGGGAGATATTGCTGACGCCATCAATTCCCATGCAAAGGCAAACGGCTACTCTGTAGTAAAGGACATCGGCGGACACGGCATCGGACTGGAATTCCATGAGGATCCCTTTGTCAGCTATGTCACACCCAAGGGAACCGAGATGCTCCTTGTGCCGGGCATGATGTTCACCATCGAGCCCATGATCAACGAAGGCAGCCCTGAATTCTTCGTAGATGAAGACAACGGCTGGACAGTCTACACGGAAGACGACGGACTCTCCGCCCAGATCGAATACATGGTACTCGTCAAAGAAGACGGGATCGAAGTACTGACGAAATAGAGATTGGTAATCCATCTTTGGTGTATAGATAAAGGGCCGTCCCCGGGCAGCATATCACATCGCAGAACCCGCTCCGCTCTACCTCAAAGATTTGAACGGATGTAACGCCAAGATCAATTGTTCGTGCAGAGGCACTCCATTTGATCTTGACTAACATCCGGAACAAATGCTTTTCGGAACGCTCCCGCGGAATGTTCTGCTTATGTGATATGCTGCCCGGGGACTCACTTTATCCAAGACAAAAGATGAAAAGTTTCCTGCCGCCGTGCTACCTGCATATCGGATAGAGCCTTCATATGCCGGAAGTTTATCTATGTGCCAAAGATGGATTCTCCATCAGCATCCTCAGATAGGGTTCGTATTCTACGCCTTCATTTCTGGGGACGCCGTCGCGGACGGAATCTTTCATGGCAAGTTCGATCATTTTGCCGGCCTTTTCCATTATATCAGGTATTCTTTCTCCCCGGGCTTTACCGCCGGCTATGGCGGAAGCGAAGAGATCGCCCGTTCCGGAGAAGCTTTCCCCGATGAATGGAAATGCAGCAAGGGAGGATTCTTTTTTCGTCACATACAGATTCCCGATTTTCTCCTCACCGCTGGCGCTGTCACGGAACCGGATTCCCGTGATCACGATTTCATGCGGTCCCTTTGCGATTACATTTTTCGCCATCTGCTCTATGATAGTGAAAAGGTGCTTTTCCTCTGTCATCTGTCCGATCATGCGGAAATCTGTATCCGTCAGCAGACAAAGCTCCGTCAGGTTCGGGGTTATAATATCCGCCCGATATACCAGTTCTTTCATCAGCCTTACAAATTCTGCCGAGAAAATATGAAACTGTTTTCCTTCGTCGCCCATGATCGGATCCACAAGAAGGAAGGTCCTTTTCCCATAAAACATATCTAAAAAAGCATTCACCTTCTCGATTTGTTTCTCGTCAGCCAGAAACCCCGTATAAATCCCATCGAAGGAAACATTCATCTTCTTCCATTCCTGCCGGATAAAATCCATCTTATCTGTAAAATCATCAATATAGTAACTTGGATATCCGGTCTGAGCACTCAGCACAGCTGTAGGAAAGGGGCATGGCTGCACCCCCATGGCGGCCGTGACAGAAATCGCCGCTGTCAGAGAACAGCGTCCGAATCCGGACAGATCATTGATCACAGCTATTTTTTTTATCATATTTTCCTCCTCTTTTTCAAATCGGATAGGAGAATTCCCCTATCCAATCTGCCGCAAGCAGAATGGGGACCGACTCTGTTGTCAGAATCTGATCCCCCTGCCTGAATCATCTATGTTTACCTGTCATTCAGATTTTTCATCGGTTTGAGTACGATAGCCGAATGTCTTCCCATATTCAGGACAACTTCTCCGTTCTCTACAATGTACTCATCATAATCCGTAGTAAATCCTTCTTCATATGAATACATCAGCCGTTTCATCCGTCCGGTTTTCGGCACACCGCAGAGCCAGACAGGAATCGTTACTTCCCTTAATTCTTTACTGTTGTTTACAGCCACCACGATCTGCTCACCGCCCTGGAATCTTCCGTAGGCGAGCAGATTGTTAGCCGCTGTAAGCAGCTTGACAGATCCTTTTCTCAGCGGCTTCTCCTCTTTATGGATACGGATCATCTCTTTGTGAAAATCAAGCATCTGCCTGTCTTCCCTGCCCCATGGAAATGTACGCCGACTGTCCGGATCTGTGAAACCGCATAATCCGACCTCATCTCCATAATAAATCGTAGGCGCTCCTACCCATGTCATCTGAATTGTCACAGCCTCACGCATGACCGCATGATTAACGCCCTCTTCCGCAGCCTTGGATCCTACATACTCAATACGTCCCACAATGTGATTCGTTCTGGTCAGGAAACGTGAATGATCATGATTGGAAAGTTCATTCATCGCCACCTGAAGTGAAGGTGTAAGCATACTTGCCATGAAATGACGCATAGCTCCGATAAAGTTATCCGGATTTCCCCACAGGTCTGTCCTCCGTTCATCACTGTGTTTCTCCATTCCGGTCAGGAACCATGTCAACGGCTCCATAAATGCGTCATAGTTCATGACGCTGTCCCATTCATCTCCCTGCAGCCATTCGATAGGATCCCCATAATGCTCCGCAAGAATAAGGGCATTGGGATTGGCGCTCTTTACTTCCTTGCGGAAGCGTTTCCAGAACATATGATTATATTCATTGCTGCAGCCCAGATCAGCCGCAACATCCAGCCGCCATCCATCTGCATTGTATGGCGGAGAAACCCATTTCTTTCCTATGTCCATGATATATTGCTCCAGCTCCGGCGAATCTTCATAGGAAAGCTTCGGGAGTGTATCATGTCCCCACCAGCCGTCATAGCTTCCGTTATAAGGCCATGCCTCTCTTCTTGCATCATGGAAATGGAAGAAATCCCGGTATGGGCTGTCTGCACTGACATAAGCTCCCTTCGGATACTCCGGCTGCTGCTCGTAGATCCGTTCCCTGTCCATCCATTTATTAAAGGAACCGCAGTGATTAAACACTCCGTCCAGAATCACCTTCATACCTCGTCTGTGCATTTCTTCCACAAGATGTGTGAAAAGCTCATTGCTTGCCTCAAGGTTCCGGATATCACCGGTACGCTTCTGATATTTTGTAGCATTGATATTATTCTCCGCTCCTTCTGGAAGCGTCTCTCCTCCGTCCTCCACAATCCTGCCGTAATGGGGATCGATATAATCATAATCCTGTATGTCATACTTATGATTAGACGGCGATACAAACAATGGATTGAAATAAATGACCTCAACTCCAAGATCCTGCAGATAATCCAGCTTATCCATAACCCCCTGCAGATCTCCTCCGTAAAAATTCCGGATATCAAGATTTGCCGGCGGCTGATTCCAGTCCGTAATCTTCGCGCTGGGAGCGCCGATGTAAATATATTCCCGGTCTTCCACATCATTGGAAGGATCCCCATTGTAGAAACGGTCCACAAAGATCTGATACATGACCGCTCCTTTCGCCCAGTCCGGGGTGGAAAAGCCTGGCACAATAACAAATGCGTAATAATCTTCAATCTGGTCAGATACACCGCACCTGTTAAAGTAACAGATCACATCGCCTCTCTTTATCTCAAATGAGTACCGAAACGGCTCCGTTCCCAGCTGACATTCTATTTCATAATAATCGAACTCCTCTCCGGAACTCGTCTTCCACATGGAATAGCTGTGCCCTCCGGTCAACAGGTTTACTTCCTCCACATCATTATGAGCTGTACGGAATCTGAGCGATATTTTTTCATTGATCTCAGGTTCTGCCGGAAGCACATAATCCTGTGTGCCGTCACAAAATAGTGCATCTCTGTTCATTCATTCAAGCCTCCTTACCTAAATTGAAACATAATCCGGCCAGACAACAACCAGAGCGGATGCTACTCCGCATCCGCTCCGCTGGTTTCGAACAGTGCTTCAAATTCACTTCTGGTTATCTTTTCCTTTTCAAGCAAAAGCTTCGCACACGCATCAAGAACAGAGTGATTCTCGCGGATGATCGTTCTTGCCTTCAAATAGCATTCGTCAATAATCCGCTTCACTTCTTCATCAATCGTGCCGGCAACTTTTTCTCCATATCCACGCGACGTATGACCGAAATCACGTCCTATAAACACTTCATCACTGTCATTGTCATAGTTGATCAGTCCGAGGCGCTCAGACATACCGAACTTGGTGATCATAGATCTGGCGATCGCTGTAGCCTGTTTGATATCCTGAGATGCCCCCGTGGTGATATCGTCAAATATTTCCTCTTCAGCCACACGTCCTCCAAGAGATACTGTGATCTCCTGCAGCATCTTGCCTTTGGTATCATACATCTCATCCTTCTCCGGCAGAGGCATGGTATATCCCCCCGCTGCCCCTGTAGGTATGATCGAGATGCTGTACACCGGGCCCACATCCGGAAGGACATGGAACAGGATCGCATGCCCTGCCTCATGATAAGCAGTAATGCGCCGTTCTTTCTCGGAAATGATCCGGCTCTTCTTCTCAGAACCGATCCCGACCTTTACAAAAGCATGTCTGATGTCCTGCTGCTGTATAAATACCCGGTTGTCCTTTGCCGCGATGATCGCGGCTTCATTCAGCAGATTCTCCAGATCCGCTCCTGTAAATCCCGCTGTCGTCTGAGCGATCTGTTTCAGATCCACATCTTCCGCCAGAGGTTTATTCTTGGCATGCACGCGAAGAATTTCTTCTCTTCCGCCCACATCAGGCCGGCCTACGATAACATTTCTGTCAAAACGGCCCGGTCTTAAAATTGCAGGGTCCAGAATATCCTTCCGGTTTGTCGCAGCCATCACGATGATTCCTTCGTTCACTCCAAAGCCGTCCATCTCGACGAGGAGCTGGTTCAGCGTCTGCTCCCTCTCATCGTGTCCGCCGCCCAGACCGCTGCCGCGCCTTCTTGCAACAGCATCGATCTCATCAATAAACACGATACACGGAGCATTCTTCTTGGCATCCTGGAACAGATCCCTGACACGGGATGCGCCCACGCCGACGAACATCTCAACAAAATCGGAACCTGATATACTGAAAAACGGCACACCGGCTTCGCCGGCAACCGCTTTCGCCAGCAGTGTTTTTCCGGTTCCCGGAGGTCCCTCCAGAAGGACGCCTTTCGGAATCCTGGCTCCGACCTGGATATACTTCTTGGGAGACTTCAGGAAATCAACGATCTCCTCCAGAGCCTCCTTTTCCTCCTTCAGTCCGGCCACATCAGCAAATGTAACCTTGATCTCATTCTGATTGGTCATGCGCGCGCGGCTTTTCCCGAAATTCATCGCTTTCGCATTCGCTCCGCCGCCCTGTCTGTTCATCAGGAAAAAGATCAGAAATACCCCTGCCAATGTGATCAGCAGCGGGATCAGAATGATCGTAAGCATAGATTCATGAGGTACATCTGACATTCTATAGGCAACGTTATTTTCGTCAAGGAAGTCCTCCACCTCATTGACGTCAGATACATTAACCGTGCGTGTTGAACCGTCAGAACTCAGCGTGACCGTCACGGTTCCCGTAGGGACCTCACGGTTCTGATTGATATATATATCTGATACATTTTTATCTTCCACTTCCTGAACAAAAGCGGAATATGTCATGTCCTGCTGATGCATCTGCATCTGGCTGGCCATCCAGAGAGCCGCGACCACAAGCAGGACAAACAAAATGATAGTAGGGCCGCTTGCGCCTCTGTATTTTCTGTTATTCTCCAACGCTGTAATACTCCTTCCTATTCTTCGACGCCTTCCACAACTCCGATGTAGGGAAGGTTTCTATATTTCTGGGCATAATCCAGGCCATATCCCACCACAAACTCATCAGGAATGGCAAAGCCCTGGTAATCCACCTTCACATCCTTCACTCTGCGCTCCGGCTTATCCAGAAGCGTGCAGAGACGCATGCTGGCAGGATTCCTCTTCTTAAGCACATCGATCAGATAATACAATGTATTTCCCGAATCAATGATATCCTCCACGATCAGGACATCCTTGTTCTCGATGGATTCGTCCAGATCTTTGGCTATACGTACAACTCCGCTTGAGGAAGTTCCGTCTCCGTAACTTCCGACACACATAAAATCAAGGGAAACCGGCACTGTGATCCTCTTTGCCAGTTCGCACATAAAGAATACTCCGCCTTTAAGGACACAGATCAAATGGATCTGCTTTCCTGCATAATCCTCACTGATCTTCTTTCCCAGTTCCCTGATCTTCCGGTCAACTTCTTCCTCAGGAATCAAAACTCTGATCGTCTCTGACATCTTTTTTCTCCTCCGTTATCTTTATCTCAAGAATTCTCTCTGTTTTTTCTCCCACCTGATACTCCCTGCTCATACGCATGCCGGGAATCCACAAAATATGATTTCCCTCTGCGATCAACAGAATATGGTCTCTTTGTTCACGCGGGACTTTTTCATTTATGAAATAGGATTTCAGTTTCTGGCGTTCCCCGCCCGCTCCCGTGACCAGATAATCGCCGGGGCGGCGCGTCCTCGCAGAAAGACTGTATTTTATTATATCATAGTCAAAGCATTTCGTGTAGCTTTTTTGCGGTATCTCTTTTACTGAATCCCATTTTATATCTTCCAGAATCCGGCATGAGATGCGCTGTCCGGTATCCGGGAAAAATGTTTCTCCGGGTATGTTTATTACAACACTGTTTTCTTTTTTCTTTGCCCCTCTGTCTTCTGATTTTCCGGAAACTCTGTCCAGCTCCACACCTTCGTATACTCTCACGGCCTTCACTTCAAATGGGAGATCCAGCCTTCTCCCCGGCTGTTTCTCGAAGAGTTCCTCCACAGCTGATATGTGTACGGATCGGATATCTCTCTCCGCCCCCGCCGTCCGGCTCAAAGCTCTTCGGATCAGGAACTGCCGGACAGCCGGAGCCTCTTTTTCAAAACAACTGCCAGCGATCAGCAGTCCATCCGCTCTGTCCGTCACGCATCTCTGCCACGCCTCATCTGTCCTGGCGTCCATATAATCCCATACCTCCTGCGCCTGCCGGGACAGACTGTCCAGATGGGCCGCCGCCCCGCTGTTTACCTGACTGCAGAGTACCGGTAGCACATTGTGCCGGATCCGGTTTCTCGTATACTCATCTTCCTCGTTTGTCGCGTCTGTGCGCCAGGAAATATTTTCCTTCTTAAGCGCCTCTTCAATCTCTGATCGGGACAGACAGAGCAGCGGACGGATCCATTTTCCATAGACCGGCCGGATTCCGCACAGTCCTTTTATTCCGGTTCCCCTTGCAATATTCAGCAGGACTGTTTCTGCATTGTCATCTCTGTGATGAGCTGTAGCAATCTTTGTCGCGCCTTCTGTCCGGCACATTTCCTGAAATGCCGCTCTTCGCACGTCTCTTCCTGCCTCCTCAAGAGATTGTTTCCTGTTTCTGGCAATTAATTCCACATTTTCTCGAAATATCCTGCAAGGTACATCCAGATCTCTGCAGAGTCCGGCAACAAACTCCTCATCCGCCGCTGCTTCTTCTCCGCGAAGACAGTGGTTCACATGACAGACATGGATCCGGAACCCCAGCTTTTCCCGAAGCGCGCAAAGCACAAAAAGCAGGCATACCGAATCTGCACCTCCCGATACGCCTGCTGCCACCACGTCATTTTCCCGAATCATATTATACTTTCTGATAAACTGTTCTGCTTTTTTTATTATATTCTTCATCATATGTAAACTATAACCAATTTGCTGCTGCTCTGCAACCCTGTTCCACGTTCCTATATTCAACATAACCGTTCAGCTGGCGCCACTCGGGAAACCGCACTTCACGCTTACCGCGGCTGCGCAGCTGTTCCCCTCATACTCTGGCGCTCTGCTCATGGAGCTGATCCTCAACATTCCCATATTCCTACCGCCAGTACTGTCATGTCATCCTCCGGCTCTTTTCCGGTCCAGTTCAGGACCTGTTCCAGAACATGATGCGCCATTTCTTTTGGATTTGTGATCGCACTTCCCTGTATGATCGTCTCCAGCAGGATATCCTGTTCGCCTACGGGCAGCGCGTCCAGCACCCCGTCCGTCACCATGATCACAAAATTCCCGTCCTCCAGCTGCCGTTTTACAGAATCTATCTCAATGGAATTCATCACTCCGATCGGCAGACTGGTAGAGCTCAGGTGCTCCACGCTGTCCTTCTTTCTGATAAATGTGGAAGAGGCTCCGGCTTTGATTATTTCACATTCTCCTGTATACAGATCGAAGACAGTCATGTCTACCGTTGAATAGTGGATCTCCTCCCGTCCCATCACCAGTGTCGTGTTGATCATCTGAATCGCGGTTTTCTCAGGGAATCCCGCTTCAAGCAGTTCCTCCAGAAGTTCAATTACCAGGGTACTCTCTCTGCAAGCCTCTTCGCCTGAGCCCATTCCGTCTGAGAGAGCCACTCCCTGCCGTCCGCCGGGCATGTCCATCATTGTATAGTTGTCCCCGGATATACTGCTGCACCCCTTTCCGATCCGTGCAGTTCCCTGCATTGTGTAAAATGCAGGCCCCTCCAGGCATACAATCGTCATATAGCTGTTTCCAAGCATCTGAGCGCTGTCTTTCTGAGGAATCAGACGCCGTCCCGCCGCAGCCGATATAAGCTTTACCAGCTCCTTTACCGGCATCTTCTGATTCTGCATCATTCTTGCTGTCACATGGATCTCATACTTTCCTTCCCGATTCATAAAAAAATTCGTATACAGAACCTTGATCCCCTTCTTTTTCAAAGCTGAGATCATCTTTTTCTCCAGCCGTTCATCGGTAAAGATACTGCTCTCCAGCTCTTTTGCTGTATTTTGTATCATATCGGCAAATGTGTCCATCTGGATCGCGCATCCTTCCCGGCTGCGTGCGATCCGGTTTGTCCACATCATATTCTGCCGGGCGTCATGGAATCCCGCCAGCATTTCCCGAAGGAAACGGGGCGCCATAACGCAGCGCTGCATCAGCTTTCTTTTCGTCTCCACATTAAGTTCATTTCCATAGTGATCCACCGCCGAGAGAATCTCATACCCCATCTGGTAAGTATGAACAAAATTTTCTCCCCAGCACCAGCCGCATTTTTCACATTTTCCGCACACTTTTTCTTTTACACGGTCAAACATCTCATCAATCTCCTCATCGGAGAAAGCCTTCTTTTTTTCTTCCAGTCCGAGAAATGTGCGGGACAGCTGCTTCAGTGATCCTGCAAATTTCTCTATCTGATCCACATAAGGGCTTCCGTGTACAGCCTGTCCGTCGTTCATCCAAACGCTACTCCCTTCCCTTTCAAGACTCGTCACCGCTTTCCGGGCTAATCACCCAAAAAACTCCGGGAATTCTCCCGGAGTTCTCTTTCGTAGCTTTCTTCATTTATCCTGAAAGGCAGAAAACAGATAAATACTGTGGATCTCAACACGCAGCTCACTGATTTACTGCACCGGTTTGAAAATAATCTCATCCGGATCAACAAGTCCCAGCTTTTCTTCTGCTATTTCCTTCACATATTCGTCCGTCTTAACATATTCTTTAAACTCATCTATCTCTTCTGATCTCTGCTCTTCCGCAGCAATCTGTTCCTTCAGCTCGCTCTCCTGCTCTTTGTACCCCGCGTTCTTAGCCTGAAGCGAAACTGCATTGACCGTCAGCACTCCGGTCAAAGAAACCAGAATCATGCAGATCAGAAACATACTCTTCATATGACGGCGCCTTCCGCGGCCCCTTCTCCGTCTGCGCTGTCTTCCCGCCTCTGCGGCATTCCCTTTTTTCATCATATTCACCCGCTTATTAATTGTATTTTCGTGCTCCCCATTTAAAGAATATTCTATCGGTTTTTCCTGTACTTTTCAAGTTTTTTCTTTACCAACCCGCATATTTTTTTCAGCAGGATAACGCAGGAATATTCCGCCAGAACGCCCACAGCAACACCTAGTACAAAGAACCATCTGATGCTACCATATGTAGTTTTATACATCTGCCGGAACAGATAAACGCTTGTTCCGATCCAGTATATAAAATCTTCGATCCCGACTGCCAGACTGCTGTGCCGAATCACTTTTCTCAGACACGATAAAGCCTGGTAAACCAGCAGCAGCGCCACGCCCGAAAGCCCGGCATAGAGGAAAAAAGCAGCTTCCTTTCCGATTCCGAATATCACAGGATCATCACCTACTTAAAAAGCTTAGACAGGAATCCTTCCCCCTGATGCCCTGTCTGTGATACGCTTGAATATGCAATACTGTCAATATTTCCGGACAGATCCACCTCTCCCTTTTCAACACTCAGACGATTAACATGAAGATCTGTCCCCTTCACCATGAGCATTCCCTGTTCTGTTTCCAGCAATATTTCGTTGAGATCAAAGGACAGGACATCCAGCACTCCTGTCACCATACTTGTTTTTCTGTTATTTACGACCAGCTTATGTGCCTTTGCTATCCGCTGTTCCTCCATCTGCCAGCTCCCCTTTCTTCATTCTGATTCAAGAATGCCTCTGCCTTCCTGCGCGGCGTCCCCATCTGATATATATGAAAAAATGTACGAGGTTATGACAGCTCACAGCGGGTTATGATTCAGATGTACCGGAAAAGATCTTTTGCCTCTTCCTTTTTCGTCGTATCCTGGATATCAAGCACTTCCACTTTGACTGCCTTTGTTCCGAACTGAATCTCTATGGTATCCCCTGTCTTTACCTGCACGGACGCCTTGGCCGCCTTACCGTTTACCATAACACGCCCTGCATCACAGGCTTCGTTTGCCACAGTCCGCCTTTTTATCAGTCTGGACACTTTTAAAAACTTGTCTAACCGCATATTTCCCTCCATGTATAAAGGCACTTACAATGCCGGACACCAGCATTATAAGTGCCTGATTTTCAGATATTTATTCCTCGAGCAAATCCGGAATTAGTTGATCGCGTCTTTTAAAGCCTTTCCTGCTTTGAACTTCGGAGCCTTGCTTGCAGCAATTTTCATTGTCTCACCTGTCTGTGGATTTCTTCCCTCTCTTGCAGCTCTCTCGCTTACTTCAAATGTTCCAAATCCAACAAGCTGAACTTTATCTCCTGCTTTAAGCTGCTCTGTAACAACATCAACAAATGCCTTTAAAGCTTTCTCCGCATCTTTTTTGGAAATCTCTGCCTGCTCTGCTACAGCTGCTACTAATTCTGTTTTGTTCATGGATAATTCCTCCTTTATTGTACCGAATACAATCTGATTTTCTTATTAAGGTCCCCTTTCCTGCACATACAGGGATCACCCTTATGTATGTTATAACGGTTTCATATGTCTTTGTCAAGATTTTTCAGGGCCGTATTAAAAGATTTTTCTGCCCGATTTTAAAGGATTTTCAAGGAAAATACGTTCTCAAGGAAACGGTATTTTTCTTCTGACTGACGGATGGCCGTTCTGAGTTTTTCCACACTTTTTTCCTGAAGCCACGCTTTATTGGAATGATAATATCCGCTGGCGATCTTCCAGTATTTTTCAGGATAGGCAAGGAAAAGGCCGATAAAATTTCTCTCCGATACAGAAAGAGGTCTGATATTTTCATATGCCCTCAAAATATTCTGTCCAGTTTTTTGTTTCCAATGATACTTTTCCATTGTTTTTCTTAAGAAATAGTACAGATCCCTCACTTGTATATCCACACATATATGTTCAAAATTCGTTACGGCCGTGCCCTCTGCCAGCATCAGGACATTATGATAATTGTAGTCTCCGTGGGCCATCGTCTTTTCCGTTATAGACTTATTATAAAGATCCATGCAGCCCGAGTCCTGCATCAGCGCAAACACACGGTCCGCCAGCGCATACATTTTCTCAAAGCTCTCCAGATACAAATACTCAAATTCATTCTTTGCCACGCGGGCGCGGATAAAGGTGCGCACTTTCTTCATTTCCCGATTATGTCTCAGAAGTTCCTCCAACGGGTCCCTGTGCACCGGAGGATCAGGGACAATCTCTCCCGCACTGCTTTCATTTAATTTCAAATGCAGCCTGGCCAGAGATTCTGCCGCTGTGGTCAGATCATTTTCCCGGCGTACTTCACATTCTCTTCCCGGAAACCATTTCTTCATCATGTATTTTGTTCCATCGCGAGAAATAACAAGGAGCTCATGATCACGGGTGAAAACCGGTGTATCAACCTTCAGTTCCTGCCCCTTCTCCAGATGATCCAGGACTGAATACAGCAGGGAAGCGCGCCGCTCTGATATCCGGGTCTCTTTGAGCAGCATTGTTCCCTTATCTGTTTCGCAAAAAAACGCACCCCTGATTCTTCGGGTGCCTCTGACTTCCATATCATAGTGTTCCAACACTTCCAGTTCATACTCTCTCATGGCTGCCCCCTGTTTCCTTTTTGTCTGATATAGCAGCTGCATTTCAGGACACGCAGACTGCTATGCTGGTTCTTTCTAATCTATGAAAGGGACAGCCCGAGTATGCTTACAGTTCAAGCTTTTCTTTTACATAATTACACAGGATCTCCTTTTTATTGCGCTCCGGATCATCAAGCACATACTCCAGCAGTTCACTGAGCATACTGCCCAGTTCACGCCCCGGCTTCATGCCAAGATCCATCAGATCCCGTCCACTCACCGCCAGCTGTCTCAGGGTGATGCACTCCTTTTTCTCAAGGATTTCCTGGTAAAGCCGGCGCATTTCAACAATATTTTCGATCTTTTCTCTTCTCTGATAGGGACTCTGCGCTTTCACATCTGCCATCCGTACTGCCAGATAATAAGGAAACAGATCTACGCCGATCCGGTTCATGGCCCGGCGGACGTTTTTCGGCGTCGCCTCCACGCGGTAGTCGTGATAGCAGACAAGGCGGGTGACAATGCGGATCGTTTCGTTGTCAAATTTCAAACGGCGCAGGATCCTGCGGGCCAGCTCCTCACTGACAAGAGCATGGCCTTTAAAGTGATCCCGCCCATTCTCATCTGTTGTCCTTACGGCCGGCTTGCCCATATCATGGAACAGCATGGTGAGCCGAAGGATCTTATCACGCTTCACATTCTTCATCGCCCGAAGCGTATGCTCCGCAACATCGTATTTGTGATGCGGCGTATTCTGTTCCACGCCGACCATTGCATCCCATTCCGGAAGGATGATCCGGGTAATGCCAAGCTCATATGCATCCTGGAGCCTTTCAGGATGAGGAGACACCAGCAGCTTGACCAGCTCCGCCTGTATCCGCTCCGCACTGATATTTCTCAGATTCGGCGCCAGTTTCCTGATCGCCTCCGCCGTCTCCGGCTCAATAGGGAAATTGAGCTGCGCAGAGAAACGGACTGCCCGCAGGATCCGCAGAGCATCCTCAGAAAAACGCTCCACCGGGTTTCCCACACACCGGATCAGATGATGGTTCAGATCCTGCATACCGCCAAAGGCATCCACCAGCCGCACATCATCATTGTACGCCATGGCATTGATCGTAAAGTCACGCCGTTTCAGATCCTCCTCCAGCCGGTTCGTAAACCGTACTTCACTGGGATGTCTGCTGTCCTCATAGGCTCCATCCACCCGGTAAGTAGTAACCTCAAAACTGTCCTTGCCCAGCAGGACTGTCACCGTACCATGCTCGATCCCGGTGTCCACCGTCCTTCGAAACAGCCGCTTGATCTCCTCCGGTCTGGCCGACGTGGTGATATCCCAATCCTGAGGCCGCCTGGCCAGAATAGAATCACGGACACATCCCCCCACAGCAAATGCCTCATAGCCGTGAAGCTGCAGATTATTAATGATCATAATCACCTTTCTTGGCAATTCTATCTTCATGTATCTCTTCCTTCCTCAAAAAGTGGCAGGTTTTACAATTATATCTATCAGAATTTTCTTAAAATTTCCTCTTCCCTCTTATGACAAGTCAATATTATAACCTGTCTTTGCTGCCTGCTCAACCATTTTAACACACAATTCAGTCTTTTCTCATCATAAAATGCAAATGTTTCATCCAGGATCAGGGGCATCTCTTCGTCCTGCAGGATCTCTGCCGCTGCCATCCGCACGGCAAAATATACTTGCTCCAGTGTGCCTCTGCTCAGCCGTTCAGCTGGAATTCTGCGGATGCCGTCCCAGACGGATATCTGGTTTTCTTCGCTTACGTTCATACTTCTGTATTTTCCTTCTGTCAGCTCTGAAAATATTTCTGAAGCCCTCTGATTCAGAAGTCCTGCTGTCTGTCCGCCCAGCTCCCGGGCGGCAATTTTCATCTGCTCCTCTGCGAGCTCAAGAGCCCGTCTTGTTTCCTCCAGTGCTTTTTCTTCTTCCCCCGGGCCCATCTCATCATACTGTTCTTTCAGATTGCTGCACCGTATTTCTTTTTCCTTCCACTCTGCGCGGATTCGTTCCATCTCCCAGCGAATACGTTTCTTTTCCTCACACTCTCCCGCCTCTTTTTTCACGTCATCTTCCCGTGCTTCCGTAAAGTTGCTGTTCTTTTTCCGTCTGGCTTCGCTCTTTTTTTCTTTTATATAGGAAGATATTCCTGCACCCAAAAGGAGCAGCCCGATCACAAATATTACTCCGGCGATAGCCATAAACGGCAGTCCCTGCCCTGTCAGGTTCATTCCCCCCATAAACGCGCCCCATGCGGTGCCAATGATTCCGATCAGTACTCCTGCCGTCCCGGCAGACAGCAGGCTGCGGGCGCTGTCCACAGACGTATTCTCCTCTGCTTCCTTTTCTTCGCCTCCAGGCAAAACCATATCTTTTGGCTTTTCTTCCTCTTTTTTATATTGTTTCCATTCCCTGGCATTTTTCTCATATTCATTGTGCAGCCTGTCCATATCGTCTTCCAGATATCTGCACTCCTGCAGAAGTCTGCCCCGCCGTTCCTCCCGCTCAGAGACGGCCTGTCTGAATTGACGATCCACATTTTTTCTCTTCTCATGGAGGTCTGACAACGCACCGTTGAGATCAATCTCTCCGCCGGTCTCATAATAATTGGCAGCGTAGTTTTTCAGACTCTCTGCCAGACCCTGCCCGGGCTTTGCCATCAGCTGGCCGACCGATACCGTACTGTCAAAAAGCGCAGGACTCATCCCGCCCAGCAGCACATCCAGGTCTCCGTGTTCTACAGACAATTCCTCCCCGTCATCTTCGCAGATCAGGGAAGCAGACTTTCCGCCCCGGTCAAACCGCCTCTCCAGCCGGAAGCTCCTGCCTCCGCACACAAATCTCATAACCCCGGAATAACTGCCCGGATTATCCCAGGGCTCATACCTGATAAAATTATCCTTTGCAGCAGCCTTTCCTCTGCCCCGCTCCAGACCGAAGAGCATGGCACGGATAAAGGCATGGATCGTAGACTTTCCGAATTCATTTTCCCCGTATATGACCTGCACGCCGTCATGCAGCCGGAAATGCTCTTCTGTAAATTTTCCAAAACTCTTTATGTACAGTTCTGTTATGACCATATTTTTTACCCCCTGCGGTTTGCAAGCAGAATTTCCACTCCTTCGCACAATGCCTGATATTCTACGCTTCCCGGCCTGCAGTTCTCAAACCGGCGTATATATGCCCCGATCAGATTTCCCTGATTCTCCCTGCGGATCTTCTCCAGATCCAGTGCAGGGATTGTCTGATCCGATACTTCCACAATATTTCCGCTGTCGCAGATATCCCGGATATCTATAGAGAAATCCTCGCTCCTGTGTCCTTTTAATATTATTTTGTAAATATTTTCATTTCCTTCTTCTTCCTGCTTTTCTCTGATCTTTCGCCTCAGACTGCCAAGAGTATCCTCTTCCTCCACAGTTACTTCTAAATGGATATATCTGCGTTTTGCACAGGGCACCCACTGCACCCTCGTCTCCTCCCCGGAAATCTCGCCCCGCACATACCCGTGGGGCCCGACATCATTCACATCCACCGGTTCCAGCGCTCCTGCATAAACAATCCGGTTCTTCCGGACCGCCTGCGGCTTATGAATATGCCCCAACGCCACATAGTCAAATCCTGACCTCTCAAGTGCGGCAGCACTGAAGGGAATATGCTTCTCATCTCCTCCGTGAGCCAGAAGAATCTCATGCCGCCTTATCCCCTGTGCCTGAAAACGATCATACAAAGGCTCCCGGATTTCTCTTCGGTGATAACTGAGGCCGTACACCGCAGTGTCCAGCTCCGGAAAATCTGCATACTCCGGATTCTCCCCGAAAAGAGGGTACACATTTTCGCTCCACTCAAATGTCCGATAATAGGAATCCCTCCGTATATAATCATGATTGCCCGCAATGAGAACAACCTGAGTATGAGTCAGGGTTGAGAACAGATAGTCAACCTCCTTCAGCTCGCGCATAAGCGGCTGACGGTGAAACAGATCTCCGGCAATCAACAGTAAATCCGTCTGCTCCTTCTCACAGATATTAATCACGTGTTCCAAAGTATCCCACAGCTCTCTTGGTCTCTGCCCGCTGTATGCCTTCCCTGCATCCGGCTCCGCGCCAAGATGAACGTCAGCAATATGGATAAATCTCATAAGCTCCTCCTGTCTGTATATAATAAATCGGATAGAAGAAGATTCGCTTCCCCTATCCGGCTCTGCCATGATACCATGTCCGGCAGCACCATTGCTGTTTACCGGGCTTATCACGCAAGATGCTGCCGCGGCGGATTGCTTTCCGCCGGGCAGCACCTCTCTCTTCCTGCGCAGCACAGGTAAAACCGCCGCGGATCGAACATTACAGTTCGCAGTTATTTACCGTTCTCGGGAACGGGATTACGTCACGGATATTGGACATACCTGTCAGATACATCACACAGCGCTCAAATCCGAGACCAAATCCTGCATGTCTGGTAGAGCCGTATTTTCTCAGATCCAGATAGAACTGATAGTCCTCTTCCTTCAGGCCAAGCTCCTTCATACGGTTCAGCAGCTTGTCATAATCGTCCTCTCTCTGGCTTCCTCCGATGATCTCGCCGATTCCCGGCACCAGACAGTCCACTGCTGCAACTGTCTTGCCGTCATCATTCTGTTTCATATAGAAGGCCTTGATCTCCTTCGGATAGTCCGTCACAAACACCGGTCTCTTATATACCTGCTCCGTCAGATACCGCTCATGTTCGGTCTGAAGATCACATCCCCATGATACTTTATATTCGAACTTATCGTTATTCTTAGCCAGAATATCAACTGCCTCTGTATAAGTCACACGGGCAAAATCCGAGTTTACTACATTATGAAGCCGGTCAAGCAGTCCCTTGTCTACAAAAGAATTAAAGAAATTCATCTCTTCCGGTGCGTTTTCCAGAACATAGTTGATAATATACTTCAGCATATCCTCCGCCAGCTCCATATCATCGTCCAGATCAGCGAACGCGATCTCCGGCTCGATCATCCAGAACTCCGCCGCATGTCTCGTTGTGTTGGAGTTCTCCGCGCGGAACGTAGGTCCAAATGTATAAATGCTGCGGAACGCCTGGGCGTAAGTCTCGCCGTTTAGCTGTCCGCTGACCGTCAGGCTTGTCTCCTTTCCGAAGAAATCCTTCGTGTAGTCAACCGTACCGTCCTCATTCTTCGGAATATTTTCCATATCCAGTGTTGTAACCCGGAACATCTCTCCCGCGCCCTCACAGTCGCTGCCAGTGATCAGCGGAGTATGCACATAGACAAATCCTCTCTCCTGGAAAAACTTATGGATTGCATAAGCTGCCAGGGAACGCACACGGAATACTGCCTGGAACGTATTCGTTCTGGGGCGGAGATGAGAAATTGTCCTGAGATATTCGAAACTGTGCCGTTTCTTCTGCAGAGGATAATCCGGAGCGGACGCACCTTCCACCTGAACTTCATCTGCCTGGATCTCAAAAGGCTGCTTCGCCTGGGGCGTCGCCACAAGTGTTCCGGTAACAATAACAGCCGCACCTACGTTCAGCTTGGAAATCTCTGCAAAGTTCTCCATTTTATCATGATAAACGACCTGCAAAGTCTGGAAATAGGATCCGTCATTGAGTACCATAAATCCAAATGTCTTGGAATCGCGGATGCTGCGTACCCAGCCCCCAACGGTCACTTTCTGATCCAGATATGCCTCCCTGTTTTTAAATAATTCACGAATTGTTGTAAGTTCCATACCAAAAACTCCTTCAAATAGATATATTCTCCACAGAAAAACAGGGCCCCCATACCCGTCTTTTCTGCTGTCAATATTGACATTATAGCACCCTGCGCCCAAACCGTAAACAAATTTCAGTTTCCTATTGTAAAATCCTGCAGGGATGATAATATATGATGTTGCCAGGGTCAAAAGGTCATGCGTTTCCTGCAGAAATGAAGGGTATGACTCTGAGACCTGTAAAGACATGAAAAAGCGGCCCGACAGGGCAGATTGCCATGAAAGGAATTGAAAATCATGACTGAGACAGCCAAAAAAAAGAATCAGATCACTGAGGGCGTAATCTGGAAACAGCTGCTGATCTTCTTTTTCCCCATCCTGCTTGGAACATTCTTTCAGCAGTTATATAACACCATTGATACTGTGATCGTAGGACAGTTTGTAGGAACGGAGGCATTAGCCAGTGTAGGCGGATCCTCCGCCCAGGTCGTATCTCTGGTAGTAGGGTTCTTCACAGGACTTTCCTCCGGCGCATCCATCACCATCGCCCAGTTCACCGGGGCAAAAGACGTCCGTTCCGCTAATGAAGGACTGCACAATGCCTACGCTATTGCCGTTGCAGGAGGGATCATACTGACTTTTGCCGGCATCCTGCTTACACCTGCCATGCTCCGCCTGATGAACACGCCTTCCGAAACCATAGAGGGATCCTCCATATACCTTCGAATCTACTTTGCAGGGATTATATTCGTGCTCATCTACAACATGGGTTCCAGTATCCTTCGGGCTACAGGCGACTCCAGACGCCCTCTCTACTATCTGATCGTCTGCTGTCTGATCAACATCGTGCTGGATATCACCTTTGTAGTAGTATTCCACCTGGGAGTCATGGGTGTGGCAATAGCCACTCTCATTGCCCAGGCTGTCAGCGCCGGTCTGGTCACTTTCCGTCTGATCCGTGCAGACGGTCTCCTGAAACTGCACCTGCGCCAGATCCGGTTCCACAGAAAGATGCTGGCCAGCCAGCTGAAGATGGGGCTTCCTACCGGATTCGAATCTATCCTCTTTGCCATCACCAACATAGCAATCCTGACCGCCATCAACTCATTTGGAACCGATACTGTAGCCGCATGGTCTGCCTTCGGCAAACTGGACGCTCTCTTCTGGATGATCAGTACAGCCTTTGGTATCTCCATCACTACCTTTGTAGGGCAGAACTACGGCGCCGGAAAAATGGAACGGGTAAGAAAGAGCACCCTTGTATGCCTCCTTATTGATCTTGCAGTTTCAACGGTGCTTGTCATTATCCTGGTATTCGGTCGCAGTCTCTTCTTCCGGCTCTTTACCACGGACACTTCGGTAATCCGGATCGGCTCCGAAATGATGCAGCTGATCATGCCCTGGTATATCGTCTACGTCTTTATCGAAATTCTGGCCGGCTCCCTGAGAGGGGTAGGAGATGTTATCGTTCCAGTAGTGATCACACTGTTCGGTGTATGTGTCTTCCGTATTATCTGGCTGATCGGCGTCATGCATATCTCACCGACGATCCCGGCCATCATCTACAGCTATCCGGTAACCTGGATCCTGACAGCGGCAGCTTTTATCGTATATTACATAAAAAAATACAGAAAGGCATAATTGCACAGGAACTGCCGTCCCCTACAATCAGCGGATTTGATTTTCGCAGACAAATATGCCAGAGAAGAAATCCGATAAGCAAAAGCCACTCCAAAATTCATTTGACGGATAAGAAATATTCTGGTATAATGCAGAAGGTATATGAATAAACTATTCATATATCACACGTAGGCGGCCAAAGGACGGTCGCTAAGTGCTCAGGCGCAGTAGCCAAGTGGTAAGGCGTGGGTCTGCAACACCCTGATTCACCGGTTCAAATCCGGTCTGCGCCTCTCAAAAGCCCGGAAAATCAACATTTTCCGGGTTTCTTTTATTTTCTGTATCACCCTTTCTAAACTCATTCCAACAAAAATTAAACATAAAGAAATATTAAGATAATTTTATGAAGAGCGCAGCAAAAAAGTCAGGACGTTCTCCCTTGGAATGAAACAGCGCCTCGCGCTGATCCAGGCTATGATGGAGGATCCTGATATACTTCTGCTGGATGAACCTTTCAATGCCATTGATGATGAGAATCTGGAAAATGTATATCGGATCCTCAATGAGTTCCACAAAAGAAACAAGATAATTGTAGTGGCTTCTCATGGGGATCATTCCGGTAAATGTGAGTTTAACCGCGTGATCCGGATGAACAGGGGGAGGATAGAAGCTGAGATGTAAATATCCGGCAGCGACTGTAGATACAGAGGCAGAAAAGCTTAATTAAAAAACGGATTTATCCTCTCTTTCCAGTGCGCCATGATATTCCCTGAGCACATCTTCCAGCGTAATGCTGCTCAGACCGCTGCTCAGATCGTCCCGTATCTTCTGATAAGTACTGTCCAGCACATCATGGATATTTCTCCCTACCGGACACAGCTCTGAGGGTGTGGAATGAACACCAATCAGCTTCGCAAGAAAATCCGGCTCTATAGCCTTCCATACCCGGTATAAAGTTATTTCAGACGGGGCACATTTCAGCGTTGCTCCGCCTGTTCCGGATTTCACATCTATAATACCGTCCTTTTTCAGTGAACTGAGAATATTTCTGATCGTAACAGGATTGATCCCGGTGGAACGGGACAGCAGTTCACTGGTCACTTTTGCTTTTTCTCCATATTCATAAATAAAGATAAGGCAATGGACCGCCACTGAACATTTTGCACTGATATGCATATTATTCCCTCGCTTTCACAATTTTCCATCTGCTGATTCCTGTGATTATTTCTCTCCACAGTGTTTTTATCATTATATTTCAAATTTGATAAGCTGTAAATATTGACACTACATCTTGTAATTATTATAATTGATGTAAATCTAAATTTTACAGGAGGTAACAGACATGAGTGTTGTACAGATTATATTCAGCCCTACCGGGGGTACACAAAAAGTTGCAGATATCATAACTTCTGAATGGGGGAAGCCTGTTGAAAAGATCGATCTGTCAGATCCCAGGACCGACTTTGGATCCATTCGGTTAAAACAAGATGACATTGCTCTGATCGCAGTGCCTTCTTTCGGAGGCCGCGTCCCCGCTCCCGCCGTCCAGAGACTGGAAGAGATACAGGCCTGTCAGGCTATGGGTGTGATCGTCTGTGTATATGGAAACCGGGCGTATGAAGATACCCTGATCGAACTGAACGACGCCGCACAGAAGAGCGGATTCCGGGTGGTCGCAGGCATAGCCGCCATTGCGGAGCACTCTATCATGCACCAGTACGCGGAAGGCCGTCCGGATGAACAGGACAGCCATTCTCTGCGCGATTTTGCAAAGAAGATCCTTGCCAAAATCCAGAAGGATCCAGCCAACCTTTCCAGCCCTGATATTCCCGGGAACCGTCCTTATAAAAAAGCCGGAGGCGGCGGACTTGTGCCCAAGGCAGATTCCAAATGTATCAGCTGCGGCCGCTGTGCCGACAACTGCCCTGTAGGCGCGATCAGCAAAGATAATCCGAAAGCAACCGACAGCAAAAAATGTATTTCCTGTATGCGCTGCGTAGCAGAATGTCCCCAGTCCGCCCGCAAAGTAAACGCCGCAATGGTTGCCGCCGCATCACTGGCGATCAAAAAAGCCTGTTCCGTAAGAAAAGAAAACGAGCTTTTCCTTTGATGAAACAAAAAAAACGGAAGAAACCTCACCTGTTCGGTAGATTTCTTCCGTTTTTTCATATTTGATAAAGCGCTATTCTATAAATCCTTTGCTTTATTTTTCTCCTGCTCTTCATAATAACAGTCTGCAATATATCCGGCGGATTCCGCCCATAAAGCATTTTCTGTATTCTGTAGTGCTTTATAAGTCTGTGAATGGTAAAAAGCACCCACTGCATCCGGAAAAGAAAGATGACTCTTTTCTTTTATAATATCAATCACATCACGAATCTGAATACACAGATTCATAGTGATATCTTTCCCATTGAAAAAATATTTCCCCTCCATGTTTACACCTCCTTACGAGACTCAAAAGTCAGGTGCTCCAAAGCAAGTGACGTATGAAAAGAAACTTGATTATTAACCTTATTATACCGAAGTCTTTCGACTGCCTCCTCTGCGCTAAAAATACCCGATAAATATAATTGAACAGTCTCCATAGTATTATCATCCGCAACAGGTCCGATTACTACATCATAGTTATGCTGAATACCGCCCTTAGTCCGATTCTCCTTGATAAACTCGAGCCATTCCTTATCTAATGCCGGAAAATGTTTTACCCTCAACTCCTCTGTCTGACGAAATATGTAACGATAGACATATCGTCCTCCCGTATGGTAACGGAGAAAAAGCCGATGAGCCCATTCTGACGCTTGACTCTCCAGAACAGTACAATAAAACCCTCGTCCAAAATCTCGTCGGTTATGAGATTTTTTCAGATCAATCTTATTAAACGCAATGTTAGACCCATGAAAAAGGATTAATTCCGGTACATTTTCAGACATAATTTCTTCAACATATTGGAATGTATCATCAATATCTAGCTGATGAAGCGTCTCATGCTGTATCAGAATTTTTTCAAATACTTGATGTTTATAAAAAAGACTAAATGCTTTTTCTTCAGTAATATTGTGCTTTTTAGCATAATATTCCAACGCCTGAATAGACAGCATTTCTACGTCTGACTGAACACTCATAATAATCATTTCCTCCATTTGCCCTTATTATACCAGAAAAAAAGAGGCTTTCAATAATTTTGTCTGTTTACAGATAATCCCTGATATTGTGCCAAGCCTTCCAGGCACTCTTCCGACTTCCAACACCAGCTGACCCATTTCAGTCTCCAGGCAGGGGCGAAGTGCTGCTTCGAAGGCCCGTAGTGGAACGCCGGTCCTTGGGCTGCGTCCTTTGCAGCCCTAGTACCGCTGCGTTCCACTCCCGAGCGAAAGCGGGGACGCCGAAGCAGCACTTCGCCCCTGCCGGATGCCTGAAACACTTCTCAGTTCATCTTCAGCTCTTCTATGATATTCTGCTTCTGTATGATCCCCATCGTATAGATCATGGTCAATCCCACTACAACGAACACGCACACCACGGCGATCCCGATATATTCCCACGGCACGATATAGTTTGTATCCACTCCTCCGGCCAGCACCCGGTAGATCATGAAGCTGACCAGAAGGGACAGGATCACTCCATACAGGATGGAACGCAGTCCGTAGATCAGGCATTCGTAGCACATCATCCTCCGGAATCCGCCTTTCTGCATTCCGACAGAACGGAGCATGGCGAACTCTTTTCGCCTGAGCATCAGATTTGTAGAAATGGTATTGAACACATTTGCCACTGCGATCAGGGAGATCAGGATGATAAATCCGTAAGACAGAACACGGATGGCTGTCATCACCTGCCGATCCTGTTCATAACTCTGAGCATTATCATACACGCTTCCTGCAATGCCGCTCTGCTCCACATCCTGAGACAAATCCTGGCATACTGCGGCGTGATCGGCACACTGGATTCCGATATACCAGAGCCGGCCCAGCAGTTCTTCCTGATCACCGAGATACTGCTCATACGCACTCTCACTGGTCAGCAGCAGGGCCTTGTAGCCTGAATCGTCAGAAACGCCGGAAGGAAGTCTGTCATAGCTGTCCAGAAGCACAACATTGCCCAGCGGACAGGCAGTCACATCGCCATCCTCATCATACTCTGCATACTGCATCTCCATTTCCCCGCTCTCCGATGAGTCTGCAAATACAGGCACCCGCTCATAACGCTGGGTATCTCCGTTGTACACCCGCAGAGACGACGGGTACAGGACAGGCAGACCGTCTGTATCTTTGGCCTTCTCCGCTCCATTCAGAGTTTCAAACAATTGGTCCGGAAGGATCATCAGACCGGCGTACAGCATATTCCTGCCGCTGTCATCCGTCCATCCATATCCATACTGCATAAACCTCTCGTCCAGACTGCCGGCCCCGCCTGCAATCTGCACCGGATTGTAAGGCATACTGTACTCCTGCGCCAGCGTCACATCTTCGTACTTCTCTGCCAGCCGCTTCACCTGTCCACTGACTTTCTTTCCACTGGCGATTACGTCACCGATATTTTCTCCGTCAGCATTCTCTTCACCGACATTCTCAGGGCTGGCATTCTCCGCATCCCCTTCACCTGCGTCCGTTCCCCCGGCGCTTTCCAGCTCTCCGCTGGATACCCGCCATATCACCTGTACGTCAGGCATCTCCAGCACGAAGCTCCCTGTGTCTACCATATATTTTCCAAAAGAGGAAACCGACACGAACAGAACAATGCTCATCGTCAGGGACGCCACCGTACTCCGGTACTTCTTCCTGTCTCTCTTGTAGTTCTTCTGAGCCAGCATGCCCTCCAGACCGAAGATCCTGTAGAACAGCTTTGACGTCTTCACTTCTTTTCCCCTGACCCGGATATCCTGAGCCGAACGAATCGCTTCGATAGGCGAGATCTTCCGCACTCTCCGGCAGGGAATCCATGCCGAGATCATCACTGTGGCAAATGCTACTGCAACCGCCGCAAGCACGGAAATCCAGGAGATCTGAAGGGGGATCTCCATCGTCTCTCCGTAGAACCAGTTTGTAAGCCCTGTGCCGATGAAATGAAGGGTGATCCCGATCCCCGCGATTCCTGCAATACACCCAACCGGGATTCCGATACAGCTGACAATCAAAGCCTCGCACCTCAGAGAACGGCTCAGCTGCCGTTTCGTAGCTCCCACAGAGGCCAGGAGTCCGAACTGCACGGTCCTCTCTCTCAGAGAAATGGAAAACGCATTATAGATCAGAGAGACTGCGCCCACCATGATAATGCCGATGACAATGGCGCACAGTCCTGTCAGGATTCCCTGTAGATTGTCATTGTCCGCCACCCCGTACCAGCGGAGCAGAGATTCATTGGTAGATGTCGCATCACATTCAATGGTATCCATATAATCATAAATATCCGCCGGATTCTGTGTCCGGAGATACACGTCGTGATATTCGGACAGGCTTCCGGAAGAGGACGGTCCGGCGATCAGTTGATAACTCACTGTCCCGTAATGCATATTGGGAGTCGTGCTGTAGATTCCCACTACGATAAAGGACATAGGCTCTGTATTTTCCAGATGTTCTGGCTCTACACCCTGTTCCCTGGCATATGCTTCTCCCATGAATCCTTCATATGCAGTCAGCCGCTGGCCTTCCCACATCCGGTCTCCTACTTCCAGCTCCAGTACATCTCCCACCTGTGTGGTCTGGCCTTCCCGCTCGTTAGCCTGCATATAAGACGATATGATTACCTCATGCTCATTTTTCGGGAGGCGCCCCTCCTGCAGCTGGATCGGGAATACATCAAACAGCTCTTCTGAAAAGCTCTGGATATACAGATATGGTATCTCTTCACTTGTCAGAGCGTCAAACTCCGCATAACCAAGAATATCCGACGCCGCTGCCATTTCCACCTGACTGTCGCTTCGGATCTCTTCCAGCTGCTCATCACTGACATACTCCGCCACTCCATACCAGTTTCCATCGTGAGTCAGGCTGTAGTCCCTCAGAAAACTCAGAAAACTCTGCCCGAATGTAGTAACTGCCGTGATCATGGCAGTAGACAGGATTACTCCGATGATGGTCACTGCCGTGCGCATCCGGCTCTGCTTCATAGTGCGCAGTGTGATCTTTGAAAATATACTCATTTCCGGATCACCTCGTCTTTCACGATCCGCCCGTCTTCCAGGGACAGGATCCGGTCCGCCTGCAGGGCGATATTCTCGTCATGGGTGATGACCAGCATGGTCTGATTATATTTTTCATTGGAATAGCGGAGCAGCTGCATGATCTCCTGGCTGTTTTTGGAATCCAGATTTCCCGTGGGCTCGTCGGCAAGCACGATAGCCGGAGCGTTCATGAGCGCCCTGCCGATGGAAACTCTCTGCTGCTGTCCGCCGGAGAGCTGATTGGGCAGATGTCTCTCTCTCCGCTTCAGCTTCAGCACAGAAATCAGCTCCTCCAGCCGCTCCTCATTTACATCTCTTCCATCCATCAGAACAGGCAGCGTGATATTCTCCCGGACATTGAGCACCGGGATCAGGTTGTAGAACTGATAGATCAGTCCCACCTGCCTGCGCCGGAACACCGCCAGCGCATCCTCATTCTGGGCATACACATCTGTTCCGTTTACATACACCTTTCCCGATGTGGGTCTGTCCACTCCTCCGATCAGATGGAGCAGGGTAGACTTGCCGGATCCGGATGATCCGATGATCGCAGTAAACTCGCCCTTCCTCATCGAGAATGATACATGGTCCAGCGCGTGGACCTCATTTGCTCCCTTTCCATAAACCTTTGTAAGATCTTCCACTCTTAATATTTCCATACATACCTCCTGACGGGCGGTACCGTCCGCCCCCTCCTGCTGTTACATTCTAATCTTATCAAAGGCTCATGACACCCCGGTGACTCTAAAATGACAGTTCTGTCACTTTTCATATGGTCTGCTTATAAAAACGGATCCGGAACCTGCTTCCGCCTCCCTGCCGGTTTTCCGCCCGGATCACTCCGTTCTGACGGCTCATAATGGACTGGGCGAGAGCCAGCCCGATACCAAAGCTGCTGCTCCCCGCATTTTTCCCTTTATAAAACCGTTCGAAGAGATGGGGCAGATCCTCCGGATCGATCCCTGGGCCGCTGTCACAGACCGAGATCTCCGTATAGAGTGGATTATCCTCGCAGGAGATCTCCAGCGCTTCCCCATCGGGGGTATATTCCAGGCTGTTCTTCACCACATTGCGGACTGCCTCCAGCGTCCATGCCTCATCCGCGGTAAATGTCATCCCTTCCGCTCCTTCAATCCGGCACCGCTGATCCCGCAGATCCATCTGGATCTCAAAGGGCTCCAGCACTTTCTTCAGGAATCCTTCCATAGA
>CALWLJ010000018.1 GCA_944381495.1 uncultured Mediterraneibacter sp. | reverse complement strand
AAAGCCACACGGCTATCACAAGATAGCTGTGTGGCAAAAAGATGACCGAATCCGGAAAAGTCCACTCAAATTTTACGATTAACATTATAGTGAAATCTCAGGAGTCTGTCAAGCATTAATTATTGTGATTACAGAATGGTAGCGGTGGCTATCTATTGTTTTTGATGTTATTTTACGGTGTATAAGCATTGTAAGCCGTGATGTAATCAATGCCTTTAGAGCGTAACCTTCACAACCCTGTCCTCCGTTAAGGTGAAGATCAGGTGGCCGCCCCGGCAGACCTTGACGGACTCCACCAGCTTATTCCACCTCTCATCGGTATAGACAGGATTTGAGTCGCCATATTTTTGCAGCATTTTCTCAAACGCCTCTTTGACTTCCTCATCCCGGAGTCTGGGAGACTCGCAGGCCTTATCGCCATCGTACTTGTGGTTAGTGATATCCATAGACGACGTCATAACACAGGTGCTGCCTCAGATCATTGAGCTGTGGTGGCTGAACACCCAGACGGATGTGCAGGCTAAAAAAAACTTCGCCCAACTGACCGGGAAATGACAACGCCCCTGTTTCTCCTGCGGTGCGTACAGCTGGGGCTGTCCATCCGGAATCTGGATCTGCTGACCATCGGGATGGTGAATGATATGTATGTGGAAAGCCGGAACGATGAGCATAAGTATGCGGTAATGGCCACGCAGGAGGATTTCGATAAGTTTTAGGAATAATTTTTTGATAAATGCATAAAATATTCCCAACTTTATTCCCAATGTATTATAGTATTAATGTTGGGAATAAAAGTTGGGAAAAGGATGAAGAATGATGAATATCGAAAAATTAGTTTTGGATTTATGTGCATATGATGACGAACAGGAATGGTTTGAATCATAGGAGGGTACATTCCCCGATGCTTGCATCGTAACTTGCTTAACGATACATTAGAAAAGTGATAGAATGTAAGCGGGAAGGAGAAGTTGTAGATGAGTGAGAATATCCACAAATCACACAACGTATCAAGGCTTATGTATCATTTTGTATTTCCGACAAAGTATCGGAGAGTTGTAGTAGACGATGAAGTAGAAGAAGTAATCAAAGAAACATGTATAGAAATAAGCAAAAGATATGAGCTATATTTTCTGGAAATAGGAACAGATAAAGATCATGTGCATTTTCTAATCCAGTCAGTACCAAGCTATAGTCCGATGCAAATAGTTAAGATCGTAAAAAGTATTACAGCACGGGAAGTATTTGCAAGATGCCCCGAAGTGAAGAAAAAGTTATGGGGAGGAAATTTTTGGTCATTAGGATACTATGTAGCAACGGTAAGTGAGCATGGAAATGAAGATGTGATAGCAAATTATGTAAAGAATCAAGGGAATGTGTGCTATACGTTGTCAGTCAATACAGCCGGTCCGTATCAGACGGCACCTACTGCGATTTATGACAGGTCCGGTAATACATTAGTGGAACTGAAACGAAACACGCCAGGTTTACTTGTTTATGATTTAGTCATACCTGAGCTGGATTTTGGTGAATGTGGAAGAAAAGAAATATCTGACATTTTTCAAAAAGGAGGCGGCAATTATGAGCAGAAAAGCCAAAATGATTCTGGACAGGGAATATCAGATCGCGCCCATTGACGACAGGATTTACGGATCCTTTATCGAGCATCTGGGCAGGGCGGTGTATGGCGGCATCTATCAGCCGGGACATCCGTCGGCGGACGGAGATGGTTTCCGGCGGGATGTGCTGGGACTTGTGAAGGAGCTGAACGTTCCGATCATCCGTTATCCGGGCGGGAATTTTGTCTCTAACTTCTGCTGGGAGGATTCTGTCGGGCCGGTATCTGAACGTCCGAAGCGTCTGGAACTTGCATGGAAGAGTACGGAGACAAACGAGATCGGCCTGAATGAGTTCGCGAAGTGGGCGAAGAAAGCGGGGGCTGATGTGATGATGGCGGTGAACCTGGGGACGAGAGGGATTGCCGAGGCGTGCAGCCTTCTGGAATACTGCAATCATCCTTCCGGGACAAAGTACAGTGATCTGCGGATCAGCCATGGGGTGAAGGAACCTCATAATATCAAAGTGTGGTGTCTGGGAAATGAGATGGACGGCCCATGGCAGATCGGACACAAGACCATGGAAGAGTACGGTCGGCTGGCGGAGGAGACGGCGAAGGCCATGAGGCTTATCGATCCGAATATCGAACTTGTCTCCTGCGGGAGTTCAAACGGGCAGATGCCGACGTTCCCGGACTGGGAGGCGGTGACGCTGTCACATACATATGATTACGTGGATTATGTTTCCCTGCATACATATTACGGGAATGAAAATAATGACAGCAATGATTTCCTGGCGCAGTCAGACGATATGGATGGGTTTATCCGTACGGTCATTGCTACATGTGATTATGTGAAGGCGAAGAAAAGAAGCAGGAAAACCATGAACCTGAGCTTTGACGAGTGGAATGTGTGGTTCCATTCTAATGAGGCGGATCAGGATATTACAGAGAATCACCCATGGATGCAGGCGCCCCCTCTTCTGGAGGATATCTACACTTTTGAGGATGCTCTTCTGGTGGGGCTGATGCTCATCACCCTTATAAAACATGCGGACCGTGTGAAAATAGCATGCCTGGCGCAGCTTGTGAACGTGATCGCGCCGATCATGACAGAGAAAACCGGCGGTGCATGGAAGCAGACCATCTTCTATCCCTTTATGCATGCGTCCAGATACGGGCGGGGCGTTGCGCTTCAGCCGGTGATCACGGGTACGAAGCATGCCACGGCAAAGCACGATGAGGTTACAGACGTGGAGTCTGCGGCAGTCTATAATGGAGAGAAAGATGAACTGACGATCTTTGCCGTCAACCGGAATCTGGAGGAAGATGTAGAACTTACGGCAGATGTCAGAAGCTTCGGAAAATACAGAATCCTGGAGCACATTGTCCTGGAAAATACAGACCTTAAGGCAGTCAATGGTCCGGGCAGGGAGAAGGTTTCCCCGGCAAATGCAGACAGCAGGAGCAGTCTGGACAGCGGAGAGCTGACCAGTGTGCTCCATGCTGCGTCGTGGAATGTGATACGGCTTGGCAGGTAGAAGGATCAGATATCCGGTACCGTGGGAACCGCATCTTCCGGTATCGGGCATACATAACCGGATGCTGTGGCTTTTTCAAATTCAGCCCGGGCTTTCTTCAGAATTTCCGGATCTTCGAACAGATCAACTGCGGAAGCTGAGATGACCTTCGCTGCATGGACGGCAGCTTTCTTTCCGATGGAGGTGCCGTCGCAGGAAACGTTCTGCCAACTGTGTCCTGGGCAGCCGTTGGGCCATGCCGCCACATGGATCTGAGCGGTGGGGGTGAGCCAGCTTACATCGCCTACATCCGTAGATCCCGGGGAGAATGCTTCGCCCTGATAGAGGGGGCAGAGGAAATCGTTCATGGCATGTCCGGCCTTTTTCTGGAGCTGGATCACCTCCTCGCGGATCGAAGGATCATTTGCGGCTCCAAAACCGGGGACGTGATCATTTCCATCATAGGTCTCAGCCAGTTTGTCGGCAAATTCCAGCTCTTCTGCAGTATACCTGGGAACACCAAGTTCTTCGAAGTTCTGATACAGGACATCTTCCAGAGTATGGCAGCTCACTGTGTCGGCCAGTCCGTCGATAAACTTGCGTTCCAGAGTGGTGTCAGTCATCAGGGCGGCTCCGTCTGCGATGCGGTCTACCCGTGCCTGGAGCTGTACTGCCTCTGCTACATGGTTGGAACGGATCATGTACAGTACGCTTGCCTTCGGCTGTACTACGTTAGGGCTGACTCCGCCGGCATCTGTGATCGCATAGTGTACGCGGGCTTTATCGCTCATGTGCTCCCGGAGGAACTGAACGCCGATGTTCATAAGCTCCACTGCGTCCAGAGCACTGCGGCCCATCTCCGGCGCGCCGGCTGCGTGGGAGGCAATGCCGGTGAACTTGTACTGGATCTGGATACAGGAGTTAGAAGATCCGGTGCGTACTTCATTTGTATCTTCCGGGTGCCAGGTCAGTGCGGCGTCCAGAGACTTCCAGAGACCTTCTCTGGCCATGAAGGCTTTGGCGGCTCCGCCTTCCTCGCCGGGGCAGCCGTACAGGATGACGGTACCCTCGTGTCCGGTCTCTTCGAGATAGGCTTTCACACCGAGAGCAGCGCCGAAGGCTCCTGCGCCCAGCAGGTTGTGTCCGCATCCGTGCCCGCATCCGCCGGGAACGATCTCCTTCTGTACCAGGCTTCCTGCTTCCTGGGAAAGGCCGGACAGTGCGTCGTACTCAGCCAGGATACCGATCCGTGGGCTGCCGTTTCCATAGCTTGCGGAAAAGGCGGTAGGGATACCGCAGATTCCTCTTTCAACCTGAAATCCTTCCTGTTCGAGGATCTGGCAGTAGTAGGATGCCGAATCTTCTTCCTGCAGGGAAAGTTCCGGATGGCTCCAGATATGATCTGAGACCTGACAGATCAGGTCCTTTTTTGCCTCGATGGCATTAATTGCAGTCTGTTTTTCATTTGTCATTTTGAAAATCTCCTTATTGATAAACTTATTGGATAGTCCGGAGGACATTTCCATAGAATAAAAGATCCCGGGGAAAAGCTGTAAGCTGTTCCCGGGATCTGAGATATCTCAATATTACAGGACTTTAGATAAGAAATCCTGCAGACGTGGATTCTGCGGATTGTCAAAGAGTTCCTTCGGATCTCCCTGCTCCAGCAGTCTTCCGTCTGCCATAAAGAGAAGGCGGTTACCAACCTCCCGGGCAAATCCCATCTCGTGAGTAACAACAACCATGGTCATTCCCTCTTCTGCAAGCTCCTTCATAACATCAAGAACTTCACCGACCATCTCAGGGTCAAGGGCGGAGGTGGGCTCGTCAAAAAGCATGACTTCCGGCTCCATTGCCAGAGCGCGCACGATGGCTACACGCTGTTTCTGCCCGCCGGAGAGCTGGATCGGGTAAGCGTCAGCACGATCTTTCAGTCCGACGCGGTCCAGAAGATCCAGAGCCTTTTTCTCAGCTTCATCTTTGGACAAGCCTTTTACCTTCATTGGCGCCAGGGTCATATTGTCCAGGATCGTCATGTGAGGAAACAGGTTGAAATGCTGGAACACCATTCCCATTTTCTGACGGAGTTCGTCAATGTTCAGCTTTACTGTCTTCCCTTCTGCGTTCTTATATTTCTTCCGGGTGATATCTATTCCTTTGAAAATAATAGAGCCGCCGGTAGGTTCCTCCAGGAGATTGAGGCTTCTGAGGAAAGTAGACTTCCCGGATCCGGAAGGACCGATAACGGCGATCACATCGCCTTTGTTGATATCTACAGTCACACCGTCCAGCGCTTTGATAGCGCCGCCCTTATAATGCTTTTTCAGGTCGGTGACCTGGATCATACTATCTCTTGTCGCCACGGCTCATTCTCCTTTCTACATATGCGATGGCCTTGGAGGTGGGGAAACAGAGACAGAAATATATAGCTGTCGCCACCAGAAGAGGCTCAACAATGATAAATGATGCACCGCGGACCGCATTGACCGCAGACATGATATCCTGAACACCGATGGTGTAAGTGACCGCGGATTCCTTGATGATGACAACGAATTCATTGGCGATCGCGGGGAGGATATTTTTGATGGCCTGGGGAAGGATGATATACCTCAGGTTCTGTCCCTGGGAAAGTCCGAGGGAACGTGCTGCCTCAGTTTGTCCGGAATCGATGGACTGGATACCGGAACGGATGATCTCACACAGATAAGCTCCGGAGTTCATTCCCAGGGCAACGACTCCGGGGAAGAAACGGTCAAACCGGATGAAACCGAAGAGCTGGAAGCTGGGAAGATCAACGATGCTGAATACTCCGTAGTAGATGATAAAGATCTGTACCAGCGCCGGGGTGGAACGGATAATCTCTACGTAGGCAGTAGCAATAAAAGACAGCGGATTAAAGCGGCTCAGCAGCGCCAGAAATCCCTGCTCACGGGGATGACCGTCAGAGTCCAGGCCAAGAGCACGAAACGGACGGATATTGGACATCCTCATCAGAGCCAGGATCAGTGCGAGACAGAAGCCGATGATAACAGTGAAGAGAGCCAGAAGGACAGTTACTAATGTCCCCTGCCAAAACAGCTCGGCATATGGAGCTATTTTAGGAAAATTTTCTAACTGGATAAAATGATCCATGACTACTCCTTTCATTCAGAAAACTGGGCTCCCGGCAAGGAGCCCAGTCTGTCATACTTTCCTATACTACTGAACGTTTCCGTTTTCGTCAAGAAGTCCCTCGTAGGTCTGACCGGAAGCCAGCTCATTTGCTTCTGCGACAAACTGATCCATGCTTCCGTCCTCAAGAGCAGCTGCGATGGCTTCGTTCACTGCGTTCAGGAGTTCCGGGTTGTCTTTGACTACACCGATGGCGGAACCTGCTACATCGTAGGGAACATCGGCAACAATCTCAAGGTCCGGATAGTTCTTCTGATAGCTTTCTGCTACAACGGTCTCAATGTAAGCTGCATCCATTGTACCTGCAAGCAGCTCGGAAATAATATCAGTTACTTTCGGAAGAGAGATGATATCCGCATCCGGGCTGTTTGTATTTGCCAGATCCAGCTGGATGGAACCTGTCTGAGCGCCCACCGTTACATCCGGATTGTTGACAGCCTCGACGGAATTGTATTTGTCAGCGTTATCCTTTACAGTGACAAGGGACTGTCCGCCTTCATAATAAATATCGGAGAAGTCCATGATTCCCATACGTTTCTCATCCGGAGACAGTCCGGCCATTCCAAGGTCAACGGACTTGGTCTGCAGCTCGCTGAGCACACCGTCAAAATCAACAGTGATCACTTCCAGTTCCAGTCCCATGTAGTCCGCGATGTACTGAGCAAGAGCCATGTCAAATCCCGCCAGTGTAGGACTTCCGTCCTCGCCGATGGCATAGAACTCATAAGGAGCGAAGTCAGGGCTTGTAGCTACGGTAAGCTTTCCTTCTGTTACAGTCTGGACAGTTCCATCTCCTGCATCGTCAGCAGTGTCAGATCCTCCGGCAGAACCAGAGTCGTTGCTCCCGCATGCGGCAAGTGACAGTACTGTACATGCAGAAAGCAATAATGCTAATAATTTCTTTTTCATAATGAATGATCCTCCTCGTTATTCTGAGTAAATATGTAATTAAAACTCATATTTATTAATCATATCCGATTTGCTGCAAATAATCAATAGAGTAATGAGAAAAACGGGCAGAATTAAGAAATTTTCTGACGGGAGAAAAAACCTGACGGTATATACTGAAAAACTTAAGAGAAAGTAAAGACGGGATACGATTACCCGAAATGCAATCCCCGCTTCGCTCTCATGGATCCTTCATACACATTCAGTGTGCCGGAAACGCAGATGGTGTCAGGGGCCTTCGACAGTCTCTCACATATGATGGAGACCTATTTCAGCGAGCCGGATGAGCAGAATGTCTCGGATGAGATCACGGAGGCGCTGATGAGAAATGTCATCCGGAACCTTCGCCAGGCCGTGCAGGATCCGAAGAATTATTCCGCGAGGAGCAACCTTTTCTGGGACTCCACGCTGTCAGAAAACCGTCTGATCAAGCTGGGAAAGAAATGTGACTTTACCTGCCATCTGATGGAACATCAGCTGGGAGCTTATACGGACTGTAACCATGGACAGGGCATGGCTGTGCTTCAGCCCGTTTACTACAGGCATATTTTCGAGGACGGTATCGGGAAATTCGTACGCTTCGCTGAGCGTGTTTGGGGAATATCTCCTGAGGGAAAGAAACGGGAAGAACTGGCGGAAGCGGGAATTGACGCACTGGTCGAGTTTATACGGGAGGTCGGACTGCCCACAAGCCTGCGGGAACTTGGCATAAAGAATGATAAAATGCTGAAGGATATTGCAGAGTCCTGCCATTATTCACCAGGCGGGTACCGGAAACTGGAGAAGGATGAAGTGCTGGAGATATTTCGGGAATGCTACTGAGTAACGGGGCATGGAGAACGTGAAATGGCTTGATAATTTTACCGGCAGGGTACTACTTTACTCAACAGATAGATTGCCTGCCGCCGGGCAGGCTTAAAGCGCCAACTTCGTATCATCAGGTCTGAGAAGATACGAAGTTGGCGCATATTGCTTTCAAAATACCCGAAAACGGATAAAACGGTTGATTTTTATCAAAAACGGATGTATCATAAAAACATAGAGACAATACATCAGAGGATCATCAGGCAAATACGACGGGATGAGAGCGGGAAAAGGAGAGTGGCCTATGTTATATGAAAAGCTGAATGAACGGAAGAAAGAGCTGGGGCTTACGACAGAGCAGCTGTCGAAGCTGTCCGGTGTACCGCTTGGCACGATCAATAAGATATTAAGCGGCGAGACGAGATCCCCGCGTTATGATACCCTCCGCGCACTTGAAAGTGTATTGTTCGGAGATGGGGGAAGCGGGGATCAGCCCGAAGGGATCGGAGAGGCGACGGTGCCGTATCTGACCAGGAGGCAGGGCGAATATACGGTGGAAGATTACAGAAAGCTGCCAGAAGATGTCCGGGCGGAGCTCATTGACGGTGTACTGACTTTCATGGAGGCACCTACATTTACACATCAGGAACTGATCACAGAGCTCCTGTTTGAGATTAAGATGTTTATACGCGAAAATAAAGGTCCGTGCCGTGTTCTGCCTGCACCTCTGGATGTGCAGCTCGACTGTGATGACAGGACCATGGTTCAGCCGGATATCGCCCTGATCTGCAGAAGTGAGAGGATTACCCGCAAGGGTATTTACGGTGCTCCGGATTTCTGCATTGAGGTGGTCTCGGATTCCAGCCGGAAGCGGGATTATGGAATCAAGATGCAGAAGTACATGAACGCCGGTGTACGGGAATACTGGATCGTGGACAGGAAGAGAGAGAAGATCATGTGTTACTGGTTTGAGGGGGAGGACGCTCCTGAGATTACGATGTATACATTCCGGGACAGGGTGCCGGTCAGGATTTATGACGGGCGTCTGGAGATTGATTTTCCGGGGATCATGGAGAGACTGTGGGAAGAGTGACGGATCCCGGCAACAGTTACTTCCAGGTAACTAAGCAACAGAATTGTGCGTACTTTTTTTCCTGCATTTTCTGTACTACAATGAAACCACAGGAGAAAGAATTCTTCAGGAGGGATCATGCAATGTTCAGAAAGATATTGACACAGAGAACGGCAGGCGGTCAGGAAACTATGGGGAAAAGAGAGCCGGAGACATATGTGGAGAAGATCCGGCGGCTGGAGGATGTGCTGAAAAGCGCCGATGCGGTGGTGATCGGTGCCGGCGCTGGGCTTTCCACATCTGCAGGTCTTACTTATACAGGGGAACGGCTGGAGCGGTATTTCCCGGATTTTAAGAAGAAATATGGATTTCAGGATATGTATTCGGGAGGCTTTTATCCATACGATACGCTGGAGGAACACTGGGCCTACTGGAGCCGGTATATCTACATCAACAGATGTATGAACGCGCCCAGACCGGTATATGAGATGCTCTATGATCTGGTCAGAGAGAAGGACTATTTTGTGCTGACGACAAATGTGGATCACTGTTTTCAGAAGGCAGGATTCGACAGGCAGCGTCTCTTTTATACCCAGGGAGATTACGGTCTGTTCCAGTGCAGCAGGCCATGCCATCAGGATACTTATGATAATGAGGAAACCATCAGAATGATGGTGGAGGCGCAGGGATATGTCATTGACGCCGGCGGCGGGCTGGTTTTGCCGGAGGGCGTGACCCCGAAGATGTCCGTGCCTTCGGAACTGGTACCTTACTGCCCGAAGTGCGGAGCACCCATGAGTATGAATCTCAGGGCAGATGATACTTTTGTGGAGGATGTGGGATGGCATCAGGCAGCACAGCGATATTCTGATTTTCTCCGCAGACATCAAAACATGAATGTGTTGTTTTTAGAAGCAGCCGTTGGCTTCAATACGCCAGCGATAGTCAAGTATAGCTTCTGGCGGATGGTATACGAGTGGGAAGATGCATTGTATGTCTGTCTGAATTACGGAGAGGCTTTTGCTCCTGATGAAATAAAAAAGAAGTCAATTTGTATCAATGGAGATATTGGAACGATTCTTAATCAACTCCAACTCACATAAATATCCTGGCGTAATGCCGGAATCCAAAGAGCTGCATGAAAAGTTTTGGCTAAACAAAAATATCAATTGGAAGCGTGGTCTGTATGGCAAACGATCTGCTGCCTGTAGACGAAAAGAACTGGTATGTACCAGTTTGGCTGATTTAATTCGTATTTTGTAGAAAGAGCGAGGACCGAATAGCCCTCGCTTTTTCTATGCCAATTTTTAGGAAAGGAAGTGGTTTTGTCCAGCTGACTGATAAAAAATATGTCAAATGCGTCCTTCTTCCGCAACTTCAAAGTCCTGTCTCATCATGAGATTTTCCGCGTTATCGCCCAGAAATACGCTGAATTTTCCGGGCTCCACAGCCCATTGAAAGTTCCGGCCCAGGGTGCGCATGGACTTTGGTCCTACGGTCAGAGAGACGGTCCTGGACTCTCCGGGTGCAAGATGGACCTTCGTAAATGCGGCAAGTGTGTGTTCAGGCTTTACGGTAGAGCTGACCAGATCCCGGAGATAGATCTGGGGGACTGCTGTGCCTGCAGTGCTGCCGGTATTGGCCACTGTAAATGTGGCGGTGACGGATTCGCCGGGGGTGATCTCTTCCCGGGAGAGTGTGAGCCCGCTGTATGAAAATGTAGTATAGCTCAGGCCGTATCCGAATGGGTACAGGGGCATCCAGTCCATTTCAACATAGCGTCTGCCGCCGCCGGGCCTGCGGCTGTAATGACAGGGGATCTGCCCTACATGGCGCGGGAATGTGATGGGGAGACGGCCGGAGGGCGTACTGTCTCCGAATAATGTATCCGCAATCGCGCGCCCGCCTTCTTCACCGGGAAACCATGCTTCCAGGATGGCGGGGATATGGGCGTGTTCCCAGACTGCTGTGACGGGGCGCCCGGTCTGCATGACCAGAACGACCGGAGTACCGGTGTCATAGACTGCTTTGACAAATTCAAGCTGCCTTCCCGGCAGGTCCAGTGAGACCCGGTCAAAGTTCTCACCGCATGTCTCTGTGCTGTCTCCTACACATACGACTGCTACATCTGCACAGCGGGCAGCCTCCACGGCAGCAGAGAAATCCTCCTGCCCCTCTCCGTAGCCGAAGATGACACGTGCCCCTCGCTGGTCATTGGTAAATTCAATCTTTACAGAATATGATCTCCCCTGCTCAAAAGAGAAATCCACCATTCTGCCGGCGGTCTTCTCGCTGCCCCATCCGTCCAGAATCAGTTCGCCGTCGATATAGAGACGCATGCTGTCCTGGGTGCTGAACCCGATGGAGCCCTGGAATGAGGAGGGCATAGAGAGGGTTCCGGTCCAGACAACGCTGAAAGCGCTGGCGTCCAGATCCGGGTGCGGCTTGGCGAAGATCCAGTTGAAATTGATCGTCGGGTCATTTCGCACGAACACGGGCACCCCCTCCGGTTCCCGTCCGTTGTAATAGCGTCCGGTAAGACCGGGATCGCCGTTCTCGTCTCGCAGCAGTCCGGAGTGGAATGGAACTGCAGTGTCACCCAGGAAGGTGCAGCCTTTCTCGTACAGGATCCGGGTAGACGCAGAGACTTTGCTCTGGATGCCTTCCAGAACAGAGATGCCGCTTCTGTGATGGTCAGGCGTGTAGTCTCCGAGCATGGCCTGTCCGGCACCCGGACCGAGGACGGCGATGGTTTTCAGCTCTTTGGAGAGGGGAAGCAGACCGCCTTCGTTCTTCAACAGGCAGATGCTTTCCCGGGCGATGTCTGCTGCCAGCTCCCGGTGCCCGGGAGTATGGACACGGGACGTGAAGAGCGATTCATCGGTGTAGGGGTGATCGAACAGTCCGGTCATGAATTTTACCCGGAGGATTCTGCGGCACGCCTGGCGGAGCGTCTCCTCCGGAAGCTTCCCGGAGCGGAGGAGATTCTTAATACCTTCCTGCCACTCCTGATGAGGGTAATCATACAGCTGCAGGTCCACGCCTGCCTTCAGCCCCTCTGCGATGGCGTCCTCTCTGGAAGGAGAGACATAGTGCCAGTTATAGAGACGGACGATGGCAGTCAGATCCGAGCGGACGAATCCGGGCATATGCCAGCTGTCCCGGAGCACTTCTGTCAGAAGTTCGTGGTCCATGGAGACCGGGACGCCGTCGATGGAATTGTAGGAACACATGGCGTTTACAGCGCCGCCCTCTGCGAAAGCAGCCTCGAAGACGGGCAGGCAGTCGGAGAATACTTCGTGTCTTCCCATAGAGGAAGGCGCACAGTTCAGGCCGCCTACAGGACTGCCGTAACCTACATAATGTTTCGGCTCGGCTGCCACTGCATCTGAAGCCGCCAGATCGTCTTTCTGCATCCCTATGACCGTTTCCCGTGCAAATTCGGCGCACAGAAAAGTATCTTCTCCATAGGATTCCTCTGCGCGTCCGTACCTGGGATCGCGGATCAGATCCATGACAGGGCTGTAGGTTTCCTGAACTCCCATGGCGCGGGCCTCTGTGGCGATGGCACGCCCCATCTTCCGGCCAAGTTCAGGGTTGAACGTAGCTGCAAGTCCGATCTGCTGAGGAAAACAGGTGGCATGTCGGTTGTAAAAGCCGTGAAGCGCCTCCTCACTGAAGAGAAAGGGAATGCCGAGGCGGGTCTTCTCCATGGCGTAGCGCTGAACCTGGTTGATCTGAGCGGGGGTCATTCCCCTGGGCTGGATACTGCCCGCGCTGCAGCCGTGGAGAAGGCTGTCGAGCTGCTCCATATCTACATATGTTACATCACCGGACGCGTCCAGCTCGGTGAAATCATTGCTGAAATACTGATCGGTCTGCATGATCATTTCTTCAACCGTCATGCGGGACATCAGATCGGAAATCCGCTCTTCTATGGGAGCAGAGGGGTCTTTGTATTTTTCCATTTATTTATGCCTCCTTTTCTGCGTGTCTGGTAAAAATACCGCAGAGTATTTTTGATGTCAATATGATTTTAGAAATTTAGACAGGGACAGAGGATTTTTGTTAAATTAGATATTTTGTATTAATACATTTTATTTAAATTTGCCAAAGATGAAAAAAGAAGTCTGCCGGTGTTGAAAAACAGTTGCTAATGTTATAATGTTATAACAAATAAAAGGATGGTAAAAGCACAGTGCAAAGAGGCTTTTGACATCAAGAAGAATAGCTGGCAGAACAGGGAAATCTGTCTGAGCGGAAAGGAGAGGGGGCAGGGCAATCCTGCCTGAAAGAAGTGGCGAAGCAATATATATTACTGGATGTAGGGGGAACAGAGATCAAAGGCGGTATCGCGGATGAAGATGGAAATATAAGAAGGAAGATCCGCTCATTCCACGCATGTGCAGATCAGGATATACAGACGATATTTGTCAATTTTGCGCTGATTTTGCGGGAACTGATGGATCAGGATCCTGGTGAGGAAACAGCGGGAGTCGGATTTGCGTTTCCCGGACCCTTTGACTATCACGCGGGGGTCAGTCTTATGCGCGGTCTCAGCAAGTATGACAGTATCTATGGCATTCCTGTCGAGCCGGAGATAAAAAGTATACTTCCTGCTCTCGCAGACGTACCATTCACCTTTCTCCATGACGTGGAGGCGTTTGCGCTGGGAGAGAGCTTTTATGGAGCGGCCAGGGGATGCGGCAGAGTGTTCTGCATTTGCATAGGGACCGGCGCCGGATCTGCATTTATCGAGAACGGAAGGACTGTGAAGGAACAGAGAGGCGAAGTACCGGAGAACGGCTGGATCTACTCTGTTCCATACAGGGAGGGCGTTATCGATGATTATCTCTCTGTGAGGGGACTGGCACGGATCAGCAGACGTATACTTGGTTATCCGGAGAACGGCAGACGGCTGTCAGAGATGGCCCGGGCGGGCAGCAGTGAGGCTGCGGACGTCTGGAGGCTGTTCGGACGGGATGTGAGGGATGCTCTTCTGCCGTTCCTGGACGGATTCCGCCCGGATATGGCGGTGATAGGAGGACAGATCGCGAAGAGCTTCGATCTGTTCGGAGGAGAGTTCCGGCAGGAGTGCGAGAAGCGGAAGATACAGACAGTTACGGAACCGGAGACGTCGGTCCGGGCCATGCAGGGACTGCTGGCAGTGATGACAGGAAAATGATCTGACAGAGGAAGGAGGAAAGCAATGGAACTGAATTATGAAAAAGGAGCGCCCCCGCTGTATATACAGCTGGAAAATCTTCTGAAGGAGAAGATCGAACAGGGAGAATACAATGCAGGAGATATGTTCCCTACAGAGAAGGAACTGATGGAACAGTATAATGTGTCCCGTGTGACTGTAAGGCAGGCGACGGCAGGGCTGGCGCAGAGCGGATATATAAGAAGCCGGAGGGGAATCGGGACAGAAGTAGTCTATGAGAAGATCGAGGAAGAGATCCATCAGGTGATCAGTTTTACGGACGAGATGAAAAAGCATAATATCACCATGGAAACTTCCTACTGTGAGATGAAGAAAAAGTATCCCGATAAAACAGTTGCCCGGCAGCTGGAAATCCCGCTGACAGATCAGTGCTACTGCCTCAGGCGGGTGAGAGATGTGGAGGGAAAACCGCTGGTCTATACTGTCACTTATCTGGCGCCTGTTGTGGAACTTCCGCTGGAGAGCAGCTGCTATACCCGCTCGTTGTACAAATATCTGGAGGAGCAGTTCGGGATAAAAATCAGCTCAGGAGAGGATACGCTGGAAGCGGCAATCCCCACGGAAGAAGTGAGAAAGTATCTTCAGATTGGAGGAAACATGCCTGTATTCATCCGGACGAGGAAGACTTTTCTGCCGGACGGGAAAGTGTTCGAGTATTCGAAGTGCTATTATCCCGCGAACCGGTATAAATACACGGTAAAACTATAGGAAGAGAGGATTGGAGAAGAAGATGGAAATCTTAAACAGATATCACAATTATGAGCTGCATCCGGAGACGGATGTAAAAGGTTGTGATGACAGTGCCTGGGATGGAACAGCAGCTGTCGTCAGTGAACTGAGGTGCAGGATCCGGGAAATGCAGGAAGAAAGAAGGAAAAGCGGCTGCGGGAACAGAATCGTTATCAGCTTTGACTGCTATCCCGGGGTGGACAAAGAAGAGATTCTGTCTCTTGCGGCACAGTTGGATCCGACAAGGGTTTTCGATATGGAGGACTATGCGAAGAGTGAGGAGACACTGAACCGGGAATTTGCAGACTATATTACAGATGACCGTGTGTTTGGCGTGATCTGCCACAGAAAAACAGAGGACCTTTTCCAGGAGGAGAAGCTGCAGCAGGCGGCGGAAGAACTGGCGGATATCACAGAAGGTGTGATCGCTGTGGCGGGACTGGGGACGGATCTGTTGTGTGAAGCCGATATCTGGATCTGGTGCAGTCTGACCAGATGGGAAGCACAACTCAGGTATCGGGCGGGAATGCCCAACTGGCACTGTACGAACACAGATGATCCGATCCTGACCAAAGTGAAGCGGGGATTCTTTATAGAGTGGCGTCTTGCGGACCGGTACAAGAAGGCGAGGTATGAGCTGTTCGATTATGTCCTTGATACAGAGGAAAAGCAGCATCCGAAGATGGCGTCCGCAGAGGCATACAGGCAGGGCCTTCGACAGGTCAGTCGGAAACCGTTCCGTATGGAACCTTATTTTGATCCTGGCGTATGGGGCGGAAAGTGGATGCAGAAAAACTTCGGCCTGGATCCGGAGCAGCCTAATTTCGCCTGGAGCTTCGATGGAGTGCCTGAAGAAAACTGCCTTAACCTCCGGTTCGGAGATACCGTGCTGAAGATGCCTGCCATGGATCTGGTGCTGTACTGCCCTCATGAGCTCCTGGGAGAACGTGTACATGCCAGGTTCGGCGCCGAGTTCCCCATCCGGTTCGACCTGCTGGACACCATGGGAGGAGGCAATCTCTCGCTGCAGGTCCATCCTCTGACAGAGTACATCCAGGATACCTTCGGAATGCATTATACCCAGGATGAGAGCTATTATCTGCTGGATGCGGATGAGAGCGAAGAGACATATGTATATCTGGGAGTAAAGAAGGATGTAGATCCGGCGGAGATGGAACGGGATCTCAATGCGGCTCAGAGAGGAGAGATCCAGTTCCCTGCTGATAAATATGTGAATAAAGTGCCGGTGAAAAAACACGACCACATCCTGATCCCTGCGGGAACGGTCCACTGTTCCGGGAAGAATACCATGGTGCTGGAGATCAGCGCCACCCCGTATATCTTCACATTCAAGCTGTGGGACTGGGGAAGAGTAGGGCTGGACGGTCTGCCGCGCCCCATCCATATCGAGCACGGGATGAAGAATATCCAGTGGGACAGAGATACGGACTGGATCTATGACAATCTGGTGGGACAGGCAGTGACGCTGGAGAAAGGCCCCGGATCAGAAGTGGAGCGCACAGGTCTTCACAACAGGGAATTTATCGATACATACAGATATACGCTTTCAGAAGCGTACGAGATCAGCATGGATGACTCGGTACATGTCATGAACCTGGTGGACGGCAGTCATGCATATATCGAGAGTACAGACGGCAGCTTTGAACCCTTTGAGATCCATTATGCCGAGACAGCCATTGTCCCGGCGGCTGTGGGAAGTTACCGGATCGTTCCGGGAGAGGGCGAGATCAAAATGATCGTGGCGTCTGTAAGAAATTAGAGAGTGAATTAAATTAGAATATAAGAAGGCAAAAACAGGAGGAATCAAGCTATGGCACGCAGCATCAGAACATTATATGTGGTTCATCATTCACACACGGACATTGGATACACGGATCTTCAGGAGAGGGTCATCGATAATCAGCAGGACTATATCCATACAGTCCTTGAACTTATGAAGAAAGCGGAATATCAGGATTTCCGCTGGAACTGCGAGACATTTTTCTGTGTAGAGGAGTTTTTTAAGACAGCATCAGAGGAGGAAAAGGAGGAGTTCTACCATCTGGCGGCAGAGGGAAAACTGGGGCTCTCAGCCAACTATCTGAACTTTACAGATCTACTGGACTGCGGGATCTATGAGGAGCGTCTCCGGGCATGGCGGCAGGAACTGGCGGAGCATGGAGTGGATCTGAAGACTGCCATGTGTGCCGACATTAACGGAGTATCCATGGGATACAGAGATGCAATGATCCGCAGCGGAGTAGAGTTCCTGTATATGAACATCCACTGTCACCACGGCATGTATCCCCTCTTCCAGAACCAGACGCCATTCTGGTGGGAAAACAAAGAAGGCAGACGTCTTCTGGTATGGAACGGAGAACACTACAACCTGGGAAATGTCCTGGGACTGAAGCCCAATAAGACGACAAACTACATGCAGCAGAGCTATCTTGGAAGAGATGTGCAGCCGGACAGCCCGGAGGAAGTGCTGTACCGGAATCTGTCAGAGTATCTGGAGAGCTGCGAAGAGCAGGGATACAAGTATAACTTTATCATCGCGTCCGTATCCGGCGTGTTCAGCGACAACGCTCCGCCGTCAACGGAGATCCTGGATACGATCAGGAAGTATAACGAAGTTCACGGCGATGAAGTTGAGATCCGTATGGTCAGTCTGCAGGAACTGTATGCGGAGATCCGGGAGAGCCTGGCGGACGCTCCGGTATACCGGGGAGATCTGACGGACTGGTGGGCCAACGGTGTGGGAAGCACCCCTTACGCGGTAAAGCATTATCTGGATGCAAGACACAGATACCATCTGTGTGAACGTCTGGACGAATCTGCGGGAGAGAAGTATCCGGAGTACTGGAAGAGTGCCCAGGACAACCTGCTGCTTTATGCGGAACATACATGGGGACATTCCTCTACGATCACAAACCCATATGACACCATGGTACTGAACCTGGATATGAGGAAGAACAGCTATGCCTCCAAAGCCCACGAGGCTGCGTCCCGGATCCTGAACCAGATCTCAAAGGAAAAGGGTGATATCCTCCGTTACTATAACACAAGCGGTAAGATCAGGGCATGCGGCGTGGCAGACGCGGACTGCCCCCAGCTGGTGGAGTTCTACATCGAGACACTGAAGCTGGACGACGCCCGGATCGTAGATGCAGAGGGCAGAGAGATTCCGTGCCAGGTATCTCCCCATCCCCGTGGAAGGATGATCAGCTTCATGGATACTTTCGCAGCCGGTGAGGTGAAGGAATATTCTTATTTTGAGACAGAGAAGAGTCCGGAAGTGATCAATACGCGGCAGTGTTATATAGGCGCGGAGAGAGTGAAGGATATTGTAAATGATTACGATCCGGAGAGCTGGCACCTCCCCTATTACTATGAAAACAGCTTCTTCCGCCTTGCATACAGACCGGGAGAGGGAATTACTTCCTTTATAGACAGACGTACAGGCAGAGAGATGCTTGGAAAAGGTGAGGCGCCTCTGTTCACACCGATGTATGAGGTGACGGAAGTGCGCAGAGACAGCGGAGAGGCCGGCTGCCCGGAGGAACGGGAACGCCGGATTATGGGCAGAAACATGAGAGGATGCCATGCGGTGCTTCACACAGGAGAACTGAAAGAGGTGACATGTCAGGAGAGAGGACCAGTATTTACGATCCTGCGGTTCCGTTATTCCCTCCCGGGAACCGTACATGCGGATGTGATCGTGAAGTTCTATGAGGCAGTTCCCAGGATCGACTTCAAACTGGAACTGGGCAAGACGATATCCTCTGACATCGAAAGCATCTTCCTCCCGCTGAGCCTGAATATCCCTGAGAGCAGCCTGTATCTGAAGAAGGGCTCCGAAGCCTTCCGTCCGGGGACTGATCAGATACCTGGGACATGCATGGAATTCTATATGTCAGATGATGGTCTGGCTTATACAGGTCAGGAGGGCGGAGCGCTGATCGCAGTAAGAGATACTCCTCTTTTCTATATGGGAGAACTGCGTCATCATCCCATCCGGCTCTGCGGCGGAAAGGAAGAGGACAACGACAGGCCGGTTTACTCCTGGGTCATGAACAATATATGGGAGACAAATTTCAAAATGGACCTCTCCGGGTTCTGCGAGTTTGACTACAGTATGTGGCTCAGCGGCGAGAAGGATCCTGAACGTGCCATGGCTCAGCTGAAGGAGCGTACATTTGATCCTGTAGTGCTGATAGTTGAGTAACTGGAAAACAAAATGTTAAGTAACATTTGAGGTTGTAAAATAGTTTGTTAACAAAAATAAAACTGTAAAACATGCACAAAAAACGGATAGCGGAATTGTGTGTATTATAGAAAATATATGTTTTTATATACATACAATAAAAAGTGTGCTAAAATGCAATTGTAAATGTTAAGAAACATTTTCGAAACCAGAAAGTGAGGAAACAAAATGGGTGTAAAGAATACTGTTTCCATGCAGACTCTGGCGGATGAGCTGGCAATAAGTAAAGTGACAGTTTCAAAAGCTCTAAATGGAAAAGACGGTGTAAGTGAAGAGCTGAAAAAGAAGATCTTCGAGACGGCGGATAAGTACGGCTATGTACTGAGAGATTATGGGAAACGCCGGACCAGAAAGATCGCGATCGTGATGAGCAAGAGGTTCAACTCTGGTGATGACGGTAAGTTCTATATGGGAATGTATGACCGCATCATCAGCGAGTTCGGAAAGCATTCCTGCTCCAGCGTCATGCTGACCCCCGACCGCAACACTCTGGCGGCTGACCTGAAGATGCTCAGTGCTCCGGGAGCCTTTGACGGGCTGATCCTTCTGGGAATCCTGGAAAGCGACGTTGAGAGGCGCCTGGACGCAGTAGATCTTCCGAAAGTATATGTGGACGTCTATGACGTGACGCACATGTCGGATTCGGTCGTAACGGAGAACATTTACAGCACATATGAGCTTACAGATTTTCTGATCCAGAAGGGGCACAGAGAAATCGGATTTGTGGGAACAGTGGGAATGGGAAGCACAACGAGTATCACAGACCGGTATCTTGGGTATCTGCGCCGGCTGCTGGAACAAGGGATTACTCCCAGGGAGGAATGGCTCATTCCGGATCGAGATGAAGAAGGTAAGGCGATCCGGCTTGAGGTTCCCGAGAAACTTCCGACAGCTTTTGTATGCAACTGTGACGAGACAGCGTTCCGGTTTGTAAAGGAACTTCGGGTGAAGGGACTTCAGGTTCCGGATGACATCTCTATCGTCGGCTTTGATGATTCCGTGTATGCACGGCTCAGCGATCCCCCTCTGACCACGGTGGCGGTCGATGTAGATCAGCTGGGGCGGACGGCAGTAAAGAAAATACTGAAATACATGGAGCACCCTGAGAAGAAAGGAGGAGAAGTGATCCGGATCCCCGGGAAGATTGTATACCGGAATTCGGTAAGGGAAATCGGTTGGAAAAGTTTTTGAGGAAGGGAAGGGATAAAAATTGGAAAAGGAAAAGAAAAAGAATCTAAAAAGAAGATGGAACAAAAACGATACTGAATTGACCATACTTGCTTTACCAACTACCATTTGGTATATTTTGTTCTCGTTTCTTCCGATGTTTGGTCTTATTATCGCGTTTAAAGATTATAAGATCAGTGCAGGCCATGGATTTATTTATAATGTATTCCACAGCGAGTGGGCGGGGTTCGAGAACTTTGAATTCCTGATCAAATCCAACGACCTGTTTGTAATCCTGAGAAATACCATTCTTTACAATCTGGTATTTATCGTAGTAGGAACTATTCTGGCAGTTGCGCTGGCAATGATGATCAGCGAACTGTGGAGCAAGAGAAAATCAAAAGTATATCAGACACTGATGTTCTTCCCGTACTTTATGTCATGGGTTGTTGCTGCATATTTCCTGGACGCATTCCTGAATCAGGACAACGGTCTTATCAATGGTATGCTGAGAGATGCAGGAAATGATCCCATTCAGTGGTATATGACAGCCGGTGTTTGGCCGTTCATCCTGATCTTTATGTACTTGTGGAAATCTACCGGATATAACATGGTCATTTATCTTGCCAATATTTCCGGTATCGATGGCACACTGTATGAAGCGGCGGTCATGGATGGCGCAAGCAAATGGCAGCAGGCAAGATTTATCACCCTGCCTTGTCTGAAAAATGTCGTTATCATGATGTTCATCCTGAATGTAGGTAAGGTATTCTATTCAGATTTCGGTCTGTTCTATCAGCTTACACAGGGAGCAAGTGGTTCGATCTTTAATACGACAGCAACGATCGATACCTTCGTATTTAACAATCTGCAGTCCAACATGCCGGTAGGTATGACTTCGGCAGCTACTTTCTTCCAGTCAGTAGCATGCTGCATCACTATCCTGCTTGCAAACTGGATCGTGAAGAAGATTGACGAAGACAGTGCAATTATATAGTAAGGGGGGATACAGATGTCGAAAAAAAATAAAAATGCAGATATGGCGGAATCGTCGCATCTGAATAAAATTTCACAACCGACGAATATCGGCTTTAATATTCTGTTTATCCTGATCGCTCTTATCTGTGTGATCCCGGTTGTATTTGTATTTATGATCTCGATCTCAGCAGAAGAGTCTATCCAGATGAACGGATACCGGTTTATCCCGGAGGTATTTTCTCTGGATGCGTACAAGTTCCTGTTTGACGAAGGCGAGATGATCATACGCGCACTTGGCGTATCGATTTTTGTTACAGTAGTAGGTACCGTGCTTGGTGTGATGCTGACCACACTTATGGGATACGTGCTTTCAAGAAATACGTACAAACTGAACAACTTTTTTACAATGATCGTATTCATACCTATGATTTTTAACGGTGGTATGGTTGCACAGTATGTTGTTAATACACAGCTGCTCCATCTTCGTGATACTGTATGGGCGCTGATTTTGCCGCTGTGTGTTTCATCCTTCAACGTAGTGATCGCAAAGACGTTTTTCAAGACAAATATACCTGAATCGATCATTGAGTCCGCACAGATTGACGGTGCAAGTCAGCTCCAGATATTCGGGAAGATCGCTCTGCCTCTGGCAAAGCCGCTTCTGGCAACGATCGCTCTGTTCCTGACATTCGGATACTGGAATGATTGGTTCCAGTCCTCACTGTATATTACAGATCAGAAGCTTCTGTCTCTGCAGGCGCTGCTGAACTCTATACAGAGAAATATTGAAATGATGGCAAATAACCCGTCGGCGGGAATCTCTATGGTTGAGTATATGAATTCAATGCCGAGAGAGGGAGCCAGAATGGCTATGGCGATCATCATTATCATCCCAATTGCATGCTGCTATCCGTTCTTCCAGAAATACTTCATCTCCGGTCTTACGGTTGGTGCGGTGAAAGGATAGTACATATAAAAATTTTCAAGGAGGAAAGAAAAATGAAAAAGAAAAGAATTGTAGCGCTTGCCATGACAGCAGCTATGTGTGCAGGACTTCTGGCCGGCTGCGGAAATGACTCAAATGAGGGCGGATCCACATCAGAGGATGGTGTGGTAACTCTGAAATGGGTAACAGTAGGAAACGGTATGCCGGACAACTATGATGCATGGCTGGAGCAGGTAAATCCGTATCTGGAGGAGAAGATCGGTGTAAATGTTGATATGGAAGTTGTTGGCTGGGGTGACTGGGACAACAGACGAAGCGTTATCACAAACTCCGGTGAGTATTTCGATATCCTGTTTACAGATCAGACTCGTTTCAGCTCAGAGGTTTCAAACGGTGTATTCCTTGATATTACGGATATGCTGCAGGAGACAACTCCGGAGCTGTATGAACTGATCCCGGAGGATTACTGGAAAGCAGTTTCTTCTGACTCCAAGATCTATGGCGTACCGACGATGAAGGACAACGCGATCACAGAATACTTTGTATGGGATAAAGACATCGCAGACAAATACGGAATCGATATCAACGCAATTACGGACTTTGATTCTCTGTATCCTGCACTTCAGAAGATAAAAGAGGGCGAAGGCACAGCTCCGTTCTTCATGTCAAAGGCAGGTGCAAGCGTTCTGATCGACATGAACTTTGACGATCTCAGCTCAGGCTCCAAGGTTATCGGTGTGAAATACGGCGATGACGGTGCGACAGTAGTCAATCCGCTTGACGATCCGGACATCCTGGCAAACCTGGAGACCATCCACAAGATGTACAGTGAAGGACTCATCAACGGTGATGCTCCGACTGCAGACGATACAAACAAGTACCACATGCTGTTCATTGCTCAGGGATGGAGCGGCGCTGCCAAGACAACATGGGGACCGAACTTCGGTATTGCAAATTGTGAGGCAGTTCAGTTTGGTGATTCTGTAATGTGCAACAAGACCATCCAGGGATCGATCAATGGTATTTACTCAGGATGCAAGAATCCGGAAAAGGCTCTTGAACTCCTGCAGCTCATCAATACAGATACGAAGCTTCGTGACCTCTTCTACTTTGGTGTAGAGGGCGAGGACTGGCAGTATACAGATGACAACAAGGTAGAGAGACTTGAGACAGACTGGGCACTTGCTGGTTATACACAGGGCAACACATATATTGTTTCTCAGCAGACAACAGAAGAGACAAGTCAGTGGGATGAGGTTATCGCACTGAACGATGCGGCAGTACGTTCTGGTCTTCTTGGTTTCAGCATGGATACAAGCGAAGTAACAACTCAGCTTGCAAACTGCAATGCTGTATACGAGAAATACTATCCGGAACTCTTCACAGGAGCACAGGAGCCAAACGCTCTGATCGAGAAGATGAAGGGTGAGCTTGAGACAGCAGGATGGGATGAACTTTGCGCAGCTGCTCAGGAACAGGTTGACGAATTCATGGGTAAATAATATAATCGAACAGAAGTTTCAAAAGAACAGGGGCATTTCATTTGGAATGTCCCTGTTGTGCTAAGAGGGAAAGAGGAGAAAAATATGGCAAAGATTATTGGTAATTCTTTAAAAAATATCCCCTGGGAGAACAAGCCTGAAGGCTATACCATGCCGGTGTGGAGATACAGCGCGAATCCTATCATTAAAAGAGATGCTATTCCCAGTTCAAACAGTATCTTCAACAGTGCTGTAGTGCCCTTTGGAGATGGTTTTGCAGGAGTATTCCGCTGCGACAGCAAGTGTGTGAGTATGGATATCTTCGCGGGATTTTCAAAAGACGGAATCCACTGGGATATCAATCCGGATCCGATTGTATTTGAAGGGGACGAAGAGGTGACAGTCCGGGAGTACAGATATGATCCCAGGATCTGCTTTATTGAGGACCGTTATTATATCACATGGTGCAACGGATATCACGGACCGACTATCGGAGTCGCATATACATTTGATTTCAAGACATTCCATCAGCTGGAAAATGCCTTCCTTCCGTATAACAGAAACGGAGTTATGTTCCCGAGAAAGATAGGCGGCAAGTATGCAATGCTGAGCAGACCGAGTGATACGGGACACACACCTTTCGGCGATATTTTCTACAGTGAGAGTCCGGATCTGGAGTACTGGGGACATCACAGGCATGTTATGTCAACTGTGAAGGAAGATGCTTCTGCATGGCAGGGAACCAAGATCGGACCGGGACCGGTGCCCATCGAGACAGATGAGGGATGGATCCTGATCTATCATGGTGTACTTAATACATGCAATGGATTTGTATACCGCATGGGAGCTGCCCTTCTGGATCTGGAGCAGCCGTGGAAAGTGCTGGCACGTTCCAAAGCGTATATCCTGGCTCCTTATGAGATCTATGAGTGCGTGGGAGACGTTCCCAACGTTGTATTCCCCTGCGCTACACTGACAGATGCGGATACAGGAAGGATCGCAATCTATTATGGATGCGCGGATACAGTGACAGGACTTGCGTTTACAACAGTGGATGATCTGCTGAAGTATATAAAAGAAAATGCATTTTAATTAAGCAGGATTGCAGATGAATTTTTAGAAATAACAGGAGAAAGATCGTATGAAATTTATTGAAGAAAGAATCTCAGTAATATGCAATGAGCTGAATGAGTTGAGATTTGCTAAGAAACTTCCCGTATCAGGGATTACTTATAAGGAAGGACTGTATTTTACCCCCGGGGAAGCTGATGAGGCAGCGCCTTTCTGGGAAGAATTTCACAGTGAGAATATGCACTGGTACGGTCCTGACCGGCACTACTGGTTCCGGGCGACCGTTACGATTCCGGAAGAGATGGCCGGAAAGCCGGTTTACCTGAAAGCCGCGACCCAGGTGGATCACTGGGATGATGCGAAGAATCCCCAGTTCCTGATGTTTGTAGATGGAAATGTAACACAGGGAATGGATATCAATCATCAGATGGTACTGCTGGATTCCTGCGCGGAAGCAGGGAGATCCTATGTGATCGACCTTCAGGCGTACACAGGGATCATGTTCGCAGAGCTGACTTTCAGCCTGGATCTGATGCAGATGGACGAGAAGATCAATCGTCTGTATTATGACATTATTGTGCCAAGCCGGGGATTTTCCCGTATGGAGAAGGATGACAAGGTCCGGATGGACCTGACGACGGTCCTGAACAATACGATCAATCTCCTGGATCTGCGCACGCCTTACTCTCAGGACTTCTACCGTTCCGTAGATGAAGCAACGGAATATATTGAGAAGGCGCTGTATGAGGATATGGCAGGTTACGATGATGTGGTGGCGACCTGTATCGGACATACTCATATTGACGTGGCATGGTGGTGGACGATTGCCCAGACAAGAGAGAAAACAGCCAGGAGTTTCTCCACAGTGCTGAAGTTCATGGAAGAGTTCCCTGGATATAAGTTCATGTCCAGCCAGCCGGCGCTGTATCAGTTCTTAAAGGAGAGATATCCGGAAGTTTACGCGAAGGTGAAAGAGCGCGTGAAGGAAGGACGCTGGGAGCCGGAAGGCGGCATGTGGGTAGAGGCGGACTGCAACCTGACCAGCGGAGAGTCCCTGGTACGTCAGTTCTACTATGGCAAGAAGTTCTTCCGGGATGAGTTTGGAGTAGAGTGCAAGATCCTGTGGCTGCCTGATGTATTCGGCTATTCAGGAGCACTTCCCCAGATCATGAAGCGCAGCGGCATCAAGTATTTCATGACCACGAAGCTGGCATGGAACCAGATCAACAAGGTGCCTTATGACACCATGATGTGGCGCGGAATCGACGGAAGCGAGATCCTGACCCATCTGATCACGACTCTTGGCGTGGGACAGAGCGAAGACAACTTCTTCACCACATACAACGGTATGCTCCACCCGGATGCGATCATGGGCGGATGGCACAGATATCAGAACAAGGAAATCAACAACGACATCCTTGTCTGCTTCGGATACGGCGACGGAGGCGGCGGCCCGACAAGAGATATGCTGGAGACATCCAAGAGGATGGAGAAGGGAATCAAGGGTATTCCGAAGGTACGCCAGGAATTTGCGGGAAAATATTTTGAAGAGCTTGACAGGAGAGTGTCCGGAAATAAACGGCTTCCGGTGTGGGAAGGAGAGCTTTACTTCGAGTATCACAGAGGAACTTATACTTCCATGGGAAGGAATAAGCGCTCCAACCGCAGATGTGAACAGCTCCTTATGGATACGGAACTGCTGCAGGTTCTTACAGGTACGAAAGAAACAGAAGAGATGGAAAAGATCTGGAAAACGGTTCTGACAAACCAGTTCCATGATATCCTGCCGGGATCATCCATCCATGAAGTATATGAAGTGACAAAGGAAGAGTACGCACAGATCGAGTCCAGACTGACGGAGATGATCCGCGAAAAGCTGGCTCTCCTGACAGAGGAGAAAGAGAACTGCATCAGTGTGTTCAATACTCTTGGATTCACCAGAAATGATGTAGTAGAGCTGGGTGAGTGCAGCGCGGATGTGCTTGTGGACGAGGACGGCAGGACCTGGCCGGTGCAGCATACTGCAGACGGTGCAGTAGCATATGTAGAGGGAATTCCTTCCAAGGGAGGCAAGGTCTTCACTGCGGCAGCGGCTGACGGACAGAAAAATGACCTGGCGATCACAGAGAGCGGCATCGACACACCGTTCTACCATATCGAGATCGATGAGAACGGACTCTTTACATCCATCTTCGACAAAGAGTGCGAGAGAGAAGTGATCCAGGAAGGAAAGGCAGCCAACCTCCTGCGCATGTATGAGGACAAGCCCATGAACTTCGACTGCTGGGATATCGATATGTACTACTCCGAGAAATACTGGGATGCAGTGCAGGCGGACCGCATCGAGTGGACGGAGCGGGGACCGGTAAGAGCCACACTGGAGATCGACCGTTCTATCAGCAATTCCGTGATCAGACAGAAGATTCATTTCTATGCGGACAGCCGCAGGATCGACTTCGTCACATGGGTAGACTGGAAAGAGCATCAGACACTTCTGAAGGTTCATTTCCCGGTAAATGTGCACACGGATGAGGCAACATTCGAGATCCAGTTCGGTAACCTGAAGAGAAAGATCCATACAAATACAAGCTGGGATGAGGCTCGTTTCGAGAGCTGCGGCCAGAAGTGGATGGATCTGTCCGAAGGAAATTACGGCGTCAGCCTGTTAAATGACTGCAAGTACGGACACTCCGCGAAGGACGGCGATATGGCTCTGACCCTGATCAAGTCCGGTATCGAGCCGAACAAGACAGCAGATCAGGAAGAACACGTATTTACCTATTCTCTGTATCCGCACAACGGATACTGGAAGGCAGAGACAACTGTGGAAGAGGCTTACAAGCTGAACCAGAAGGCATACGCCTTCGCCGGCTGCGTAAAGGGAGCAGGAAAATCATTTGTATCCGCAGACAAGGCAAATGTTGTCATCGAGACTGTTAAACATGCTGAAGATGGAGAAGGCGTGATCCTCAGAATGTACGAGTGTGAGAACAGCCTGACAAAGACTACCGTTACATTTGGTGAAAATAAGATTGCCGGTGTGACAGAGTGTAACCTGATGGAAGAGCCGGAAAGAGAGATTCCTGCAGAGGAAGGAAGCTTTACAGTAACCATCAAGCCATATGAGGTCAAGACATATAAGGTAAGACTGAAATAATCGCATCAGCTAAGAATGAAGCGGTCATATCAGGCGAGACTTAAGAAGTTAAGGTGAGATGAAAGCAATGAATCACACAGAAAATGAAAAGACATCAGAACAGAGGGCGGCTGAGCTGCTAAAACAGATGACCCTCAGAGAAAAGGTGGGGCAGCTCAGTCAGCGGCTCTATGGCTTCCGAATCTACGAAAGAGACGGGGATACGATAGAGTTTGACAGAGAGTTTAAAGAAGAAGTGGAAAAATACAGTGGCCTGGGGACCGTATACGGACTTTACCGTGCGGATCCCTGGTCCGGCAGAGACTATGGAAACGGACTGTACGGTCCGTGGGCTGTGAAGGCATATAATCAGATGCAGAGATATGTGCTGGAACACTCCAGACTGAAGATTCCTGTACTGCTCAGTACGGAATGCCCCCACGGTCATCAGGCACTGGATGGCTATCTGCTCCCGGTGAACCTTGCCATGGGTGCAACCTTTCATCCGGAGCTGATCCGTCAGGCCTATCAGGTCTGCGGGGAACAGCTGAAGAGCATGGGTGTGGACCTGGCTCTCATTTCCCTGCTTGATGTTGCCAGAGATCCAAGATGGGGACGCACCGAAGAGTGCTTCTCAGAGGATCCCTGGCTGTGCAGCAGAATGGCGGAACAGGTAGTACAGGCAGTCCAGAATGCAGGCGTAGATGTGGTAGCGAAACATTTCGCTGCTCAGGGTGAAGGCACCGGCGGTGTGAATGCCAGTGCCGCAAGGATCGGCGAGAGGGAACTAAGAGAGATTCACCTGCCGGCAATGAAGGCCTGCTGTGATGCCGGGGTTAAGGGCGTCATGGCTGCCTATAATGAGATCGACGGCGTCTACTGTCATATTAATCATCATCTGCTCACAGATATTCTGCGCGGAGAGATGGGATTTGACGGAGTCGTCATGGCCGACGGCTGCGCTCTGGACCGTCTGGATACGGTGACCGGAGACAATGCGCTGTCCGGAGCTCTTGCCGTGAAGGTGGGAATGGATATCGGACTTTGGGATACGGCTTTCGGACGTCTGGAAGAGGCAGTGGAAAAGGGATACATTTCCGAGGCGGAGATTGACCGTGCTGTAATGCAGGTGTTGAAGCTGAAGTTTGAGAGAGGGCTCTTTGATCACCCTTATCTGGATGAAAGAACAGAAGCAAAGGTATTCTCTTATGAGGAGTATCCGCAGTCGCTGGAGATTGCCAGAGAGTCTGTAGTGCTCCTGGAGAACAGAGAGGCATGTCTGCCCCTGGAAAAAGAAACAGGGCAGATTGCTGTGATCGGTCCAAATGCAGATGATATCTACAATCAGCTGGGAGACTACAGTCCTCAGGTGAAGGAAGAGGACTCGGTGACCGTGCTTGGCGGTATCCGCAGGAGAGCGGAGCAGGCAGGCGTCTCTGTGAAATATGCCCGGGGCTGCGGTACAACAGAGGGCATCCGGGAAGAGATGGAACAGGCTGTGTCTCTGGCCGCGGAGTCGGATGTAACAGTCCTCGTTCTGGGAGGCAGCTCCAGCCGCTTCGGCAAAGTCAGCTTCGATACGAATGGAGCGGCAGTGGCCGGTGAGGGCGTCTCCATGGACTGCGGAGAAGGAGTGGATGCGGCGGATGTGGAACTTCCGGCTGTGCAGAAACAGCTTCTGGAGCAGGTGCTTGACGCAGGGAAAAAGGTGGTCGTGATCATCATGGGCGGACGGCCTTACGCACCTGGCATCGCTTCGGAGAGGGCAGATGCGCTCCTGTATGCATTTTACCCGGGAATCCGGGGAGGACAGGCTATCGCGGAGATCCTGTTCGGAGATGTGAACCCGTCAGGACGGCTTCCGGTTTCTGTGCCGAAATGCAGCGGACAGATCCCGGTATATTATAATTACAAGAATTCCTACAGCGGGATGGACTATTATGATCAGCCGGACGGTCCCGCCTATATCTTCGGCGACGGCAAGGGATACAGCAGCTTTGAATACAGCGATGCATCTCTGAGCAAAGAGCAGATATCGTTAACAGAGCTTGAAACGTCAGGCGTGACCCTGCGCATGAAAGTGAAGAATGCAGGAGAGAGGGAAGGCTATGCGGTACCTCTTCTCTACATCGCAGGGCAGCAGGGCAGTGTGGTGCGCAGAGTAAAAGAACTCAAAGGGATGGAAAAAGTCCTGCTGAAAAGCAGGGAGGAAAAAGAGATCGTCATCACTCTGCCTTATGAGGCATTCGCAGTATGGGATATGCAGATGCGGCATGTGACAGAACCTGGGAAGGTGAAGCTGATGCTGGAAGAGTCAGGCAGCACTGTGTGGAGCGGTTTGCTTGAGATCATGCGATGAAGCAAGGAAGAAGAGTAGAGCGGATACAGGAGATCCACTTTGCTGAATGACAGAAAGAGGGCGTTCGGCGCCCTCTTTCACAGTATAAAAGAAAATCTGAACAGAAAGAAAGGAAAAAGTCATGAAAAAGACGCAGCCTGAATCAATCGAAAGAATTCTGGATAAAGTCAGAGAGGTATTCCGGAATGAGCCCGAGGTGGCGGAAACATTTGAGAGATGCTATACAAATACACTGGATACGACGGTAAAGCCTATGGATGATGGAAGTACGTATGTGATCACGGGAGATATACCGGCCATGTGGCTGAGAGATTCTGTAGCTCAGCTCAGGCCATATCTGATCCCCGCGAAGGAGGATGGGGAGATTGCAGATCTGATCGCGGGGCTGGTCAGGAGACAGTTCTCCTGCATCAATATCGATCCCTATGCAAATGCGTTCAACGAGGCGCCCAACGGGAACTGCTGGGAGAAAGATGAGACAGATATGGGCCCCTGGATCTGGGAGAGAAAATATGAGATCGACTCTCTCTGCTATCCGGTCCAGCTGGCGTACCTGCTCTGGAAAAATACAGGGAGGACCGAGCAGTTTGACGACGGATTTATCCAGGGCGCGGAAAGGATCCTGAATGTATTTGAGACAGAGATGTATCATGAGGAGCGCTCGGCCTACCGGTTCATCCGGAGAAACAGCTTCTATACAGATACCCTGTCCAGAGATGGGATGGGAGCTCTGGTGAAGTCCGGGACCGGCCTGATCTGGTCAGGATTCCGCCCCAGCGATGACGCATGTACATATGGTTACCTGATCCCCTCCAATATGTTCGCTGTAGTGATCCTGGAATATCTCCATGAGATCTCTGAAATCGTCCCGGGATTAAAAGAAATCGGGAAGAAAGCCGCTGACATGGCTGCTGTTGTGAGAAAGGGAATCGAAGAGTTCGGAGTCACAAAAGTAGAGGGCATCGGTGATGTATATGCCTATGAAGTGGACGGATACGGGCAGTTCAACCTGATGGACGACGCCAATGTCCCCAGCCTGCTCGCCATGTCCTATCTGGGGTATAAGCCGGAACGACCGGAGCTGGAGGCGAATACCAGAGAGTTGATCCTAAGTGAGAGAAATCCCTATTACTACAGCGGAACAAAGGCAGCGGGAATCGGAAGTCCCCACACGCCGGTCCGCTATATCTGGCATATCTCCATGGCTATCGAAGGACTTACTGCAGATACAAAGGAGAAAAAACATGAGATCATCCGCCGCATGATCGCCACAGACGGGGGAAAAGGACTGATGCATGAAGGATTCCATGTGGATGATCCGGCGAAATATACGAGAGAATGGTTCTCCTGGGCTAATGCCATGTTCTGCGAGCTTGTAATGCAGTACTGTGGGTATGAGGTGGAAAGATAGAGAGGAAGGAAAAGGTTATGGACAGGCTTCAGAAAAATCAGATGGATTTTATTAATCTCAGATTAGGGACTTTTATCCATTTTAACAGCGCTACAGTGCAGTTCCAGGAAGGCAGCATGAAGGACTGGGAATGGGAGTATGAGAATACAGACGATCCCCGGCGTTTCCCCTTTGCAGAGAAGGACTGGAATCCGCGCGGCCTGGACTGCAGACAGTGGGCGCAGATAGCAAAAAGTGCAGGATGCAGATTCGCCGCGCTGACAACGAAGCATCATGAAGGATTCGCTCTGTGGCCTACGGCGTACTCAGAGCATTCTGTGAAAAACGCAGCCTGCAAAACCGATGTTGTGGCAGAGTTTTTAAGCGCGTTCCGGGAGGAAGGAATCAAGGCCGGACTGTACTTCTCTATTCTGGATCTGACAGCCGGGATCGGGCACAGATCCTGTACGGAAGAACAGAAAGAGATCATCAAAGGGGAGATCAGAGAACTCCTGACAAACTACGGTGAGATCCCCTTCCTGATCGCCGACGGCTGGAACTCGCCCTGGGGCGGCCCGACCTATGAGATGCTCCCATTTGAGGAGCTGGATCAGCTGGTGAAATCCCTTCAGCCGGACTGTCTGTTTATGAATATCGGCTGTACGGATGATCTGCACGGTACAGATATCGTACTTTTCGAAAATTCGGCAGGACAGGAAGTGGAGCAGCAGTTCTACGGGCCGGGACTGAGCTGCAATAAGTTTACAGATACATGGTTCTGGAGGAAAACAGACCCCCATGCGGAACTTGCAGGAGCCGAGTGGGCGGCAGCCAAGATGGAGAAGTACTTTCCGATGAATATTAACTTTATGCTGAACCTGTCCCCGGATCCGGATGGTAAAGTAGATGAGAATCAGGCAGAGGTGTTCAGAAAAACAGGACAGCTGGCGGTATTCCCGAAGCCGCTTACGGAACTGCCGGACGGATGGCTGAGAAGAAAGTAAGATTCCTGACGGCACAGGACAGATATAAGGCATATCTGGATTATTTCAGGATTGAGTATTAATAAGGTTTCCAGATTTACTCACTAAGAAACAGTGAAATAGAAATCAGCTGATCTGATGTTGAATATCTTCAGCCAAAATGATATTATCCAATACAGTGCGTACTGGAAAAGGAGGAGAGTCTGTTCAGGCTGTCTCAGTATCCAGTAATGAAGCTGTGCTGCCACGAAAGCCCGTAGTGGAGCGCCGGCACTTAGGCCGCGTTCTTTGCGGACTTATGTGTCCGCTGCGCTCCACTCTGAGCGAAAGCGCGGCCGCCGGGGCAGCACAGCTTCATTGCGGACCGAAGGGAACAAATGAACAGTAAAAGCAATATGAAGACTAGATCAACCATGCTGAAACGCGCATTTACCGCTGCATTTCCATACACCATACCGATCTTCGCCGGCTTCTGGTTTCTGGGGATCACATATGGCATCTACATGAATGTGTCAGGTTTTGGCTTCTGGTATCCCATGCTGATGAGCATTACAATATTTGCCGGTTCCATAGAGTTTCTGACCGTGGACATGCTTCTGGGGGCATTTCATCCGCTGCAGGCATTTGCCATGACACTGATGATCAATGCAAGGCATCTGTTCTATGGGATCTCTATGCTGGATAAATTCCGGGGACTGGGATGGAAACGGATCTATCTGATCTTCGGAATGTGTGATGAGACATTTTCCATCAATTATACCGCCACGATCCCGGAGGACGTGGACAAGGGCTGGTTCATGTTCTTTGTGACCCTGCTGAACCATATATACTGGTTCTCGGGAGCTACACTGGGCGGGATCTTTGGATCGCTGATCCATTTCAATACAGAGGGGCTGGATTTCGTTATGACAGCCATGTTCGTAGTCATATTCCTGGAGCAGTGGCTGAAGGAGAAGGATCATACAAGCTCTCTGCTGGGGCTGGGGCTCTCTCTGATCTGCCTGATCGTCTTCGGAGCGGACAGCTTTATCATCCCCGCCATGCTGGCGATCCTTGTGGTGCTGTCGCTTCTGAGACAGCCTCTGGAGAAAGGAGGAGATGCAGAATGACAGTGACAGAACAGATCATTACAGTGGCCATGGTCGTCCTGGGGACGGCGGTCACCCGTTTCTTGCCTTTCCTTATATTTCCGGCGGGAAAGCCTACTCCCAGGTATATACAGTATCTGGGCAAGGTGCTTCCGGCAGCGGTATTCGGGCTGCTTGTCATCTACTGCCTGAGAAATGTCAGTGTATTCACAGGGAGCCACGGGATCCCGGAGATGATCGCGATCCTGGTGGTCGTTGTGCTTCATGTGTGGAAGAGGCAGATGCTGCTGTCCATAGCTGGCGGGACTGTGTGTTATATGCTGCTGGTACAGCTTGTGTTTTAGGAAAATTTTGACTTATATTCATTCCCCCAGTCCTGCATGGCATCCAGGATAGGCTTCAGGCTCCGTCCCAGTTCGGTCAGGGAATATTCCACCCGGGGCGGGACTTCCGGGTAGACTTTACGGCTGACAAGGCCGTTTTCCTCCATATCCCTCAGCTGAGCGGTCAGCACCTTCTGGGAGACGCCGCCGATGGATTTCTTCAGTTCCCCGAATCGTTTGGTGCCGGGAAGCAGATCACGGAGGATCAGGACTTTCCACTTGTCGCCGATCAGTGAAAGGGTGGTCTCTACCGGACAGGCCGGAAGAACTTTTTTCTTCTCTGTCTGTTCTGCCATATGTATCCCTCCTTTTCTGTGTGCTGTGTCCAGAGATTATATGTATTGCTGAAAGACGCCCCGTCTCCTGCAGACCTTGCTGCGGGAGACGGGGCTTGAATAATATCAGCAGGATTCAGCTATGGTGTACAGAAGTTTCTCTGTATCTTCCCAGCCAAGGCACGGATCAGTGATGGACTTGCCGTATACGTGATTCGGTCCGATGGGCTGATTTCCTTCTACAAGGTAGCTCTCGATCATAACGCCCTTGACCAGTTTACGGATATCGTTGTCGATCCGGCGGCTGTGAAGGATCTCTTTTACGATTCGGATCTGCTGTTTGAACTTCTTGCCGGAGTTGGAGTGGTTGGCATCGATGATCACAGCAGGATTCTTCAGATTCCTTTCTTCGTATTTCTCCAGAAGCAGCTGAATATCTTCATAATGATAGTTTGGAATGGTATTTCCGTGTTTGTTTACAGCGCCCCGCAGGATCGTATGGGTGAGCGGGTTGCCTTCCGTGCGAACTTCCCATCCTCTGGATATAAAGTCATGTCCGCACTGTGCGGCAACAACTGAGTTCAGCATGACTGAGAAGTCTCCGCTAGTGGGATTTTTCATGCCGGCAGGAATATCCAGTCCGCTGACCATCAGACGGTGTTCCTGGTTCTCAACGGAGCGGGCACCGATGGCCACGTAGGAGAGAATATCGGAGAGATAATGCCAGTTGTCCGGATAGAGCATCTCGTCTGCGGCAGTCAGTCCGGTCTCCGCGATGGAGCGGATATGCATGTGGCGGATCGCCAGGATGCCGGCCAGAATATCAGGCTTGGCCTCCGGATCCGGCTGATGCAGCATCCCTTTGTAGCCTTCGCCGGTAGTGCGGGGCTTGTTGGTATAGATGCGGGGCACAAGTACAAGACGGTCCTGTACTTTCTCCTGTACTTTGGCCAGACGGTTTGTATATTCACATACGGCGTCTTCGTTATCTGCGGAGCAGGGGCCGATGATAACCAGGAACTTATCGGACGCTCCGGTGATCACATCCTGAATGAGGCGGTCGCGTCCGGCTTTGATCTGTTTCATTTCTTCGGACATGGGCTCCAGGCTTTTTACTTCGTCCGGAGAAGGAAGCTGTTTGATAAATGTAAAACTCATTGTATTTTCCCTCTGTATTTCTTTAGATTTTTGGCTGGTTTTCGCCTGGTCTTCCCGGAAGTGCGGCACAGGATGCAATCTGTGGGCCGGGAAGATCCATACCGGACAAATTATAATACAGCATGGGCAGTTTGTCGAGACTTGCAGGGGAAAAACAAAGGTTCAGAGAGAGTCGGAGTAAAGAAATAGTCAGTTGATAAAAAATAAATGAAAAGAGTATTGGTCCCTTGAGGTATAATGATTTCGACCAAAAAAACAAAAACCGAAAGGAGTACCAATACTCATGGATATTATAACATTAATTAAAGCTCTTGTCAGTGGATTGTTGGATGCCGAGGAGGAGTTCTTGAAACACCTGGATACCTTCTCAATGTTTGAGGAGTCTGTGCGTGGACTGACGAATCAGATGGCAGCGGATTTCATTGGACTGGCCTTAAGCAATGCAGACATACTGATCCGTGAAAGCGGATGACGTAAAGGAAGTTATACCGTTCAGAGAAGCAGGAAGAGAACACTGATCTCCAGTGTAGGAGATATTACATTCACGCACACTTTATATAAGAATCAGGACGGAAGGTGCAGATGCCTGTTGGATGAGTTGATCCGGCTTCCGGATCGAGAAAGATTTACGCCTTCAGCAGAAGCAAAAGTGTTGAATGAAGCGGAAGTACATTCCTACCAGCATGCAGCGGAAGCGATAAAGATAAACGGACAGACAATCACAAAAACGACTGTAATGAACAAGGTGCATTCCATCGAAAAAGAGCTTCCGGAGATGGAAGAACCTCCAAAGAAAAAGAAAGCCTGTGAATACCTTTATATCGAAGCGGATGAGGATCATATCCACCGTCAGAAATGCGAAAAAGAACAGGGCGGTTTTATCGGTAAACTGGTCTATCTTTTTGAAGGAAAAGAAGAGGTGTGCAAGGGCCGGAGAAAACTGATCTCACCGTTCTACTTTGGAGGTCTTTATGTGGGATCGGATCAGAATGCAGTGCTGTGGGAAAAAGTAGATACTTATATCCAGGAACACTATGATCAGGATGTATTGAAATGTGTTTATATTAACAGTGATGGTGGCAGTTGGATCCGTGCATCCGAGAACTGTGTGGGGAAGAGCAGGCTTGTGGCAGACCGATTCCATCTGATGAAATACATCAGCCGGGTTGCGCGATGTACAGGGGATAAACAAGCCATTACAAAGGGGCGATTTTATAAATATATCTACAAGAATAAACTTCTGGCGGCAAAAAAACTGCTGACACGGATCCGGAACCGCTATGAAGGGAGCGAGAAAGCTACAGAAAAATGCCGGAGCTATTTAGAGGAAAACTGGAAGTATATCCAGTGCGCATTCCATGATAAGCATGTGCTGGGCTGCAGCGCGGAAGGACATGTAAGCAGCGTTTACTCAGAGCGAATGAGTTCACGGCCCATGGGATGGAGCGAGACGGGATCTGACAGAATGTGCAGGCTGAGATGCTTTATCCGAAACTATGGACGGGAAAAAGTGATTGACCTGGTAAATTACCGCAGGGAACAGGAGCTGGTGAACGCGGTGTCAACCGGGACAGAGGGCATGATCGATGAGCCGCAGAGAAAGCGGTATACAGCGAAGCAGAGAGAATCTCAGAGGTATGCAGAAATTCTGCACGGAACCATTTCGAGGAATTCGACAGTGCGGAAGATACTTGCAATCCGGGAGCAGCTTGGGAACATATAATCTTGAAAAAAAGAAAAGCCAGTTGTATGATTGAGAAAACAAATCTGAAGTCTTATCTTCTTTGGAGCAGTCTATTTCATTTCAACTGACAATTCGTTTACTTCATCTTTTCTGTATTTCGGATTGTAAAGAAAAACGGGAAAAGGTATACTTAATTTATCAGATGAATCGGACATTTATCAAGGAAAGGGAGGATGACGTGGACAAAAAGAAAGAATGGAAGAAAATACTGCTCCGGGCGGTGAAGATTGCGGTGGGGAGCAGTGTGGCAATCTATATCGCAGAGCGGATAGGGCTTGAGTATGCTGCGTCAGCGGGAAGTATCGCGCTGCTTACTCTTGTGACAACAAAATGGGAGACGGTGAAACTGTCTGTCTACAGGCTGATTTCCTTCTTTTTTACTGTGTTGCTGGCATGTCTTACGATCGGGCAGCTGAAGAGTGAGTGGGTTGCCTACGGTATCTTTATGTTTGTGGTCATGACGGTCTGTCATGCGCTGGGATGGCAGGCTACCATCTCCGTAAATTCTGTAATAGGAACCCATTTTCTAATGACAAAGAATTTCGGATATGGCTTTATCATAAATGAGCTTCTACTTGTTGTAATCGGCATCACCATTGCGCTTGTCCTTAATCTGTTCTATGACTATAAAAACCAGAAAAACGGGTTGATCAACAGTATGCGGGATACGGAGAACCGTCTGCAAATGATACTTGGGCGTCTTGCCGCATATCTTGCAGGTAAAGACATGCAGGTAAATGTATGGGAAGAGATCCGGATGCTGGAGCGTGATCTGGATGTATATATCCGGGATGCCTGTGAGTATCAGGATAATACGTTCCACTCTCATCCGGGATATTATATTGATTACTTTGAGATGAGGATGAAACAGCTGGGGATCCTCCACAACCTCCATTATGAGATCAAAAAAATCAGGGAAATGCCACGGCAGGCCATGATCATAGCGGAATATATGCTTTATCTGGCGCCCTATGTGGTGGAGGTTAATTTCCCGGATGAGCAGATCGGCAGACTGGAAGAAATCTTCAGTGAGATGAAGGAGGAACCTCTTCCGGCGACCCGTGAGGAGTTTGAGGGGCGGGCGGTGCTGTATCATATCCTTATGGATCTGGAGGAGTTCCTGATCTTCAAGAAGAGGTTCGTGGAAGGACTGGACGGCAAACAGATGGAACGATACTGGAACCATAAGAAGGAGGGGAAGCGTAGAAGAGAAGCCAGGCTGGAAAAATGGATCAAAAAAGTAAGAAAATAATCAGATATAAAAATATAAAAAGCTGCGGCAGTTTTTTGACTGCGGCAGCTTTTTAGGACAGAATGTTTTACATGCAGACATCCTGTTCCATCTGATTTTCAACTTCCTGTTCTTTGCTGTCTGACTCACGGAAGATCAGCCGGAATACAAATCTTACGAATGGTCCGGCGTAGCAGATCTGCCAGAAGAACGCCATGGGGAAGTTCATGGCAACTGTCTGAAGCCATACAGAGACAATGTTGGCGCCTGCGTCTTTAAACAGCAGTACAGCGACAAGGCTCATCAGCGGACACATCCACATGACAGATACTGCGGAAATGGCGAGGACCAGATGGAACGGGTTCTCCTTCCTCGAGTCAACCAGTCTGAAAGCAGTCCTTTTGGCCATCTTTCCAACAAAGAAAAAGTCAAGAATAAATGCAACGGGAGCCATAATGACCAGCTCATGGAAGGCTGACAGGAACACAGTGTTGTTCATCCCTCCCATATTCAGCGCGATATTGTAGCAGATCATGGCGTAAACCATGACAAAGACCATGATGATCGTGAAAATAACATCCTGAAATTTAGTTTTGGGCATAAAAAATCCTCCTTCATTGAATATAAACTCATACAGTGAAAAGAAAACCGTGTTGTTCGTTATTCATTCGGGAGAATGTACGTTTCCAATGCAGACCTGGATTTTCTCAGCGGGGATTATATTATCATGGAGGTTTGGAGAAAGTCAAGCAAAAAGTAGAAAGTATGGTTGATAAAAGAATATTTTGTGAAAAACGCGGGTTTTTCCACCATATGATGGGGAAAAAGTGTCGACAGTTGTTATAATGGATATACATGAAGAGTAAGCCGGGTTTTTGGATTCTGTCTGAAGGACGTATATTCCAGGTCGAGAGAGCGGGCAGAGGAGTACGCAGGGAAACACGGGGCAGGAACGGCAATCCTGGAATATCCCGGGATGATTGGAGAAGTGGTCTATTCCAAGATAACAGATTCCTCCGTACCCAGTCAGATCCAGGGGGAGGGAGGCACCATGATCATAGACGAGGTGCTGAGAGAAGCTCTGTCTTCTGTTTAGCGCAATAGCGTTTTCTCAGAAAACATCCAGAAAGGCTCATCCTGTCATCCACCCTGCTTCCTATGCTATTCAGATCGGAAATGCTATTGTCTAAACAGACCACAATGTAAACTGGCGCGGCTTGAAGGACTTACCATTTGTAAAACTTCCGGGCCGCGCCTCTGGTTTCCAGACTGTATAGCCACTAACTTCCGTCCTGAACAGACCAGAAAAACAGCTGATTTCGAAAACCTTTCTGCGGGGGTGGAGGATATATCCTCCGCTCCCGCAGAATACGTTTTAGAGATTATGCTCCTGTTTTCGGATGTTTAATCATCGAAGTTAGTTCGCTAAACAGCCAGTTTCTTCTTCAGTTCCTGCATGATCTCAAATGCACTGTATTTCATCGGGATCTCATAAGTCTCGTCGGGGCTGTGCTGAGGATCCCATACCTGTGCGTAGAATGGATTTTCCCGTGCCATCTTCGGGTATGCCCAGGAGTTTTTCAGGCATTCCGGACACCAGTGGCCGCCATGGAGCACGGCATTGACCGACATCATGAATTCATGTCCGGAAGCGCAGCGCCATTTTACAGGTGTATAGATGTCTTTTACCTCATCTTCCAGGTAAGCGCCGCCGCGGAATTCAGCTGCTTTCACCAGGTCGGAGAGGTCGAGGTCTTCCAGCGGTTTTGTCTCGTCGTATCCGTGATCCAGATATGTGACCGGCTCTTCCGGCGCATGACGGTACTGGAATGGTTTTGCGTTGTGTTTCGCTTCCAGTGATCCGAAGAACGCACGGATCCAGTCCATCTCATTATTTTCTTCCATCCATACGGGCCCCATGCGCTTTGCGGCGATCTCTTTGTTATGTGCGTGCATCTGTTCTTTCCCGGGGATCATAGATGCGATCAGAGGATTTGCCATCATGCGTTCCATCTCATTTTTTACAGAAGCCCAGTAAATGTCAGCGGGAATCTGACGGAAATGGAGCTGTTCTTCCAGCTTGTCAGAGTCGGTAAAGTACTGCCCGTGGAAGTTAAATCTTGCTACATCCTGGGGATCGTAGATATCCTTGTATTCCAGTCCCATAGGCTCCAGAGACAGGCCTGCCAGTTCCCACGTAGCCATCCGGTAGCCTTTACCGGAGCTTAAGTTGTACGCCTTTCTCCAGAAGCTTTCATCTACCCAGTCTTCGCAAAGATTTGCCATACAGATACCGGAATCAACGGACGTGCTCCATTCAAGTACATTGTTGACCGGCTGATGGAAGATGATAGGCTCTTCGCCTGCGCCTTCCGCGCTGGGGTGCTGTCCGGTCTGACGGATGGATACCCAGTATTTCAGTCCGCTGTCAAATACCGCGGCTTCCGAGAAGACTTTGGATATTGCGTAGTAGTCGTGGATGGACGGGTTCATGGGATCGCCGACCCGGCCGAACTGTACCGGCTCCAGCCTGCTTCCGGTCATGGCTACGGTTCCTACATATGCGAAGTGTACGTTGTCCGGATCCGGCTGTTCTTTGATGGCCTTGATGATGTTCAGTGTAGAGCCGATATTGGTATACAATGTCTCTTCCGGATACTTGTCGGCAGCAGGAGAGACCATGGCTCCGATATGAAGGACGTAGTCAGCGCCGTCCACGCCTTTTTTGATCGTATTGTAATCTTTCATGTCGCCCCAGATCACTTCCAGCGCCGGACACATATATTTCTTCAGAAGCTGTCTGTTCTTATCGGACGGTCTTGCCAGGATCCTTACTTTGAACCGGTTGCTCCTGGACAGCAGCTGTTTCATTGTCTCCTGACCCATGATCCCGGTGGCTCCGGTCATGAATACGACCTTCTTCGGCCTGCTGGCCCAGGCATGCTCCTGCTCCTTATCAAAGTTGATCGCCGCGTCGTATGCTTCTCTCGTAGCGTTGAGAGCCCGCCTTGCCATGCCTGCGTCTCCGATTTCATAGTATCCGATGCCCAGGTCATAGCAGGCTTGCTCCAGATCAGAGCCGTCCCGCCTGACGGAACCTACAGCCATGACAGCGTAATCGCAAGGGAACTCCAGGGGCTTTCCGTCTTTCTCCCCGATTACTTTTCCGTCAGCAATCTCTGTTACCTTGACTTCCGTAACCGGCTGGATGCCGGCTGCGTAGATGCTCTCGGTCACACAGATCTTCCGGGTATGGCCCATATCGGCGCAGAATTCTTTCAGCATTTCCAAGACGGTTACTTTTGCTCCCTTTTCCGCCAGGTATTCGGCTGTCTCCATACCTACCATGCCGCCGCCGATGACGACTACATTGCCTTCAGCTTTTGCTTTCCCGTCCAGAACATCATGGGAATTAAGAACAAAGTCCCTGTCATGTCCGGGAATGGGCGGGATGACCGGCACAGAGCCGATGGCATTGAAAACGGTATGAGGATGGATCTCCTTTATCATCTCCGGGGTTACTTTTGTGTTCAGCCGGATATCGACGCCCAGGCGTTCCGCTTTTTTTGCCATGGCGATGACCGCATTTTTCATCTCCGCTTTTCTGGGAGCTTCGCCGGCTGTTAGAAACTGGCCGCCCAGAGTATCTGTGGCTTCGCAGAGGATGGGATTATGTCCTCTTTTTTTTAGAATGATGGCTGATTCCAGTCCGGCGATGCCTCCGCCTGCAATCAGGACGGTCTCTTTTTTCTCAGCCGGAATGATGGCGCACTCTTCTTCTCTTCCAACAGCCGGGTTACGCAGGCAGGTGATGCAGGGCGAATCCGTGTTCTCGAATCCGTCATAGCAGCCCTGGTTACAGCCTACGCAGTAGTCGATATCCTCTGTATTTCCGGCAGCCGCCTTGGCACAGAAGTCCGGATCCGCAAGCTGGGCGCGGCCAAGCACTATCATGTCCACTTTGTCATCTTCCAGAATATGCTCGGCAAGTTCCGGTGTATTGATCCGTCCGACGCCGACTGTGAGCATTCCGGTCTCCTTTCGGATCTGTTCCGCATTCTCAATATTGAAAGCCTTAGGTATATCGATGGACGGGACTTCGTATTTCAGGCCGGCTGTCAGGATATTTCCTCTGGACACATCCAGTACATCCACTCCGGCTTTCCCTGCCAGCTTACAGAACTGTATGACTTCATCTATTGTGAGGCCGCCTTCCAGATAATCATCCTTTGCGTCGATCCTCATAAAGAGCGGCATATCTTCCGGAATATTTGCCCGTATGGCGCGGATGCATTCCAGAGGAAATCTGCTTCGGTTTTCAAAGCTTCCCCCGTACTCGTCTGTCCGGTGGTTGATGCCGCCTGACAGGAAGGAGTGGGGGAGATAGTTGTGGGCACAGTGGAATTCAACGCAGTCGAATCCTGCCTCTGCAGCCCTTGCCGCAGCTTTTCCATAGCACTGGACTACCTCATCAATCTGTTCCTTCGTAATGCCGGGGAGAGTCAGCTCCGGCCCCATTGGCATATCAGACGCTACAAGAATCTGTGCAGTCTTGTCCATGCCTACTGCAAGGCTTCCTTGCCAGAGCTGAAGTCCGGCTTTCCCGCCCGCTTCATGGATGGCGTCGGTCAGCGATTTAAGGCCCGGGATATATTTGTCCTCGCTGATGGAGAGAAATCCCCGGGGAGCGCTGGGAGTATGTACGGAACAGACTTCTACCATATTCAGGCCGCATCCGCCTTTTACCCTTGCAAGATGATAGTTGATCAGCTTCGGAGTTACATAACTGTCGCGGCCGGAGAATTTGGTCCCCATTGCCGGGAAGATTACACGGTTCTTCAGCTCTATGCCCCGGATTGTTATGGGACTGAATAATTTTTCGAACATAAGCACTGCCTCCTTTGGTATGTTATACTTCTTACCTTCAATATACAGGGTACAGTAAGTGAAGGGTCAAAGCGAAATGTTCCACAAATCCTGTAATGGTTTTTTGTGGAAAATATCCAGTTAAAACAGGCTGCTTGGCAGAATTGGTATGGATTTTCCGAGAGGAACGGGATATAATAGACAAAAAAGTATACACCAGATGTACGGTTTGGGAGGAGACAATGGTAATCAGAGATGTGGTAAAGCGGACAGGACTTCAGAAACGCACGATTTACTATTATATTGATAAAAAGCTGCTGGAGCCGGCTGTAGATCCCAGGAACGGATATCATAATTTTTCTGAGGAGGATGTGACCCGCCTTTCTGTGATACGCAAGCTGAGGGAAGCAGGCCTTCCTATTGCGGATATCCGGAGAATCCTGGCAAATCCCCGTACGATGACTTACTATCTGCATAAACAGCTTAAGCAGCTTCAGATACAGCTGCTTATTACGGAAGAGACGATAAAATCACTGGATCAGTTCGCTGCGGATCTGCCGGCGTGTCATTCGCTGAAGGATATATCCGCACAGCTGGAGAAGGCTGAGTTTAAGCCGGACATTTCCAAATATCAGGTTCAGTTTGAGTCCGGCGATGCCAGACTTATCGCCGGGTATCTGTGGCAGTATTATCTGGAGGCACCCATGGCGGATTACAGACAGTTTCTCTGGCAGAAGGTCATGCAGTATACAAAAGAGCATACCCATTCGGATCTGAAGGTCATGTCCGGATACCTGGAGTTCCTCCCGCCGGAAAAGCTGGACGAGGCCAGTGTTAGCCAGTATCTTCGCAACAGGAAGATCATCGGTCTGACTCCAGAGACATATCCGGTATTCATCGAAGAAATGAAAGACGAGCTGCGCCGGTTTGCATCGGATCCGGTCCAGAAGGAACAGTGGAGTCTTCTGTATGAGCCGGTCATCCGGCCTGCGACTTTGTTTGCCTACGGAGCCAATCACTGGATGACGGAGTTCCATCCGGACTATGAGAAATATTATAACAATATCCATGCCTGTTGTCTGGCGCTCAGAGACGAGCTGGCTGATGGAAGAAAAACAGAACTGGCTGAACTGCGGGATCAGCTGGAACAGATATTTGGAAAATCCTGTGATCTGGAGACAAGCAGTTACGGGGAGCTGGAGATCGCCGCTTCTTTTTCCCAGAGCGTGTATGCACAATTGCCGCCGGAGGAGATCCGGAAATTTCTGGAGACGGAGAAGTGAGAGGCCTGCTGCTGTCGGAGATGCTGCGGGGAAGTACCGGATATGAGATAGATGTCTGAGCCGGTTGCATCAGACTTAAATGCGCAGAGAAACTGGCTCATCAAAGATAACAAAAAGTTTCAGATATCTAAGGCTGCACCATTTACTGTCAGGTTCATACTGAAAAAAGAAGGGGCTGTCAACACAGCCCTAATTAATAGTAAAATTATTTCTGAATTTCAATCGTCTTTCTCTGGTCGCAGAAGCAGGAGATAGCGGATAATATTGTCCCTGCAAGGCAGATAACACCGAATATGATGACCGCATCTGCGTTCCCTCCAATAAAATTTACTCCTGTCATGATATCAGACAGAGTAGGAAAACCGATATAGAGATGGAAAGACAGTCCGGCTCCGAAGCATACGGCGGAGAGCAGAGGCATGATCTTGAGATCGGTCACTGTTACAAGAATCTCAAAGACCACTCCGGCAAGGATAAGAGCGAAGGTTATCCAGGAAAATACTCTGTCAGAATGATTGGTAGCCAGGAAAGCAACGTCGGCGATCAGGAAGATCAGTGCAGCTGCGGCTCCTGTCCAGAAGCCTTTTGTTCTGTTCTGAAAAAACTTCATTTTATTTTTCCTCCTTCTTTCGATAACCGGACCGGATAAACATAACAGCACTTCCCACGGTCAGGACAGCAATCACGCCGCAGATAACATACAGAGTGGTCTGCCACCACGGAACAAAATCCTGTACCTGGGTATCTCGGGTCAGTCCGTTGACCAGATTTGAGTTTGCCATTGCATAATAGAAGTGTTTGTTTGCATTTCTCAGGCTCTGCAGGATATAGCCGTCTTTATTGGATACAAGATATTTTCGGATTTCGGTACCTCTTCCTGTGTCTGCGTTGAATGTATCTGTTCCAGCTGCAAGGCTGGCTACGGTAGGAACGCTGGTCTCGCCTTTTACCGAGTCAGTGATCGTTACACCCTTGAAGCCCCATTCGTTGCGCAGTACTTGAGTTAAGGTTGCCGCGTCCTGATATATTCTGGTACAGCCGATTCTTGAGAAGGACATCATCGTTCCCAGAGCTCCGCCTTTTGTAAATGCGCCTTCGAATCCTTTCAGAGGTCCCTGGCGATAGGTCTGCTCATTCATAAATACACACAGTCCTGAACGGTTTGTCTCCTGATCATTTGCACAGAAATGCTTGATCGCTGCGTTCAGTCCCTTTTCCTGCATACCTTTTGTCTGTGCGGCTCCCATCAGATAGGACATGATGCTGTCTTCCGAATAATACTCGAAGTTCCTTCCGGAGAACGGAGTCCTGTGGATGTTAGCGCCGGGACACCAGAGCTGCTGTACACCAACGAACAGGCAGTCTTCCGCGATAAAGCTTCCTCTGTCATAGAGCAGGTCCTGATTCCAGGTAGATGCTGCAACAGCTTCTCCCACATGAACAGTTGCAGCTCCCTGATCTCCGAATTTGTAGTTGCCCTGAGTTCCTGCCGGGCCGTCATTGTTTGTATTGGCCGGTTTTCCGACAGATTCAACAGCGCCCTGTCCGAAGTTCTCTCCCACGACGGAGGTCATATCTGAAATAGAAAGCTGGTCCAGGAACTGCTCCCACGATTCATCGTCATAATCTACACCAGCCATGTCAGCAAGTGTCAGACCATTATCCGCTTCCTGTGTAAAGGAGTCATATGACGGTGCGTCATCAGGCGCTTCTACAGTGTCGCTGTTCATCAGAGCGATCATTTCATCTGTAGCAGTTACGTCTGTATATGACTGCGGATAGGTGGTCCAGTCGGAACGTGTCAGATAGGTGACTTTATCTGTTCCGAAATAATTCAGATCTACATTATCAAACTGATTTGATACGATCTCGCCGGTTTCCGGGGATACGGCATAAGTAGTGTTGTCCAGTGCGTCCAGAGAAAAAACAGCAGTATTGGCAGCATTACCTGTCACAGTTTCGCCTGCCGCATTGAAAAGCTTTCCATCCGTTTCCGCACCGTTTTTAGCAGCAAGCACATTGTTGAGTGCATCATGGCTGTCATTGCCGATGGCAAAATAGTAATCGCCCGGGTCGAATACATAGCAGCCTGTTCTGCTGTTATCCGCGCCGTTTACTGCATTACTGTCATAGGTGGCGAAGAGATAGTCGTCGACTGTGATGGTAACCTCTTCGGATTCTCCGGCCCCGAGTTCAGAAGTCTTACCGAAACCGATCAGCTGGATGGCAGATTTCTCGGCCTGCCCTGTCTCATATGGAAGTGAAACATAGAGTTCAACGACAGACTTTGACTTGCCTTCGTAAGAGGAATTTTCAGGATAGCCGTTATTTGTTACATGAACCACAGCGGTTACCGTATGGGCGTCTCTGTCCCAGTCCAGACTTTTCAGTTCCTGGCTGAAGTCAGCGTAGGATGTGCCGTAGCCGAAGGGATATACCATCTCGGCGGCATAGTCCCAGCCTCCGGATTCCCCGGCGTATACGCCTGCGTCTGAAGAGGCATTGTTGATGCCAAGCACCTGATCATGGTATCGTGTTTCGTAATATTTATACCCTACATAAATGCCTTCTGCATATACAACATAGTGATCGCCTGTGTTTGCATATGTGAAGTCGCCAAAATTCCGGACTGCCGGTGCAGACAATGAGTTGGCTGCATAGGTGTCTGTCAGCCTTCCGGAAGGATCTGCCTTGCCGTCTAAGATCTGCGCCACTCCGGCAAATCCTTTCAGTCCGGCAGTGCCGATCCAGAGAGCGGCATCGACTCCATATGTTTCTTCATCCAGCCAGCCCAGTTCCATGGGATAAGCGCTGTTGATGAGAACGATAGTCTTGTCAAATTTACCGCTGTCGGCAACCATCTGCAGCAGGTCACGTTCTGTGTCATGAAGCGCGAGATGTGAGATGCCGTCACGGTCAACCGTTGCCAGATCTTTGCCTTCTCCACCGTCTCTGGAAAATACGATGACAGCAGCGTCGTTGTAATCATTTTCGTACGATGCTTTCAGTTCATCCGTGTAGAAGGAGCTGTCCACCTCTCCGATAAACCAGTCCGGATCTGCCTTGACACGCTGTACATCGCTGGCTGCGTAAGCGTCAAATAACGTCTGATTGATCTCAAAACCTTCTGCAGTAAGAGCATCATACAGACTTACCTGGCGGTTTTCATCCAGAGCGGGCCCGCCGGAATTGCCGCGGTATACGGGATCCGCACTGGCACGGCCGAAAAGAGTGATCCTTTTTTCATCGTCAGACAGAGGCAGCGCTGCATTGTCATTTTTTAAAAGCACGGCGCCTTCGGTCATTGTCTGTATATCATGAGTGTCTGAGTCGGCAAGCATTGCTTTCAGTCCGTCATCAGACAGGTCGTAGTCAGACTGATATACGGCATTTTCGTTATCCGTTGTTGAAGTGGGATTTGATACGTTCAGGAATACATTTACCTGACCCTGCCATGCGATCAGCAGATTTGTCATCAGGACCGCGAATATGAGCAGGATCGCGCAGACTGCAGTGAGCCCGCGCCATATTTTACTTCTTCTGCTCATAGAGACCTCCTATTCAGCCGGTGTAAGTACTGCGTAGTCAAAGGAATCTGTCATAGTATCTACAATAATATCCATCTCTGAATAGGATACAGAGGCAAGATATTCCTCAGCAGTCATGGTTGCTCCATCCTGTCCTACAGCTGCACCCATTTCGTCTGTCCAGGCATCTGTGTTGAGGTATCCGGGCGCTGTGTCTGTTGTAGTATAAAGGTTGCAGGCGACGACAGAAGTTGGTGCGGACAGTGTCAGGGTCAGAAGTCCTTCCTCATCCTCGGAGGTATATGTTCCATAATATTTTACAGTATCTGCGCCCCGCGGTACTTCTTCATGTGTTCCGTCATCACTGAACGTCAGAGTTCCGGAATAATTGGTGTTTGTGGAAGTCAGGCAGTAGGTGCCGTCATCGTAGGTCTCAATGGATTCTACTCCGAAAGTTGCCTGCTTGAATGTGTACTCCGGAAATGCGCTTATAAAATTTGTGTTCTGGGTAGAAGTATAAAGTCCGGTCAGAGTTCCGCTGCCGGCCGCTCCTCCGTCGGCCTCCGGATCTTTGGAGTTGGCGTCTCCGGAATTCCCTCCGCTGCTGCAGGCTGTCATTCCAAGAGCCAGCATTGCGGCAGCTGCCAGTACGAGTAATCTTTTAACCTGTTTTTTCTTCATAAGTTTTTCCTCCATTCTTTGTTTGGGTGATTTGTATTTGATTCTTCCACAGGATAATCCGGATTGTGTGCATATTCAACAAAAGCAGGGAGAACTGAAATTTTGCGGCATAATCTAAAGAGGCCCTTTAATTCATGAAGTATTTTCTTAGATTATGCTGTTTTTTCTTAATAACTTTTGGATTTCTTGATGAAAGAGATGGAATATTATATGATTATTACAATTTTAAAAACTGAGGCTACGTCTGGGGGAAATGGAAAATGTTTAAAATAGCAGTAGTGGAAGATGAAAATGATTATGCAGATTTACTGAAAGAATATCTGGAGCGGTTCGCAGAAGAAAAAGGACAGGAATTTTCTGTGATCCGTTTTCGAAATGCAGTGTCGTTTCTGGAAAATTATCCGGGGGATTATGATCTTGTCTTTATGGATATCCGGATGCCCTATCTGAATGGGATGGACGCGGCTCATAAACTGAGAGAGATCGACCCATCCGTAATTCTTATATTTATCACAAGCCTTGCCCAGTATGCCATAAAGGGGTATGAGGTTGATGCCCTTGACTATATCCTCAAACCGGTGAACTATTATGATTTCTCTATGAAAATGTCACGTGCCATGATGCGGATAAAGCCACGGGAAAGAGAAACAGAAATCCTGCTTTCCACAGCAGAGGGAAAGGTGCGTCTGGGGATCGGTGAGATCCGCTATATTGAGACGCAGGGACATCATCTGATATACCATGCCGGAGAGAAGAACTACAGACAGTATGCTACTCTTGCCTCTGCCGAAGAGAAGTTAAAAGACTTTTCCTTTGTGCGGTGCAACAGCTGCTATCTTGTCAATCTGAAATATGTGCAGAAGATAAAAGGATTTACTGCTGTTGTTGACGGAGCGGAGCTGCAGATCAGCCAGCCCCGGAAGAAAGAATTTGTGCGCCGTTTTACAGACTACCTGGAAAGGAGTTCTAAGCCATGATAAATTCCTATGCGTTTTTGATCAAGTGCGCCAGTATGTTTGAGATCTTTTTCTGTATCTTTTTCTATACGCTTCCATTCCGCAGAAGGCAAAGATTTTATCTGAGGACATTGTTGTGTATCCTGTGTTCAGTGGCAGTCCTGATTCCGCTGAGCGGCGTCTATGCGGCATTTCCGGGGGTTTCTGTTAATATTTTTATAACCTTTTGCTTTTATGTACTGGCATTTGCCTCTATGACATTTATTTACCGGGAATCTGCAGCAGAGCGGCTTCTTGCCATCTGTGCCGGAATTGCCACTCAGATTGTTGTGGGAAGGATATATGAATTCATCTATCTGATGCTGGGGATGGATCCGTACAACAGCTTTTCGTTTTTCCCCGAGGCCGCTTTGCCGCAGTGGCTGGACTGGGGTGTATATTACATCTTTCATTTTATCCTGATCTTTCTTCTTTCCCTTCTGTTTAGAAGAAAGAAAATATATACGCATACAGGACGTTCTACACGAATGATCGTAATATTTTCCGTTGTGATCACCGCTGTCACGGTACCGATCAGTTCCTACAGCCGCCCGCTGGAAGTGCAGGACAGCCGACTTGCTCTGGTAATCCGGGTCCTTTCTATCCTGTATGGTTTTATGGTGCTGTTTGCCCAGAAGGGGATCCTGGAGCAGGAAAGGATCAGTGAGGAACTTCGCATCACAGGGGAGCTGCTCTATGCAGAAAAGAAGCAGTATGAAAATATACGGAGTGATATGGATGCGATCAATACCATGTGTCATGATCTTCGGCATCAGTTGAACCAGTATTCGGGAAAGCTGACAGAAAAAGAACTGGATGAACTGAAGTCAGCTATATCCATTTATGATACTTCGATCAAGACGGGAAATGAGATCCTGGATGTTATCCTGTATAAGAAACAGACTTATTTTATTCAGAATCAGATACAGTTCAGCTGTATTGCTGACGGAAGCTGCCTCTCGTTTCTTACGGCGTCCCATACCTATTCTCTGTTTAATAATGCCCTTGAGAATGCTGTAGACGCCGTTATGGAACTGGAAGATCCTCAGATGAGGATTATCAGTCTCACTGTCAGCAATGTAAAGGGAATCGTCGAGATCCATATGACAAATTACTGCAAGAAAAGTCCTGTTATCCGGGAGGGAATCCCACAGACTACGAAGCCGGATGCGGGCCATCACGGATTTGGGGTAAAGAGCATGCAGTACATAGTAGAACAGTATAATGGAACGATCAGCTTTGCTGTTGAGAATAACATGTTTTATCTGAATATATTTTTCCCGCCGGAGAGGTAGAAGGACTGCCTCTCCGGGCTGATTTTTTATCTTATTTCTGGCCTTGAGCCCATTTGGTCAATGGCTCAGTCGATTTGCTCAGACGATATATTTCCCGGTAATGCTCTCCGGCGTATTCCGGATCTCTTCCGGCGTCCCGGCTGCTACGATCCGTCCCCCCTCTTCACCTCCGCCGGGCCCCATATCAATGATGTAGTCTGCGCTGCATATCACATCCAGATCGTGTTCGATGACGATGACAGTGGCGCCCTGGTCGATGAGCGTCTGGAACACTTTGAGCAGAGTCCGTACATCCAGGGGGTGAAGTCCGATGGTAGGCTCGTCAAAGATGAACAGGGAATCGGACTGGGCCTTCCCCATCTCCCCGGCCAGTTTCAGGCGCTGAGCTTCCCCGCCTGACAGGCTGGGCGTCTCTTCTCCAAGAGTCAGATAGCCCAGGCCGAGATCCTGCAATACCTGCAGCCTCTGGCGGACCAGCTTCAGATCCTGGCAGGCGTCCAGCGCCCGGTTTACATTCATATCCATCAATTCAGGGAGGGAATATTCCTGCTCCTTTTTATTTCTGTATTTGATCTTCCAGGCGTCTTTGGAATATCTGGATCCCCGGCACTCCGGACATGTGATTTCCACATCCGGCAGGAACTGTACGTCCAGACTGATGGATCCGGTCCCGTCGCAGACCGGGCAGCGGAGTTTCCCGGTATTGTAGGAGAAGTCTCCTGCTTTCCGTCCCTGCGCCTTGGCATCCGCTGTCCTGGCAAATGTTTTCCGTAGTTCGTCGTGTACATTTGCATATGTAGCTACAGTAGAGCGGACATTGATGCCGATGGGTGTGGCGTCGATGAGCTTGACATGCCGAATCCCTGCCGCGTCTGCAGAGAGAACATGTCCCGGCAGCTTCTTCCCGGAGATGGCGGCTTCCAGTCCGGGTACAAGGCTTTCCAGAATCAGTGTAGTCTTGCCGGAACCGGAGACCCCTGTGATGACGGTCAGACGGCCTTTTGGGAGTTCTGCGTTCAGCGGCTTTACGGTATGGATCGGACCGGTGGACAGCTGGATCCGGCCATAGTCGAACATCTCTCCGGCGGATGCCCGCTTTCTGGCGAAGATCCGATCCCCGGCGCTGACGGACAGGCCGGAAGGAGAAGCGCTGGCCTCATGGTGTGTCAGGAAGGGGCCAATCAGGGAACGGGGATCTTCTGAAAGTGCGGAAGGAGTGCCCTGGGCGATAACAGTCCCGCCGTCTGCTCCGGCGCCGGGCCCCATCTCAATGATCCAGTCCGCCGTGGAGAGTACCTGGGTATCATGGTCTACCAAGACTACGGAGTTGCCGTCCGCGATCAGATCCTCCATGACGCCGGTCAGTCCGGTGATGTTGGAAGGGTGCAGTCCGATGGAGGGCTCGTCCAGTACATAGAGAACGCCTGTGGTCCGGTTCCGGACGGCACGGGCCAGCTGCATGCGCTGCCGCTCTCCTGTAGAGAGGGTGGAAGCGGCCCGGTCGAGGGAAAGGTATCCCAGACCCAGATCCAGAAGCCGTCTGGCTACATCCTGGAAGGACTGGCAGATACTCTCCGCCATAGGGCGCATTTCCTCCGGAAGGGAGGCAGGAACTGCCGCAGCCCATTTGGCCAGGCGTGAGAGCGGCATCCCGCATGCCTGATCCAGAGAGATTCCCATCAGCTTCGGAGCACGGGCCGCCGCTGACAGCCGGGTGCCGCCGCAGTCCGGACAGATATCCTGTTTCAGAAATTTTTCTACTCGTTTCATCCCTTTTTCATCTTTCACCTTGGACAGGGCATTTTCCACTGTATAGACTGCGTTGAAAAAGGTGAAGTCCAGTTCTGTAGCCTGATCTGTGCTCTTTGGATTCTTCGGACGGTAGAGAATGTGCTTTTTCTCTGCAGGACCGTTGTAGACAATATCCTTCTCTCTTTCAGTCAGATCCCGGAAGGGAATGTCCGTGCGGACGCCCATAGCCCGGCAGACGTCCGTCATCAGGGACCACATGAGTGAGTTCCAGGGCGCTACAGCTCCTTCATCGATGGTCAGTGAATCGTCCGGTACCAGAGTATCTCTGTCTACCGTCCGCACGATCCCTGTGCCGTCGCAGGTCCGGCAGGCTCCCTGGCTGTTAAATGCCAGTTCCTCTGCAGATGGGGCATAGAATTCCGCACCGCATTCCGGGCAGATCAGAGACTGTCCCGCGGCAACTGCAAGCGTGGGGGCCAGATAGTGGCCATTGGGGCACCGGTGGCTGGCAAGCCTGGAGTACATGAGACGCAGGACATTGAGCAGCTCGGTTCCGGTACCGAAGGTGCTGCGGATGCCGGGAACGCCCGGGCGCTGACGAAGGGCAAGGGCGGCGGGAACGTAGAGCACCTGGTCCGCCTGAGCCTTTGCGGCCTGTGTCATCCTCCGCCGTGTATAGGTAGAAAGGGCTTCCAGATAACGGCGGGATCCCTCCGCGTACAGGACGCCGAGGGCAAGAGAGGATTTCCCGGAGCCGGATACGCCGGCGATACCGACGATCTTATTCAGGGGAACGTCAACGTCTATATTTTTCAGATTGTGCACACGGGCACCTCGGATTTTGATTTTATCGATCATGTTACATCCTTCCTTTCCTTGTTCCACCGTTTTGTGAAAATATGGCGGTTTAATTTTAGCACGGCATTTGTGGCTTGTCTATTTATTCCCGCGCAGGCAGAGAGTACACGGGCTTTCCTTTGTGAGGAGAGAAGAGGGGGAAAGAGATAGTTGTCGCGGCATATATGACCATGCTGATAAAATAATGGCTATACTGCCAACCATATGGTTTATACTCGCAAACAAATGGAAAATGCTGGCCGCAGCTGACAGGTGCCGGAACAGGAGTACTGGAAACAGCAGGCGCAGGGGCAGCAGACGGAGAGCGAGCCTTCGACAGCGGAATTCTTCGCTATGGATACTTATATGACATTTACCGCGTGAATCACAGCGGCGGCGCCCTGGAGCCTGCGATCTACCCGGTGCTCACCGCCTGGGAATTTACCACAGATAAGAACCGGATCCCGTCAGAGGAGGAGCTTCAGGCGCTTCTTGAGAATGTGGGTTATGATAAGGTGGAACTGAACGGCAATGAGATCCGTCTGCAGCCGGGAATGGAGCTGATAATTTTTGCAACATTTTGATATGCAAAGAGTTCAAGTATCTCGATTATGAGGGCTGGGACTTTTTTTTTGTGCGATAGGCCCGACAAGTGGCTGCTGTGCTTGCACATGCAGACATTTGCCGGGCAACGGACAGCGAACAGCATTATGTTAATATAGACTTGAAAATATAACGGTCAACCGATATAATTATCAAAAAGGAGAAATGAGATAATGAATATAATTGAATTATTAGAGTCAAGAAAAATGTCAAAATATCGGCTTTCCAGGCTTTCCGGCATTCCTTATACAACCATTAATGATATTTGCTCCGGAAAGGCCAGTATTGAGAAGTGTTCAGCCGAAACAATTTATAAAATCGCAAAAGTTTTTGGCGTCAGTATGGAAGAACTGATTGAAGATGCTATAGAGAAAAAGAAACCGTCAGGCTATACTTTTGATCTTTATAAAAGCAGTGTTTGCCATCGGGTCAAGGAAGAAGGAGATATTCCGTTCATAATTGAGGTGCTGGAATCTGGTGAAATACGAAAAAGATATGAGGCAAGTCAATACCGGGAGGCATTGTATTTACTGGCAATGGTTGATTATCTGAGCAGACTGAATGATCTGCCGCTTTGTGCTGATTATAAGGATATCAGATCAAAGAAGCTGGAAAAGCCGGTTTACCCGTCAAGCGTTCTTGCACTTGCAAAGGCAGAGCAAGACGAACGCATAATGGAGAAAAGCATGGAAGAATCTATTCCGGAGTTTAGGAGGTTTAATATTGCCGAAAGCGAGGTGAGGGATGTTGAATGAAAAGATTTCGTTTTCAAAGAAAAATCTGGATCTGTATCTTAGAGAGCTGGCAAAAGAATTTCGAAAGAAAAACGGAAAATACATGAAGGCTGAAATCATATTGACAGGAGGAGCGGCTATTGTAGCAAATTATGGTTTTCGTGAGATGACATATGATATAGATGCGATTATACTGGCTTCAAGTGCAAGGAAAGACGTTATAAGCACTGTAGGAAACAAGTTTGATTTACCTGCAGGCTGGATGAACAATGATTTTATGAGGACCAGATCCTATTCATCAAAACTTGTAGAGTGTTCCGTGTATTATAAAACATTTTCAAATATATTAACTGTGAGAACCATTGGCGGCGAATATTTGATTGCTATGAAGCTTGTATCGGGAAGAAAATATAAAAATGACTTATCTGATATAACTGGAATTCTTATGTCACATGAGAAAAAGAAAGATCCTATTACAATGGACAGAATTGGTCATGCGGTAGAGAAACTGTATGGTTCATGGGAAATTGTTTCAGAGGATATGAAGGAATTTATAACCAAGTTGATAAATAATAAAAGTTACTTGGAAGCTTATTCTTATATTCGTAATGAAGAATCGGATAATAAAGATATTCTTATGGAAATACAGCAGGAAAATCCGAAGGCTGTTAATGAAAAGAATATAAATGAAATTCTTAGCGTCGCTCGTGAAAAGTTAAAGAAATCTTAATGCCTTTCAGGCATATTCCCCCATTAAAACTAAGTATTGGATATATCAGCGCCGAAGAACTATACTTTATATGAAAGAAATCAGAAGATTTTCAAGGTGAGGGAAGTTCAATGAGACAGCTGATATATCGGATCACGGAACCGGTCCGGGGGATACCGGATGACCGGAAGATATTTTCAGATCATGATCTGAAGGTGCTGATCCTTCCTCTTTTTCTGGAGCAGCTGCTGGAGGTGCTGGTAGGCGTCTCCGATACCTTCATGGTGAGCTATGCAGGGGAGGCGGCTGTGTCGGGCGTTTCCCTTGTCAATATGTTTAATACGGTCTTTATCTTCCTGTTTTCTGCTCTGGCAGCAGGCGGCGCGGTGGTGGTCAGCCAGTATATCGGGAGCCGGGACAGCAGGAACGGCGGCCTGTCTGCCGGACAGCTGGTTATGATATCAGCGGTCTTTTCAGCGTCAGCCATGATCTTTTCTCTTGCGCTGAAACGGCAGCTGCTGCGTCTTCTGTTTGGAGAGGTGGAGCAGGATGTGATGGAAGCATGTGTGACTTACCTGCAGATTTCCGCATATTCTTACCCGGCCATAGCCGTCTATAATGCCGGCGCTGCCATATATCGGAGCATGGGAAAGACAAATGTGACTATGAATATCTCTCTGGCAGCCAACGGAATCAACATTGTGGGAAATGCCATCGGTGTGTTTGTACTTCACGCAGGAGTGGCAGGAGTTGCCTACCCGTCCCTGATCGCCAGAACATTTTCGGCATGGGTCATCCTTGTGCTGTGCTTCCGGAGAAAGGACAGTGCAGATGCAGGACAGCGGCTGTGGATCCGGCTGGAGTGGAAGAATATTTTCCATTGGGACGGGGACATGGTGAAACGGATCCTGGGGATTGCTGTTCCCAACGGGGTCGAGAACGGTCTGTTCCAGCTGACGAAGGTTGCGCTGAGCAGTATCACCGCACTTTTCGGAACGGTCCAGATCGCAGCCAACGGCGTGGCACAGAGCTTCTGGTCCGTGGCGGCTCTCATGGGGACTTCGATGGGGCTGGCATTTGTCACTGTGATCGGTCAGTGCATGGGAGCCGGAGATGCAGAGGCTGCGGATTATTATATGCGCAAGCTCCTTCGGATCACTTTTGCGGCGTCCATTCTGTGGAATGGGCTGATCATGTTGGCGGCACCGCTTGTCCTGCGGGGGTATGCTCTGTCAGAGGAGGCGGCGGATCTGTCATGGACGCTGCAAAGATCATGGCAATGTATGCGCTTCAGCCTGGCGATCTGTGGGACTATGTGGCGGGAGCTACAGGAAAGATGCAGCCCCTTGTAAATCCGACACTTCCGCTTATCGCCATCACTACTACAGCAGGAACCGGTTCAGAGGTAGACCAGTGGGGCGTTGTAACGAACCCGGAGACAAATGAGAAGATCGGGTGCGGCGGCATGGACAGCCTGTTCCCGGTGATCGCAGTTGTAGATCCGGAGCTGATGGCTACGGTTCCGCCGAAGTTTACGGCATATCAGGGATTTGACGCACTGTTTCACTCTACAGAGGGGTATATTTCCGGTGTCTCCAGCCTGATGGGCGATATGGTGCAGCTGGCTGCTATCGAGAATATCGGAAAATATCTGGCCCGCGCGGTAAAGGACGGAAGCGATATGGAAGCCCGTGAGCACGTGGCGTTTGCCAACACCATGTCCGGTTATTCTATGGTCGTGGGCTCCTGCACAAGCGAACACGCTATGGAACATGCCATGAGCGCATATCATCAGGCTCTGCCTCACGGCGCAGGGCTGATCATGATCTCAAAGGAGTACTATACTCACTTTGTCAACAAGCACTGCTGCGATGACCGGTTCATCCGCATGGCACAGGCTCTTGGCAAGACAGACGCAAAGGATCCCATGGATTTCGTGACCGCTCTTGTGGAGCTCCAGGAGGCATGCGGCGTGGCGGATCTGAAAATGTCTGACTACGGCATCCAGAAAGACGAGTGCATGACACTGGCGAAAAATGCCCGCGCTACCATGGGCGGCCTGTTCATGTCTGATCCGGTGCAGATGACAGATGAAGAGTGTGCGGCGATCTACGAGAAGTCCTATCGGTAAATGTTTTATATTCTGGAGCAGAAGAATTAGGATTTTTAGAATATGGAGTCCCTGGAAAGGATAGAAGAGATCTTTGCAGGCAAGCTTCATTTAGACGGAACCTATCCTTCAAAAGATGAAAACGGGAAAGACTGGGTATACGAAGACTGGTGTATAGATATGATAAAACAGCTAAATTAGAAAATGCCCTCAGAGCATGATTTGTCATAAATGATAAGTATTTGAATAATTCAAGCTGCTGTGTCAGAATAAAAATGTGAAAAAAGTGTGAAAGGGGACGTAGTCAAATCGAATTTCACTACGTCCCCAATGAAAGGAGTATATATGATGCAGTACGCAAAATTAGGTAATTCGGACCTGAATGTATCCCGCATTTGTATGGGATGTATGGGATTTGGCGATGCGGCGAACGGGCAGCACAGCTGGACGATTGATGAAGCTCACACCCGTGAGATTATCCGCCGCGGGCTGGATGCGGGCATTAATTTTTATGACACGGCAATTGCATACCAGAGCGGCACCAGTGAGCAGTATCTTGGGCGTGCGCTGCGAGACTTTGCAAAGCGGGATGAGGTTGTAGTTGCGACGAAATTCCTGCCGCGGACGCCGGAGGAGATTGAAAGCGGTGTATCTGCGCAGCAGCATATCGGGAGGATGATCGACAAAAGTCTTGAGAACCTTGGCATGGATTATGTGGATCTGTATATTTACCATATGTGGGATTATGCGACGCCGCTCTATGACATTATGGAGGGACTTAACAATGTGGTGAAGGCGGGAAAGGCAAGATATATCGGTATTTCCAACTGTTATGCCTACCAGCTGGCCAAAGCCAATGCCCTGGCGGAGCGGGAAGGATTCGCGAAGTTTGTATCCATACAGGGACATTATAATCTGATCTTCCGGGAAGAAGAGCGGGAGATGGCGAAACTCTGCCGGGAGGATAATATTGCCATGACCCCATACAGCGCACTGGCCAGCGGACGTCTCTCAAAGAAACCGGGCGAGATGTCAAGGAGACTTGAGGAAGATGATTATGCAAAGCTGAAATACGGCGCCACAGAGAAAGAGGACGGTGTGATCATTTCCCGCGTGGCAGAGCTGGCGGAGAAGAGGAATGTATCTATGACGGAGATATCCCTGGCGTGGCTGCTGACAAAGGTGACGGCTCCGGTAGTGGGAGCGACAAAGCTGTCTCATGTGGATGGCATGGCAAAAGCAGTGGAGCTCAGTCTGACAGAGGATGAGGTCGCATATCTGGAGGAGCCTTATGTTCCGCACAGACTGGTGGGTGTTATGGCCCAGAATACGGCGGAGCAGGCGAAGGAAGAGCATGTCTGGTCCACAGGAAACCAGAAACTGTAACAATATAGACGGAAGAAGACAAGGAAAGAAAGGCAGAAGAGATCATGAAAATTGTTATCTTACAGGGAAGCCCGAACAAAAACGGATCGACAAGCATTTTGGCGGATGAGTTCAGACGGGGAGCAGAAGAAGCTGGGCATAGTGTCATACGGTTTGATCTGACAGATATGAACATCAGCCCATGTACAGGATGTGTGGCATGCGGATATGAGGGACCGTGCATACAGCATGACGACAATTAGAAGATCAGAGCCGAGATTCTCGCAGCAGACATGATCGTCTTTGCGACGCCGCTTTATTACTACGGGATGTCCGCGCAGCTGAAGACCGTCATTGACCGGTTCTGCTCTTATAACAGCAGCATAACACGGAAACATATGAAATCAGCGCTTCTTACGGTTGCATGGAACAGTGATGACTGGACATTTGACGCATTGGAAAGCCATTATCAGACGCTGGTCCGCTATCTGGATCTGCAGGATCAGGGCGTGGTGCTCGGAAGAGGATGCGGCAGCCCGTCCATGACGAAGCACAGCCGTTATCCGAAGATGGCGTATGAGCTGGGAAAAAGGCTTTAAGCAGGCAAGTCAGGCGGGGCAGTATTCTGTCCCGCCTGACCATATAAGCTCTATTTTACAAAATCTCATTTTACTCCCACTGGAAATTCTCTTTTCCTGCGCCAATCTCAAAATGATATTTTACAATTCCAAGATCAATCTTTGTGTAGAATCCGAAGCCTGCTTTGGCTGATACTTTGTTCCCGTTCAGAGAGAACTGGAATTTCTGCTGGTTCATTGCGGTAGGGGCAAGCAGAGCAGCCTTCACTCCTGCTAAGAACCAGTCGGGAACGGTACCGCCTGCCATCACCACATCGCTGACAGATCTGGATTTGTGAGGAACTCCGTCTGTCTTGCCATATCCAAGGGAAATGACGATGCAGAGTTTCTCTCCGCTGTCTACGGTGAAAGCGGTTTTTATTTTGCTGTATGTCATGGCAACCCAGCAGGTGTTCAGGCCGAGCTGTTGGGCCTTCAGAACGAGACGTTCTCCGTAATATCCGCATTTCTCTTCCAGGTCAGCGCTCTTTTTGCCGATCATGGCAATATAATCTGTTACGCCGCTGAATTTACCATAGTGGGCTATGAAGCTGTCAAATGCCTTCGGCTCATTTCTGACAAGCTGGATATGCAGTCTGCCTTCGCTGTTGCAGGCCCGGATCTCGTCTTCCAGCGCGGATACGACGCCGGTTTCCAGCGGCTGGTCCGTATACTGACGTACACTGTGGCGTTCCTTCATTGCTTCTTTTAAATCCATCATTTTCAATCTCTCCATGGCTTCTGCCAACAGAGTAAGCTCTTTGTCGTGGTCTATCATAATCACACTCCTTTGGTTTATCAGATTAAACGATTATACCATGGATTTCTGATTTTGCATTATTGGTAAAGAAAATCGAGACGATTGCAGCCGCCTCTTGCTATACGGGCGAAAATCGCGAAATTAACAATTTAGAAACAAAAGTCTAACAGAACGGAAACACAGAAAAAGTATCTTATTTTAAAACAAGAAAAAGAATTCCGGATCTGTCAGACCAGTGACAGAAAAGCTGATCTGAGGTAAGATAGAGGCAGCTGGAAAGGCATGAGGCGCACAGGGAAGAAACGGAGGGCAATACAATGATACATATACTTGTTGTGGAAGATGACGAGAGACTGAACCGGATCGTCTGCACATATCTGAATGACAGCGGTTTTGCGGCGAAGGGCTGTCTGAACGCTCAGGATGCATGTGATGAAATGTATAATCAACTGTATGATCTGATCATCTCGGATATCATGATGCCGGAGATCGACGGGTTTGAGTTCGCGCAGACTGTGCGGAAGGTGAACAAACAGATTCCTATCCTTTTCATGTCAGCGAGGGACGATCTGCCTTCCAAACAGAAAGGGTTCCAGCTGGGAATTGATGACTATATGGTGAAACCGGTGGACCTGGAGGAACTGATACTTCGTGTTCGTGCGCTGCTGCGCCGGGCTAACATTGAAACTGAGCGCAGGATCACAGTGGGCAATCTGGTGCTGGATGCCGACGGGATGAGCGCGGAGATCAATGGAGAAGAAGTCAGCCTGACAACAAGGGAATTTAATATCATATATAAACTTCTTTCCTATCCGAAGAAAACCTTTTCCAGGGCACAGCTCATGGACGAGTTCTGGGATGTGGACAGTGACACCAGTCTGCGGGCAGTAGACGTATATATGACAAAGCTGAGAAATAAACTGGCGGACTGCGACGGATTTAAGATCGTGACCGTGCGGGGGCTGGGATATAAGGCGGTGCTGCAATGAGCGGAGACAGACGGACAGAAAAGAGAGAAGATCAGGGGAAAGCGCAGCGGATCATAAAAAACAGTCTTTTCCCCGTCTCTTTGTTTGCCATATTTCTGGGAGTCCTGCTCCTGATGTCGGGGCTCCATGTAGGGCTGATCGTTATGATGAACCAACTGGAATGGAATGATATCGTTCAGTCAGTTGTACCGATCTTGTACTGGAGCTGCGTGGCGGTCGGTCTGACTCTGTTTACGAGGAAGAAAATGAGAGATACCTACGAGGAACCTCTCCACAGGCTTGCGGAAGCGACGGAACAGGTGGCCGGCGGAGACTTTTCCGTTTATGTCCCGACGGTCCATACAGCGGATAAGCTGGATTATCTGGATGTGATGATAATGGATTTTAACAAGATGGTGGAGGAGCTTGGCAGTGTGGAGACTCTGAAAACAGACTTTGTCTCCAATGTATCTCACGAGATGAAGACGCCGATCGCTGTGATCAAGAACTATGCGGAGCTCCTGCAGACCGGCAGGGGATCCGAGGAAGAGAAGCAGGAATATGCCAGGAATATCGAAGAGGCAGCCGGGCGCATGTCTGATCTGATCAGCAATATCCTCCGGCTGAACAAGCTGGAAAATCAGAGGATCGATCCGGAGATCGTGACATATGATCTGCGCGGCCAGCTGGAAGAATGCATTTTGAATTATGAAGAGATATGGGATGAGAAAGATCTGGAACTGGAAATCGAGATGGAGGAGAGAGCCCCTGTCCAGGCGGACAGAAGTCTGATGGAGCTGGTGTGGAACAATCTTCTCTCGAATGCGGCAAAGTTTACGGAACCGGGAGGAACGGTATCTGTGAGGCAGACGTCCCGGAAGGATTGTATTGAAGTATCTGTTTCGGATACCGGATGTGGGATGAGTAAGGAAAGTGTCCGGCATATTTTTGATAAGTTTTATCAGGGAGATACCTCTCACTCGAAGGAAGGAAACGGACTGGGACTTGCTCTGGTCAGACGGATCCTGATCCTGATGAACGGGGAGATCACAGTGGTCAGTGAAGAGGGAAAAGGCAGTACATTTACCGTAAGGCTCCCTGCGGCAAAGCGGGAGGAAAGATCAGATGAAAGGAACGGGAGGGAAATGAAGGATGGAGAATGAGAAAAGAAGGCCGGGAGGGTTTATGGCTTATGAATATAAAGAAGTAGTAACAGATCCCGGGCAGGCATCCTTTTTTATAGACGGATATGCAAACTTCGGTTGGGAACCGGATGAGAATGTAATGGGAGATATATTAGAGAAATATCCGGAAAGGACAGGTTCTTCCCAGCACAAAAAGATCGTGATCCGGCTGAAGCGTGATCGGAAGATCATTAATAAAGCGGAGCTTACCAGGCTGCAGCGGAACTTCGAGGCCTGTGTGGCGGAGATCCGTAATCTGGATAAGGAGAAGACCTCCCGCCCGTCTGTTGCGGCGCTGACAGTGGGGATACTGGGAACTGCCTTTATGGCCGGAGCCACATTTGCCATAACGGCGCCGGTACCTCAGGTCGCTCTGTGCATTATCTTGGCTGTGCCGGGATTTGTGGGCTGGGCGCTGCCGTATTTTCTCTACAAAGTGGGAGTGAAAAAGCAGACGGAGCGGATCACGCCCCTGATCGAGGAGAAATATGACGAGATCTATGAAATCTGTGAAAAAGGGAACAAGCTGTTGATGTAGAAGATGGGACCCGGGTTGAACCGGCCTACGAACTCATAAACGATCCGATCCGCAATAGAGTAATAAAACAATAATTATGTAGAAGGCACAATGAATGTATGCTACTATTAAGGTGAAAACACCGATCATATATCTGTTCAGCAGCAAAGGTGGACTGCGATCATGTCTGATATGATTACAAAAAGGCGTTGCCTTACCGTACGTTCAAACCGTTCTATGACAGCGATTACCTGTATTCTTATTCTTTCCATTGGACTGACGTGGCTTATTTCCATGATCTGCCTTACTGTGGTGGCCGCCCAGGAGATCTATGATCAGCTGTATGAAAAAAGTTATGATTTCCCTGATGATGTGGAGCAGTGCGGCTGGTTGAATGAGTTTTATGACAAGAGCTCCAGCTATTATGGACTGCAGCATGAGCGTCCGGATCTGTTCGAGAACAACATGCTGAGAGCAATCTCCATGAATACAGAAGCCACACTTTTCAGCCAGGGAAATTACGGAAATGATCCTCAGGATAATGGACGCAGGAAAATGATCCGTGATATCGATTATCCCATGGACACCGCTGTACTGTTCTATGACGGAGATGGAAATCTTATCCATACCAGCGAGGATGACGTGATGTTCTTCAATTATTATACAGAGGAAGAATGGAATGCGGGGATGGACGACAGTACATCGGGTCCCCACTATGGATGGATCGATATCAGCAAAGGGAGAGACACAGCAGGACAGAATACTTCAGAACAGGATGATGATCCTTATCTGCGTATTCGAAATATGTATGCCGAGACTCATGATCTTTTGAAGTTGTCTGGGATCCGTGTCACCGGATTCTTTGAGGAGACGGAATTAATCCCTGTGATCATGCATTATATTACCTATGAACAGATCCAACCGGTACTTGAAAGTTCCGATCAGTTTTCTGACGGCGTGGGCAGTTATTCCTATACGATTTCCGAACTGGACAGAACAGGCAAACTGGACTGGCAGCTTCAGTTTGATCATAGCTCGGAATATAGCAGAGAGGATCTCGTGACCATTTATATTGACCGCCCTGTAATGTGGGATTATCAGGGAACTGATCTGAATTATGAAGGGAAAGAGTATGAAAATCTTGCTGCACTGGCGGAAGAACTGGATTTCCCTTCCTGGGCGGAAATATATCCAGACAATGATGAACTGCAGGGCAGTGGAAGATATGATCTGGGTGAACTTCTGGTTTTCAGAGACAGGGGATATGCTGATTATGAAAATTATAATTCTGAATCCGGTGCAGAACCGGAATTCGATTTTATTATGGTTACAGCCGTCCGCAGTAATCCGCTTGCCTGTGCGGTCCGTGCTCTGCGAAATATCTACATTGTAACCGGGACGGCGGCTTTTCTGCTGATGCTGCTGGCCCGGGGCATTATCAAAAAATATATATGTTAAGGACTCGCTATTGTTTACAAAAGAACGCTTCGCGTTTCATGTGGCCGTGCCGATTTGGGAGTTACCCGTCGGCGCGGTTTTTTCGCGATATGCCCGGAGAGCATCCGACGGGTAACGGTAAGAGAATGCCGTGGTTACACAGGCAGACATTTACCGGGCAACGGTCAGCCTCTGTGAATGTACATTCTGGACAGATGCGGCTCGCCGTCACCCTGTACCATGCATAAGAATTTCCAGCCATATCTTTCATAAAAACCGATATGATCCGTGATCAGATATATGGGGGATATCCCCTTCTCTTTCATATCAGTTACGACTATATTCAGTAATTTCCCGGCAATGCCCTGACCGCGGTAGTCCTCTTCTGTATATACAGCACATACATTGGGGGCGAGATCCTTTCTGTCGTGGAAATCATTTTCAATCACGCCCATCCCTCCAATGATCTTCCTGCCGTCAAGACACAGATACCAGCCGTATTCGGTCTCATGATTCAGGTATGCATCCATACATTCCAGGTATGCTTCTCTGGGTACGCCCCATTTATTATGGAACCAGGTCGCTGCTTCATCTTTGAGCGCAGGTCCTTCTGTAAGTTTGAGATATCTGTAATTTCCCATTAATATGCCTCCATTCATATATATAATCTCTCGGAATCTTCATCCCTTGATTTATAAGGGGTTTGGATTCCTTTTTTATTAAAATCCCCCACTTTTTTGCCAAAAGCACTTGACAAAT
>CALWLJ010000017.1 GCA_944381495.1 uncultured Mediterraneibacter sp. | reverse complement strand
GGCGCAAACGCAAAGGAGTGCTATCAAGCACGCTTTTATTCATATGGATTATTCGGCCTGCTGGACGAATGGATTAAACGTGGCTTCAAGGAGCAAGCCGTTCAAACTGTTGATTACAATCCTGTACTCGTGCTCATCAATCGCTAAATAATATTTCTTTTCTCACATATGCCAAGCCTCCTTTGCGCTTACATTGTAGCAGGAAATTATTAAGAGGACGAATGTGCGATTTTATTTTCGGCATAGAGAAAGACAGCGTAAAAAACATTTCTGCTCTCACACGCTGTCTTTTCGCCTTTGCAACGCCCATAAAGTTATATTTTGATATGTTTTCAAATTACTTCCCTATGCGGCGTTGACTTTTCACTGCCTCCTTTTGAATAGATATACATCAAAGGATACTAAGTTTTACTGAATCGATTTTCCGAGTTCATACGCCTGCCGAATTTCAGGCTTATCTTTAATATCTCCCACGTTCATATTTCCACCGGCAAGAACATGACCGAGATTTTTCCAGCGTAAATGTTCCATCAGATGATCATAATAGATAAGTACATCCTCAAAGCCATGTCCTTCTGCAGCCATCAACAAAGCGGAGGCCCGGTCATGCCCTCTAAGGAAGTTGCCATCGCCTTCCTCTAAAGCAAACAAACGGTCAAAGGCGGTTCTGATCTGCCCGCTCATATTCCAGTAGTAAAGCGGGGTTGCCAATACCACCACATCACATTCCTTTACCGCTGGATAAATTTGAACCATATCATCCCTCTGAACACATGGACATTCCCGGCTACTGTGCCCGCCAAAGCAACCTTTACAGCCGTGTATTTCCATGCTGTCAAGGAAAAACTCCGTTACCGTATTCCCGGCGCTTTCTGCTCCTTCGATAAATGCTTTTACAAGCATGGAGGTATTGCCTTTTTTGCGGGGGCTTCCATTCAGTATCACAATTCTTTTACCCATATCAAACACTCCATTTCTCTCAGATTTTTTCTGCCAGAGCAGCAGCCTGCTGGCAACCGTCCGTTTTTTCAATGTCACCGACATTCAAAACGCCCGGAATCAGAACTTCCCCTGACATATGCCATTTCATAAGCGCCGCAGAACGTTCCACAGGAATCCGCACACCGTCCAGGACCGACATATCATCTTCTTCACAGCAGGCAATCAGCATACATTCCTTTCCGGCAATATCTTTTCCGGCAACACAGAAGGAATACATCTTATCAATTACCGCCTTGATTTGCGCCGGAATTGAATACCAATATACCGGCATAGAGAAAACAATCACATCAGCGTCCAGAACAGCGGGCGCAATCAAATTGAAATCATCATCAAAAGAACAGGCTTTTCCTGTCTTGTAGCAGGTTTCGCAGGCATGACAGCCGCTTACATTCATAGTGGCTGCGTCAAATCTTGTAACAATGTGTCCTTTTTCCTCCGCCGCTTTGATAAATGCATTCGTCATGGCAATGCTGTTGCCATTTTTTCTCGGACTTCCGGTAATCACAACAATTTTCTTACTCATTAATTTTTACCTCCATTATAATGATGTTATCCTCCTCCAACAGGAGCCATACAAAAGCGATTTTTAATTGTCAGGCCACTAATTTAAAACGGAGCTCCTAAATACTGATAACTCTGCATGAAAGCCCTCCTTTTCCTTCGAGATTGACTTCTCCTGTTGCTGATATTATAATCATAGCAAGAATAAAACATAAAACAAGTACGCACATTAAAGTGCGATACTTACAAATAAGTTATATACTTACCTAAAGGAGAGCGTAAAAATGAGTGAAAGATGTATTTCTAACGAGTGTCTGAGCAGCACAGGGTTCAGCTATACCCTGTCCTTAATTAACGGGAAATATAAAATGACTATTCTTTATACCTTAATGGAATTTGGGGTTGTGCGGTTTAATGAGATAAAAAAATATATTGGTAAGATTTCATATAAGACCTTAAGTTCTACATTAAAAGAACTGGAAGCGGATCAACTGGTTCATCGGGAAGAATATCTACAGATTCCGCCTAAAGTAGAGTATAGTTTAACTGAGCGGGGAAAATCTCTTATACCTATTTTAGACAGAATGTGCGAATGGGGAGATAATAACCGCATTTAAAAGACTATATTACAAAACGTTCTATCTCATCCATCAGTTGACGTTTACGGGTTTTATACAAATCCGGGTTATTATACTCCCTAAACCCCACATATGCTTCCATAAGATAGAAGAACATGCGATAAAGCCGCCGGCGCTTCAGGTCGTTTGGAACAGTTATTTTTCCCCGAATAGAGTGATATCCTTCTTTCAGATCCTGATTCTCCATCCACGGACTTGAAAATTCAAAATCCACATCCCCGAATACCGCCCTGTCGCTATCGGTACAAGTCGCTTATTTCACCTCTACCAGCTCAATCCGGAAGTTCAGTTCTTTTCCTGCCATCTCGTGATTAGCGTCAAAAGTGATGGTCTTCTCTTCCTTTGCCGTTACCTTAACCGGGAAGGGCTGGCCGTACTGATTTGACAGATATACCTGCTGTCCCACTTCTAGATCTTCAGATCCCGGGAGCTGTGCGATCTCTATGGTAAATATAGCATTGGGATCCGGCATGCCGTATGCTTCCTCGGGCATCAGATGGACATCTACAACCTGCCCCACTTCCATATCTGCCACAGCGGCGTCAAATCCTCTGATCATCTGTCCTGCTCCGCATACAAACTCAAGGGGCTCTCCGCGGTCATAAGAGGAATCGAACTGTGTTCCGTCGTTAAAGGTTCCTCTGTAATGAGTGCGGCATGTCTTTCCTACGTTTCTGCCGGTCAGGGCAGGCTGAGCTCCGCATCCGCCCCCGCAGCTGTCGCCGCAGGAATGACCGTCTTCGTGATGACCGCAGCCGTGTCCCTCTTCATGGTGGCCGCAGGAGTGTCCTTCCTCATGATGATGGTCACAGTTTGCGCCGGAAGAAACCAGTTCTCCCTTGAGATAAGCTTCTACTGCCTGGTCTGCATCCCCTTCCGCACCGGCGCACAGCTCGACTCCTGCTTCCTCAAGAGCTGCCTGTGCTCCGCCGCCGATACCTCCGCAGATGAGCACATCCACAGACTGATCAGCCAGCAGTCCTGCCAGAGCTCCGTGGCCGACGCCGTTAGAACCGATCACCTGGCTGGAGACAACCTTATTATCCTCTACGTCATAGACTTTGAAGAACTCTGTTCTCCCAAAGTGCTGGAATATGTTTCCATTGTCATAAGTCACTGCAATTTTCATTTCGTTTCTCCTCCTCCGCGGGAAATTTCTAATCATCCCGCATGTCTGATATATTATACAGCCAAATGCCTATATTATAAAGACCGATTTTACATTTTTCAGAGATCAATGGAACATGCAATTATCATGATTCTACAGTTCCCGATATGTTACCTTGCCGTTTTTCATCTCCGACTTCATCAGAGATACTTTTTTCAGTGTCATTTCTGCTTTCGGCAGATGAACCTGATAGGGTTTCTTTGCAGAGGTCTTTCGGATCAGCGTGATATGAGGGACAAATTTGTCATTGTCAAAAGGGATTCCGCTTTCTTTCAACGCTGTTCTCAGGTCTTTGACATAGGTTTTCAGCTTCTGGTTTCCTTTCACACCCGCCCACAGAATATTTCCGAAGTTTCCTTTTTCGGAAAGAGCCAGTCTGCACTGGGGAACCGGCACATTTCTTATTATTCCCTTTACCTTTTCCGGATCGTCATATTCCCCGATAAACGCCAGTGTCATGTGCAGATTCCGGGCAGGAACATAGTTGCCTTCTACCCCCTGCTTTTTCAGGTCATGCATACACGTGACAAGAGCTTTCTGCATTTCATCGGAGAGACAGATTGCAATAAACAGTCTCATTGTCTTTCGCCTCTTTTCCTCATAATCCGTTTCTGTAAATATCATTTATCACTGACTGAGCATGTTCCAGCTCTTTCTTCTGAATGATCTGCTGTCTGTCGCTTAATATAGCCAGCATTTCGTCCACCAGATCTTCCAGTCTCGGATTGCTCACCCGATAAAGGTAGCCTATCATTCTAGTAGCCGTATAATCTGTGTCCATATATTTGTATGCGATTTCCCTGCAGAATTCTTCAGGGTATCCTTTGCTCTTCATCAGATGATACAGTTCATCTGTTCTATCAGATGCCATAGACTCACACCTTTCATTTTTAACTGCCAGTTTTCCGGATAATGTTCCTCTTTTTCATTATGCTGTTTTATGGCAGCACAAGTGACGGCCGGAATCCCAGATAATCGCCAGATACCAGCATATACCGGATGCCGCGGTGCTGGCCGCGTATGCTGTCTCCAAACCTGCTCTCCCCATGGCAGTGGGAATAGACAACAGCGGTAACTCCATATTCTTCTGCGATTTCAGTAAAGGGCGAACTTTCCTCCAGTATGTTGGTAGGCGGATAATGGAGAAACATAATATATTTCCGATATCCTGCTTCTTTCGCCTGCCGGAAGGATTCTCTCAGCCGGTCCATCTCCCTGGCTACAAGCTTCACTGCCTGTTCTTCCTTCTTCTCATCCCAGCCGGTTATATTGCCCCAACGGTCCAGATAGAAAGGCCCTTCAAAAGTATACCCCTTCGTCCCTACCAGAGCATAATCCTGATAAGATGCGAAATTATTCTGAAGGAAGAAAAGTTTTCCGGAAAACTCTTCGTTCAGCCGTTCTGTCTTCTTCGCATCCCAGAACATATCATGATTTCCTCTGAGCAGGATTTTATACCCCGGCAGCCTTTCGATAAAGGCCAGATCTTCCCGGCACTCCGGAAGCTTCCTGCCCCAGGAATGGTCGCCGGTCAGCACAAGAGTGTCCTCCGGCCTGACCATCCGGTTTACATATTTTTCTATCTTCCGTTCATGATGCTTCCACACACTTCCAAATCTGTCCATGGACTTGTCTGTCTGAAAACTGAGATGAAGGTCGCCTAATGCATACAAGGCCATAAAGTTTTCCCTCCCATCTGTTCTCTGCTCATTCTATTTTCGCAGTCAACAGGCCAAGCTGGCATGTCCTTTTGACTGCTGCCGGTTGCCGCTCAGTTTGTTAACGTTCTCTCACACCATTCTTTCTCTCAATCTCTTCAATTCTCTGATACAGTTCCCGGTTTGCAGGAACCTGGATTCCTTTCTGCTCTGCCATCCGAATCACTGTTCCGGCAAACATCTCCAGCTCAGAAGGTCTGCCTGCAAACGTGTCCTGCCGCATAGAAGGCATGCCTTTTGGATCCAGAGTGCGTTCCAGTGCCACATACTCATCCAGATCCTTTTCCGTCAGGCCGATTCCTTCCGAATTGGCCAGCGCAATCACTTCCCGCATGGCAGCCAGCATGATCCGATTGGCATCGCTGCCTTCTTCAAGTGTGCCGGCGTAATCTGTCTCAAAGGCAGCACATGCCTGGTTGACCCCCACGTTCATCATGAACTTCGCCCACATTCTGTGGAGAATGTCCGACTCCTCTGTGTAAGGCATATGGATTTCTTGAAAGAAACGGACTACTTTTTCCAGATTTTCACGCTGCTCCTCCCGCTCCATTCCGATACAGAGCTGACCTCTGTGAGTACAGGTCAGATCATCGCCGAACCGCATGGCGTCCATTCCCTGAGCAATGGCATCGATGGTATGCCCCCATCCGTAGCGTGCAGCAATCTTTTTCTCACTGTCAATCCCGTTCATGACAGACATGATCACCGTATCTTCTCCGACACTGGTCGACATTGTATCGATGGCAGACTCCAGACCGTTGTATTTCACCGCAACGATCACCAGATCCGCCGGTTTTGCATTTTCCGCCGCTTCCATATGGAACACTCTCTTCTCCCCATTGAATGTAAAGTTCCTGTTCCGGTATTTTTCCAGTCGTTCGTCATCCATCACAAACGTAACAGCGTCCGGACCTTTCGCAGATGTGATAATATCCGCATAAAGCAGTCCCAGAGCTCCCATTCCTACAATCGCAGTTTTTTCTATCATTCTTCCATTCTCCTTTATCCGTAAATTTTACTTCGCATATTGTTCTGCCAGCCGTCTGATCTCTTTTCTGACCTGTTCCACTACTTCCTCAGGTGCAACAATCTTTACCCTTTCTCCCAGGGAGAAGATCCAGCCGAAGAACTGACTGCTGACTCTTACATCCACATTTACTGTAAAATGCTCTTCATCAGCAGGAATGAACATCACGTCTTTGCCAAAGCGATCTATGATCACGCCTGCCAGACTGTTCTCCACAAGCAATTTCACCCGGAGTTCCCTGCCGCCGAACATACCGAAGCTTTTCTTTGTATAGTCCGCCATATCCAGTTTTTTAAAATGTTCTTTTCCTTCTCTCTTCTCTCCGGACATCTGGATATGCAGCATCTTATCCACCCGGTAATGCTTGATCAGTTCTGCATCTGAATCGTAGCCGACCAGATAATAATTTTCATTATCCCAGGACAGTCCCCAGGGACTGATGTGATACCATGCTCCGTTATGACGCAGCTCCGGTTCTTTCTTTATGTTCCACTGAAAGTACTGAAAACGGATCTTTCTGTTTTCAGAAATAGCATTATAGATTGCGTCTACCGTATAATAAATACTTTCATTCATCGTTTTGATTCTTCCGGACACATAGACCTGCCTCTGGAGTTTTACCGCTTCGTATCTGCTGACCAGCTTTTCCAGTTTCCGGATCAACGCATTTGTCTTTCTCTCAGTAATAAACTTTGAAGATTGTATGGCGTCTACCAACAGCTTTAGTTCCGGCAGCTCAAAGGGACGGTCAACAACATGATAATGATATCGGTTTCCCACCGGCTCCCCTTCCACCTCGATTCCCAGTACTTCCAGATCTTTCAGAGCGTTATAAATACTCTTACGATCTGCAGTAATCTCATATTCTCGAAGTGCAGACAGAATCTCCGGCATGGTAATGTAATGTTCATCATCTGTATTCTCCAGCATGATCTGTGCCAGCCGGTACAGTTTAAATTTCTGATTCGTTCCTTTGGGCATGATTTCTCATTCCTTTTCACCATATTTGAGTCACATGAGCGCGTCTTGAATAAGTATATCACAGCCGGGATAATTATTGTACACATAAAAAGAAGCCTGTGAAAAATTCTTCCAGACTTCTTTTTGGTTTTCTGTGATCAAATTTCTGCATCTCCATCAGTCTTCCAGATATTCTCTGTAATCCGATTCACATGCAAAAAGCTGATAATCTCCATCTACATATCCCATGTAGCCGTTTTCTGTATTATATCCTTTCATTGCCAGTCACTCCTTTGCATTAAGAACCATTTAGTTATTTCTTAATGTAAGGGTAATGTATCAGGTGTCCAATATAAATACCACCTTCAAAGCTCCAAGGTTATAATACCGCTTTCTTCATATTAAGAAATCCTGATAATACTTTCATCTCTATTCGACTCGCGGATAATGAAATGTGGACGTTTCTTTATTTCCAGATACATCTTAGAAAGGTACTGTCCCAGCACTCCAATGCAGAAAAGCTGTACCCCGCCTATGAATACTATTATACATGCCAGCGATGGCCAGCCAGAAACCGGATCACCATACAGCAGTTTTCTGACACATATAAAAATAATGCTGATTACAGATACCAAGGTAAAAAAAAGCCCGCACCAGGATGATAGCTTCAGAGGAAAGCTGGAAAAATTAATGATTCCTTCCAGGCTGTACTTTAGCAATTTCCAAAAACTCCATTTCGTCTCCCCGGCTGCCCGTTCCACATTTTCAAAAGAAATCCATTTTGTCTTAAATCCAACCCAGCCATACAGTCCTTTTGAAAATCTGTTGTATTCTTCCATCTTAACTATGGCCTCAGCCATATTTCTGGTCATTAGTCTGTAATCTCTTGCCCCATCCATCATATCCGCATCAGAAATTTTCTTCATGATCCTGTAGAACATTCTTGCAAAAAAGGAACGGATCGGAGGCTCTCCTTTCCTGCTTACTCTTCGTGTCGCCACACTATCATAATGTTCCTCCTCAATATATCTCACCATTTCAGGAAGAAGCTCCGGCGGATCCTGCATATCAGCATCCATTACAGTAATGTAATCCGCTTCGTCCACTGCATTGACCAGTCCTGCATAGATTGCCGCCTCCTTTCCAAAATTTTTTGAAAACGACAGATAAGTAACCCGAGAATCGGACTCCGAAAATTTTTTCAATATTTCCAGAGTATGATCAGATGATCCATCGTCAACAAAAATAAACCAGAACTTATATGTGTTCATTTTTCTGCTGATCTCATCAATAGCCTGATAAAAGACCGGCAAAACTTCTTGTTCATTAAAGCAAGGAATGATCAAAGCTAACTTTTTCATGACAGATTACTCCTAACATATAACTAAAAAATTTATCTGACCAACCTAATCAGAAATCAGATAGGAAACTGCATACGACACTGATTTTCCCGGATCATACAAGACTTCCACAGTTGAAATATTTTTATCCGCTGCCTGAATCTGAGATAAAACTTCCTCTTGATCTAATGTATACAAAATATATACTACGTATCTGTCTTCACCGTCAAGATTGCCCTCTGCAAAATAACTTTCCAGACTATCCTTTTTCAATATGGTAAACGAATGATATTTTTCCAGTTCCTTTATATCCGGACATAACTTCCATGTCTTTCCATCATAGATAAATATTGCATCGCAACTGCTGTTTTCTTCTGCAATCCGTACTCCTTCCTGTCTGTTCAGATATAGATTGCTTAGTCCATGTGACCATGTCAGAGGCAGGAGTATAGCTCCGGTTATTATTATAGCCAAATATTCTCTACTCCCTTTTATTTTCACCAGACGGAGAATTTTCATCAGCAAAGCAAATAGAACAATATAAACGAATCCAAATACAGGCGCGATATACCGGTCAGTAACATACGGTGCTATTCTGGCAATCACAAGAAAATACAACAAAGATACAACAAACATGGCAGCTGCCGGTTGACGGAAAATCTTTTTTGCGCCATCCCGGGGACCTGAAATTATAAATCTTCTTACAATAAGAAGTATCCCAGCCCCTATGATCAGCAGAAAAACCGGGAGATATCCCATAGTTTCCTTAACTATGAGCGAAATGTACTGAAACCCTGTATTTAAAAAGTCGCCTTTTTCCCCCATGGCTTCAAAAGCCTCCTGACCACGGTATCCGAAGAAGACTTGATCGATCATAGAGGGGAAGATCAAAATAGCAGTCCCAGCTGATAACAAGTAGGTTAATATATATAATAACACATCCCGAAATCTTTTCTGCGCCAGAAGAAATATTACATAATAAAATGCCATAAAAAAGATAAACACAACAAAATAGTAATGGGTCAATCCACCGCCCACAGTCACCAGAAACAACAGACTATAAAACTTTACTCCCGGCCTTTTCTTTTTATACAAATCTAAATGAAGACAGGTAGCTGCTAAAACAAAAAAACTGACCATCATATACATCCGAATAAAGACCACAGTATTTAGAATTCCGGCCGAAGTTCCCCATATTATCAGCATGATCAGTGCTTTTACTCTATCTCTAAATATTCTGGTAGTAATTATATAAACCATTATTGCTGACAGAATATAAAATAAAATATTAACAGACAGACCAAACCATTTAGAAAAACTCCCTGGAAAAAAAGAAGAGATTGTATGGATAAAAACATAGTATAACGGCGGATGAACATCCTCACTCTGATTTTTCCACACAGTCGCATAATCAAACTCATGCCCCTTCTGAACGGTAAAATAGTCCATAAACGCACTGTCTCCGCTATAAGCAACGCCTTCCTGGAGCTGAATTTTGCTTCCATTTGATGAATTTGCAAGAACATACGTCAAATATTCATCCAAATGGTAGTTTGCTTTCATTGCTCCGCAAACTAGCGCTATAATGACAAGCACAAAAATCACTATTCCGACGATTATCATTTGTTCTATTTTTTTTCTTTCCGGTCTATTAATTTTTATATCCATTTACGTACCCCGATTTCCCTCTCTTAAATCAAATAAAATTTTATCTGAACTCATCAAGCGGCGCTTCCTGAAACCCTCCCTCCGTAAGATACATCATGGATGTGAATCCGCACTTGCGGATCAGTTCCAGCGACTCCCGGTAAAAACAGTCCAGCATCATACGGTCATGACAGTCACTGCTCAAAAGGATCTTCCCGCCTTTCTCATGTATATAGGACAAGAGCTGTTTTTCCGGATATGGCATACGCCGATACCCCCGTGCAATAGCACCTGTATTGACCTCCAGAATCTTCCCGGCCCCCGTAAGGATGTCAATACATTCTTCTGCAAAGGACAGATACGCAGGATCATGGAAAGAAATAAAGCTCTCGTCTTCATTAAATTTTGTGAGCAGATCCAAATGTCCGATAATATCCACCTCGTCAAATTCTGCCATTCTGCTGATATCTGCATAATAGTCCTGTGCGAACCTGAGAAAATCTCCATTATACATCTCAACGATCTCTCTGCTCACAGCCTCAGAATAATCAATGCTCTTCACCTGTCCGTTCAATTTAACGAAATGCTTGCTTCCTATCACATAGTCATACGGATCTTTCGACGGGATCCGCTGCATCATATCCTCCTCAATGCCAAGGAAAATATGGATCTTGTCTCTGTATTTTTCCTGTACGGCATGAACATCCCGGATATATTTCTCCAGTCCGCTTTCACTCATGGCACAGTCGTCAACCGCACATGGACCATGACCGGAAAAACCGAGAATCGTAAAACCTTTCCTGACAGCCTCACATACCATTTCTTCGATGATATCCTTTCCGTCACAATAAATACTGTGTGTATGCAGATTTTGTCTGATCATTCTTTAAAACCTCCGATATAGCATCTGTTAGATTCAACTGATCTGCCAGCGGACATGGCTTCCTTCTTCGTCTTTGCTGACGATCAGCTGATCTTCAATCTCCTGTTTCAGTTCCGTTACATGGGAAATGATCCCGATCAGCCTGGAGCCCCCCGCCATGTCCTGGAGCACCCGGACCGCCTTGTCCCTGGAGTTGTCATCCAGGGATCCAAATCCCTCGTCAATAAACATAATGTCCAGATTTACACATGCCGCACTCTCCCGGATCTGATCCGCCATTCCAAGCGCAAGAGATAATGCAGCCATAAATGATTCGCCGCCGGAAAGAGTGCGGACTTCTCTTTCTTTCCCTGTCACAGCGGAATAAACCATCAGGTCCAGTCCCCGGTTCTTCCCCACGCCTGCCATGTCCATTCCTTTCATCCGCAGTTCGAACTGACCTGCCGACATTTCCCGGAAGCGCCTGTTTGCAGCATGAAGGATACGTTCCAGATAATAACGCTGCACATAAGTCTCAATATCCATGCGTGCGCCTGTAACCTTTCCTCCCAGAAGATTATAGAGATCGTCAAGATGGGCATACTCTGAGACAACTCTTCCCCGTTCCTCCAGGGCAGGCTTCAGAGACTTGTACACTCTACTATCTGTATGTGACAGTTCTTTAATACGATCCAGTGCTGCACGGCATTTCTCCAGCCATTCCCAGGCCACCCCCTGCTCCTCCTTCAATTGTTCCGGTACAGGGCGTTCTATTCCCTTCACAGCCGCAGCGGAAGATTCCCGCAGGCTCAATGCAGAAGCTTTCCTTCGGTTATGGGCGTCTACCTCTTCCTGCAGAAGCGCTGCCTGCCGGCGGGTGAATTGTCCGGTCAGACTCTTCCACTGATCTTCTGTCAGTTTCTTCTCCTCCAGTATCTTTTCATATGCTGACTTTCTCTTTCTGGATTCTTCTTCATTGCCGGGAATCTCATTTTCATACCTGCGGATCAGAGTTTCCGCGTTTTCTTTTGCCGATCTGGCTTTCCGCTCCACATCCTGTGCAAGCCGGGATTCCGATTCTGCCTTCCCCTTCATCTCTTCTGCCTTCCTGAGGGCAGTCTTCGCCTCCTGCTCCGTCTGATAATCCCTGGACTTCAGGAGATTTTCCAGAACGGACTGCTTTCCGGCAAGGACTGTCTTTGCCTCCTGCGCATATTCAGAAGCCTGTTCCACAGCTTTTTGCGCAGCCTCTTTCTCAGGCCCTGTATTCTCCAGCGCTTTCTGAAGACGGGACAGCATCTCTGCTTCCGCTTTCCGCTTCTTTCCATCCTCTTCCAGATTCCTGATCTGCTGTTCCAGAGCAGTTCTCCACTTTGCAAGAAGCTCTCCAGTCGCCAGAGACTCACTGGCTTTCCCGATGCTCATGGCCGTTTCTCCAAACACATCTTCCAGCCTCTTGCCCAGCTTTTCCACCTCTCCGCTCAGTGCTGATCTCCGCTCCGTCAGAAGCGCAGCCGTAGTCCTGGAATCAGCGGCAGCTTTCTCCTGCTTTGACCGGAGTCTGTCCACCTCCTCTGCCATCTGCTCCAGAGCGTCCCGGCTCAGTTCCCGATGCTCCTCACTGATCTCACAGGGATGTGGATGCTCCAGGGAACCGCATACAGGACAGGGTTCTCCAGACCGCAGCTGTTCTCTTGCGATAAAACCTGCCTGAGCATTCAGAAATATTTTTCTCTGAGACTCATATTCCCTGTTCCTGGTCTCATAGATTTCACTGGCTCTGACATATACATTTGCAGATGTTTCTGCATTTTTCTGCTTTTGTTCCAAATCCCGTTCCATCTGTTCCGCTGATACGAGATCTGCAGCAGCCTGCTTTGCTTTTTCCATTTCGGTCTGCCAGCGTACATAGCTGGTACCGGCGTCTTTCAGATCTTCGGATCTTTTCCGCCATTGCCTTTCCTTTTCTTCCAGTTCCGCAGCCCTCTTCTCAGCTGACTTCTGCACTCTGGCGGTCTCGGCACATTTATCTGCAGCGCGCTCCACTTCTGCTTCTATAGTTCTGATTTTTTCGAAAAGTTCAAGAGCCTGTTTCACTCGTTCAGACAACTTTGTATACTTCTGGTTTTCTTCATTGAGGCGCTGTGCTGCCAGATCCGCCTGTTTTACAGCATTCCGGTAAGATTTATCCAGGCCGGGGAGAACATCCTGCTGAAGAGACAGATTTCTTTTCAATTCCATAAGCATTTTCTCGGAATCCATAAATCTGTCATAGTATGGCTGGATCTCGTACGCGGATCCGATTTCCGAGATCATCCGGCGCTTTTCTCTGATTTCCGATTCAGCGGCTTCACATTCGGTCAGTGTCTGCTCTGCCTGCTCCAGTTCTTCAAACCTGCGGATTACCTGGACAGCAGTGTTATAATCATCCCTTTTCTTCAGATAATTCTTGTCCGCATCCTTATATTCTGCCGAAAGCTTCTCCTTTTGTTCTTCCAGTTCTTCACACAGCTGTTTCAGCATTTCCATCATCTGTTCCATGTGAACAGCTGACAGCTTTTCAGAATTCACGATCTGCCGTTTCAGCCGTTCCATCTCATCCGCTCTCTCATACATTTCCGGGATCACAATATGGGAGACCTCTGTCTGGCATACTGTACGGATCTGTCCCATATCCTGCAGCTTTTCCTTTCTCCGTCTGCCCAGCTCGTCCACGATCTTCTGATACAATTCTGTATGGAACAGCTTCCTGAAGATCACTTTCTTGTCGTCTGATTTTGCCCGGAGCAATTCCATGAATTCTCCCTGGGCGATCATTGCCACCTGCATAAACTGATTCTTTGACAACCCGACAATCTCTTCCAGCTTTCCATCCGTTTCCTTCTGAGGATATTCATTGCCGTCCGGCATGGTCAGAGAGACGGATCCGCTTTCTTCTTTCAGGCCTTTTCCCCGTTTCAGCGGACGGAGATGTCTTGGGACTCTCCGGACCGTGTATTCTTCTCTGTCCTCTCCGTTTCCTTCCGAAAAGACCAGTTCTACGAAGGGTTGCAGATCATATCCCACATACTGGCTCTGAAGCTCTGTCCCGTCCTTTTTATTCGATCCGGAACCCGTCTCCCCGTAAAGTGCAAATACGATGGCATCAAAAATTGTAGTTTTTCCCGCGCCTGTATCTCCAGTGATCAGGAACAGACTCTGATCCGGCTGTTCAAAGTCGATCACAGTCTGTTTTCCGTATGAACCAAACGCCTGCATCGTCAGTCTGACCGGTCTCATCTGTCCGCCACCTCCTGCACTGTATTGATCACATCCTTCAGAATCTCTTTTTCCTCTGCACTCACCTCATTCAGGAAAGAGCAGCATAGTTCAAAAGGATCCAGTTCTTCCTCCGGTGTATACTCGTTCTCATAATCCGCCTTCCGGTAAGTCTCCCGCCGGATTTCCAGCAGATGGGGAAAAGCATTGCGGATCCGGTCCTGCATATCAAGGACGTCAAGATCCACTCTGTCCGTCAGGACCACAGTCACATAGTCATCACATCCCTGCTCCAGTACCTCTTCCAGCACTCCCCTGATCACACGTACCTGGCGAAGAGGTTCCAGAGGGAGAACGGTTGTCTTCCGGTCCCCTTTTGGTCCCAATTCTGCCATAACGATTCCCTTCTGCTGTCCCGCTTCACTGACAGAACAGGCAAGCGGAGTACCGCAGTAGCGGCAGAATTCATTTCCGAGCTGCATGGGCTTGTGGATATGTCCCAGAGCTGCATAGTCGAAGGGCTCGAGGATATCCGCAGAAACCTCATCGATATTCCCCACCGTACGGATCTCCGAATCCATTCGTTCCACTTCATCCGCCCTTTTCCCGGCAGGAAGATAGAATTGGTGGCTGACGATCACATTCCTTTCAGAGGGGTCGATATCTTCTCTTGCGACAAGCCGACGGATTGTTTCATTATATGACAGATTATTGCCATTTTCATCCGTACCCACGATTTGCTTTACCATGGACGGCTTTACAAAAGGAAGGAGATAAAAATTCACATCTCCGTACTTGTCGGAAAGAACGATCTTTTCCATACCGTCTTTTTTCGTTAACGGCGGCAGTCCGATCATATGAACATTCTGCCGGGAAAGGACACTACGAAAACAGTTAACACGCGGACCACTGTCATGATTTCCGCTGATCAGCATGACCGATGCATCCGGCAGTTCCGAAGAAAGTCTGCCGATAAAATGGTCAAATACCTCTACTGCCTCCGCTGACGGGATTGCTTTATCATATATATCACCTGCCACAAGAACAGCATCCGGGCGCTCTCTGACAGCAATATCAACAATCTGATCCAGAATATATACCTGATCCTCCTTCAGATCACGGTTGATTAGCTTCAGGCCAATATGAAGGTCTGAGAGATGAAAAAATCTCATTCTGGTTTTTCTCCTTTCGCTAAATACAATCTCAGTTTGCCAAATATATTTCCAGTGTAACACAAATAGACATAAGCAGCACTGAAAAATAAGCCCGTATTTGTTAATATGTAAAGGTTTCTATAATTGTATTCTTGTATACCATCTTTTCTTACATATATATTATTTTATCACGTTCTATTATATGTGTCGTTTTAAAATGTATTCATGTATACAATCACAAAATAAGCCTTATTATTCCAAGGATCAGCAGATGTATCGGATAAAACAGATAGAAAAACCACTTAGAAAACTTTTCTCCTTTTCTGATCCTTTGACCATTATACATATATATGATCACAAAGCCTGCAGCAGCAACTCCCAGGGCCGAAGCAACAGCGCAGGCAAGATTATAGACGGTAGAATACAGACTGTCTCCAAATGCAAAATCAGATAATACAAAAAGACCTGCTGCGGCAGCGAAGGCTTTCTTCGTTCTGCCCATATCGCCCCTGCCCCACGCGAACAATAGCGTAAATGCAGGCGCCAGCAGAGCCCAGTCGGAAAAAGCTGATATAAAGAACAGACAGATATAGAGAAGAACTTTTACAGAGAAATCCGGAACCTTCTCCCGGATAAGAAGTATACAAAAGCACAAAAACAGTGTAAAGATCATGTTAAAGCCGCAGAAAGAGATTATCCGCTCTCCCGTATATGCTTCTGAAAAAGCAAGGCAGAACGGGACTTCAGACAGCAGAGCAAACACTGCCAGCCTGATGGCATACATTATCTTCGAATGAGTATAATGATATCCTTCCACAAGAAACCAGCACATGACCGGTGCGGTAAAATAGCCGATATCAACCAGTGCGGCAAAAAGGACTGTTCCCGGCTCCAGAAAGATATTGGCAATATGGTTCAGAAGCATTGTGAACATAGCCAGATATTTGATCATATCCCGATTCAGTACCCGTATCCGCATGGTTCCGTCCTTTCTATTTTTCATATCTTTTTCATATCTGCTTTTCATATGTAAATTCCCTTATCCGTTCCAGAAAACGTCCGCCGTACTGCGCAAGTTTCTTTGCGCCCATACCGTTGACCTCCAGCATTTCTTCATCCGTCTGAGGCATACGGACACACATATCTTTCAGCGTCTTATCTGACGCCACAATATAGGGCGGAACAGATCTTTCCTTAGCAAGTTCAGTCCTAAGCTTCCGTAATTCTTCAAACATCTCCTGCTCTTTCTCTGTCAGCTCACGTATGCCCGCCGATCCGGATATGCTCTTAGATCCTTTTCTTCCGGATCCCTTGCCGGCGTGACTGCCAGAACCGCCGGATATGCTTTCTTTTTCTTCATCCTTTTTGCAGAACATCAGGAAAGGCTCTTCTCTATCCGGGTCAAGCAGCTGCTCTGACTGTGCTGTCAGCCTGATCAGGGAATATTTATCCGGGGTCTGACGGAGGTATCCCTGCTCTGTCATGATCCGGATCAGATCCTTGATCCGTTCCCGTCCCATCCCTTTCTGTTTGCCATAAACAGGATTTTCCTCCATTCGGTAATTCCGTATTTTGGCCGTATTCTCGCCCAACAGAGTTCCGGCGATCATATTCACGCCAAACCGCTGTCCGGAAGCCTTCACGCATCGGATTACATCCGCTGCTGCTTCCGACACATCTATTGTTTCAAATTCTGTCAGACAGTTGGAACAGTTACCTCACTTCTCCGGCGCCCGTTCTCCGAAGTATTCCAGAATATAACCTCTAAGGCATTTCACAGTTGTACAGTATGCTTCCATCTTCCGCAGCCGTTCCATATCCTGCGCCTGGATCACTCTCAGTTCCTCAGCCTCATAATCCCGGTAGCTTTCCTTACTCTCAAGAAGCATACGGTTGATCACTGTGTCCTGTGGCGAGTAATAGAGGATACATTCTGCCGGCTCACCGTCTCTTCCGGCCCTGCCGGCCTCCTGGTAATAGTTTTCCATACTCTGAGGCATATTGTAATGGATCACATACCGGACATTAGACTTGTCGATTCCCATGCCGAAAGCATTGGTCGCGATCATTACCCGGATCCGGTCATAAATGAAGTCCTCCTGACTCCGCTTCCTCGCCTCAGCGCTCATCCCCGCATGGTAGCGCCCAACGGCAAATCCTGCATTTTCCAGACCCAGATAAAGCTCGTCCACACCTTTGCGAGTAGCGCAATAGATGATACCGCTGTCCTCCCGGTGCTCTTCCAGATATTTTCGGATCTGTTCCTTCTTGTTTCTCCCCCGGCGCACCTCGAAATAGAGATTCTCCCTGTCAAATCCGGTCACAGTCTCGTAAGGATCTTCAAGCTCCAGAGATAAAAGTATATCCTCTCTTACCCGTTCGGTCGCCGTAGCTGTGAAGGCAGAAACTACCGGCCGTACAGGCAGCTGCCGGATGAAAGACAGGATCCGGGTGTAACTGGGGCGGAAATCCTGTCCCCATTGCGAAATACAGTGAGCCTCGTCCACTGTGATCATGGACAGCTCTGTATGACAGGCGAAATCCAGAAATCTTGGAGTTTCCAACCGTTCCGGCGCCACGTAGATGATCTTATACCGCCCTGCCGCGGCAAGTTCCAGCGCTTTTCCAATCTGATTTTCCGTCAGAGAGCTGTTGATATATGCAGCATGAACACCGGCTTCGTTGAGCGCCTTGACCTGATCCATCATCAGTGAGATCAGCGGAGACACTACAACTGTGATCCCCGGCATCAGAAGTGCCGGCAGCTGATAACACAGAGATTTTCCCGCACCAGTGGGCATGACTGCCAGTACATCCCTGCCGGAGAGGATCTGATCGATGATCTGCTCCTGGGCAGGACGGAACGCATCATATCCGAAATATGTTTTCAGAGCTTCCAGTTTATTTTGTTTCATCATTCTATGTAATTCACACTCCATTGCAGATTTTTAACTGTTCCGTTCCCTGTCTCTGGCAGCAGGATATCCATAAGCACTCTCCGCGTTCATCACGGCCCGGATGATCGCCTCACTCATCACTTCCGCTGCAAGCGTACCTGTCAGATCCTGGTCCGCCTCCACATCCCCCACAGATACTGCATAGATACTGTCTCCATCTGCCGTCGTGTGGACCGGACGTATGGAACGAGCATAACCGTCATGGGCCATTCCGGCTATTTTGCACAGAGATGTCTTGTTAAACTTACCATTTGTAATGACAACACCAATGGTTGTATTTCCTGTAAATTTATTTTCAATCACCTCTGTCCGTTCATACATCAGTTCTTCCGTACTGCGGAAAGATTTTTTATCTTCTGCCAGCAGTCCGGCAATCTTCTCTCCATTCTTCCAGTCGAAAATGTCTCCAAGCGCATTGACTGCCACGACAGCTCCTACCTGAAGCTCACCGATCTGTATGGCGTAGCTTCCGATGCCAGATTTCATACAGTAATCCATCCCTGCAAATTTTCCGACGGTCGCACCGCATCCGGCGCCATAATTTCCATCCCGATAGTTTCCGCCGTCCTCTGCATTCCTGCATGCCCTGTAACCCATCTCCTTATCCGGCCGGATATACATGTCTCCCACTGTCAGATCAAACAGATCTGCCTGACATACCAGAGGCACTTTCACCGGGAGCCCGACGTCAAAACCGATTCCATGTTCTTCCAGATACTGCATGACTCCATCCGCCGCATTCAGCCCGAATGCGCTCCCTCCCGCCAGCACAATGGCATAGATCTCCTGTGCCGCCGCAAGTGGATTCATAAGCTCTGACTCTCTTGAAGCAGGGCCGCCGCCCCTCACATCCAGACCTGCTGCCATCCCGGTTTCCGAGAGAAAGACAGTACATCCGGTTCCCGCCTCACTGTTTTCCGTCTGCCCGATCCGGATTCCCTGGATGTCTCTGACACTGATTTCTTTCTTCATTACCATTTTCTCCTCCTTTTGCTTATAAACGGGCATCCTAATAGTACAAAAACAGGCACACCGTATCTCACATTATACAGTATGCCTGTTTCACTGTCAAAATTGCGCCTGCGGTTCTATTTCTCCCGTATCTTCTTCAGCGCTGTTGTGAACTTGATAGGATTGCCGTACATCAGCGTTCCGAACCGGAAGATCTTCGCCGCAAGGAATCCCGTTACAGCGCATGTTGCGGCAAGGAGCACTCCCGATATGATGATCTCCCATATCTCCACACTGCCCATGGAGATCCGGATCAACATTCCATTGCTTGAAGTAAACGGAATAAAGGATGCCACTTTCATTAATATGCCGTCACTGTCAGTCATTCCGAAGATGGCAATAAAAAAGGACACAAGATAAATCATAGTAATAGGTGTTGCCGCCTTACTGATATCCTCTGTCTTGGAAACCAGTGCGCCCAGCATTCCGAAACAGAAGGCATACAGCAGATAGCCCATGATCCCAAATACTGCAAAGGCCGCCCATACCGGGATCGGTATGTCGAATACATTATCCAACAGTCCGCCCCAGCTCTCGCCGAAGATCTGATAAGCCCCAACTGCACTGCCAAGGATCAGCGCGCACTGGATCAGTCCGGCTATGGCTCCTGCCAGCACCTTTCCAAATATCAGACTGTTGCTGTCCACACTGGTAACAAGGATCTCGATGGCTCTGTTGCTCTTCTCTGACGTCACAGATGTGGCGATCATCTGTCCATAGAAGATCAGAAGGAAATACAGCACCATGATCAGCATATATGTATAGGCGTAATTTCCCGCACTGTCCTTGCCCAGAATCTGAGTCTCTACTGCCGGCTGGGTCTGATACAAGGTCTCAATCTGTACCGGATCTATCCCCTGATCTGTCAGTATCTGCGCACGGTATGTCACGGCTGCAGCCTGAGAAAATGCTTCCTGGTTCATATCATACATGGAATTATTCTCCACCACATAAGTATAGTGAAGCAGATCCTCTACGATAAACCCGGCTTCCGCTTCTCCGCTGTTAACTGCCTTTTCTACCTGATCCGCATCTGTACAGCTGATCCACTCTACATTCATCCCCATAGATGCAGCGAAGGCCCCGGTATCCACGATACTGCCGTTTTTATCCCAAAGTGCAAAAAACACTGGACTTTCTTCTGAATCATCTCCATCTGCTTCCTCTCCCGCCGAAACGCTTCCGGAAACGGCGCTGTTCCCCGATTCGCCCCGGTCCATATTCATTATGACCCCGGGCACTGCAATGATGCCGACGGCAAGGATCATTAAGACAATGGTCGTCAGCAGGAAACTCTTATTTTTAAAATAGTTATTCAGCTCAAATTTCAATACCGTCAGAAACTGTCTCATGCCTGGTCACCTGCCTTTTCCACAAATATCTCCGTCAGAGACGGTTCGTAATTTCCGAAATCTTCCGGGATCAGCCTTGTCTCAAGAAGTCCTGCAAGCAGCTGTTCTCTGGTACAGCCATCCTTCAGCTCCACGATCACCTTTTCCTTTCGTCTTCCCACGACGCGTATCATGCTTCCCAGACAGTCCTCAAGAGTCATCTGCGGCTCTTCGAACTCTGTCCCCAGGCCGATCACGAGGCGGTTGCGTCCATATTCTCTCTTAATCTCGGCAAGGTCTCCGGAGAGCACCACATCTCCATGGTTGATGAGCACGATATCCTCACAGAACTCTTCCACATAGCTCATCTGATGGCTGGAAAAGATCACCAGCTTCCCGTCCTGTATCTGCTCACGGATCACATCCTTAAGTATCTGGGAGTTTACCGGATCCAGACCGCTGAAAGGCTCATCCAGGATCACAAGATCCGGATTGCAGACCAGTGTCTGCGCAAGCTGCACTTTCTGCTGATTTCCTTTTGACAGCGTCTCCAGCTTCCTCTGGGCATATTCGTCCACTTCCAGCCGTTTCAGCCAGCGCATGGACTGTTCCTTCGCATCAGCGCGGCTGCTTCCCCGCAGCTGAGCAAGGTACATCAGCTGCTCCAGCACTCCTTTCTTCGGATACAGTCCTCTTTCCTCCGGCAGATATCCGATTCGGAAATCCTTTGTCCGGAACGGTTTCCCATCTACCAGAATCGATCCTTCATTTGCGTGGAACACATCCATCAGAATACGGATGGTAGTCGTTTTTCCTGCGCCATTCCTTCCCAGAAGACCAAGCGCCTTTCCGCTTTCGATGGAAAAAGAGATTCCATGGAGTACTTCTTTATCTCCGAAACTCTTTTTCAGATTGATTACCTCTAATTTCATCTCCTGCTTCCTTTCCCTCTTATTCCGGTCTGCGTTGCGGCAGAGTTACTGCCTGGTCCGCAGACTCCCTTTCCGAGATAAGAAAATGATAGTGTTAATGCAGCAAAGCCATGCTTTACTGTACTAACACTATCATACAATTCACAAAAGGTAAATAGGTAATTTCGTTTTTTTATATGGATTTATAGCTTTGCGGTAAAACTGATCTTCTTCGGCACCAGACACGATTCCACCTTCTGGGCAATATAGCAGCTCAGCTTTTCCAAATCTGGTTCTTTCTCACCAGTTATATCCGCGCAGAGCATAAGCCGGTGATCCGGCCCCCAGCATGTATATGCTTCCGCATGTTCGATTCCGTCATAATCCTCGAGAACATCCTCCAGCTTCCCAAGGTCCAGGAAATCCCGTCCAGTCAGATTCTCAACCATGATCGTCCTGCCGCATCTCTCAAGGATATCCAGGCTTCCATCCGGGAGGATCCTTGCATTGAGTCCGGTCTGGTACAGTACGCCAGGTCCATACGGATTAGTGATCTTGTCTGTCCAGTCTTTCGTCGGATGATCCATAATATAAAGAGTACCCCATGCTCCAAATGGCTGCTTGCGGCATGTCTCGTCAAAAACATATGCCTTTACCAATGTATCCTTTGACACATCATGAATCAGCTCTGATCCCGCTGCCTCATTTACCGCTCCTGCTTTCAGGAAGAAGTGCTTCGGGAAAAGCCGTTCCGGCAGATGCTTTTTCAGACGGCGCACTGATGGCTCCGTAAGCATAGCCTCCATAATGATATCCATACATTCCATAAATATCTTCAGCTGCTGTTCATCAAAACGGTTCTTCCAGTATCTCAGCTCGTAGAAATAGAATCCTTTCTTGTTGGACATCACCTGTAGGTGGAACGGAAGTGAATCCAGCTGGATCGGTTCCCTGTATGCCGGTGCTCCGCCGATTTCATCAAGGTTCAGGATATCTCCCTGATACTGGAAAAACATTTCATCCGCATGGAGCGCAGAAATGTGACAGCGCATCGTCTCCATGATCTGGCGCGCCGAACTGTTCAGCAGCTGCGGGACCGTCTGGTGAGGAACATTGGTGTAGCGGAACAGATAGCTCAGGAACAGCGGTCCTGCAAGCCTGGTCCAGCGGCTGTCTGTACGTCCGCTGTGGATGCTGGTGCTGACTACATCCTTTTCATTACTGAAAATACTGATACAGTAATTATATGCGGTCAGGAACATGACATTCTCAGATACTCTGTGCTTCCTGCAGAAGGCGTTCAGCTGATTAGGACTGATGTTAAACCTGCCCTTTAACGATCCATTTTCACCTCTGTTTAAATCATGGAAATCTCTGAGTGTCAGGATGCTCTTGCGGATTTTAAGGTCTTTCATCAGCTTCTGGTAGTAAGTGATATCCTGCTCTCTCTTTCCTTTCGCATCCCTTGCCTTTTCATCCAGCACATATTCGAACAGCGTATAATTCTCTTTCTCTACCGGCTTTCCGGCATACAGGTCATTCAGATCCTCGAAAAGGATCTTCAGTGTCATACCGTCTCCTACAATATGAGCGATATCAAGGAACAGATAGTTCGCGCTGTCTGTCTGATAAATGCCCGCATGGTAAAGCGGTTCATCCTTTTCATACATGTAAGGCACAAGAAGGTGCTGCCGGGTCTCCTGAAACTCTTCATCTGTCTGGCTGATGATAGGGATATTAACCCGCATATCATCATGACGGAAACTCTTATATGCTCCGTCGTCCAGCTGGATAATGGATTTCAGACCTGGATGGACATCAAACAAGTCCTCGACAGCTGTTTTCAGTCGATTCAGATCTACGCTGTCATCCAGATGGATCAGCGACGGCAGGTTGGCTGTTGTGTTGCCCCTCATCACATATGCAAAATAAATCTGCAGGTTGGTCAGCGGATAAACCGGCCGCACGCTGTAATCCACTTTTTCCTCGCTCTGAGTCTGAATATAATATGCTTCCAGCTTCTCAACCGTAGCATGAGCCATCAGATCATCCAGTGTAAGGGAGAAATCCATATTATCCGCCAGTTCAGTCAGGAGAAGAACGCTTCCCATAGAATCCATGCCGGCTCTGTAAAAATCTGTATCAATGCCGAAGTCCTGATTGCCCATGATGCCGGCTACAATATCATAAATCTTCTGCTGAAGCCCGTTTTCCGGCATGACAAGCTTCTTCCGGTTCTCTTCCTCCTGCTTCTTCTGGCTGAAATAATTGGACCGTTTGATCTTCCTGGAAGACGTCTTCTCAAATGGATCCTTGCGCACCCGATAGTTCAGGATACGCTTGAAGGAAGGCAGCTTCTGATTGATCTTTGCAATACTCTCTCCCACTGCCCCCTCGATATCTGTGATATCACAGGACTCCGCATATTTGAAATTCGGATAGATCTCCGCGGTAATAACATCATTTTCTTCAAAGACAAGAATATCCTCTACGATTGTCTCATCCTCAAACATATTCTCAATCTGCTCAGGAGCCACATTTTCACCATTGCTCAATATAATTAGATTTTTCTTCCTGCCGGTCAGATAGAGGAAATTCTCCTCATCAACATATCCCAGATCTCCAGTCCTCAGCCACCCGTCATCTGTGATTGCCTCTGCAGTATTCTCCGGGTCCTTATAATATCCCATCATAACAGACGGACTCTTCACCTGGATCTCACCGTCCACGATGCGTACCTGGCAACGGTCGACAATCTTACCCACGGATGCTACTTTATCCGGTCGATCCCAGTCCGGAGCGGAAATAACAGGAGAACATTCCGACATGCCATAGCCCTGCCCGATGGAAATGCCAAGATCCATATAATTCTGTGCCAGTTCCGGTGTAAGATATCCGCCTCCGCACACAACTCTGTGCAGGCGGCTGCCAAACACCTGCGCCTTCAGCTCCTCCTGACTTTTATCCGGATTCTGTTTCCTGAGCAGGCAGAAACGATTATAAAGCGCCTTTGCCACCATAGGAACTGCCCGGAAGGAGGTTGGTTCAAAAAGGAGCAGATGCTCTGCCAGCTTGCTCATATCCCTGTTCAGGCACAACAGGACACCATAGCGCATAGCCACAAGTACATCACTGTTAATACAGAATACATGATGGATTGGAAGTATATTTAAGTAAATTTCATTTTCAGGGTGATTTTTATCTGTACTGCTGAATGTATTATCGATCAGATTCCGGTTGGAAAGCATAACGCCTTTTCCCCGGCCTGTTGTTCCGGATGTGAACAGGATCATTGCGCAGTCAGTCTCCGCAACACGGGGCGTAACTGTACGACCTTTAAACTCCTTAAGAATATTATCAGAACATGGCACATGTCTTCCGTGCTGAAATGATATATAGGATCTGACTCTGGGGCATTTTTCTTTCGCGCCCTCTGTCAGGGAATGATGCTCCCAGTCATAGAAAAGGATATCTACATCTGACCGGTTCAGACAGTCTGACAGACCATCCACGTCCAGCTGGATATCAAGAGGCACTACTGTATTACCATTAGACATAACCCCAAGCATAACTGCAAGATAATAATGGCTGCTGCTGCCAAGAAGCCCCACCTGGACCTTGTGCCCTGTCTTGGCATCCTGTTCCTTTGTCCATGCTGCAATAGCGTCACATTCCTCTCTGAACTGCCGATAGGTAACATCATAGATAACATCATTGTCCTCATAACGAAGAAATACTTTGTCTCCATGCTCTTTTCCCGCATTTTCCACCAGATCATAAACTGTTTTTGTGTTTTCGTAGGTAATCATATTTTCCCCCTATATTCCGTCTTCTCTCCCCAAGGGAAAGAATAAGGGCAGAATCCATTTTCGACTGCAAGTCGATTCCATGAAAATCCTGTTGCCGTTTATATGTTACGAGGATAATATACCAAATACCGGCAAAAATTTCAATTTGCATATCTACAAGATATCGTTAAATAAAGGTTATATTTTATTCAAATTGACCAACGGTCGAAAATTATTTAAAAATTCGTGCATAAAGAAAAACCTTCTTTTGACAGTATCAGCTGCCCAAAGAAGGTTTTTTTACTAAATGCTATTCTTATATTCTCTGCCCTGCATCGTGTACTATTCTTCCTCTGTATTTCTTCCTCTCAAGCGCATATAATAGAATCTCACTTTTCCAACCAGCAGGGTCAGGTAGCGGAGCACCGGCTCCGTAGCGATGGCAAATACCACGAAGAGCATAACACACTCGGTAGTCATCCCTGTAATGGCAAACAGATCGTTCAGGAAAATACTGCAGAACAGTAGTCCGACGATACAGCCTCCAAGGATCGCTGCCCTCAGCTTATTCATAGGAGCACTGATCTTATACAGGATCATAAATCCAACGATAGCAAGCAGCATAGTAGCCGCTGTAGAAATATCGGTAGAATCCACACCGAATGTTCTTCCAAAGATTACCAAAGCTCCGACAGCCAGTGCATCTGTAATAGCAGCAGGAAGCGCCTTCAGAAATACATTTGTCAGGAAATGTCCCTTAATAATGTTCTTATTGGGCTCCATAGCCAGGAAGAACGCCGGAATGCCGATCGTAAACATACTGATCAGCGAGATCTGTGACGGCTCCAGCGGGTAAGTAAACATAAACACCACGGACAACAGGCTCAACAAGAAAGAAAAGATATTCTTTACCAGGAACAGACTGGCTGAACGCTGGATGTTATTAACCACTCTTCTACCTTCCAGCACCACCTGCGGCATACAGGAGAAATCAGACTCCAGCAGCACAAGCTGGGATGCCTGTGCCGCAGCCTCGCTTCCGGAAGCCATGGCGATACTGCAGTCTGCGTCTTTCAACGCCAGGACATCGTTGACGCCGTCCCCTGTCATGGCAACAGTATGGCCCGCCTCTTTAAGTGCCTTCACAAACTGCCGTTTCTGATTGGGCGTAACGCGGCCGAAGACCGTATTTTCCTGTACTGCTGTCCTGATCTGTTCCGGAGTCTCCAGTTCTGATGCATCCACATATTTGTCCGCATTCCGGATACCTGCGTGCTTTGCCACCTGGGAAACGGTCACCGGGTTATCTCCTGAGATAACTTTCACATCTACCCCCTGTTCCGCAAAGTACCGGAATGTCTCTTTTGCAGCTTCGCGGATTGGATTGGCAAGAAGAATAAAGGCCAGCGGCGTTGCAGGCTTTTCCAGCGGCTTTCCGTCAATCTCTCCGTCATATGTGCCGAAGACAAGGACGCGGGCACCAGAGGATGCATATTTCGTGATCTTCTCCGCGTAATCCTCATATCGCTCTTTAAGTACAAACTCCGGCGCTCCCAAGACATATGCCTCATCCGAAAAAGTCACGCTGCTATATTTCGTCGCAGAAGAGAAACCTGTCTTCGATACCGGTTTCTTCCCCGAAACCTTTGTAAAATGCTCCTTGATGGCAGCCATGGTAATATTATCCCTTGTCATGGCAGCAGCAAAATCTCCCACAAGCTGTTCAAGTGGAGCCATTGTATCCGGATCGTATTTGTCTGCAGGCACTATTCCCTGCACCTTCATCGTGTTTTCTGTAATGGTTCCCGTCTTGTCAACACAAAGTACATCAACTCTTGCAAGGGTCTCAATGCATTTCATATCATGTAGCAGGACTTTCTTCTGAGCCAGTCTGACTGCACTGACTGCCAGTGCCACACTTGCCAAAAGATATAGTCCTTCCGGGATCATTCCGATAACCGCTGCGACCATGGATGTAACTGCTTCCCTGAATCCGTCATCCTGCAGGAAATATGCCTGACAGAACAGTACGATACCAATCGGAATAATAGCCACGCCGACATATTTAACCAGTTTGTCCAGAGAACGAATCATCTCCGACTGTTCCCCCTCCTGCATTTCCTTGGCCTGAAGCGTCAGCTTCGAGATATAGGAATCCTCTCCCACTTTGTCAAGACGTGCATGGCATTGTCCGGATACGATAAAACTGCCCGACATAAGTTTTGCTCCCCGTCTTTTGGTAATTTCATCAGACTCTCCGGTAAGCAGAGACTCATTCACCTGTACTTCACCTGCACAGACGACCGCATCCGCGCACACCTGGCTTCCCGCCTTAAAAATCACAATATCATCCAAAACCAGATCCTCAGCATCGACAACTGACTTTCTTCCTTCCCGGACAACCGTAACCTGGGGCGCATTCAGCATGGTCAGATTGTCCAGGACCTGCTTTGCCCGGATTTCCTGGATAATACCGATCAGAGTGTTGGCAATAATAACCGGAAGAAAGGTCAGATCGCGAAAAGATCCAACCAGACAGAGCAGGACTGCCAGCACGACAAAGATCAGGTTGAAATATGTGAACACGTTCTCATGAATAATCTCCTGTGTCGTCTTGGATGGAGGATCCACAGCCTGATTTGTCCAGCCATGAAGCCGGTGTTCCCGGACCTGCTGTTCCGTCAGTCCTTTCCTGTAATCAGGATCATATCGGGGCGTTGGAATCCTTTGCTCTCTTTGCTCTTCAGATGGAATTACCTTTCTCTTTTTTAACATATCCTGTCGTTCCTTCCTGGCAATCTTTCCCGCGAAACGGAGGCATAATATCCGCGTCGCTGTTTCCTCATCAGGTTTTCGCCTAAATGACAGTGCCCCGTGGATCTCACACGGGGCTGACCTGTTCTGGCATTATTCTAACATACTGGAAATATTTTTCCAGTGACTTAAGGAAATCTTTATTTTTTCTCCTCAAGAAGTTCTTTTCTATTAAGGATCATCATAAATTCTTCACCGGTAATCGTCTCTTTTTCATAGAGATATTTGGCAAGTTCATGAAGTTTCGCCTTATTCTCTCGGAGCAGATTCATTGCTTTGTCATATGCCTGTTTTACAATCTCGACAACCATGTCATCGATCTCGGCTGCTGTTTCTGGCGAGCAGCTTAATGAACTGTCTCCGCCCAGATAAGGATTCACCTGTGTCTCCATTGCCACCATACCGAACTTGCTCATACCGAACCGGGTAATCATGGCCCGGGCAAGCTTGGTAGCCTGCTCGATGTCATTAGATGCACCTGTTGTCACCGAATCGAAGATCAGCTGCTCCGCGCAGCGTCCGCCGGTCAGAGTAGCAATCTTATTCTCAATCTCCTCCTTTGACATCAGGTTGCGCTCCTCTTCCTCCACCTGCATGGTATAACCCAGCGCACCGGAAGTCCTGGGGATGATCGTGATCTTGGTCACAGGTGCCGAATGCGACTGCAGAGCCGCTACAAGAGCATGACCGATCTCATGGTAAGAAACGATCAGGCGCTCCTTGGTTGAAAGAACCTTGTTCTTCTTCTGATATCCGGCAATAACAACCTCAATACTTTCCTCCAGATCTGACTGCGTAACGAACCTGCGGTTCTCACGCACGGCTCTCAGCGCCGCCTCATTGATCATATTGGCAAGATCCGCTCCAGAAGCTCCGGAAGCCGCTCTCGCAATCGCGTTGAAATCCACATCGTCTCCCAGCTTGATCTTCTTTGCATGTACCTTCAGGATCTCCTCACGGCCTTTCAGGTCCGGCAGTTCCACCGGGATACGGCGATCAAAACGGCCTGGTCTTAACAGAGCCGGATCCAGACTGTCCGGACGGTTTGTAGCCGCCAGGATGATAACACCCTTAGACGCATCAAACCCGTCCATCTCTGTGAGCAGCTGGTTCAGTGTCTGCTCGCGCTCATCGTTTCCGCTGAATCCCTGGCTGTCTCTCTTCTTTCCAATTGTATCGATCTCGTCGATGAACACGATACATGGTGCTTTTTCATTTGCCTGTTTGAAAAGATCACGGACTTTGGACGCTCCCATACCGACGAACATCTCCACAAACTCGGAACCGGATATAGAAAAGAAGGGTACCCCCGCCTCTCCTGCCACAGCTTTCGCCAGCAGTGTCTTTCCGGTTCCGGGCGGTCCTACCAGAAGCGCTCCTTTGGGGCATACAGCTCCAATCTCCTGATATTTTCCCGGATTGTGCAGAAAATCCACGATTTCTGTCAAAAGTTCCTTGGCCTCATCTTCACCGGCCACATCATCAAAAGTAATTCCTGTTGTTGATTCCACATAAACCTTGGCATTACTTTTCCCAAATGACATAAACGGATTACCACCGGCGCCCCCGCCCATTTTCTTCATCATCTGCTTGGACAGCCACTGTCCCAGCACAACGAAGATAACGACAGGGACGATGATAGAGATGATAAAGCTGAGGAGAGGATTCATTTCTTCCTGAGCTACTCTGCCGAACTCACATCCGGAATCTACCAGACGGTTTACCAGATCCGGATCATCAAAAGTGGTGGTCACATACTGCTGCGGATCCTCGCTCTTATCTATGAAATAGATATTGTCGCCCTCGAGCTGAACCTTCGATACTTCCTTATTCTCGACCATAGTAAGGAATGTCCCGTAATCCACCTCTTGGATATGGTTTCCCGTAAACATTGGGAACACAAACATATTGAGCAGGATCAGCACCACAGCTGCGATCAGGTAATAGATTATCAGTGGTTTTTTCGGTTTCTCTACCTTTTTCATCCATTTCTTCCTTTCTGGCCACCTCAGGCAGCAAATTGCCAATTACCTCAGATGGCCAATTCAACGTTGATACTGCTCCCCCGTATTTTCTTTCCCTTAAAATCCTTTATTTCTTTCTTTTTTTGAATAACAGTCTGATCCCCTTCAGCAGCTGGATCACCGGAATGTTCACCGCCGCAAGTCCATACACGATAAGCAGCTGGGTAAACGTCAGTGTCTGTACCTGGAACATATTGTGCAGTGCCGGAATCATAACAACTGATGTGATCAGGATGATACCAAGGAGGAATGCACCGATCAGGTAAATATTGTTAAACACTTTTCTTGTAAATACTACCGGCCGGTCTGACTTACAGTTAAATCCGTGGAATAACCTTGCGGAACACAGTGTGGCAAACGCCATAGTACTTCCAAGCAGAGCATTCTCGCCGTGATAACCGATCAGAAATGCGATCATTGATGTCACGCCGATGGAAAGTCCTTCTGTTCCAACCTTGATCAGGAAATCTTTTGTCAGGATGGATTCGTTCATCGGACGGGGTTTCTCGTTCATAACATCTTTTGAATGAGGTTCCAGACCAAGAGCGATCGCAGGAAGGCTGTCTGTCAGCAGGTTGATAAACAACAGGTGTACCGGTGCAAACGGAACCGGCAGATTTGTGATAGATGCATAAAGCACCGCCAGGATCGCGCCAAAGTTTCCGGACAGAAGGAACTGGATCGCACTCTTGATATTACGGTACAGGTTTCGCCCGTTCTCAACTGCCTTAACAATCGTTGCAAAGTTATCATCTGTCAGCACCATCGCCGCTGCGTCCTTTGACACTTCACTTCCGGTGATTCCCATTGCCACACCGATATCAGCCTGTTTCAGAGCCGGAGCGTCATTAACACCGTCTCCTGTCATGGCGACAATATTGCCCCTTTCCTGCCATGCCCGGACAATACGGATCTTATGCTCCGGGGATACACGTGCGTAAACGGATATGCCTTCTACGAAATCCTGCAGCTCCTCATCGGACATCTTGTCGATTACCGCACCTTCACAGGCCTCAGATTCATTTTCCAGGATTCCTATCCTTTTTGCAATGGCTGCAGCAGTAACTTTGTGATCTCCTGTGATCATGATCGGACGGATACCGGCGCTCTTGCACTCGGCAACAGCCGCCTGTGATTCAACTCTCGGCGGATCCATCATAGCGATCAAGCCAAGGAATGTAAGATCATACTCATCTTCGATACTTAATTCAAGTTCATCTGACACAACCTTATATGCAAATGCAAGAACACGAAGGCCAGATCTGGAAAACTCCTGGTTCTGAGCCTCAATCTTCTTTCTGTCCTCCGGTGTGATAGGTCTTACTTCTCCGCCGATCTGAATGTATACCATTCTGTCAAGGAGTACATCTACCGCACCTTTCACCAGCATGGTGGGGATACCTTCCATTGTATGCTTGGTGGACATCAGCTTTCTGTCACTGTCAAAAGGATTCTCGCTCTCACGGGGATACTTGGCACGTACATCCTCCGGATCCAGGCCCAGCTTCAGGCCGAGATTCAGAAGTGCAGTCTCAGTAGGATCTCCGATTTCCGTTCCGTCTGTGATCTTGGCGTCACTGCAGAGGATACTGCTGATCAGCAGCCTGCTCTGGGAAGGATCATTCAGATCCACTCCATCCGCCGGAATACAGACGTCATCCACATAATAGTCTTCTACTGTCATCTTGTTCTGAGTCAGTGTTCCTGTCTTGTCAGAGCAGATTACAGATACACTTCCCAGTCCTTCCACTGCCTGCAGCTTACGGATGATGGCATGTTCTCTCGCCATCTTCTGTGTACCGAAGGAAAGCACGATCGTAACGATAGAGCTCAGCGCCTCCGGGATAGCAGCAACTGCAAGTGCCACCGCAAACAGGAATGCATCACCGATATTGTCCCCGCGGAATACGCTGATACCAAAGAGGATTGCACAGAATACCAGGATAAGAATGGAAAGCTTCTGTCCAAACTGATCCAGATTGATCTGCAGCGGTGTTCTCTTCTCCGAAGTCGTCTTCAGAAGGCTGGCAATCTTGCCCACCTCTGTCTCCATTCCGATTCCTGTCACAACAAAAGATCCTCTTCCGTATGTCACAAAGCTTCCGGAATATACCATATTAAGACGGTCTCCAAGAGGAACCTCATCCTGATCGATCACATCAACACTCTTTTCGACACCAAGGCTTTCTCCTGTCAGCGCGCTCTCATCTACCTTCAGGCTGGCACACTCCAGGATACGTCCGTCTGCCGGAATATAGTCACCCGCATCCAGCATGACGATATCTCCCACTGTCACTTCCGAAGAGGGGATCTGTACCACATTTCCGCCTCTTAAAACTTTCGCCTCCGGTCCGGAAAGCTTCTTCAGACTTTCAAGCGACTGCTCCGCTTTGATCGTCTGTACCGTACCCAGGATCGCGTTCATCGTAATAACGATCAGGATGACGATCGCACTCTCGATATCTCCCAGGAATCCAGAAACAATGGCTGCAATAATAAGGATAATAACGAGAAAATCCTTGTACTGCTCCAGAAAAATCTGCAGCGTAGTCTTCTTCTTGCCTTCCACCAGCTCATTACGGCCATACTTTTCCTGGTGCTCCCGCACCTGTTCGTCAGTAAGCGGCTCAGTGGTGCCATTGACTTCTCTCATTGTCTCTTCGCCTGACAACTGATAGTAGTTCTTCATTTCTCTGACCTCCGTTTTTTTGTGGGTGCAATAAAAAAGAGACATTTTATTGCACTGCTCTTTAAATGCAATAAAAGTCTCACCGTTTAATCGCGATACGGATGGCTGTCCATCGTATTGACGACATCGCAAACGCCTTCCGGAAGAAAGCGCCAGTTACTCCCTTTTACCAGGAATTACTATAATCGATTTTCGGGGTTCTGTCAACGGATTTAACTCTTTTTTTACACAATCTTTCTGTTCTTTTTCTATTTTTATTCAGTATCTCCTTCCCCGGAATCATTTATACCGCTCTAAGCTTCTGTGAGAAATCATCGATAAAACAGACGCCTATAACAGAAGAGCCGCGGAAGATACTCTCCCGCGGATCCCTTCTCTGTCTATGTTTTCTAAATTTAGCAGAAATCCTATACGATTCCCTGTGCTTCCATTGCATCAACAACTTTCTCGAATCCTGCAATGTTGGCACCTACAACATAATTGCCTTTGAAGCCGTATCTCTCGGCAGCATCAGCCATGTTGTGGCAGATATTTACCATGATGTTCTGAAGCTTGGAGTCAACTTCTTCAAATGTCCAGCTCAGACGCTCGCTGTTCTGAGACATCTCAAGAGCAGATGTAGCAACACCGCCTGCGTTTGCAGCCTTTCCAGGTGCGAACAGAACGCCGTGCTCCTGCAGATACTCTGTAGCCTCAAGTGTTGTAGGCATGTTAGCTCCCTCTGCAACAGCGATACATCCGTTCTCAACAAGCATCTTCGCATCCTCGAGATGAAGCTCGTTCTGTGTAGCGCAGGGAAGTGCGATATCAACCTTAACGCTCCATACTCCTCTTCCCTCGTGGTACTCGGAGTTCGGACGATACTTCTTGTACTCTGTCAGTCTTGCGCGGTTAACTTCCTTGATTTCCTTAAGAGCTGCAACGTCGATTCCTTCCGGATCATATACCCATCCGTTGGAATCACTTACTGTAACAACCTTAGCTCCCAGCTGATGAGCTTTCTCTGTAGCGTAGATCGCAACGTTTCCAGAACCGGATACTGCAACTGTCTTGCCTGCGATATCCTGTCCGTTCATCTTCAGCATCTCCTCTGTCAGATACAGAAGACCATATCCTGTAGCCTCTGTACGAACCAGAGATCCGCCGTATGTCAGACCCTTTCCTGTAAGAACTCCCTCATAGAGTCCGCGGATTCTCTTATACTGACCGAACATATATCCGATCTCTCTTGCGCCTGTTCCGATATCCCCGGCCGGAACGTCTGTGTCAGCCCCAATATACTTGCACAGCTCTGTCATAAAGCTCTGGCAGAAAGCCATAACTTCTCTGTCTGATTTTCCCTTCGGGTCAAAGTCAGAACCACCCTTTCCTCCGCCGATCGGAAGTCCTGTCAGAGAGTTCTTAAAAATCTGCTCAAATCCAAGGAACTTGATGATACCAAGATTTACAGACGGGTGAAGACGAAGACCTCCCTTGTAAGGTCCGATCGCACTGTTGAACTGTACACGGTATCCTGTGTTCACATGCACCTGTCCGTTGTCGTCAACCCACGGAACGCGGAACTTAAACTGTCTCTCAGGCTCTGTCAGCCTCTCAAGAAGAGCTTCTTTTCTGAACTTCTCCTCATTTGCCTCGATCACCGGGCGAAGAGACTCAAGAACTTCCTTGACAGCCTGATGGAACTCCGGCTCAGCCGGATTTTTCTTCTCGACTAAATCAATTACCTCATCAACGTAAGACATCTCAATTACCTCCTAAAATAAAATAAGCAGGTAGATATTCTGCCTGCTCTTTCGACATCATTGTCTACTTGTCTATTTTAAAAGCAAAGTGAAATATTGTCAATCATAAGTTTCAGTATTTTACAGTTTTACCACTTTATCTCAATGAATTTGCAGGAATCATATTCCGGCTATTCACCTTTACTTCCGCTTTCAATCCAGGTGCTTATTCTTTCTGTGTTCTTACCAGTACATCTCCCAGTCCGGATCCAGGATCCGATTCAGAGCTTCCATATAGAAATAGTCTCCCCAGATCACACACTCGTCGACACCTGCTTCATTACATGTATTGTATGGTGTCTTTTTCGAATAAGTGCCTGCAAGAAGCTGACCATTGCTGACAGCAGGATCCTTAACGCTGTATTTTTCTATCATCTGCTTCATGATCTTCAGCGCTGCCGATGTATAGAAGTTCCTGTCATCTTCTTCCATATATTTGCTCATCTCCAGCATACCGCAAACCGCGATCACTGCGGAAGAAGAGTCTCTCGGCTCGTCATCCCCGTCTCCAAAGGTAAGATCCCAGTATGGACAGAGATCTTCCGGCAGATGCTCCAGGAAATATTCTGTAACACGTTTAAAATACCCGATATATTCTTTCCGCTTTGTATAGCGATATCCGATAGCAGTTCCATACACGCCCCATGCCTGTCCTCTTGCCCAAGCAGACCCGTCCTTATACCCCTGACAGGTAGCTCCGTGATCCGGCTTTCCAGTCTCAGGGTCCATAAAAAATGTATGCCAGGTAGAATTGTCCTCGCGGATCACATTGGCAAGCGCTGTATGAATATGACGCTCTGCAATATCACGGTATTTTTCCTCTCCTGTCTCTTCAAATGCCCAGTAAAGCAGGGGGATGTTCAGAAGGCAGTCAATGATAAATCTGTAGTTATCCTTTGCTCCCATCTCCCCCCAGGCCTGGATAAACTGTCCCACCGGCTGAAAACGGCTGATCAGATTGTCTGCCGCAAGCAGAGCAGCTCTCTTTGCTTCTTCCATTCCGGTCAGCTTAAAGGCTGCCACACAGGAAAGACTGTACAGGAACCCCATGTCATGATGATCTACATCTATCCGTTCTGTGATGCGATTCATAAATGACTGAACCTGGATCTCTCCCGCTCTCCGGAACTTTTCTTTTTCTTCTTCTGTGCCTGCATTTTCGTAGGAAAGCCAGATCTCTCCGGTCCAGAAACCGGTCGTCCAGTCCACGTTAGGACCCGGTTTATAAAACTGTCCGAAGCTGTTGGCTCCCGGGAACTGATCCGTAAACTCCGGCAGATTCCGCTCGACCTGTGCAACAGCTGTGCGCATGGCATTCTCTATCTCGCTTTGTTCCGCTTCCTTGTAACTGTCCAGATCATCTATACAGATCCATTTTTTCATTGTTCTGTTCTCCTTGTTCTTCTGATCCCGACGGATCAATCTCGTTTCATCCATCTGTCCCGCAGATAATAGGCAGCCTGTTTCGGTCTTCTGTCCCGTGTAAAAATACCTTTCTTATTTCCATCTACCCGCTTGATATTCTCTGCCGTAGCAAAATCGGCAAATACCCATACATGTTCTCCGGTAATATATGGAAGGCGGTCAAACACCTCTGCATAGGTTTTCATAAACAGGGTCTGATATTCTTCTGTGAACAGTCTGGCGTTCACGTCATGAAGACCTGCGACTGTGTCTGCTCCATATTCCCCCAGCATGATCGGTTTATCCGGGCATCTCCTATGGAATCCTTCCAGTTCAGCTTCCAGTTTTGCCGCTGCACCCGGAAGATTCCCCTCGGTGTCATACCATCCCCGGTATCGGTTCAACATAAGGAAATCACATAATTCAGCCACCTTGCATGTTTCCGGGGTAGAACCTTCATAAGTAACAATCGTCACGGGCCGGCGCTGAGCATCTCTCTCCTTTGTCAGACGCACAAGGGGCTCAAAGTATTCCTTTGCGCCTTCTTCCTGGCTTGCAGGCTCATTTGCCACCGACCAGGCGATTACACACGGATGATTCTTATCTCTGTCCACCAGCTCCTCCATCACCCTTCGATGATGCTCCCCGGTCTTTAAAACTGCCCAGGTTCCCTCCGGGCTGCCTCCAAGAAGTCCTGTTGCTGTAAAACCTGTATTCAGACCTACGGCAGGAGCCTCATCGATCACAAGGATTCCCATACGATCGCACAACTGCATCATCTCTTCACTGTTGGGATAATGGCTGGTTCTGAAAGAATTGGCGCCGATCCATTTTAATAGCCCCAGATCCTTTGTCATCAGAGGAAGGTTCGTTCCTCTTCCGCTGAAAGGGCCCTCCTCGTGTTTTCCAAAACCCTTCAGATAAACCGGTTTTCCGTTCAGCAAGATCCGGCATTTTTCAATCGAAATATCCCGAAAGCCAAACTCCTCCGTATATTCATCCCTGCTTCCGTCCCGATTTCTGAGTTCCACTCTGAACCGGTACAGACACGGATCCTCACAGGACCAGGGGCGGATCTTTTCCAGCTGTCCGGCGCCTTCGAAACCGCTTCCCTGAAAAAGAACCGTTCCGTTCTCGTCCAGCACCTGAATATCTGCCACTGAGCCTGCCGGATCTTTGCCGTCCGCTTCCACTTTCCATTCAAAGCTCCCGTCACACCGGCCGTTTATCGTGATATCCCGGATATAGGTCAAAGGTGTGGTGTACAGCCATACCGGACGAAGCAGACCTGTATAATTATAGAAATCAAAATTCGGCAGATCCACGGTCCTGTCCGGGAGTCCGGGAAAGGACTCTGTTTCTACTCTTCCGCAGGGAAGCGTGGAATAATCAACAATATTGTTTACATAAACTGTCAGAAGATTTTCTCCCTCTTGAACCTTCCCGCCGATCTCAAAGGAAAAGGGAAGGAATCCGCCTTTATGGGCGCCAATCCGGTTTCCGTTGAGCCATACTTCCGCTCTGTGGGCAGCGCTTCCAAATCGGAGCACCAGTCTGCCCTCCAGCATAGACTCTGTTACGTCAAATGTCCTCTGATAGACCATCTCGCCGACATGATCTGCAAATTCTCTGTTGGGGTAAATATCATTATACGCTGAGGGGACAGGCATGGGAAGACTTTTTTTCAATAATCTTCCCGCCTGCTCTTTCCGATCTAATTCGTCCGAAATCAGCTTAAAATTCCAGATACCATTCAGATCAAACACCTGTCTTACGGCATTCATTTTCGGATAAAGCATATTACGCGACCTCCATCAGCCCTTGATTCCGCTGCTTGCGATTCCCTGCACAAACTGCTTCTGTCCGATCAGGAAAATAATAAGCACGGGAACCAGCGCCAGCACCGACACAGCCATCACCAGACCATATTCGGTAGAATACTGTCCGATAAACATCTTGATACCAAGCTGAAGCGTTTTTTTCGTTTCTGTGTTCAGGTAGATCATCGGTCCCATATAATCATTCCAGATTGTTACAAATGTGAAAATCACAAGTGTTGTGATAGATGCCTTGCTAAGGGGAAGTGCGATCTTCGCATAAATTCCATATTCTGAAAGACCGTCAATCCTTGCCGCCTCCAGCAACTCATCCGGAATAGAGATAAATGCCTGACGCATCAGAAATACACCAAATGCATTGAAACTCTGCATCAGAATATATCCGATATGAGTATCCACAAGATGAAGAGAATTCATCAAAGAATACTGAGGCAGCATATATACCTGCCACGGGATCGCCATGGTCGCCACATAGAAAAGAAACAGAATATTTCTTCCTTTAAATTTACATTTTGCAAATCCATACGCTGCGAAACTTGAGGTGATAACCTGTATGATCGTAATGATCACTGTCAGTTTAACTGAGTTAAATGTAAATGTCAGCAGCGGAATTTTCTCCCAGATCTTTGCATAGTTACTCCATTGAGGATTATCCGGGATCCATTTGATCGGTATAGAGAACACCTCACTGTCCAGCTTCAGAGAGGATGAAAGCATCCAGATCAGAGGCGTCAGCGTGATCACAGTCAGACCGATCAGCAGAATATAGATCACAGCTCTTGTCAGGGGATTTTTCTTTTTTACCATTACGTCCACCTCTTTCTAATAATTCACAAATTTCTTCTCTGCCTTGAACTGGAACACTGTCAGCAGTGCCACGATCAGGAACAGAATCATTGCCGCCGCAGATGATTTACCGTAATCCCAGGAAATAAACGCCTGATTGTAAATATACTGGGACAACATGGTCGATGCTGTGCCGGGGCCGCCCTGAGTCATCAGATATACCAGGTCGAAAACCTTGAAGGAGTTGATGATCAGCATCATTACAACGAAAAATGTACTTGGACTTAAGAGGGGCCATGTAATCTTGCTGAACCGTGCCCATCCTTTCGCTCCATCAATCTCAGCAGCCTCATACAGACTCTGATCGATATTCTGGAGTCCCGCCAGATAAATGATCATAAAGTAACCCATGTTTCTCCACACATTTACGATGATCAGTCCGGGGATGACCCTATCCGTTGAAGCCAGCCATCCAGGCGGATTGGAAATTCCGATAAAACGCAGGAATTCATTTACAGGGCCATAATCCGGCTGCAGCATAGCGTTGAATACAACGGAAACAGCCACAACAGACGCTACATACGGGAAGAACAGCGCACAGCGGAAAAATCCTCTCGCTTTGATCTTCTGATTCAACAGCAGCGCCAGTCCAAGGGAAGCCAGCATGGAAAAGATTACTGTAAAAAAGGAAAAATATGCCGTTTTCCAGATAGCGCCAAGAAAAACACTATCATGAAAAATATCGATAAAGTTGTTCAGTCCGTTGAACTTAATCTCATTAAAACCGTCCCAGCTGGAAAAACTGAGGACAAGAGAGAACATCACCGGTATGAATATAAAGATGAAAAATCCGATAAAGTTCGGCAGGATGAAAGAATAGCCAATCAGATTCTGCCGGACAGTGAGGGAAAGCCCCCCTTTTTTTGCTTTTGCTTTACCGCTCATTTTTGCTCCTTTCTGTGCGTTCCGCAGATTATTTTGATCTCCGGGAGACAAAACAGGACGGCAGCCATCTGTTCTGCCGTCCTGTTGCATCTACTCTTATTCTCCCTGAATCTCTTTGGAACGGTCGCTCATTTCTTTGAGAACATCATCAATCGGTTTTTCTTTGATCATGATCAGAGAATGTTCTTCAGAAAGCATCTGATTTACTTCTGCCGAAGCGGAATCAATCGGTCTGTCCAGCACAATGGATGTAGTCTTCATTGCTTCTGCAGAACCTTCCGGCATACCTTCAAGAGCCGCCAGATCGTTCAATGTGTTTTCGTCCTGATAAGCAGGCATCTGGCCTCTTGCGATCAGGCTGTTGGCGCCTTCTTCGCCGCATGCATATTTGATGAATTCCCATGCCTCGTCTTTATATTCAGAGTTTGCGTTGATTCCCATCGGTGTAATGGAACCTACTGTGCTTCCAGCCGGCACTCCATCCGGATGCGGAAGTGTTGCAATTCCCCAGTTCACATTTGTCTCGCCTGCATCTTTCTTGGCAATCATCATAGAGGAGAACCATGTTCCCATAGGAAGTGTAGCAACGGTTCCCTGCTGGAACGGAGACGCATACGCGATATTGCTTGTCTTCAGTGTGGAGTAATCCATAATGGTGCCTGCATCCTGCATTCTCAGAGCCATTTCATAAGCAGGTTTCATAAAACTGTAGTCCGGCCCCAGGATGGTGTTCTTTCCATCCTGCACCGCCCAGTTCTCCACACATGCCTGCCATGTGTGCAGATATCCGCCATAAATCTTGTTGGCGCCTTCTCCGCTTGTCAGTTTGGAGCACATCTCTTCCCACTCAGACCATGTCATATCATTGGAAGGATACTCCACATTTGCCGCGTCAAAAATATCTTTGTTGTAATACAGTACATAGTAATCGGTCTTAAACGGAATCGCAGTCTGCTTTCCATCAATATTGAGTTCATCAAAAGAGACATACTTTGAAGTATCAATGCCGTCTTTCTCGATATAAGGCGTCAGATCTTCCAGCTGTCCTTTTTCCGCATAGGAAGGAGTACTGTCTCCGTCTTTGATATATACGATATCACAGGCGGATCCTCCGTTGAGCATAACGGAAAGTTTATTGGAATACTCGGATGATGCGACGTCAACTACATTGATCTTGATATCCGGGTGAGTCTCCTCAAATCCATCCACTATGTCATTCAGATACGGATTAGATGCCAGGTCCCATACAGGGAAAGTCAGAGTTACAGTTCCGGAACCGGAGTTCCCTTTGTCCTCGGAGGAGTTGCTACATCCTGCCAGCAGGGTGGTGGCAGTCATTGTGGCAGCAAGTCCGAAGGCCATTGTTTTCACAAACTTTTTCTTCATATTTCTACCTCCTGAAATACTGATATGAAATCGTTCTGCTTAATCGCTTAAGCACGTTTTGATTATATAAATCCGGTCTCTGGATTGAAATCGACAAATTCAAGAAGCAGATGTAATTTTTTCATTTTATTCTTTCCATAATGTTAATTTTTTTCAATTCCTGTAATATTTTCATTTTTCATCCTGCTTTTGATAATCCGTAGGTGACATTCCCATGTATTTTCGGAATACTTTAGAAAAATAATATGCATTTTCAAATCCCAGGCGGCAGGCAATCTCCATGACCATCAGCTCTTTTTCATCCAGGAGACGACATGCATACTGAATCTTTGTACTGTTGACAAAATCCACAAAACTCTGTCCATACTCCTTTTTAAAAAGCGTAGAAAGATATCCGACAGATACGCCCACCGCAACAGCCGTTTCCTGGAGGCTGATATGCGATTCAATATTTTTCAGCACATACTTTCTTGCTTTCTCCGCAATCATATTTCCGGACATTCCACTGTTTCCCACCACATCAGTAATTACATTGCGGAACATAGACAGCCAGGACATCACCTGACTCCTTGTATTAATATTCTCTATGACAGCTATACTGCTGATTCTCTCTTTGGACGGATTGTCCTGGCCGGACAGTGCCGCAAGAGCTGCCGAAGCCTCACGGTTCAGCTCATTAAGCAGCCAGATTGCCTGACTCTTCTGATGAGGGGTTGTCTGGACTCTCGCTTCCACATTATCCATGATCTGATGGATCCCTTTTACATTTTTTCTGCGAATCTCCTGGCTGAGCTGGGATCCCACTCCTTTCAGTCCCAGCGGCTCATACTCCCAGACATTTTCCGGATTCTCATCTTTTTCTGTGATTTCCAGATAATATCGTTCCATCAGTGCCCGGTATTCAGCTCCGCAGTCTTTCAGCTCCTCCCAGCCTCTATGTACCTGTGTGTGAAGGACACTGCACACTGCCGGCGTGATAGATTGAATCGTACCTGTGAGTTTTCTCTCAAAAAAATCTGCGCTAAATGCATCATTTCCGGGATAAGCAAACAAGACAAGGGAACTGCTCTCTCCCGTATTCAGCAGCATGTATCTTTCCCGGAAAATGTTTTCCGCAGTTTTCCCGGTCAATTCCCGAATCCATTCCATCATTTCCGCCTTATCTTTCTTTTCAAGAGGCTCCTCCGACGGATTTGGGAACTCAAAAGGAATATAGAACAGACAGTATCCCTCCAGCATCCCTTCAGCATCCAGAAGGGGAAAATATTTTTCCTTCTGCCGGTCCCCTGCAAAAAATATGATTTCCTGCAGTGCACTGTTGATCAGATCCTCATGATGTTTCTTTTCAAAGTAATCAGCTGCACTGGCTGCCATCAACTGGCTCCGGTTGGCACATTCTTCCTTTGCATGCTTCAATACTTTTTCCAGCACAGGCGCCTCCAGCTGGCTCTTTACCAGATAGTCCACAGCTCTGCACTGAAGCGCCTGTCTTGCAAGCTCAAACTCTTCCAGATTGGTCAGCACGATAAATACAATATTGGGATACTCTTTATTCACAGTTTTCATTAAGGTGATTCCGTCCATGACCGGCATACTCAGATCTGCAAGTACAATATCCGGCTGCATCCGCCTGATCTGCTCCAAAGCATCCTGCCCATTCCTGGCTGTAGCTGTGATCACACAGTCATTCTTCTCCCAGTCCACCAGGAATTTTATGCCGGACAGGATGATGGTCTCATCGTCCACGATCATTACTTTATACATATGTATCTTCCTCTTTTCTCCGAATAATGTGTTTTATATTTCCTGTTCTTTTTCTTCTCTCTCAGCAGGAACATGGATCGTGATCCTGGTATATTTTCCTTTTTGGCCTTCACAGATCAGGCCATATTTTTCTCCATATGTCATTTTCAGGCGTTCATCTACATTGCCGATCCCCATGCCGCTCATGGCATTTTTGTTTTTCCTTTCCTTCATAGATACCCGCAGTTCTTCAGATTCTGCCCCGGCTCCATTATCCTCAACAGAAATGTAGAGCTCTCCATCTCTTTCTTCCGCCTGAACACGTATCACTCCATAAGTGCCTGTAGGTTCAATCCCATGGAAAATAGCATTTTCTATGATGGGCTGCAGAGTCATCTTGACGATCCGAAAGTCCATAAGTTCCTCCGGCACTTCACATTCATAATCAAAGATTCCCATATAGCGTACCTGCTGCAGGTTCACATAATCCCGGGCAAGAGACAATTCCTCCCTCAGCGGTATCTGATCACCTGCTCCTTTTGCCATATTTCTCAGAAGATTTTCCAGACTCATGATCGTATCAGATATATTGTTTGCCTTTCGTATCACCGCCATCCACCGGATAGAATCCAGCGTGTTATAAAGAAAATGGGGATTGATCTGGGCCTGCAAGGCATTCATCTCCAGCCGTTGTTTCTGCTCCAGCATCTCCTTCTGTTCCCGGATCAGATCGTTAATATGCCTTACCAGACGATTAAACGCCCTGCCTATCCCGGCAATCTCATCTCCGCCCTGCTCGATCGACGGCTCAGCCGTCAGTTCATTCTGTACCGAAAGACGGCTGATATGTCCGCTGAGATGCCGCAGCGGCTTTGTAATCCTGCTGGATATGATACGAGATACTGTTATTCCCAGGGCCGTAACCAACAGCACAATAACAAGAAGAACATAAAGGATATAAATATTATCCGGCGTATACATGTCATTTTTGATCATCAGCTCAGCAGAAAGAGAAAACGGAGCAAATTTCATAGAATCCCTGAAATAACCTTTCTTCATGCCTCCGCTTTCAAACTGCTGCTTAAAATTCTCAGAAGAATACCACGCCAGCTCATCGTTTGTACTGCGGATCATAATATTTGAGGAATCACCATAAGGTTCCAGTACATCTGTAAAAAGCCGGGTACTCAGCTCAATATATACATAGCTGTTCTCCTCCAGATCCAATGGATATACATAGACAAGCCGTGTCTTGCCTTCATCAATGACAGATTGCGCCAGTGCGGCTCTTGCCTTTCCGTCAGGTATTTCTCCTTGAAAAAGAGGACTCGAAAATATCTCTTCCGCACTAATAATCTTCTGCGTATCTGTCACGGCAATCTGCATTCCCTGCCGGTTTACAATAATCATGCTGTCCACATATCTGCTTACCGGATTGCCGTTCAGAGAAGCCAGGAGGCTGCTCTGAGCTGCCAGCGCCGTTTTCTTTGTTTCCATAGTATCCAGACCGCTCTTCATCATAGTCCATCTGACACTGGAACTGTTCTCCGCAAGAAGGGCTAGTGTATCCACATTTTCTCTGACATCCTCGAGGTAAGAATATACAACGGAAAGATACCCTCTTTCCACATCCTCACGTTTTTCCATAAGCTGACGTCCCAGAAGAGTACTGATCACAATATTGGTAAGTACACAGAAAATAATAATGGGCAGCAGAATGGACAGTAATACACGAAGCTGAAAACTATTCCGCATCCGGCTGAAAAAACGCTCCCTTTTCTTCTCTGTTTTTCTTTGTTCTGTATTTCTTCCTTCCCCCCACATTATGGCCACCTCATCTTTTCTGATTTCATAAAAAGAGGGCGTTACGAAAGTCCTGTTCCTCAGTCCTTTCGTAACACCCTGCATTCTGCACTTATTAATTATATTTACGTTTTCTAGCAGCTTCAGATTTCTTCTTACGTCTTACGCTTGGCTTCTCATAGTGTTCCCTTTTGCGGATCTCCTGCTGAATGCCAGCTTTTGCGCAGCTTCTTTTAAATCTGCGTAAAGCGCTGTCTAACGTCTCGTTTTCTTTAACGATTACATTTGACATAGTCTCACACCTAACCTCCCCTCCAGCCTTGTATTGTGCATCATACGACTGTTCGGGTATTTTTATTGCACTACAAAAGATTATAGCATATTTTTCTTTTCCGTCAACTGTTTTTTCCTGAAATTCCGGAAAATAAAGAAATTTCAGTCCAAAACTCTCTCAAGGAACATTTCTCTTACTGCGCTGTTCCCTCCAGAACGTCTCTGATCATCCCTTTCGCCTCTTCCACACTGCTTTCATTCGGGATAACTACTGAAAGTCTTTGTCCGGGCATAGAGTAGGTTTCAGCGCTTGAGACCTGTCCTTCAGCCGTATAAGACGTAATATTCCAGCCCGCCATATCCGAAAGCTGCATTTTAACCAGATCCGCGATTTCTTCCTGACTCATATTGGTCTCAAAACTTCCGGCTACTGCGTTCATTACACTCATGTAGTTTGTCAGGAGAGAAGACGATGCCGCCTTCTGGATCACCGCACGGATCACTTCCATCTGATTCCGGCCTCTCTGAAAATCTCCATCTTTAAAACTATGCCGTTCTCTTGCGAAAGAAAGAGCCTCTTCCCCGTTCAGATGATTTAATTCCTTATGGAACTCTGTTCCTCCGGCAGTAAAATCGTAATCAGAATTAACATCTACTCCGCCAAGTGCGTTTATAATATCAATAAATCCTGAGAAGTTTACCCGGAGATAATAGTTTACATCCACATCGTACAGCTGTTCCAGAGCGTCAATAGATGCATCGATTCCATAAATTCCTGCATGTGTCAGCTTATCTTTTGCTCCTCCTGTCACAGAATAGCTGATATAGTAGTCACGCGGTGTGGAGAGCAGCAGAATATTCTTCGTTTCTGTGTTTACAACTGCAAGAATATTTACATCACTTCTCGAACGTGTCGAAACACTTCCATAGGTATCAATCCCGCTCAGATACATGATAAATGAGCTGGAATCCGCCTCCGGCTGAGATGTGGCAGTCTGACTGCCTCCATCAGCACTTTCATAGGTAAAAGATGCAATCTCACGGAGCCCTTCTTCCGCCCAGGCATAATTCTCAGCTTCTGATGCAGTAGAAATATAAGCGCTGTTCACAACGATAACTCCGGTCTCCCCGCTTTTCACCCCATCCAAAAGAGCAAATACATCTCCATACTCGCTGACAGAAGGTTCCTTTCCGATAGCCGTCTGTATTTCATCTAATGCCTTGTCCGTATTTGTCCGGTCAATCGCAGAGGCGATACCAAACTGATAGTCCGCCACATCGGCAAGTTTCTGAGCAGGATCTTCATCCATGACATAAACGCCGATCACATCTTTCGATGCCGAAACAGTTGCGACATCACGAATCGTTGAATCCATCTTGTCAATATATACACATCCGGCAATACATGCTGCCGCAAGTACAGTACAGATTACATCTGCGATCACGGAAGTCAGCTTCCACTGCTGCATAACAACCGTCAGAACGCCTAGAATAAGCAAAACAATTCCCAATGCTCCCAGATACAGCCCGGGAAGCATATCTGTTCCTCCAAGAAACGAGAGCAGTACAACTGCCGTCACTGCGTAAACAGCAACAAATGAATATCCGACTTTTCTGTATATGGGAAGTCCCTTATGTTTTCTTTTACCTTTTTTTGTGTGCTTTTTGTATTTCATGTTCTCCATAGAGAGTTCTCCCTTTTGTATGTGTTCTAATTTACAGTTTCATTGTCTGCAGTATCTTATTATCCCGAGCCTTCTCCTTTCAATACCACACCAAATGTTTTCAGTAATATTTTTATATCCAGTCCGATATCCCAATTCTGAATATATTCCATATCCATCTTTACTATTTCTTCAAAATCTGTAATATTACTTCTGCCGCTCACTTGCCACATACCTGTTATCCCGGGCTTCATGGCAAGCCGCCCTCTGTGATGATATTGATATTTTTCCCACTCATCCATTGTTGGAGGTCTGGTTCCCACCAGACTCATATCTCCTTTTAAAACATTCCAGAACTGTGGGAATTCATCAATCGATGTCTTCCTCAGAAACCATCCCAGACCATGACGCTTTCCATCTGGACCGCTGCCGATAATTCTTGGGTCATCATATAGCTTAAACATATTACCCTGCATCTGATTTCTTGCTTCCAGTTCCTTTTTTCTCTCTTCCGCATCCATATACATACTGCGGAATTTATATATTTTAAACTGCCTTCCGTTCTTGCCGATACGAATCTGTGAGAAAATCACCGGCCCGGGAGAAAGGATCTTGATTGCCGGGGCAATAAACAGAAAAAGAATTCCTGTGACTGCCAATCCTATCAGACCTCCGGCAATATCCATCAACCTTTTCAGGAAACGCTCACCGATGCCGGCAGAACTGATGCCCGAGGACATTACTACATAACCGGCAAAATTCTCTATCTTCTGGTTATAAATATCATTCTCTGTCTCCGAAAGTTTCTGATAAACAGTCACTCCCATTTGAACACATATTTCTTCAAGGTCCTGCGGAATTTGAGACCTGTCCTGAACATTTACAAGAACCCCGTCTACCCATTTCACCCGGATATAATCAAAAAGCTCTTTTTTGGTACATACTACTGTTTCTCCGGCTATTTTCTTTCCCGCAATATCATCCCGATCTGCCAGAACGATACCTACGATTCTGATTTCATTATAAGAATTTTTTTTGACAGTTGTGATCACCCGTTCTGCAATATCGGCAGACGTAAGTATTAGCAGTGCTGTTTGATTATAATTTATATCTCTATGTTTCCGTACATACATCTTCCAGAAAATCCGTTCAAAGTAAATCATAAAAACAGCGCTGACAGCAAAAACAATGAAAGATATTCTTGAATACTCACTGCTGTTTTTCGACAGAAACAGGTAAAACATGATAAATACACATATAGAGAAAACATATTTCAGAACAGCTTTAAACTCCTGAAAATATCCTCTTCTCATGATTCCACTGTAATTTTCCAGAAAAAAACCTGCACAAATGCCGACCAGAAAAAGCATAACGCCTATATTCAGATAAAGCTCTTTTGCATATGGATTCTCAAATCCATTTCTAAGCATATAAGCCAGAATAAATGCAGCCTGAAGAATAACTGTATCCAGAATCATGAAATCCCAATGTTTCAGCCAGCTGCCTGAAATTTTATTATACAATCTGTTACCTCCTGTACCGGGAACCCGTTTTACCGATTTCCCAACATTTATCGCAAAGTACAGTCTCGTCTGATGAAATGGAAATCAGACTTTTCTGCCTTGTCTGACATTATAACTTTTTCCGTTATAATTTACAATCCCGTTATATGAAGAGTCCCATCTTCCTTTTACCACATAATACCATGTACCGGAAGTATGCCTTGCAAGTCCGGTATAATTTCCCTGCATTTTTCCTTTTTCCACGTAATACCAGCTGCCTGTTGTATGTTTTACCAGTCCGGTATAACCGCTCTGCATCCTGCCCCCTAAAACATAGTACCATGTACCGCTTACATGTTTCACCAGACCATTTGCATTATAATTAATTTTTCCATTTTCTACGTAATACCAGCTGCCTGTTGTATGCTTTACCAGTCCGTTATAATTTCCCTGCATTTTGCCATTTACGACATAATACCAGCTGCCGCTTACATGCCTGATCAGGCCGGTCGTACTATAATTGATCATACCGTTCTCCACATAATACCAGCTGCCAGTCGTATATTTCACAAGACCTGTATAATCATCCTGGACCACTCCATTAACAAAATAATACCATATCCCATCTTCCATCTTTCGAAGCCCCGTAAAATCATCTGGCTCCGCATCCGTACCGGAATCATCCCCGGTATCTGGATTCTCTTCATCACCAGGATTGTCTCCCGTTCCCGGATTCTCTTCATCCGTTTTTCCCGGAACATAACTGACAGGGGACATGGGGTATGCTGTATTAAAATCATCAGTTGTGTATTCTTCATCCCGGATATGACCCGAAAAGTCAGCCTCGCACTTCAGGAAATAACTGTATTCTTCACTCCCTGCATCCCATGTCGGATCCAGATCGTAATACAGTCCGTCAATACACACAATATTCCAGCCGTGTGCATCACCATTTCCAGTTCCTGATATGATACGGCTGTTAAGTCCCAGCTCCAAAGCCATACGGTAATATAACAATGCATATCCCTGGCAGACAGCTTTATGGTCTATCAATGCTGCATATGCCGTGTATTTTAGCTTATAATCGCTATTGTTCAGATTATCGTAATCATAAGAAACTGTACTACATACATAATCATAAACAGCTTCCGCTTTTTCATATTCACTGTCTTCATAAACATCCAGTTCATCAAGAACTGCCCGAACCTGTTCGTCAACAATGCTTTCCTGTTCATATGTCGTATAATAAGTATATGTATATGTAAAGGTCATATAATACATATCTTCTAATACCTGACCCTGTCCATCGCAGTCCCATCCTGCATATTGCCACTGAAGATAGTCACCTTCGTCCGGGACTCCTGTGTACGTCAGCGCCTGACCAGCAATTTCCCGCAACAAGGCTTTCGTCGGTTCCTCCGGTGTTTTGTAATAAACGACAATCGTCTCTTCCCGCTGTTTCATTCCCTCGCGAATTACAGCTGCCGCCTCGTCCACCGTATCTGTATACTCTTCTTCATTAATATCCCGATCATCTGCGCTGCTATAGGCTGCAATACCATTTTCGGTATTTTCCGGGGAATATCTATTAAGATCAGATTCCTCTATAACATCTTCATAAAGAGGATTTACGTATGTTTCCTCTTCCATGTACACTTCGCCCGTTTCATCAGACTTTGTCATAGTTTGAGCGCTTTCTTCCGAATCAAATCCTTCCGCTCCGTAAACCCGGACGCTGGCAGCTTGTGTAAAAGCAAGTGAAACGGCCAGAAGAAATGCAGCATTCTTTCCGAGTCTTTTTCTCATCTCTATTTCCTCCTATGAAAAATGGTTAGATTCCACTTTCATGCAATCTAACCATTTTCACTAATTTTCAGTCAAATGGAATCGGTCTATAAAATCAATCTGAAATTTGATTTTATTGTCCTTATTATAATTTACACTTTTCTGCCCTGTCTGACAGTATAAGTCTTTCCATTATAAACTGTGGTTCCATTATAGGATGAATCCCATCTTCCCTTTACAACGTAGTACCATGTGCCGGTTGTATGTTTTGCAAGACCTGTATAATTACTCATCATTTTGCCTTTCTCTACATAGTACCAGCTTCCAGATGTATGCTTTACAAGTCCAGTATAGCTGCTCTGCATTCTGCCGCCAACTACATAGTACCATGTGCCGCTGACATGTTTGATCAGACCTGTTTTACTATAATCGATTTTGCCTTTTTCAACATAATACCAACTGCCTGTCGTATGTTTTACAAGACCGGTATAGTTAGCCTGCATTCTGCCTTCTACCACATAGTACCAGCTGCCGCTGACATGTTTAATCAGGCCAGTCTTTCCATAGTTGATCTTACCCTTTTCAACATAGTACCAGCTGCCTGTCGTATGCTTTACAAGACCGGTATAATTCCCCTGCATCTTACCATCTACGACATAATACCAGCTGCCGCTGGAGTGCTTATACAGACCAGTTGCGCTGAAATCGATCACACCATTCACAACATAGAACCAGCTACCTGTCGTATGCTTTACAAGTCCAGTATAATCTGTCTGAACTTCGCCGTTTACAAAGTAATACCAAACACCGTCGTCCATCTTTCTGAGACCTGTGAAATCGTCTTTCTCACCAGATCCGGTTGCAGGAAGAACAACTTCTTTTGTATCGCTTACAGTACCAAGAACCTCTCCGTTCTCATCTGTAACTGTCGCTGTTGCAATATAAACATCCTTGCCGTCCTCTTCTTCCGTTGCCGGCTTGCTATTGGCCTCATCTTTAACAACTTCTGCAGTGATATTCTCATGCTTATCACCGCATACAGAACAAGTTACTGTCGCTGTTGCCGTATATCCGATGACATTGCCGTCATCATCCTTGACCTCTGTCCAGGTAAAGTCGCCTGTATAAGTGTGCTGTCCAGGCTCAAGTGTCTTTGTTGTGCTCAATGAATACTTGATTCCGTTAACTTCGCCTTCTGCCGTGTAAGTTGCAGTTGCACCGTCAGCACAATTGCCTTCCGTAGCAGTAACTTTCGCTGCTGCTGTTTCAGGAGTATCCAGCGTTATGGAAATCGTGTCATCATCGCGAAGAAGATCCAGTGCGTTCTTTCTCTCCGGGCATACAGAAGTACATTCAAGATTAGAGAAGGTTACTGTCGAGCAGTCATCACTCCACTTTGCATCCTTTGCTTCGTAGGTATGTCCGGCTGTTGCAACTGCTTCATCATAGATAGCTTTATTCTTCTCATATTCAGCCTTTTGCTGCTCATATTCCTCATCTGAGACATAGGAATTTTCCTTCGGCTCTGTAGGCTCACTGATGGAGAAGCCGCACTCTGCACAAACATAGGACTCACCTGTATTCCAGTTTACAGTAGAAGGATCCGTATCGCTTGTCACGTCATCCTCTGTCGTATAGTACGTTTCCTCATACAGCAGATAGTGATGTGTATGCGCTGTGCCTTCATCTGTCACTCGGCTGTCCGCTTCAATTGCGCCGCACTCTGTACAGCGGTTTTCTGTAAATCCATCACGATCACAGTAAGGATCTACCGTCACCTCTTCATAACTGTGGGATGTTCCCGCAAAATGCTCCATATCCAGAGTTTCAACTGCATTTGCAACCCACATAAATTCTGAGTTATCGTTGGTCTCACGCTTATAGCCCAGCTGCTCAAGCATATCATCGGAGATGCCCTGATCATCCATCATCTTAGATGAGAACTCATTATAATTCGGGTTATAATTGCTTTCTTCATATGCATATCCATAACCCTCACTCGCATAATCATAAAGATCTGCTTTGCCTGCAATATAAGAAAGGTTTGTTGCAATATCTACATAGAGTTTACCATCTTTCTTCAGGGTCATACCCGCGATTGGATGATTCTCAAATGTGAAATCAGCGCCTTCAGCATTGTCAACTACATCGAAAGCCATCGCGCCGAATACTTCCGTTTTATCTCTTGTCGCGCTTACTGTATTGTATTCCTTTACTTTGGCAACATCGCCTGTCTTAAGATCATAGCTCAGAATACAGTTGGAAACGTTGAAATAAAGTTTGCCTTCATACAGAACCGGTGTCGTATGAATTGCCGGATATATATCCTGCTCTTCTACAAACTGTGCATACAGCTCTGTCAGCATCTCATTGGCTTCCATCTCGCCAGATTCCGGATTCAGGACTGTCACAGAATCACCGGAGTTAAAATCGATGAGTGTCTCATAATCTGTATCTCCGTCACCCTTATCGTCTGCATCCATCTTATGGCGAACTAATTTATAAACGGAATCTTCGATATCCATATTCTGGTAGTTTCCGTCGCTGTTGTTAAACTGTCTCAGCATGTCAAGCATATCTGTGGAATCATACATGTAGTACATGTACTCGCCATCAGAATATACATTGCTTACAACACGTGTTACCCAGCTGCCTTCATAGTCAGAGCTTGTATAATCTTCTTTTACCGTAGTGCCGTCACAGTCCGCATAAAGCGTCTTGATAACGGAATAGTTTCCATCAAACATCTCAGCAAGAGAAGAATGGCTGATCATAAAGTATGTATGATTCATATAACCGTCTGTCTCAACACGGTCACGGTTCATAACCTCTGAGAATACATCCGTATAGCAGGGGTCTACATAATACCATTTTCCATCTACTTTTACTGCGTTCCAGAAATGATCGGAACTAAAATCAGGCTGCGGAATACCATACATGCTTACTGCTGCATCAAAGGTAATCCTTACAAGGTCAACATTGTAATCCTGATTGATATCCAGTTTTCCATCCGTATAATAAATATCCTTTGCCGCCTTCCAGTTGGATGCGTCATCAATATCAGTAACCCCGTCTTTTAAGTAATATTCCGGATACATACACTGCATCAGATAAGCAAACGCTTTTGCATATCCCATACATACGGCCTTGCCTTCTGCAAGAGCGCCGATGTGGTTACCTTCCCAGTAGCCAAGGATACCGTCTGTCAGACCGCTCGCTGCCTGCTGTGTATACACGTCGATTGCCTGATTCGGAGTCATATTGCCAAGATCCGGAATCTGTGTGTCCATGATCTGATTATATGCACCTTCAATGGTCGCCTGTCCTTCTTCAGACTGAATATATGTATTTACCTGCTCATCAACCTGATTCGCAACCTCTTCTCCCCCGAGATTTTCCGCAATAAATGCATGGGGATCTTTTGAAATTGCATCCGCGTTGTCCTGTAAATATGCTTCTGCCTCTTCTTCTGACTTTCCACTTCCGGTTAATATCTGCTTGATTGCGTTCTGATATACGCCAAGTGTAACCTGCTGTTCTGCAACTGCTTTGAACTGAGACTGGAACTGAGCCTCAATCTGCGGGCGATATACTCCTTCCATCGCCGCATAGATATCATCATAGTGCTCGTTCTTCTGCGGATTCTCAGCTGTCATGATCGGATTGGACGGATCCATCTGGTTCATGATATAGGACATATCAAACGTACTGTTCTGTGAAAGCCATGTATTCAGCGCCATGATCTTCTGAACGTCTGTCTGAGCGCCGGAATCCTTAACTGCCTGCAGAGCTTCATTTCTCTTTGTTCTGATCGTATCGCCGTAGTACTCGACTCCAAACTGATCGCCATACAGGAAGTTCATGATCATACCGGTCAGGTCATCATAGGAATAGTTTCCGTTTCTTACATCATCTACGGATTTACCTGCCAGACAAAGCATCTCTCCCAGCACGCCAAGACCATCCTCACCGTCGTCATTGAACATCAGGTAGAACGGGCTCTGTACGCCGAGAACATCTGCATTTTCCTGCCACTGCGTCTGATACTGACTGTACATTCCCAGCACTGTCTGGATCTGCTCATCTGTCAGAGCAACGGATTCGCCGTCAGCATTCAGTACCTTGACATTTTCCAGTTCTTCCTTGATCGTGGCAATTTCCGGATCGCTCTCGTCAACTGCATCCAGCTCTTCTTCACTGAGCTGCATCTCATTCGGAGTGATCTCAGGCGCCTCGATCTTGGAAGCATCCACGGTAAATGTGGACAGGCTGTCTTCCAGGTTGATACTGATCGTCGTATCTTCTCCTGCATTATCTGCCGCTGTATTCTCCGTGTCCGTCTCTGTCTGAGATGAACCAGATTCTGCTCCGGCAGCATCGCCCTGTGTCTCTCCTGCCGTGTCGGCCGCTGCATCGGCAGCGTCCTGTGTGTCTTCAGACGTCTCCGGTGCGGCAGTCTCTTCCTGAGCCTGCGATTCTGCAGAATCAGACGGAGTTGCACTGACCGGCGTTGCCACAAGGCTCAACGTCATCGGAACGGCAAGAAACAGACTCAGGAACCGTTTTGAGTTTCTCTTCATCTTCACTTCTCCCTTCAATGAATTTCCTCTGACTGATAAGTGAATCTCAGTCAGAAAGTTCTTATACCCCACTCCTCATATACAAGATGACTGAAAACAGATGCAAATGACTCTATGCATATTTCAAGAGGTATATCAATGTAAGGATACCACTAAGGTTTCAAAATAGCAAGCAATACGTGCGTAATTTTTGTCCCATTCCTGCCACTGTTTCCCATTTTATACACAATTTGACAGATAATTCGGAACAGAAAGAATTTATGACATTTCCCCGATCACCAGTGTACACAGATCTCCTGCTGTCCTCACATTTCGTAGTGCAGACGCCGGAATCCGGACTCCAAATGCCTCTTCCAGATCACTGAGCAGCACATAGGCTTCTACAGAAGCAAGCCCCATTTCTTCATATAATGTAGTATCTTCTGTTACTTTCAGTTCCGTCTCAGTCGATTCCATAATAACTTCCAGGATTTTTTGTTTTAATTCTTTAACATTCATTTTTCTGTTCCTCCTGACTTCTGTGGCGCAGTATTTTCCCGCTGCTTGTTTTTCCGACAGGTTCTTCCAGGAAGCGGAGCTTCATGATCTGCCGATAGACTGGCTGATTCCGGTTATAATGTCCGATCTCTTCCCGGATCTTTTCCTGTATTCTCTCTCTTTCCTGCGGAGTACTTTCCTCCGGGTATGCGGGATATATCTGCGCGGTGATCAACTCTCCTTCCGCACATACCATCACTTCGCTGATATCATTATATTGATACAGTTTTCTTTCAATCTCTTCCGGACTGACATTCTCGCCATTGGAAAGTATGATCAGGTTTTTCCTGCGTCCGGTAATGTACAGGAATCCATCCTCATCCATCCTGCATAGATCTCCGGTGGCATACCAGCCATCTCGAAGGACCTTCTCTGTCTCTTCTTTTTCTCCGTAATATCCGGTCATCAGCGCATCGCTCTTCACATACAGTTCTCCGTCTATGATCTTGATCTCCATTTCCGCCGGCGGCTTTCCGATGGTATCCGGGCGGTCCGGAGTCATCTCCCAGAGGAAACCGATGGCGCCAGCCTCAGACGCTCCGTATCCCTGGAGTACGGTTATATCTCTATCCAGAAGCATCTGCAGGAACTCTGGACGGAACTCCGCTCCGCCACAGTTGATCAGATGAAGATCCCATCCCAGATTTCTGCCGTTGGGTCCTCCGTTTTTCAGTTTTCTGGCAAGCATACCGAGCATGGACGGGACCACAAACACATAATCCGGCTTCATATATTCCAGGTAACGGTAAAAATATTTTATATCAGAAGCAATGCATACTTCTGCGCCGAGATACAGAGCATTCAAAGCAGAGGAAAAACCGGAAAGATGATGGAAAGGGAGTACGGCCAGAAGCGAATGAAATCCTCTGTCATTGATCCTGTGGCAGATTCCCGCAGTCAGTCCCTGTTCAGACATCATGACAGCCTTGCTTCCCCCTGTTGTCCCGGATGTAAAGAAAATGCAGGCAAGACTGTCTCCGGAATGTCCTGTTTTGCGTTTATCCATGCCTTTCTGTATTTCAGAGATATGCCGCGAAGATACGTAAAATGACAGGCCATCATTGTTTTCTTCCTCGTCAGCAGTCTGCTTTTCCATGGGAATCCTGCTTATTTCTCCGCACAGGCCTGCCTTTCGGACTGTATCCGACACTTCCGAATCATAAATGATCCCACTGACGTCAGTTTTTGTCAGCCTGCCATTGAGTTCATCAGAGGATATCTCCCTGTCAAGAAGCACGGCAGCTGATTCTGTCCAGAATACCGCGCACAGACTAACAAGCCATCCGTAGCTGTTGCGTCCCATAATCCCGATATGCCTGCCAGCCAAATTGTATGTTTCCAACAGTTCTGCTGTCCTCCTGATATCACGGAAAAACTGCTCTGCAGATATTTCTATGATTCTGCTGTCCTCCATATACCGGAACACTCGATTTCCCTTCTGCTTTTTCTCCAGCATTTCAAGTACTTTACGCATGGTTTCCGGCCGTTCTGTTTTCACTGTCATCTTTCACTCCTTTCCCCCTGGATTTCTGTATTATTGATCCAGAACGAATTTCCCTTTTTTCTTCCGTGGCAGCTTCCGGTGAAGGGACATTACCATCCGGTACAGAATATACATCACAGCACACCTGGCTGTAAAGCATATCAGTACTCCCGCAACCGGCCAGGCAGCCAGAGCATTCGTCAGCCGATACCAGGGAAAGATCACCTTTTCATAGGCATGAAGGCAGACGATCCAGATAGAATGAAATCCAATCTCCTCCAGTATTCCCACAAGCTTTCCGGTATGTTCTCTCTTCATAAACAATGCATACAGACGCAGAAAAAGAAATCCGGCTGCAAATGTACTGAGCACATCTACCAGTCCGAGCCGCCAGATACAGGCCACAATGTTGACCTGTCCAAAGAACCCGGATATAAGAATACAGGCCAGGATACATGCATACCATTTCCAGGACAATTTTCTCTCCAGAAGATTCCGTTTCTTTATCACTTCTCCAGCACGAAGATAACCAACCGCCAGAAATACCATAGGAAGACAGAAAGGCCAGACTCTGGAAATCAGTGTCAGGACATACCCAAGGATCACGCACCCTGCTGTCAGAATGAGCTGCATCCTTTCTGATGACAGCTGCTTAATGCTGTTGTAGATGATCCATCCCCCGAAAAGAGCCAAAACAAACCAGAAAATACCGACCGAATCCACCGGGATACCCCACAGCTCTCTGCCTCCTTCTGCGTTCAGCCCCAGCAGGTAGGTAAGGATCAATTCCCCTCCGTTTTCCATGAAGGAGCGGCGTCTGATCACAGCGAGAAGAATCTTAGACGCAATTGCAGCCGCGGCTACGATCGCATAAGGAAACAGGAGAAGCTTTCTCTGAATGGAGAAGCATTTTCCGGGACTCCGCTTATAGAATCCAAAGCCACTGATCATGAAAAAGGCCGCCATCAGCCCTCCTCCCATCACGCTTCCTAGTCCTGCAAAGAAACCAGTACTTGGGTTATAAGAGGGCGCCAAATACAGATTCATAGTATGTCCCAGCACAACCAGTATCATGCCGAGACCTCTGGCCAGATTAAAGTAGCCCAGACCTGTTGTAGCGCTCTGTCTTTTCTGTTCAATTCCCATCTCTGGTTCCTCCTTTAGCCATCTGTCTTACAACCGGGATCAGCTTCTTCCGGCAGACAAACAGTATAACAAGCATAAGCACCAGAGCAGTATAGCGGTAATACTGCAGCCGGTAGAGTCCCATGGCTGCGAAAGCCAGGACAACAACACCTATGCAGATTCCCAGAAGAGTTTTCTCCTGAAAGACCCGGCCCGGGATTTTTCTCCGTCTGCACGCCCGTTTCATTAAAATAAAATGCAGAAGAGTCAGCACCATATAGCTTACCAGGGTCGTCCAGCCAGCGGCAAAATATCCGTACCTGGGGATAAAAATCATATTCAGAACAATGTTAAGCACTGAACATACAATAGAAATCACGGAAATACCACTGTTTTCATCATAATACATCTCCACATTCGCAAATACCATATATATAAAGATAAAAAATACACTTGCAGAGACCGGTGCGATGATCCAGATAGCCTCCATATATTCTTCTGTTGCAAGGATCCGGACCAGATCAGGCGCCAGTGCGCTTACTGCAAAGGTAGCTACGCCAACAAGCATACACAAGATTGACGCGGTACGCCCGATCTCTTTGTATTGCCCTGCTTTAAGTTTCTTATACATCCAGGGGTTGAAAGAGCCGTTTACAGACGAAAGCACAAGGAGCATCAGGGTCGCCGCCGAGTATGCGACACTGTATACCGCGGCTTTACCGCTGCCCTGGTAATAATTAATCATGATGCGGTCCGACTGATTCAGAATTATCTGAGATATATAGTAAAAAATCAGCGGCAGATTAAAACGCAGCGCAAAGCTCCAGTACTGCTTTCTGTAAAACGTCCTGCCCTTTGCAAAGAGCACCAGGGCAAAGATCAGTCCGAATAAGGTCTGAACAAATACGGTTCCTATGATCCTTGCCTCTGCTTTATGGCTTGTGCAGAGAACCGCCACAACCGTAACCGCCAGATTCAGAACTGTGCTGACTGCCGTAACTGCCACAGGTTTCCTGTACCGGAAATCAAACCGCTCCCGGTTCGTCCACAGCATCAGAGGAGGGTTGAACATAAGCTGGATAAACATCAGCAGCATGATAAAACTGCTCAATCCGGTAACCCGGTCGATCCATCTATGAAGCAGAAGATACACACCGGCTGCTATCAGGGTCAGGACCGAGATCAGTCCCATTACGGAAGACGTGTAACCATCCTTATCATCTTCATAACGAATCAGTCCATTATTCAGTCCCTCATACGGCAGTTTCAGCGATGTAAAGAGAATAAACACGTCAAACCACGCAAAGTAAATGTTGCAGATGCCGTATTCCTCTGTTGTCAGCAGTCTGGTAAAAACCGGAACAGTTATAAAAGAGATTCCTCGCTGAAGGAACTGACAGACGGTAAACCAGACAGACGTCCGTACCGCAGCAGGCATTTCTCTATATTTTTTTAGCAAATCTATTTTCACGACGTCTCATTCTCCTTTGTCTCCTTGTCCGGATCCGTTTCCTGCGCCGTGCTTCAGCAGCCGGGAGAAGACTGTCGTCATTCCAGTACTGTGCCAACAGGAAACCGATCCAGAAAGCCATCGGTACTGCCACCGGATTGGCAAACGCAGATTCACTGGTACTGGATATCAGCAGATACAGGATCAGAAAGAGGGCTGACGCAAAATCACTTCTATGACCCCTGAGCAGAAATATCTTTCTGATCAGCAGGTAAAGCAGACCGATCAGAGCAGCGAACCCAAAATAACCGCACTGTCCCAGGATCATTGGCCAGAAGGTATCCGACACAAAGCTGGAATAGGACCGGGAAATGCCCCATATTCCTCCCATCCAGTACATATCATATACCGGAGAATAGGGCTCAATAGAAAAGGCAGAACCGTATGTTCCCCATCCTGTCCCAAAGGGAAAGTGATCTGCCGCAATAAAAGGCGCTCCAATGGTTAATACAGCCCTGGCCGACTCAGTTCCCAGAATGAAATAATATCCTATCACCTGATATATGGCGGCGCCCACGGCTATGGCAACAATAACACCGGCAAAAGTCTTAACCTGTCTGCTCAGCTTCTTTTTACTATTCCTGAATACTACAATAAAGATCAGTACAAGACAGGCCAGAGCCCCCATAGCCTTCACGCGCCTGGTACTGAACATGACAAAGGCGAGCATTGCAAGAGGGATAAATACCTTTTTCTTCTTATCTTCGTAAAGCCAGAGACAGATGGCACAGAGGAACACGCAGACGCCCACAAGTACCGTATAAACCGAATAGAACAGCTTAACTGCCCTCAGTCCCCCCCGCATCTCGGCATCAAAAATCCCGAAAAACAGATCCGCCAGACAAAGTATAAAGAGGATCGTGGCAATGCCGTTGACAACATACCATACAATTCGCTTCATCTCCTCACGATCAACGTCTTCCTCATATGCAAACATCAAAAAAGAAGCGCCGGCAGCCATGAAAAACTTAATATTCACATAGGAATCCTTTGCAGTGTTCAGAAATGGCTGATAATGGTATGCAAAATATCCGCACCACCCGCTTATCCAGAATATCAGTAAAAGCATTGCCCATAGGATCCGTTCCCGATTCCAGACGATATGAAGCTTCTTCTGGAACAGACGAAGAGCTAAAAGCGGAAGGACCAGCAAAGCAAACAGTTCATCCAGATACTGAAATGGTCCGAACCACTGCTGCAGGCGGTCCTGCATAACAAAAAGCAGGATCAGGAAGCAGGCAAGCAAGGTATTCCTAATGGTTACAGTCTTCATAATACCAAACTCCTTTAATCTATCTGTATATCTCAAACTGAGAGCATGCCGGAAAAGTACGGGCAAAGCTCTCCTCCAGCCGCGCCTTTGTACTGTCAAAATCAATCCACTCACTGCTGTCGTTGAGGCATACCGCCCGATATTTTTCTTTTTCTATACTCCGACAAATCAAGTCAAGATCATCGTCCCCCAGTTCAAAATGTCGTCCCCATCTTCTACTTCTGGGATAAAAGTTTCCTTCACAGATCTGCCATGACTTCATCAGCCAGTGGCTCAGATCTGATTTCGAGCGGAACCGATTCCTGCCGCACTGTTCCAGCAGATCCCCTTCCTCTTCCCATACCTTGACAAAAGTAGACTTACAGTATGACGAAGTAATATGGAGATCTCTAAAACAAGAAAAATATTGGAACGGAAACAAAAGCAGATTTCTAACAAGATCTGCACCGTATTTAACAGTAAAAAACTTTCCTGCATTCTTTCTGATAACCTGTTTTTTATCAAAATGGCTATTGATCACAGCAAAAATGTTGTTCAGAATATAGGGGAAGCAGTCTTCCGGGTCTGTCGCCGTAATAAGATCCAAAAGAGCCGATTCCACAGGTAAGCCATTCCTGAAGAAATCTTTCTGCAGCACCGGTGCTGTCAGATATACATCGTCATTGAACAGGACAAAGTGCTCTCCAAGATCCGGAATCCTGTGCATCCAGAGCTCGATCACATTGGAATTAAATGTAGGCAGGTATTTCTCAGGTATGTATTCCTTATGGCTGACCAGCCTGAGCCGGGGATGTTCCCTGTTCAGCCAGGACGGAACCTGTCCGTCAGTCACGAAAAAAATCCGGTTGACCCACGGGGCGAAACGTTCCACGCCCCGGAACCAATACCGCAGGAGCCCCCAATCACGGAACCTGTTCCCTGCACTGCCGTTATCCTTTTCATCTGAGGAATATAACGCCCGCCTTCTCTGCCACTGGGGGTCATTCCCATCCACCCAGAGCATAACAAAATCAATTTTCTCAGTCACTTCTTCAAATCCTTCTGCATATATTCTGTTACCACGCATCTACTATATTCTATCTGCTCCGATTTTTCAATCACTATACTGCAGATGAATCATGCATCTGAGCGGAAATATCTGCCTCTACGATCTCCGCTCCTGTGCGTCCCGCCAGCTGTGCCCGGCTAGCCTCGCTCAGTCCGTCACTTGCAGCAGCCTGCATATCACAGGTACTGCAGCGGTCCAGTTCCTCTTTGCTGACTCTGCCGTCCCTGTAATCTCTGCAGATCTTATTCTCATACATGGAATAAGGCTTCTTCGTAAACAACGCTTTCAGTCTGTGTCTGAATACCCACCAGGCCGGCACCCATATATACTTGTGCATAGCCGGTGAGACTGAGCCGATCATCCAGCAGTTTCTGTCACAGCAGCGCACCTTTTTTCTGACCTTGTCCGCTTCCGGACTGTTCCACAGCTCCTCCCATGTCTGGGTGTTCAGATTTCCCATTACTTCCTTATCTTTCGTGCCGTTGCAGGGCATCACATCGCCATAAGGATCAATGAAAAAGGTATCGAAGCTCATATCGCAGGGCAGCAGCCGTTTCTGACCATAGATATAATTGATCAGGCCATGATTAAAATATGCCCGGAACCACTTCTTGGGGCTTCTGCTCCGGAGAAGCTCATTGATCAGATTTTCAAAATTCTTCGCCACCATAGGTCGGTCATGGATGATATTTTTCGTCTCGACAAAATAAAAGCTGTTATGAAGGGAAGCTGTGGCGAACTCCATCCCCGTCCTGTCAGAAATCCGGTACAGCGGCACCAGATCCGGAGCATTTCTGTCCTGGACTGTCATCCCGAATCCCACGTCCTTCATTCCCATCCTGCGAAGGAGCTGAAGGGTATGATAGCCCCGGCGGTATCCCTCCGGCAGTCCGCGGATCTCATCGTTTGTCTCCTCCAGACCTTCGATGGAGATCCGGATACCGATATCCGGGAACTCTTTGCAGAGATCCACGATCCGGTCTGTAAAGAATCCGTTGGTAGATATCACGATACGGTCGCTTTTCTTGTAAAGTTCCCTCACGATATCCTTCAGATCTGTCCGGATAAACGGCTCGCCGCCGGTGATATTTGTAAAATACATTTTAGGCAGCTTCCGTATTGTCTCGATTGATATTTCTTCTTCCGGTCTGGACGGCGCCTTGTACCGGTTGCACATGGAACAGCGTGCGTTGCAGCGATATGTAACAATGACCGTTCCATTCAGCTTCTTTTCTTTCATCCTCTTCCCCTTTTTCAATGTTTCTGTTCTCCGCCCGGAGTTTCTCCCGGCTCTTGAATGTTCCTGCCTGGAAGATGACTTCCGCCTTCCTGTATAAATTCGCATTAATTTATCGCAGTATCTGTCAACTGTATCAAAATCTGTACGATTCAGGCAGTTTTCTGCATACTGATCTGTCAGCTGCCTGTCGGTCCAGAGTTTCCGGATCTTTTCCCTCAGTTCTTCTCTGTCACCGGCTTGAAAGAGTTCTCCCGTTTCTCCGTCCCGGATCAGCTCCGGGATGCCTCCCATATCCGCTCCCAGGACGGGTGTCCCGTAGAGCTGGCTTTCCATAACGGAAAAAGGACAGTTCTCGTACCATTGTGACGGATAAACGGTAAACCTTGCCTCACGGATCAGCGTTTCCAGCGCCTCTCCGGACTGATAACCTGCGTTTCTGATATTATTTCCTTCCTCTATCTCATTTTCCAGCGGTCCGGTACCGGCAAATACGAAGGGAATCTCCGGCAGTTCCCTGCACACCTGGAGCAGAGTCCGGATTCCCTTTTCCTCGGAAAATCTGCCGAAATAAAGGACGTAATCCTTTTTTTCCGTTTTCTTCTGTTCCACACGGTCCACAAAGTTATGCATGACCACTGTTTTCCCGGCAAAGACCGGATTGGTATCCATCTTCGTCTTCAGAAATCTGCTGCAGCAGATCACGGTATCAATGTATCGGTACACGCCGCAGCCGTTCCAGAAGAATGCCTCAGCCGCACCGACAGCAGACTTCGCCAGACTGCCATGGATACATTTCCCGCGGACACAGTTCTGGAAGTGGCCTCCCAGACATTTCTCGCAGTTTTCATGCGTATTGGGATTATTCAGCATATGATCCGGGCATATGAGCTGATAGTCATGAGCCGTGTAAACGATTCTGCATTTTCTTCCGGACTGTTTCCGCCATTTCGCGATCTCAAGGATCATTGACGGCGTCAGCTGATAATTAAAATTATTCAGATGACACACGTCAGGCTGAAAATCTTCAAGTACCAGCCGCAGCTTTTTCCTGGCCTCAGAGGAATAGATCGTTTTGACCGGATAGGTCAGCTTGGACAACATGGAACCTTCATGGAAATCCATGTCGCTGGTATATGCGTTCACCCGGTTTCCCACGCATCTGCCCTCATGCTCCATTCCAAAATACTGAACTTCATGCCCCTGCTCCTTCAGGAAAGCGCCTAACTTAAATATATATGTTTCCGATCCCCCATTCGGATGGAGAAATTTATTGATCAAGAGAATTCTCATTTTTCATTCAAACCTTTCGTCACATACCTCTCGTCTTTTTCCCCGCGGCGGATGCCTTTGCTGCAAGTTCCTTCAGGATCCTCTGCAGTACGAGAGAGAATATCGCCGCCCCGCAGAGCACGATGATCACTGCAAAAATATACTGCCCCCAGCCGTCTCCCAATATGGAAGTCAGTTTCAGCTTCTCAGCCAGCCGAAAGATCACCATATGAGAGAGATAAATCTCCATGCTGATCCCGCCGAAGAACTTTGTGATCCTGTTATTCAGCAGTTTCCCCTGAACTGCAACAGCATAGACCAGGAATGAGGCTGACAGTACCAGACAGGCCGCCGTATTTCTTCCTGTCCCATAATAAACCACAGCCGCTGCAAGAACAAGTCCTGCCGCCGCCCATTGATTCCATCTCTCAATCTGCTCTCTGTAAAGATAAACCAGGCCGCCTGCAAGGAAAAAGCAGGCGCTGTACAGAATGTTCGCCCGATTGGCCCCAAAATAATACAGGCAAATGAAATGCCAGATCAGGCTGAGTCCCAGTACAAACCAGGCTCTTCTTTTGCTCTCGATCAGTACACAGAAAAACGGGAAGCAAATATAAAACACAAATATAAGCCCCAGGAACCATCCCACACCAATAACAGAAATACTGCGGGGATCCGGCAGAAATCCGAACATTAATGTCAGATCTGCGAACCCCTCGCAGAATGATCCCGGCGTCAGAGACATTGCCACATCCATCAGCACTAAAACCGAAAAAAAGGGAAGGATCTTTTTAAAACGTCTTCCATAAAAATCCGGAAGACTGATCTTCCCCTTCATCATCTTATCATAATACCCGCAGCACATACCGAAAGCCGAAAGCGTCATAAACAGAAAAACAAAATCAGTAAAGGACGGAATCACTGTGCCGTATAAAAAGCCCTGTATCTGATATTCACTGTTCTCCGCGATATGCATCATAACGATCCCGATACACGCAATCATCCTCAGCCCGTTAACCGAGCCATAATATTTCTTCATCATCAGCCTCTTCTATATATTTCCAGTGTCTTCTCCACTGTAGTATCCCAGTCAAACCTGCCGCAGATATCGTCCGCAGCCTCTTTCCTGTATTTTCCTACAACTTCCGGATGATCACAGAGAAACTGCAGCTTCTTTCTCAGATCGTCAACACTGCCCTTCCGGAAGGTCTGCGCTCTGTCTTTCACCACGTCAGCACATTCCGGAATATCTGAAGTAAGACAGCAGCAGTTATAACTCATAGCTTCCAGCAGACTGAGCGGCATTCCTTCCAGATCGCTTGGGAGGCAGTACACATATGCGTTGCTGTATAGTTCAGCAAGTACGCGTCCCTGAACAAAGCCGGTGAACCGGATCCGTCTGTCCTCTCCGGCAAGCCGCTGCATCTCCTCCATGAACCCCTGAGAGTCCGAACTTCCTCCTGCAATGATCAGCTTTTTCTCAGTATGGACTGTTCTGAATGCCTCGATCAGATACCGGAGTCCTTTCTCAGGAACAATGCGCCCCAGGAACAGGATATAATCATCCTTCTCCAGACCAAACAGTCTGGTGATCTGCTCAGCCTTCCTTATACAGGGCCGTGTCACTCCGTTTGGAATAAGCACGGTCTTTCTCCCGTATTCTCTAAGAAAATATTCCTTTGTCTCCCGGCTCAGAACGATGATCTCATCTGCATATTTTACCGCAACTTTCTCTCCAAAACGAATGTAATTTCTGGCAAATGTACCCCATTTCTGTCTCTTCCAGTCCAGGCCATGGACAGTTGCGACACAGCGCTTTCCAAACAGTCTGGGCAGCCAGAGCATGGCGCAGGGTCCTTCTGCGTGAAAATGTACCACATCGAATCTTCCGAAGGCTGCAAACAGCGAGGCGAAAAAGGAAGAGGATACCGCAGCAAGTCCCCTGGCTCTGATTGTTGGTACGGACCTGATCCTTACGCCTTTATATTCATGAAGATTACCGCTGTCATATTCTTTCCCGCTCACATGGTATCCCCGCCGGTTAAAGCATGTAACCTGATGTCCGAGCTGAACCATCCGCGTGCTCAGCTCTTTCACTACGATTTCCACACCGCCTTCGCGGGATGGGATCCGTTTATGTCCAAGCATTGCAATTTTCAATTTGTTTCTTCTCCCAGCCTGTTATTCTTTCAAATCAAATTCCTGAATCATCTCAGGAATCTCCTGTCACTCCACAGATCACATGCTCAATATTGACAAGTATCTTCTCCTTGTCTGTGATCAGTGTTCCGTCTCCATCCTCCCAGAACTCGGCAAACATGTTTCCGAAAGCCTCTCTCATATCCCGCCGGTTAATAATATACATATTATTGAACTCCGTATTCAGGCGCAGATAAGAGATGGTATCACTGAGGAATACACATGGTCTGGTATTATATTCCACATCCGGAATCAGCCTTCCCGGTATCATCTTGATCTCCATGCCCGGATGATTCCGGCACAGCTCAAGAAAATTCTCCAGGTAACGCACAACCTGCTGATCTGTGAGATGTACCTTGCAGTTAAAAAAGTCAAGTACATTGTCAACAACCAGATTATAAAGCGCCGTGCGGTAGATCAACAGCCTGATCTGGAACTCTTCAACCGCATTTTTCATAATCCGGAATACATTTCTGAGATCGCTGATATCAGGGAACGCTTTATCCTCCCCCAGCTCCTGAGACATCTGAACTTCTCTCTCAAGCTGCTGTACGATCTCTTCGAAAAGATCCTCCGGAAGGAAATGCTCTGTCATATGTCCGATGATCCACTGCTGTTTCAGAGCAAACAGTGCATGTACATATTCATTGCGGATCAACATGGACCGCATACTTGTCTTTCTGAAAAGAAGACTTTCTCTGCTGCACATTGCCTGCAGGTTTCGATACATAACACGGCAGTCATCCGGATTCTCACTGGTCACCACAGATATACAGCGGTCCCTTCCCGCCAGCATGCCGGAAATGGCATAGTCGTTCTTCACGACAAAGATTGCTCTGCCTCCTGCCTGTGTTGTTCCATACAGCTGAAAATCAATACAGCTGTTCCGTTCCAGCAGATCTACAAGAAAATAGATGTCGTATGTATAATTCAGTTTGCCAGGCCTCACGTCCACGACCATAGAGTAATGTACATCCTGATACCATTTACCCTTCGGAACGTGTTTCCTGTCTGTATCCACGATCTGAAACCGATATTCCCGTCCGATTGAAAATATATCCAGTACACCAATAATATCAAGAGCGTTCACCCGGCGCAGGACCGGATGATGCATTCTGGCCACATAGTCAGAAAGTTTCATCTCGGGAAAGAAAAACAGTTGGGGCGCCACGTCAACACCCGAACTCTTCTGGAGTTCCTTTACATAATTGTACTCTGCCTCCAGATTATCCATAATAGCAAGCTTCAAGTCCTCACTGTCATCAACCTGATACTCCTTCATCAGTTTATCCAGTGCCGCACTGCTACATCCATCCACGATACATTTGCTGATCCCCCGCAGGATTTTATCTTCACTTTTTTCAGACGGAATCATCTGGCCGCTTGTCCATTTACTGATATAGGACACATCGTACTGAAGTTCCTGTGCCAGAGTATAGTTCTTCACTTCTGAAACTGACAGCAGATACTTCAGAAGCCTGCTGAATCTGTTTTTTTCTGCCATTTTCCTCTCCTGTTTCCTCATAAAATTCATTTTTTTGTATTATTATATCATATTTTGCCTGATCTCGCATTAATTTACAACAAAATTACCTGTCAGTATATAGAAATATTGCGGCGGCTGCCAAGCTTTCCCTTGTAGTCAACCACAGCTCCTTCCTGACAGGTTCACTGAAACAGGGGAGGAAGGAAAATAAAAAAGGAGACTCCTGAAGCACAGGATTCTCCCTTTTCTAAACTTGCAGTTCTATATGATATGACGGCCGCTGAGGATGCGCGCGGGGTTCTCTTCCAGAAGGACCTCTGCGGCCCCGTTTCCGTAGGAAAGATCAAGGATTCTGGCAGTTTCTTCCAGATCCGCAGTGCGCAGGACAGAATCGTGGGCATCAGAGGCAACAAGTCCGGCCAGCCCTTCCCCGAGAATATAATCTGCGGCGTGGAACACACTTCTTCCAAATCTTCCCTCCATGCTTCCTGAATTTACCTGCAGGATCACGCCGTCCCGGAACAGGGTCCGCGCGCGCTGATATTCCTGTCTGATGAAGTCATATCGCTCCGGATGAGCCAGAATGACGCGGTACTTTTTCCGCTGAAGTTCATCCAGCGTATCTGCCGCCCGCCGGAAAGAAATATCAAAATGAAACTCCACCAGAATCGTCCTTGTTGTTCCATATCCAGGAAGGACATGGGATTCTGCGTATTCAAGCAGCCTGCTGTCAGCCAGCAGTTCCATGCCGCTGACCACCTGCAGGGGGATCTGTCTTCTCGTCAGCTCCCGGCGGAATTCCTCCAGTTTTTTCCGGTATGCAGCAAGATACTGTTCCAGATCACGGAGTGAGAACTTTGACAACTTTCCATGAGAGGTAGCCGCGCAGACTGCAGTGCCGCCGAAGACGGCCGTCTCCGCCATTTCCACGGCTTCTTCCATGTCCTCGGCTCCGTCGTCCAGACCGGGAAGGATGTGCATGTGAAGATCATACATTACTCTGTCTCCCCGCTCCTTTCACGTTCGCCATAGGATCCGTATCCGTGTCCGTAACCGTATCTCCGGTACCCGTAACCTCCGTATCCATAGTTTCCATATCCGTATCTTCCGTACCCGTATTCGCTGGCGGATTCTGGATATTCATTGAATACATATCCGAGGAAAGACGTATTCCGTCCGCCGAGGGAGGAAAAACCGGCCCGTATCTCCCGCTGAGGCACGCTGTCATACTTCACGACATACAGAATACTGTCCGCATACTCGGCAAAGATTCCGGCATCCTGGAACATACCGCAGGGCGGGGTATCGATGACGATATAGTCCATTTTTTCCCGCATATTTTTCAGAAATGCAGGCAGTTTCCCGCTGCTTAAAACCGACACCGGGTTCTTTGCCGGCCGGCTTCCTCCCAGGAACCACATACTGCTCCCCTTCATCTTCCGCAGCACTTCTTCCTCTGTTTTCTTTCCATGGACAAGCTCGATCAGACCGTCTCCTCTTTTTGCGCCGAGCATCTGTCCGTCTGTCTGCTTTCTCAGATCTCCATCGATCAGAAGGACACGGTTTCCGCGCATAGCGAACATTTCAGCCAGATTGGCAGCCAGGGTCGATTTGCCTTCTCCGGAAGACGTACTCGTAACGAGAAGGATCCTGCTGTCCTCTTTCTTCATCGCTTTCTCAATCCTGGTCTGGAGCGCACGGATACTTTCTCTGTATCCATATGATATCCTCCGGTCTGTCACAGACAGGGGACGGACTTTTTTTGCATTTCTTGCTTTCATCCGCACATAAGGAACAGAGGCAAGACACCGAAGGCTGGTAATCTTCTTCATCTCCTCTGTACTGCGGACAGTCCTGCGGAACAACGCTGTAAGGCCAAGGAAGGCAAGACCGAGGAATACGCCTGCCGCTCCGCCCATCACAAGACATCTCAGCGGACTGATATGATTAAACGGCTGCTGAGGCGTCTCCGGCTCATTGAGATAACTGAACTGAATATCTCCCAGAACAAACCGCGCCGTCTCGGGATATATTTCCAGTGCAGTAACAAGAATGCTGTGGGCGTCCTCTGCAGACGGACTCTCCACCCGCATGGTAACCACGTTGGAATTCTCAATGGTCTGTGCGGTAATTGTCCCATTCAGGGTATCCGTCCCCAGCCGTTCAAGCAGCACGCTGCGGAAATAACTGCTGTTCAGGATATAAGGAAAAGTCTTTGACAACTGATCCGCAGTACTCGCATTATAGTAGAAGCTGTAGCTTCCGCTTTCTCCATCGCCGGTTCCCACAGTAAAGGTTGCCGTGCTTGCATACAACGGTTCATACCGGATGGACTGAAAAGCAAGGAAACCTCCGGCACACACTGCAATCAGGATCAGGAACAGCCACCACATTTTCAGGAAACTCCTCCACATGGTATGAAAAAGCAGTACAAGATCAATCTCCATCTCATCTTCTGTGGTTTCTGTCATATTTCGCTTCCGTTCTTCCATAGGTGTTATCCTCTCTCCTCCTCTCCATATTCCGGACTCTCATAGCCGGAATACCCGCTTCTTCCATAGCGGGAAGGCATATCCCGGAACCATTCCCGGTGAAATGCATTCAGGATAAATCCCGCGAAATCTGTTCCGCTCTGCCATATAATGTCAACCATGTCATTAATGACCCGGATATCCGCCCAGTCCTCACGGACTACAAGCAGTACCGTATCCGCCGCATCCATCCAGATTTCCGCATCCGTAGACACGGCCGTTGGAGAACAGTCCACAATAATGTAATCAAAGTTCTCCTTCCATTCCTCCATAAGCGATTCGATCCTTCCCTCCCCGAGTACCGCCTCCGGATGCTCCGCAGGCTGGAACTGCAGGAGTTCCATGATGTGACAGGATTTGTTGTAATACAATGCCTCTTTCCATCCAGTCTGTCCAGTCAATACATGATCAAGAGAATGCTCCTTCTCCCCTTTGATCTCAAAGACTTTATACTGAGCCGGCTTTCTCATATCGCCGTCCACAAGAAGGACTCTCCGGCGTTTTTCGGCCATCGCCAGAGCAATATTTGCCGCAACCGTAGACTTGCCTTCATTTTCCGTAACACTGGCAACAAGAAGGATCTTCTGTCCTTTCTTCCGCATACGGTACTCTATCTTTGCAGCCGTACTGCGGGCCGCCTCGGCAAAAGCCATTGTCACAAGAGGCGAATTCAGCAGCAGAGACTGTTTCGGGTTCTTCTTCCACTCTCCGGTCTGTTTCTTTTCATACGGAATAACGCCCCGGATCTTCCCGTCCAGCTGTCTGGAAGCACACACCTCATTCTTCACCGTAAATCGCAGCACATAAAACAGACAGATCACAGCAGCCATGGCCAAAGCTCCCAACAAAACAAGGAGATACCTCTGAGACAGGATCCAGGAAGTATTGGAAGGATGTTCCGGCACTTCCGGTTCCTGTACAACCTGGAGAACCGAATTGGCAAATACATCTCCCGCAACTTCTTCGTAGTGCTTCAACGCCGAATTGAGATAGAGATATGCCTGTCTGGGATCCGGACTTACAGCCGTAAGGACGAGCAGATTCGTCTCCTCCACGGACTGACAGGTGACCGTTCCCTGGATCTCCTCCCCTGCATCTCCGGCGATCAGATTTCTGAGCGCGTCACTCTGGAAAACCTGGCCGAAGACGTCCGCCATCTGTGAAGCTGTAGAAAGAGATGAATAGGTATTTCCCGATCCTCCTGTACTGACTACAAGAGTCGCCGAAGCAGAATACTGGGGTTCATATATAACATTGTGGATCCCACCAGCAGCAAGCCAGACCGTAACTGCGGCAAGAAGGATCATCCATGCATTCCGGATCAGATCCATGCAGAGTCCCTGCCAGCTGATTTCATCTATTCTAAATATTTCCCGCTCCATAAATCCTCCTTCACTCCTCTGTCACCACAACGGTCAGCCATGTCTCTCCGCTGCTTCCGTTTCCTTCATTCACTTCATAATGAATCTCATATACGCCCGGCTGAGAGGTGTCCACATTGGACGAGACATCTATCGTCGAAGTATCCAGCTGATCTCCCCGGGAATCTGTAACTTCCCTCACATAATCCATAGGATTGATCTCACTGCCTGTCCGGGTATACAGAATCCCGCCGGTCAGAGCAATATCCACATTCCGGCTCTCCCCGCTCACTACATGGACCGGCAGAGCCAGCTCTGATACCGCTCCCAGACTGCTCTCCACCTGGACGTTCATGGTATAGGCGCCAATCCGCTGATAATTCACATCCGTATCCGTCTGGGTGATCCAGTCCTTCAGATCGCCGTCCAGCTGATCTGTGGCACCCAGACGTTCCATTGCTTCCGTATAGCTGCCTTCCTCCTCTGAAAATACCAGAGGCTCAGTCAGTGTAAACCTGGGAGAATGATAGTCTGTAAAATGTACCTTTCTGGTCAGGGAAGCCGGATGATTGGAAGAATCAAACACCACATATGTAATATTAGAAACCCCTTCCTCTATAAACCGGGAGAAAGAGCCGGCAATGATCTGGGATGTCAGATCTCCGTCCTTCTCATCACTGGCGCTCAGCCCTTCCATGAGCTGATCCTCCGTATAATCACATGTAATCTCAAGGACATCCCGGTCACTGGTGATCTCAGGCTCTGTCCGGTCCTGAAGGACAAACTGAGCCGCTTCCGTTACGCCAAACAGCCCGAGAGACAACAGAAATACAATAATCAGTCCTAATCTGACAATCCGCATATATTCCAATCCTTTCTACTCCGTTTATCTCATTATAATCTCAGAATTCATCCAGGAATCTCCGGATGCTTTCCTCGTCTACTTCCTCTACTTTATGTTCCCCGATCTTATACACTCTGCTGCACATGGAAAACACACTTGGCCGGTGGGCAGCCACGATCACTGTCCGGTGGGGTTCCTTCTTGATAATGCTGCGCAGTACCCGGCGCTCTGTGGCAACATCAAGGGCGCTGGTCGCCTCATCCAGTATCATGACCGGAGCGTCTGCAAGGATCGCCCTGGCTATGGACAGCCGCTGCTTCTGTCCCTCGGAAAAACGGGTTCCCCGCTCTCGAACCTCTGTGTCCATCCCGTGCTCCAGCTTCTCAACAAACTCCCAGGCACAGGCTGCCTCCAAGGCATAGCGGATCTCATCATCCGTTGCCTCCGGCTTCACCATACGCAGGTTATCCGCGATGGTTCCGGTAAACATGGTATTTCCCTGGGGAATATAGCTGAACATACACCGGGTAGATGACGATGCTCTCAGCTCGTCTCCGCCGGGATTCCCCACGGTGATCCGTCCCTTCTGCGGATGATAGAGTCCCAGGATCAGGTTCAGGGTGGTAGTCTTTCCCTGGCCGGACGGACCGATCAACGCCACGATCTCTCCCGGCTCCGCCCGGAAGGAAGCGTCCTGATAGATCCATTTGCGTTCCTCGTAGGCAAAGTCCACATCATCCATATGTACGTAGATCCCGCAGTCTCTGCCCTTCTGAAGAATGGCCTCCGCCTCTTCCTTATCCTCCATGGAATCCCGGGGCAGCTGGATGATTTCCATAATACGCTCTGCGCTGATACCAGATCGGATGACTGTAGGCATCAAGCCCAAAATACCACTGAAAGATCCCCGGAGAGAAGAAGCCATAGAGACAAACATGGTCATGGTCCCATAGCTGATCTCTCCCTGCCAGAGACGGAAAGCAGCGAAACCATAGCAAGCATAGCCCACCGCCTGCCCCACAAGGGAGGTGGTAATGGTCATATACTGCTGAAACTTGTTCTGTCTGAGAGCAATATTTACCGACTCCTGCTGAATCTTGTGAAACTTCTCCGTCACCCGGTCTACCATGCCGAAGGCTTTGATAAACTGCAGGTTCTGGAAGGTCTCCTGGTCGAAGACCGTGCGGTCGCTGGACATGTTCTGATTGTCTCTCTGAAAATCACGCATCTTCCTGGCGGAATATCGGGAAGTAAGGAACGATATGGGCGCACCTGTCAGGGCAATCAGGGCCATCCAGGGATCATTCTGCATGACAATGATAAACGCGCCGCCGAAGCTGATCAGCGTTGTCACTACATTGGGCAGGAAAGTGAGGATGGTATTGGCTACCATGCCTGCATCTCCGTTTACACGATAGAGAAGATCTCCGGAACGGTACTTTGCCAGAGACTCCCAGTTTGTCCGGAGCACCTGCTCATAGATATCCGCCCGGATCTCATTGGTCACTTTTAGGCGGACCTTTAGAGAAAGGCGGGACTTCACTGCGTTGATGAAAATTTGTGATATACCCACGCCCACATAGGTTGCTACTACCCGGATGATCTCCATGGAATTAACTCCGGTAATAGCATCAACCAGATCACGACTGACAACTGAGGTGCCCAGGCTTAAGAAAGAACCAGATGCACCTAGCAGAACATAAAGGTAGTGTAAAAAACTTTGTGGCTTTGGTAAAAAATGGCCCCTTTTTGGTAAGAATTACAGATATGACAATTCTTA
>CALWLJ010000016.1 GCA_944381495.1 uncultured Mediterraneibacter sp. | reverse complement strand
AGACCTGCATTTCAAATGGCGGTTGATGATGATTTGATACGCAAAAATCCGTTTGAATTTCAACTTGCTACTGTTGTCGTGAATGACAGCGTGACAAGAGAAGCAATCACAAGAAAGCAGGAAAGGACTTTCCTTGAATTTGTGGCGAACGACAAGCATTTTTGCAGATACTATGAGGGAATATATATCCTGTTTAAGACCGGGCTGCGTATCTCTGAATTTGTTGGACTGACACTTGCGGATATTGATATGACGAATAGAAAAATCAGTGTCAATCATCAGCTCCAACGAAAAAGAAACATGGAATATGTGATTGAAGATACAAAGACCACTTGCGGGACAAGAGAAATTCCCATGTCTGACGAAGTGTACGAGTGCTTTGAGCGGATTATTGCCAACAGGAAGAAGCCGAGAGTAGAGCCTATGATAGACGGCAAATGCGGTTTCTTATATCTGGATAAGAATGATATGCCTATGGTGGCTCTGCACTGGGAAAAATATTTTCAGCATATCTGCGAGAAGTACAACAGTATTTATAAAGTACAAATGCCGAAAGTTACGCCGCACGTTTGCAGACATACCTTTTGTTCTAATATGGCAAAAAGCGGCATGAACCCTAAAACCCTACAATACCTTATGGGACACTCTGACATTGGAGTAACCCTGAATACCTACACGCATATAGGTTACGACGACGCAAAAGAGGAACTGAAAAGGGTAGTAAATGCCGAGTAGTAAAATGGGGAAACAGCCCTTAATTTACTACTTTTTTTACTACTTTTGAGGGAAAAGATGTGCGAATTTATGCCACGATATGCCACGGACAAGAGGAAATGAAGAAGCAAGGAAAGTACCGATAAATCAAGGAAATACAGTATTTTCAAGGAGTTTTGAATAGATGATTAGAATACTTTTTATCTGCCACGGCAATATCTGTCGTTCCACCATGGCCCAATACGTTATGCAGCATCTTGTTGATCTTGCCGGTCTTACAGACTCATTCTACATTGATTCTGCTGCCACCAGCCGGGAGGAGATCGGCAATCCGCCTCACTATGGTACCCGGTGGAAATTAAAAGAGGTAGGTATCCCCTGCGGTGATCACCGGGCCCGCCAGATGCGCCGTGATGAATATGATGATTTTGACTACATTATCGGAATGGATACGTGGAATCTCAGAAACATAATGCGCATTCTTGGATCGGATCCGGATGGAAAGGTATCCAAACTCCTGGATTTTACAGGAAGGATGGACGAAGATATTGCGGATCCCTGGTATACCGGAGATTTCGATGCGACATACAGGGACGTAAAAGAGGGCTGTGAAGCCCTCCTGAATGAATGCCTCCTACGACTCTAAAGCGTAGGAGAGCAGCTTTTTTAAATTGTTGTGGAACTGCCGGTTCCGGGAACGGATTTTCATCTTTTCGGAATTGGTCTTTGTGCGCTCTACATAAGCGGCATATCTGGAAAACAGTGCGAGATAATCCATATCCTGTTTCTGGCCCCAGCGGATCAGAACCCAATTCATTGCGTCCGGATTCCAGTACCTCATGGGAATTCCGGCCATTTTCAGAACAGTTATATATTGCACAGCCTGGACGGACAGATCTGCGATCTGCCGGCTGCAGGATAGTTCCTCCTCCTGACTGCCTTTGCTGATACGGCGGAGAAATTTGCGGGAAATGCTTTTCTCCCGGGCGTCCATTTCCATAAGCTTCAAGCTTTCCTGCAGTGTCTCATTGAGACGGGTAGCAGCATTCCAGTAAGTTACGAAGGAAGATGAGCTGTTTTTTGTCTCTTTCCCTTTTTCTGGCCCTACTGTAAAAGTTCGGAATACACGCTGAGGTTCTCCGAATACCTCGTGGTTATAAGCTTTGCGTTTCTCAGGATCAGAAAGTACCTGATAAGCTTCCAGGATTTCCTGCATAAAAGCAGTTGTGTCAATATCCTTATGTAAATTTGCATCCGGGTGGTATACCTTTGCCAGTGCGTTTTTCGCACTTGTTATTTCTTCTAAAGTCGCATCTCTGGAAACACCTAAAATATCATAATAAGTGTGAGATTTCATTGTGACCTCCTTATTAATTTTGCCCTTTTGACATACGGCTCTGCCGTGCCAAACTCCCACGGTTAACTATACGCCAGGAAATGGAAAAAGTCAATTGTAGCAAATGCTGTAAAATTCAGAAAAAAGAGACGATTATAAGGTCATATTTCCGTGAGGACCTGACTATATTGGTAACAGACGAAATCGCAGAGGAGATTTTGAAATGAAAAAAGCACTGGCAGCTGTTCTTGGGATGACGCTATTGCTGTATAGCCTTAGCTTCAATGTAGAAAGTGTATATGCCCAGCCGGGAACGGACTCGTCACAGGCGGGAGAAGGTCAGGCAGGAGAAAATCAAACAGGAGAGGAGTCGGAAGAGGGAAAATCGGAAGCAACGGGAGAGAAGGACTCTTCGAATGACAGCACTGTGTCAGTTGAGGTGGATTCCCCTTCCGCTCTTCTTATGGAGTCATCCGCGGGAACAGTCATATTTGAGAAGGATGCAGACACACCGAGACCTCCGGCAAGCGTGACGAAGGTTATGACGCTTCTGTTGATTTTTGATGCTCTGGAAAGCGGCGCAATTCAGCTGGAAGATGAAGTGACAACATCAGAGCATGCTGCCTCTATGGGCGGCTCCCAGGTGTTTCTTGAGGCCGGGGAAGTTCAGACAGTGGAAACGCTTATCAAGTGTATTTCTGTGGCAAGTGCCAACGACGCCTGTGTGGCAATGGCGGAGTACATATGTGGGAACGAAGAGGAGTTTGTCAGCAGGATGAATGAACGGGCGTCGGAGCTTGGAATGAATAATACTCATTTTGTCAACTGCAATGGACTGGACGCCGAGGGGCATGAGACGAGTGCGCGTGATATTGCCATTATGTCCAGGGAGTTGATCACAAAGTATCCTCAGATCCATGATTATTGTATGATCTGGATGGAAAACATCACGCATAAGACAGACAAGGGAACATCAGAATTCGGACTGACAAACACAAATAAGCTGGTCCGGCAGTATGAGTATGCTACCGGTCTGAAAACCGGTTCGACAGGTGATGCCGGCTTCTGTGTCTCTGCGACAGCTGAGAAAAATGGAGTGGAGCTGATCGCTGTTATCATGGCGGCGGATAATTCGAAAACCCGTTTTAAGGATGCGGTGACACTGTTAAATTATGGATTTGGCAAATGTCAGCTTTATCGGGATGAAGCTATGCCGCAGCTGTCTCCGGCGGAAGTGGAAAATGGCGTGGAAGAGCAGGTGGATCTGGAATACGCGGAGCAGTTCACCTGGCTGGATACGACAGGAGCAAATCTGAATCTGATAGAGAAGTCCATGCAGCTCATGGAACCTTTGGAAGCGCCTTTGAAAAAAGGAGATGTTGTGGGCAGATATACATACATTCTGGAGGGGGAAGAAATCGGCGGAGTAGATATTATTACAAAGGCAGATGTGGAAGAGGCAGGGATGGCAGACTATTTAAGATTTGCTGCTGAGGCATTCCTTCTCTGAAAATTTCGGGTTGTTCTGCGGCAGAGGATGATTTATAATCAGAAATAACTGAGACGGATCCAGATTCCGGGCTGTTGGCCGGAACGTGGCATGAATGGAAGATACCAGGAGGAAAATATGAATTACGCGAAGATGATCGATCATACATTGTTAAAACCGGAGGCGTCCAAAACGCAGATGAAAAAGCTGTGCGAGGAAGCTGTAAACTATGGATTTCATTCAGTCTGTGTGAATTCCGGTTATGTATATTATTGTGCTGAGCTTCTGAAGGGGACGGGAGTGAAGGTGTGTACTGTGATCGGGTTTCCGCTGGGAGCGATGTCTACAGAGGGCAAGGCTGCAGAGGCAAGGGGGGCCGTCCGGGATGGCGCGGAAGAACTGGATATGGTGATCCATGTAGGAATGATAAAAAGCGGCGACTGGGATTATGTGAAGCAGGACATAGCCTCTGTTGTCGAGTCGGCAGAGAAGAGAGCGATTGTGAAGGTTATCCTTGAAACCTGCCTCCTGACTGAAGAGGAAATCGTGAAGGCGTGCCAGATCAGCATGGAGGCAGGAGCAGATTTTGTCAAGACTTCTACAGGCTTCTCAAAGGGAGGCGCCAGGGAGGAAGATGTAGCGCTTATGAGAAGGACCGTTGGAGACAGGATGGGAGTAAAGGCGTCTGGCGGTATCCGCACAAGAGAGGATGCGGAACGCATGATCCGCGCAGGAGCCGACCGTCTGGGAACAAGTTCGGGGATTGCAATTATTGAAGAGGAAAGCACAGATTTATGAGAAATGTATTACGAAGTGTGTCTTTCCTGGAAAACATCAGAAGGAGAGGAACTTCGGTATGACGGCAGGAATGGGAATAGTATGGATAATACTGGCAGTTATCGCGGTGATTTTGATCGCGGCAGCTGTGATCGAAATCTATCGGGAACTTCATTATTTTGTGGTGACTCATTATGAACTTCATCCGAAGAAACTGTCAGGGAGCGGCTCTTCTGTCAGAATCATATTCCTCAGTGACCTCCATAATAAAGTTTATGGTGAGAAAAATGATGTTCTCTATCGTGCAGTGAGAAGGGAAAAGCCGGATCTGATTCTGATCGGAGGAGATATGCTGGTCGGAAAAGATAATGTTTCATACAGACCTGCGCTGGAATTTGTGCGGAAACTTCCGGATATCTGTCCAGTGTTTTATGCAAACGGCAATCATGAGCAGAGAATGAAGGAACAGCCGGAGCAGTATAAGTATTCTTATAAAAAGTATAAGGAGTCTCTGAAGCGGTATGGGGTTCGTTTCCTGGAAAATGAAAACGCAAGTATTCGTATCAAAGGGATGAATCTGGTGGTTTCCGGATTAGAGCTTCCCTTGGATTCCTATAGAAAGTTCTCGAAAGCTTCCGTAACCAGGACGGATCTGACCAAACGGCTGGGATTTGAAGTTCCGTCATCGGATTGGCCAATCGGCAGTCACTATTACATTTTGCTTGCCCATAATCCATCGTATATGAGGGCTTACAAAGAATGGGGGGCAGATTTGATCCTTTCCGGACATCTTCACGGGGGAATGATCCGACTTCCGGGAATTGGAGGCATTATAACACCTCAGGCTTTTCTGTTTCCCAGATATTCCGGAGAAATGCGGGAAGAAGGGCAGCAGGCTGTAATTGTCAGCCGCGGTCTTGGAACACATACAATCAATTTCAGGCTGTTTAATACTGCTGAAGTGGTTTCACTGAAGCTGGGGGGATAAGCAGTCATGTCTCTTCGGAAAATGAAGGCACTGAGAAGTTTTACATCGAAGAGCGCCTCTATGCAGAGGTTTTTACATGAAAATTGTTGTAAAACCTGTACGATTCTATTATAATTAAGCTTTAGTGTGTTCTGAAAAGAATGAGGAGCGAAGAAAGTATAGCTTTGCCTGGGAGCTATACTTTCATAATATTTCAGAGATGCAGGCTTTATCTGGATAATACAGGAGAAGATATGGGAATACCGGTTAAACTGGAAGCTTTTGAAGGTCCTCTGGATCTTCTGCTTCATCTGATTGAAAAGAATAAAATTGATATTTATGATATCCCGATTGTTGAGATTACCAATCAATATATGGATTATATTCAGGCTATGCAGAAGGAAGATCTGAATGTTATGAGTGAATTCCTTGTCATGGCTGCCACATTGCTCGATATCAAGTGCAGGATGCTTCTTCCGAAAGAGGTAACAGAGGAAGGAGAGGAGATGGATCCGCGTCAGGAGCTGGTAGAGCAGCTTCTCCAGTATAAAATGTATAAATATATGGCAAATGAACTGAAGGAGCGGGAAAACGGAGCAGATCTTGTTATGTACAGAAATCCGGATATTCCGGAAGAAGTACAGGAATATGTTGAGCCCGTTGATCTGGACGTGCTGCTGGACGGGTTGTCGCTTGCCCGACTGAGCAGGATTTTTCAGGATGTGATGAAGCGCCAGACGGATAAGATCGATCCTGTACGCAGTAAGTTCGGCAAGATTGAGAAGGAAGAGGTTACGGTTTCTGACCGGTTTGCTTATATACATGAATACATGGATAAGCACAGAAGATTCAGTTTCCGGCAGCTTCTGGAAGAGCAGCACAGTAAACTGTACATCGTGGTTACATTTCTTGCAATCCTGGAAATGATGAAGCTGGGAGAGATTCATGTAGAACAGGAGTACAATTGCGGGGAAATTATGATTGAAAGGACTGGGGACGGAAATGGGGATTGAGAAGCTGCAGGCAGCGGTTGAAGCGATTCTTTTTACAATGGGAGATTCCGTAGAGCTTTCCAGGATCGCAGCGGCTATCGGTCATGATGAAGAGACGACCAGGAAGATCATTCACAATATGATGGACCGGTATGACGAGGAGGACCGGGGCGTCCGAATCATAGAGCTGGACGGCTCTTTTCAGATGTGTACAAAAAAGGAAATGTATGAATATCTGATCCGTGTGGCAAAGCAGCCAAAAAAATATGTCCTTACGGATGTACTGCTTGAAACTCTCTCTATTATCGCATACCGGCAGCCTGTGACAAAACTGGAGATTGAGAAGATCCGCGGAGTCAAGTCGGATCATGCGGTAAATAAATTAGTAGAGTATGGTCTTGTGGAGGAAACCGGAAGACTGGATGCACCCGGGCGTCCCATCCTGTTCGGGACGACGGAGGAATTTCTCCGGAGATTCAGCGTACATTCTCTGGATGAGCTGCCCACACTGGATCAGGAACAGATTGAACACTTTAAAGAAGAAGCTGAGGATGAAGCGCAGCTTCGCCTTGATATATGACGGGAAAGGCTGTCATACTGACGCCGGGAGAAGCATATATTCTCAATGAGACAATAGGGCGGGAGTGAAGCCCGGCATGAAAACAGAGAAAAATAAAATGAACAGAATGACGCAAAGGAAACGCAGTGTGTTGTTAACGATACTATCTATAGCAATTGTATGGACTGCCTGTGTTTCCCACGCGGCTGCACAGCCGGAGGTAAAAACAGAGGTGAAGCCTTCCGACCTGTACGCCCAGTCGGCAGTCCTTATGGATGCAGACACAGGGCGTATTTTATTTGCAAAAAAGGGACAGGAGGCGCTCCCTATGGCAAGCACAACGAAAATCATGACATGTATTCTTGCCCTGGAAAACGGAACGCTATCTGATACGGTAAAAATAAGCGCCGAGGCAGCGCGTCAGCCACAGGTAAAACTGGGAGCAAAAGAAGGTCAGAAGTTTGCTCTGGAAGATCTGCTCTACTCACTGATGCTGGAATCTCATAATGATTCTGCTGTGGCGATTGCAGAGCATATCGGAGGAAGCGTACAGGAATTTGCTGACATGATGAACGAAAAGGCGGAACAGATCGGCTGTACGGATACATATTTTATCACACCAAACGGACTGGATGCACAGGATGAACGGGGAGTTCATCATACTACCGCAGAGGATCTCGCAAAAATCATGAAATACTGTATCATGGATTCCGGGAAAAAAAGTGAATTCCTTCATATTACTCAGACGGCATCTTATACGTTCAGAGACAGCGGCGGCAATGGGTCCTATAGCTGTACCAATCATAACGCTTTTCTGAATATGATGGATGGCGCGCTATCCGGCAAGACCGGATTTACAGCGGATGCCGGTTATTGCTACGTTGGAGCGCTGCGGCAGGATGAAAGAACTTTTATTGTGGCTCTGCTTGCCTGCGGGTGGCCCAATAACAAAGGATATAAATGGTCGGATACAAGGAAGCTGATGAAGTACGGTCTGGATAATTATCTTCTCAGACAGGTGGATGCAGAAGATATGATGTTTTCAGTCAAGGTGGAAAATGGTTTTACAGACGGTTTCCCTGATTTGGATCCGGCAGAGCTGACAGCTTCTGCTGCGGCAGAACCATTTCCGCTCCTTCTGAAAAATGGTGAGGATGTAAGACGGGAATGTACTGTCCCGGCAATTATTTCCGCTCCGGTTAAAGAGGGAGATGTTCTGGGAACGGTGACATTCAGTATAGATGGCATTATCCTGAGAGAGTATCCGGTGAAAGCAGATCGTGCGGTGGGAGTAAGAGATGCCGCTTCCTGTATACGGTATATAAGAGACTGCTTTCTTATGGCGGGCTGATTTTTGTAAGCAGTGATCATATGGAATAATTATTTTTAAATAAATGAAGAAGAAAATCGTATAATTTCAAGGAAAGATAAAAAAGATCAATTCAAATGATTAAATTTGCCACTGGTATAGAAAAGAAATCTATGATAGTATATGTGAAGATAAAATCAAACAATAAAATTGATGAAATATAAGGAGAAGGGCTATCATGGAAAACTGGAAGAAATATGAAAAGACTTATTTTATGCCGCCCGAGCCATGCTATGACTGGGTAAAGAAAGATTCAATTGATAAACATCCAATCTGGTGCAGTGTCGATCTGAGAGATGGAAATCAGGCTCTGATCGAACCTATGAGTCTGGATGAGAAACTTGAATTTTTTCAGCTGCTTGTAGATGTAGGGTTTAAAGTGATCGAGGTTGGCTTCCCGGCTGCTTCAGAGACAGAGTATCAGTTCCTTCGGACACTGATCGAACAGAACATGATCCCGGATGATGTAACGATTCAGGTGCTTACTCAGGCAAGAGAGCATATTATTAAACGAACTTTCGATGCTGTAAAAGGAGCGCCGCATGCGATTATACATGTATACAATTCAACTTCGGTAGCTCAGAGAGAGCAGGTGTTTAGAAAGAGCAAAGAAGAAGTTAAGAAAATTGCTACGGATGGAGCAGAACTGCTGAAAAAACTGGCAGAGGAGACGGAAGGTAATTTTACATTCGAATACAGCCCGGAAAGTTTCCAGGGAACAGAAGTGGATTATGCCCTCGAGGTCTGCAATGCAGTGCTTGATATCTGGTCGCCTACGCCGGAAAACAAAGCAATTATCAATCTTCCTACAACAGTGGAGAACGCAATGCCTCATGTGTTTGCATCTCAGGTAGAATATTTTAATAAACACCTTCTTCACAGAGACAGCGTGGTCCTGTCCCTGCATCCGCATAATGACCGTGGATCCGGCATCAGTGATGCAGAGCTTGGTATCCTTGCAGGAGCAGACCGGATTGAAGGCACACTCTTTGGAAATGGTGAGAGAACCGGCAATGTGGATATTATTACACTTGCCATGAACATGTTCTCACAGGGAGTAGATCCGGGACTTGATTTCTCTAATATGAGCGATATCTGCGAAGTATATGAGCGTGTGACAAGAATGAAAGTCTCCCCGAGACAGCCCTATGCCGGCGAACTTGTATTTACTGCATTTTCCGGTTCCCATCAGGATGCCATTGCCAAGGGAATGGCATGGCGTGAAGAGAAACACTGCGAGAAGTGGACAGTTCCTTATCTTCCTATCGATCCGCAGGATGTGGGACGCCGATATGATTCAGACGTTATCCGCATCAACAGCCAGTCTGGTAAAGGCGGCGTAAATTACATCCTGAAGCAAAGCTTCGGCATCAGCCTTCCGGACAAGATGAAGGAAGAAGTCGGGTATCTTGTTAAAGATGTTTCTGACAAAGCTCATAAAGAGCTTACTCCGGATCTGGTTTACCGGATCTTCGAAGATCACTATATCAATGCGAAACCGATCTTTTCTGTTGACGAGTGCCACTTCAAGCAGGAGGACGGCATTGTTGCAGAGGCAACAATACATCACAACGGAAACGATCTGAAGATCACCGGCGTGGGAAATGGACGTCTGGATGCGGTCAGCAATGCCATCAAGCATTACTTTGACGTAAGCTATGAACTGGAATCTTATGAAGAACATTCGCTTACAAGAGGATCTTCCTCCAGAGCGGTTGCATATGTTGGAGTACTCTGCAATAAGAAACGCTACTGGGGCGTCGGTATTGACGCAGACATTATCAAGGCGTCAATAGAAGCGCTTGTAGTTGCTGTGAACAAGATCAGAGAGGTTACTGAATCACAGGTTGATAAGGATGAACGCCTTTTAGAGATCACGAATTATATCTATGCAAATTATAAAGATGTGACTCTGGATGATCTGGCGGAGAAGTTCTTCCTTTCAAAACCGTATCTGTCCAAATATATTAAAGAAAAATCGGGAATGACATTTGGAGATATCCTGAAGAAAGTCCGGATGAAGAAAGCGCGTGCCATGCTCAAAAGCAGCAGCGCAACGGTTGAAAGTATAGCTGAGTCTGTAGGATATCAGAATGTGGAGCACTTTAACCGTGTCTTCAAAAAGATGTATAATATAACACCTGTCCAGTACAGAAACCGGAAGTAGCCTGATAATCCGGCGGTTAACGGAAGGAAGAACTGGCAGGATTTTGCAAGGGCGAAGACGGCCACTCTGCTGTATGGCTGCCTTCGCCTTTGTCTGTCCTTTTGTGCTTTTTGATGAAGGAACGCACGGAAATGATTGATTATATGTGAAAAATTTGTCAGATAAAATGAATTTTGAATTGAAATTAGCTAACCGCTGTTATATACTAGAATAGGCAGAAATTTTGGTTTGGAGCAGAGATGCTTTGGTATTTCTGCACAGACAAATTTATTGATATGGAGGGCTAAAATATGAGCTACAATGCAACAGAAAACTCAGCGGGCAGACGAATTGCGGCATTGCTTGATGAGGGAAGTTTTGTTGAAATCGGCGGTGCTGTTACTGCCAGAAGTACTGATTTCAACATGCAGGAAAAGGCAGCTCCGTCTGACGGCGTTATCACCGGATACGGCGTGATCGACGGCAATCTTGTGTATGTATACAGCCAGGATGCCGCTGTGCTTGGCGGAACGATCGGAGAGATGCACGCGAAGAAGATCGCAAACATCTATGACATGGCAATGAAGATGGGGGCACCTGTTATCGGTCTGATCGACTGTGCCGGGATGAGACTTCAGGAGGCTACAGATGCACTGGAGGCATTCGGCGGTTTATACTACAGACAGACAATGGCTTCAGGTGTAGTTCCGCAGATTACAGCCATTTTCGGCACTTGCGGCGGCGGACTTGCCATTGTTCCGGGACTTGCTGATTTTACATTTATGGAGTCGAAAAGTGCCAAACTTTTTGTAAACTCTCCGAACGCTCTGGAAGAAAATGATTCTTCCAAGTGTGATACTGCAGGAGCTGAGTATCAGAGTTCTGTAGCTGGGCTTGTCGATGGAATCGGAACAGAAGCGGAGATCCTTTCTCAGATCCGCTCACTGGTATGTATGATTCCTGCAAATTACGAGGATGATCTTTCGTACGAAGACTGTACAGATGATCTGAACAGACTTTGCACGGAAATTGAGAATGCTTCAGAAGATACTGCGATTGCTCTGGCACAGATTTCTGACGGCAATGTTCTTTTTGAAGCAAAGAAAAATTATGCGAGAGATATGGTGACTGGATTTATCCGTCTGAATGGAATGACTGTAGGTGCTGTTGCGAACCGTACAAAAGTTTATGATGCAGAAGGAAATGAAGAAGCATCTTTTGACTGCGCGCTTTCCGTTGACGGCTGCAAGAAAGCGATTGATTTCGTTAATTTCTGCGATGCATTTTCCATTCCGGTACTTACGCTCACTAATGTGGCTGGATTTGCTGCTACAGTCGAGTCTGAGAAGAACATGGCTAGAGCTGCTGCAAGACTGACATATACTTTTGCAAATGCTACAGTTCCGAAAGTAAATGTGATCATCGGCAAGGCGTATGGAAGTGCATATGTTACAATGAACAGCAAGTCTATCGGAGCAGATATGGTATATGCATGGCCGACTGCTCAGATTGGAATGATGGATGCTGATCTGGCGGCAAAGATCATGTATGCAGATGCAGATGTTGCAACACAGAGAGAAAAGGCGGCTCAGTACAGAGACCTTCAGTCCAGTCCGGAATCAGCAGCAAGGAGAGGATATGTAGATGCAGTGATCAATCCGGCTGATACGAGAAAATATGTGATCGGCGCCTTTGAGATGCTGTTCACGAAGAGAGAGGACCGTCCCGACAAAAAACATGGTACGGTTTAGTGAGGTGAGGCGAAGTGAAGAAAAAAATCAGTATATTGGGACTTGTCCTCATCCTTGTTCTGAGTTTTACGGGATGCGGACAGTCCGACACGACAGGATATGATGAGAACCAGATGGCCCAGTACTCAGAGGCTCTCATCCAGAATTTCAGTTCCATGTCAGAAGATGATTTTGCAAGCTTCCAGAATATGTCTGAGCTGCAGCTTGATCTGACCCTGCTCCAGGCAGGATTCCCGATCACCGGTGAGAATTTCCTTTCTATGATCAATGCGTGGAATGCAGGAATTGAAGAGTGCGGTGCATTCATCGGTGTGGATGGTTTCGAAATGGAAGTGACTAATGACGGCGCTACAATGGAAGCAGACGCCGAGTATGCTGACAGGGATGCTACGATCCAGATTTCCTTTGACGATGAAATGAACATGGAGAGTCTGACAGTCAGCGCTGAGTATTCAACAGGAGAGATCCTTCAGAAGGCAGGACTTAACACGATCCTCGGAATGGGAACGGTATTTGTTGTACTGATCTTCCTGTCCTTTGTAATCTGGCTTCTGAAATTTATCCCGGTTCTGGAGCAGAAGTTCCGGAAAAACAAAACAGTCGAAGAGACTGCGGCGCCAGCACCGGCTGCGCCGGCTGAACCTGTGGTGGAAGAGATCCCCGCAGAAGATGAGACAGATGATACAGAGCTTGCAGCTGTAATAGCTGCGGCTGTCGCTGAGTATGAGGGAACCTCCACGGACGGATTTGTTGTCCGCTCGATCAGGAGAAGAAAATCAAATAAATGGAATTAATATCAGGAGGATATGGAAATGAAAAACTATACCATCACAGTAAACGGAAACGTATATGATGTAACAGTAGAAGAGAAGGCTGCAGGATCTGCGCCTGCTGCTGCACCGACAGCTGCACCGAAAGCACCCGCAGCTGCACCGAAGGCTGCACCAGCACCGGCAGCTGCTCCGAAAGCGGCTGGAGCCGGTAAGATCCAGGTGAAAGCGGGAGCTGCAGGAAAGGTTTATCAGATCCCGACTACAGTTGGACAGTCTGTTCAGGCCGGAGATGCGGTTGTGATCATCGAGGCTATGAAAATGGAGATCCCGGTTGTTGCTCCTGAGGCAGGAACCATTGCCAGCATCGACGTAGCCGTAGGCGACTCTATCGAGGCAGGAGCAGTATTAGCGACATTAAATTAATGACTTACCAGGAGGTTTGAAAAATGGAATATATTTCAAATACGCTGGGGAACCTTGTTGAGCAGACCGCTTTCATGAACCTGACGGTTGGAAACCTGATCATGATCGGTGTTGCCTGCATCTTTCTCTACTTAGCGATCAGGCACGGCTTCGAGCCGCTGCTGCTTGTTCCGATCGCCTTCGGTATGCTGCTCGTCAATATCTATCCTGATATCATGATCAGCCCGGAAGAGGCGTCAAACGGAACTGGCGGACTTCTTTATTACTTTTATGTACTTGATGAATGGTCGATCCTTCCGTCTCTGATCTTCCTTGGCGTCGGAGCTATGACGGATTTCGGACCGCTGATCGCCAATCCGAAGAGTTTCCTTCTCGGAGCGGCTGCCCAGTTCGGTATTTTCGCCGCATATCTGGGAGCTATGGCAATGGGATTCTCCGACAGAGCTGCAGCGGCTATCTCCATTATCGGTGGAGCTGACGGACCGACTTCTATTTTCCTCGCAGGAAAACTGGAGCAGACGGCTATCCTCGGACCGATTGCGGTAGCGGCATATTCTTATATGTCTCTTGTGCCGATTATTCAGCCGCCGATCATGAAGCTCCTTACAACAAAGGAAGAGCGTCAGATCAAGATGGAGCAGCTCCGTCCGGTATCTAAACTGGAGAGAATCCTGTTCCCGATCATCATTACGATCGTTGTCTGCGTGATCCTTCCTACGACTGCTCCGCTGGTAGGTATGCTGATGCTTGGTAACCTGTTCAAGGAGTCAGGCGTTGTAAGACAGCTGACAGATACTGCTGCAAATGTTCTGATGTATATCGTTGTTATCCTGCTGGGTACATCCGTTGGCGCTACAACAAGCGCGGAAGCATTCCTGAATATGGATACGATCAAGATCGTTATCCTCGGTCTTATCGCATTCGCATTCGGTACTGCTGCAGGTGTGCTCTTTGGTAAACTGATGTGCTGGGTAACAAAGGGAAAAGTAAATCCGCTGATCGGTTCCGCCGGCGTGTCCGCTGTACCTATGGCGGCGCGTGTGTCACAGAAGGTTGGTTCCGAGGCTGATCCTACCAATTTCCTTCTGATGCATGCCATGGGGCCGAACGTGGCAGGTGTTATCGGAACAGCAGTCGTTGCCGGTACATTCATGGCAATCTTTGGCGTTAAGTAATTAATGGAGGACAAATAAATGGCAGAAATTGAAAAGAAACCAGTTAAAATAGTTGAAACCATTCTGCGTGACGCACATCAGTCCCTGATTGCCACCAGAATGACGACGGAACAGATGCTCCCCATCATTGATAAAATGGATAAAGTTGGGTATCATGCAGTAGAGTGCTGGGGCGGCGCTACTTTTGACGCATCCCTGCGTTTCCTGAAAGAAGATCCCTGGGAGAGACTGAGAAAGTTCCGTGACGGCTTTAAGAATACAAAGCTGCAGATGCTTTTCCGTGGACAGAATATCCTTGGATATCGTCCCTATGCTGATGATGTAGTAGAGTATTTTGTACAGAAATCCTGTGCCAACGGAATCGATATCATCCGTATCTTTGACTGCCTGAACGACATCAGAAATCTTCAGACAGCAGTTACGGCCGCTAACAAGGAAAAGGCTCATGCGCAGGTCGCAATGTCCTATACTCTCGGCGATGCTTATACCCTTGATTACTGGGTAGATCTTGCAAAGAGAATCGAGGACATGGGAGCAAACTCTATCTGTGTAAAGGATATGGCAGGTCTTCTTCTTCCGTATCAGGCTACGGAGCTTGTAACAGCTCTGAAAGAAGCGGTCAGCATTCCGATTGAGATGCACACACATTATACGTCCGGTGTTGCATCAATGACTTATATGAAAGCGGTAGAAGCAGGAGCTGATATCATTGATACTGCTATTTCACCGTTTGCGCTCGGAACTTCTCAGCCGGCTACAGAGGTTATGGTCGAGACGTTCAGAGGCACACCTTATGATACAGGGCTTGATCAGAATCTCCTGGCTGAGATCGCTGATTACTTCCGTCCGATCAAGGATGAGGCTCTCAAGAGCGGCCTGCTCAATCCGACGAACCTCGGTGTTAATATCAAGACGCTTCTCTATCAGGTTCCGGGCGGTATGCTCTCCAACCTGACATCCCAGCTGAAAGAGCAGGGTGCAGAAGATAAGTTCTATGATGTACTGGAAGAGGTTCCGCGTGTGCGTAAGGATCTGGGTGAGCCGCCGCTGGTTACTCCTTCTTCACAGATCGTTGGAACACAGGCTGTTCTGAATGTTCTTATGGGTGAGCGCTATAAGGTGGCAACTCAGGAGACGAAGGATATCCTTGCAGGAAAATACGGCGCTACAGTGAAGCCGGTTAATCCGGAGCTTCAGAAGAAGATCCTGGGAGAAGATGCAGAGATCATTACATGCCGTCCGGCTGATCTGATCCCCAATGAGCTTGATACTCTGAGAAAAGAGTGCGAGCAGTGGATCCAGCAGGATGAGGATGTGCTGACATATGCACTGTTCCCGCAGGTAGCGGTAGATTTCTTCAAATACAGACAGGCTCAGCAGACAAAGGTTGACCCGGCAGTAGCTGATACGGCTAACGGAGCTTATCCGGTATAGTCTTCAGCAAATAAGGAAAGATAATATGCAGGACCGATTCTATGGAACCGGTCCTGTTTCATGGATGAGGTTCTGTTCCGGCAGAACTGTATTTATAAGTTATGAAAGTTCAAAGGTAAAATGAACGGAGGTTGCACAATGAATGTATCTGAGAGAATAGCCGGACTGCGAGGCGAGATGCAGCGGGAAGGGATAGATATTTATATTGTGCCTACGGCTGATTATCATCACAGTGAATATGTAGGAGAATATTTTAAAACAAGAAAGTTCCTTACGGGATTTACCGGTTCAGCAGGAACAGCAGTTTTTACACAGAACAAAGCAGGATTGTGGACAGACGGACGGTATTTTCTGCAGGCAGAGGAACAGCTGGAAGGAAGCGGCATCCGTCTGTATAAGATGGGGGAACCGGGTGTAGATACCATGGAAGAGTTCCTTGAGAAAGAGCTTCCGGAAGGGGGTGTGATCGGTTTTGACGGTCGTGTGGCAGGTTATACAGAAGGAAAAAAGTATGAAAAAATAGCGCGGAATAAAGGAGGTACGGTTTCGACCGACAGAGACCTTGCGGATGCAGTATGGGAAGACCGTCCTGCTCTTCCGAAGGATCCTGCATTTCTGCTGGATGAGCAGTGGACAGGTGAGAGTAGAAGTTCCAAGTTGAAACGCATCCGGGATAAGATGAAAGCAATGGGGGCGGATTTCCATCTTCTTTCCAGTCTGGATGACATTGCATGGCTTCTCAATATGCGCGGCAATGATATTGCATATTGTCCGCTTGTTCTGTCCTATGCAATGATTTCAGAAGATCATCTGGACCTTTTTGCCGATCCGGACAAGTTTTCTGCAGACATTTGTGAAGAGTTTCTCAGAGATGGCGTGCGCATCCATCCATATGATGAAATCAGAAATGCAGTGAAGTCAGTTCGTGAAAAAGCTTCTGTTCTTGTGGACCCGGAAAGAATCAGTTATACTCTTTACCAGGATATTCCGAAAACATGCCGGATTATTGAGGCACAGAACCCGACGATCCTTATGAAGTCCATGAAAAATGACACGGAAGCAGAGAATATCCGACGTGCCCATCTGAAGGATGGTATTGCACATACCCGTTTTATGTACTGGCTGAAAAAGAACATTGGAAAAATTCCGATCACAGAGATTTCCGCTGCGGAAAAGCTGGAGGAGTTCCGAAGAGAGCAGGAAGGATATCTGGAGGCAAGCTTCGCGCCTATCAGCGCTTATGGGCAACATGGGGCAGTGATCCATTACAGTGCTACAGAAGAAAGCAATGTACCGCTTCAAAAAGGTGCTCTGTTCCTTACAGATACGGGGGGACATTATCTGGAGGGAACAACAGATATTACAAGAACAGTTGCGCTTGGTGATGTGACACAGGAACAGAAGGAACATTTTACGCTTGTAGCCCGCGCGATGCTTCGTCTTGCAGACACAGTATTCCTTCATGGATGTACCGGGTCAAATCTGGATTGTATCGCCCGTGAAGTTCTTTGGAAAGAGAGAATCAATTTTAATCATGGAACAGGACACGGGGTAGGGTATCTGCTCAACGTGCATGAAGGGCCGATAAATTTCCGGTGGAAGGAAAGCTCATATCCTGTTCAGTCGCTGGAAAAGAATATGGTTATATCGGATGAGCCTGGAATATATATCGGCGGCTCACATGGAATTCGTCTTGAGAACCTTCTGCTGGTACAGGAAGATGAAATGAATGAATACGGCCAGTTTATGAAGTTCGAGATCCTGACATATGTTCCTGTCGATCTGGATGCTCTTCTGCCGGAGAGAATGACAGAGGATGAGAGAAAGCTCCTCAACACATACCACAGGCAGGTTTATGAGAAGATAGGACCATATCTGAATGAAGAGGAACGTCAGTGGCTGAGAGAATATACGCGGCCGGTATGACAAAACAAAGGCAGATGATGTCAGATTATGTTGATCTGAGTTCTGTAGTGAAAGTCCGGATTGTACCGGAAATTATTATATAATAAATAGTGCTTAACATGGCACTAGATTGTTTAGAACAGGAAAAATACAATGGAACCAACAGAAAGCAATGTAAATGAACTGCTCTCCAGAATTGAAGAAAGATATGCGAAGATGAGCAAAGGTCAGCGTTGCCTTGCAGACTATATCCGCACCAACTATGACAAAGCGGTATTTCTAACAGCTGCAAAACTCGGAGAAACTGTGGGAGTCAGTGAATCCACAGTCGTCCGCTTCGCCACGCAGCTGGGATATAAGGGGTATCCTGGCTTCCAGAAAGCTCTGGAAGAACTGGTCAGGAACCGTCTGAATTCCATTCAGCGAATGGAAGTGACATATGGGCGAATCAGCCAGAGTGAGATTCTGGAGACTGTACTACAGTCAGATATTGAGAAAATCAAACTTACGTTGTCCGGGATCGACCATAAGGCGTTTAACCTTGCGATTGATACCATTCTTGGCGCAAGGAGAATCTATGTGATAGGAATCCGCAGTTGTGCGCCCCTTGCAGAATTTCTGGGATTTTACCTGAATACGATTTGCGAAGACGTGATCGTGGTACACACAAACAGTTCCAGCGAGATTTTTGAGCAGATGCTCAGGATCAGTGATAAAGATGTGGCAATCGGTATCAGTTTCCCTCGTTATTCCATGCGTACATTGAAAGCGTTGGAATTTGCCAGCAACAGGAAAGCTAAGGTTATTACTCTTACAGACAGTATTCATTCGCCGATGAATTTATATTCGTCCTGTAATCTGATCGCACGCAGTGATATGGCATCTATTGTGGACTCACTTGTTGCGCCGCTTAGCGTTATCAATGCTCTGATTGTTGCTTTGTGTATGAAAAAGCAGAAAGAAGTGGTGACAACGCTTGAAATGCTGGAGAAACTTTGGGATGAGTATCAGGTTTACAGCGGGGACGAACTGGATCACGTAAGGAGTTCCTTTTCGGTTCGAAGGGGATATGAAAGAAAAAAATCAGAAGGCGGTGGAAAAGGTGAGCGGACAGAATAGTACGGTGCTGATTGTTGGTGGAGGTGCTGCAGGTATGATGGCGGCTGTTACTGCAGCCCGCTGCGGCAGCAATGTTCATCTCTTTGAAAAAAATGACAGACTTGGAAAAAAGCTGTTTATCACAGGAAAAGGGCGCTGTAATATTACGAATGCCGCAGATATAGAAGATTTGTTCTGCTCTGTTGTGACAAATCCCAAGTTTCTTTATAGTGGATTTTATACATTTTCCAATATGCAGGCCGTAGAATTTTTTGAAGAGCTTGGGGTAAAGACAAAAGTGGAACGGGGCGGTAGAGTTTTCCCCCTTTCGGATCATTCTTCGGATGTGATCCAGGCTCTCGCACGTGAAATGAAGAATCTGGGTGTTACGGTATCTCTGAACTCTGAGGTGAAAGAACTGATCGGAGAGGAAGGTAAAACGACTGGAGTGCGGCTGTCTGACGGCAGAGAGATATCTGGTGACGCTGTTATCGTAGCGACAGGTGGAATATCTTATCCATCTACCGGATCTACAGGAGACGGCTATCGTTTTGCAAGAGAGACAGGACATAAGGTAACAGAACTTCTGCCGTCTCTTGTTCCGATGGTAGTAAAGGAATCATACGCCGGAGAACTGATGGGACTCTCCCTCAGAAATATCAGCATCCGGGTGACAGACGGGAAAAAGAAGCTCTATGAAGAGTTTGGCGAGATGTTATTCACCCATTATGGAGTTACTGGTCCGGTGATCCTGAGTGCCAGCAGTGTTGTCGGCAAAAAATTAAAGGAACGGGAATTGACGCTTCATATAGATCTCAAGCCTGCGCTGGATGAGGAACAGCTTGATAAAAGAGTGCTGCGGGAATTTGAAGCAAACCATAACCGTCTTTTCAGAAATTCGGTGGACAGCCTGTTTCCTGCAAAATTACGGCCGGTTATGGTTGAGCTTTCCGGAATACCGGATGATAAAAAAGTCAACGAGATAACGAGAGAAGAACGTCTGAATTTTGTCAGGCTTATCAAAGATTTCAAAATGACTCTGACCGGGCTGCGGGGCTATAGTGAGGCGATTATTACAAAAGGCGGAGTTTCCGTAAAAGATATTGATCCGGGGACAATGGAGTCCAAGAAATCTTCCGGCCTTTATTTTGCCGGAGAAGTTCTTGATCTTGATGCATTAACTGGCGGATATAATCTTCAGATTGCGTGGTCAACCGGATATCTGGCAGGAATGAATGCCGGACTTCACGGGCAAGTCTTAAAAGTGAAATAATGAATGGAGGGATCTTCTATGGGATATAATGTTGCAATTGACGGCCCTGCCGGCGCCGGCAAGAGTACGATCGCAAAGCTGGTTGCGAAAGAAAAAGGATATATTTATGTGGATACAGGAGCCATGTACCGCGGACTGGCGATCCATTTCATCAAGAAAGGCGTGGATCCGGAGAACCGGGAGGCTGTGGCTGAATGCTGCAGGGATGCACAGGTGACGATCGGATACGAAGACGGAGTTCAGCAGGTATATCTGAATGGAGAAAATATAACCTCCCTGCTTCGGACAGAGGAGGTTGGAAATATGGCGTCGAAGACATCCGTTATCCCCGAAGTCAGAGAGAAACTTCTTGATCTGCAGCGCTCTCTTGCCAGGGAAAAAGATGTGATCATGGATGGAAGAGATATCGGAACGAATATACTTCCGGATGCAGATGTCAAAATTTACCTTACGGCAAGTGTTGAAACAAGGGCGATGCGCAGATATAATGAGTTGAGAGAAAAGGGAGAAGCCTGCGAACTCAAAGAGATCGAGCAGGATATCCGGGAGAGAGATGCAAGAGATATGAACAGAGAAATCGCGCCGCTGAAAAAGGCCGATGATGCAGTGCTGATCGACAGTTCGGATATGACGATAGAAGAGGTTGTTGATAGGATCTGCAGCCTCTGCAGATAGAAGATCAGCTGTTGGATGAACAATTTGGTTCTCAGGAGAACACGATGGCTGGAAGCCGGATCAGGAGAAGAGTGTACGATATGAAAGTAATCAAGGCAAAAACAGCCGGATTTTGTTTCGGCGTAAAAAGAGCTGTGGACACAGTTTATGAACAGGTGGAAAAATGTACGGACGGTCCGATCTACACATATGGCCCGATCATCCATAACGAAGAAGTGATCAAGGACATGGAGAAGAAAGGCGTTAAGGTCCTGCGTTCTGAGGCGGAGCTGGAAGATTTGCAGGGCGGTACTGTGATCATCCGTTCCCACGGAGTGGAAAAAAGGATTTATGACAGGTTGAATGAAAAAAATGTCCATATTGTCGATGCCACCTGTCCTTTCGTTAAGAAAATCCACCGGATTGTCCAGGAGCAGAGCAGTCAGGGCAGAACTATTGTCATCATCGGCAATCCGGAACATCCTGAAGTGCAGGGGATCCGTGGATGGGCAGGAGAACGGGTCTGTGTCATACAGGATGCAGCTGACGCGGAAAAATTTTCTCCAGCTGAAAATGGAAAAGTCTGTATAGTCTCTCAAACGACATTTAATTACAATAAATTTAAATATTTAGTTGAAATTATTTCTGAAAAGAGTTATGATGTAAGTGTTTTAAATACAATCTGTAATGCTACAAAAGAGCGTCAGACAGAGGCTCGAAGCATAGCAGAGACGGTGGATGCTATGATCGTGATTGGTGACAAACATAGTTCCAATACCCAGAAGTTATTTGAAATATGCTGCAAGGCATGTAACAATACGTACTATATACAGACACTTGGCGATTTGAATTTGAATCAATTAGGGTCAGTGGAAACAGTAGGTATTACAGCAGGGGCATCCACGCCCAACAATATAATTGAGGAGGTTCAAAATAATGTCAGAATTATCTTTTGAACAGATGTTAGACGAATCATTTAAAACAATTCATAATGGTGAGGTTGTTGAGGGAACTGTAATCGATGTAAAACCAGATGAGATTATCCTGAATATCGGATATAAGGCAGATGGTATTATTACAAAAAGCGAATATTCCAACGACCAGTCTCTTGATCTGACAACAGTTGTATCGGTGGGAGATACAATGACCGTCAAGGTTCTGAAGGTAAATGATGGTGAAGGGCAGGTTCTTCTTACATATAAGAGACTTGCTGCTGAAAAAGGAAATGAAAGACTTCGCGAGGCGTATGAGAATAAGGAAGTTCTCAAGGCTACAGTAACTCAGATCCTTGGAGGAGGCATCTGTGCTACAGTTGATGAGGTGAGAGTATTTATCCCGGCAAGCCTGGTATCTGATTCATATGAGAAGGATCTTGCAAAATATCTTGGACAGGAGATCGAGTTTGTGATCAGCGAGTTCAATCCGAGAAGAAACCGTGTGATCGGCGACAGAAGACAGCTGCTTGTTGCAGAGCGCGCAGAGCGTCAGAAAGAACTTTTTGCTAAACTTAAGGTTGGCGACAGAGTTACAGGCACTGTTAAAAATGTAACAGATTTCGGAGCTTTCGTAGACCTGGGCGGAGTTGACGGACTCCTTCATATTTCCGAGATGTCCTGGGGAAGAGTTGATAATCCGAAGAAAGTATTTCATGTAGGAGATACCCTTGAAGTACTTGTGAAAGATATCCATGATACAAAGATTGCACTTAGCCTGAAATTCCCGGAGACAAATCCGTGGGTAAATGCTGCAGAAGACTTTGCAGTTGGAAAAGTCATCACTGGAAAAGTTGCACGTATGACGGATTTTGGAGCTTTTGTCGAGCTTGCACCGGGTGTTGATGCACTTCTTCATGTGTCTCAGATTTCACGGGCACATGTGGACAAGCCGTCTGATGTATTGTCTATCGGACAGGAGATTACAGCTAAGATTGTTGATCTCAATGAGGCAGAGAAGAAGATCAGCCTCAGCATGAAGGCTCTGGAAGCAGATCATGCAGAAGAGCCGGCTGCAGAGACAATGGAAGAAGAATAAGTATAAATGAGATGGACAGCTGCTTTGGCAGCTGTCTTTTTTGTTTCAGAAGAAGAGTTCATATGACTGTTTTTTCAGTAAAAAGAGTGTTTGGATGTGTTAAAAAAACGACAAGATGTTTTCGGAAATATACAATTTTCAAATAATTATATACTAGATTTTAACGTTGTATTTTAGTACAATAGTTTTAATGCGAAAAAGCAGATCAAGGGGCATTTTTTATAAAAAGCCTGCAGAAAACAAAAGAAAGGAAGGAGATAAAGAATGGGACTTTTGACATTTAAAGGCGGAATACATCCGGATGATGGAAAACGCTTTTCAAAGGACCAGCCGATCCGGCCGCTGCTGCCTGAAGGAGATATGATATACCCCCTTTCACAACATATTGGAGCGCCTGCCAATCCGATAGTAAAAAAGGGAGATCATGTTCTGAAAGGGCAGAAGATAGCTGAAGCCGGCGGATTTGTTTCTGCACCGGTTTATTCTTCTGTTTCCGGGACGGTAAAAGGAATGGAGCAGCATTTCAATCCTGCCGGGAACAAAGTGGAATGTATTGTGATTGAAAATGACGGGGAATACAACGAGGTAGATTATGGACCGGTAAAGCCGATGGAAGAGATGACTTCGGAGGAAATCCTGGAAAAGATAGGAGATGCCGGTATTGTCGGAATGGGAGGAGCAGGTTTTCCGACACGGGTCAAGCTGTCTCCAAAGGAGCCTGAGAAGATTGATTATATCATAGCAAACTGTGCGGAATGTGAGCCGTATATTACGGCAGATTACAGACGGATGCTGGAAAATACATCAGATCTTGTCAGTGGAATGCGTGTGGTGCTTTCTCTTTTCCCGAATGCAAAGGGAATTTTTGCTGTTGAAGATAATAAGAGGGACTGTATCAGCAAACTTCAGGAAGCTGTTGCGGATGAGCCCAGGATGGATGTAAAAGCTCTGGTGACAAAATATCCTCAGGGAGCAGAACGTCAGCTGATTTATGCTGTTACAAAGAGAGCGATTAATTCCTCGATGCTTCCGGCTGATGCGGGTTGTATCGTAGATAATGTGGAAACGCTGATTGCTATTCATAATGCGGTGATCAACGGGCGGCCTCTGACAGAACGAGTTGTCACAGTCAGCGGAGATGCCGTTCAGAATCCGGGAAACTTCCGTGTGCTTCTGGGAACAAATCATCTGAATCTGATCAAAGCGGCAGGCGGATTTACAGAACAGCCAGCGAAGCTGATTTCCGGAGGTCCCATGATGGGATTTGCAATGGTTACTCCCGACGCACCTGTGACAAAGACGTCATCAGCTATTCTCGCGTTTAAGAAGGATGTTGTCTCCAGAAATCCGGAGACAGCATGTATTAATTGCGGAAGATGTGTTGAAGTATGCCCGAGCAGGATCATTCCGTCCAGACTTGCTGATTATGCAAGAAGACAGGATATCGATTCGTTTGTGGCGATGAACGGTCTCGAATGTGTGGAATGTGGTTCCTGCAGCTATGTCTGTCCGGCAAAACGACAGCTGAAACAGGCGATCGGCTCCATGCGTAAGACGGCTCTGGCGAATAAGAGGAAGAAGTAAGAGAGGTGACTGGAAATTGAACGAAAAATATAGAGTATCATCTTCACCGCATATCAGGGATAAGATAAAGAGCAGCAATATTATGCTCATGGTAGTGATCGGTCTTCTGCCTGCTACTGTTTTCGGTATTTGGAATTTCCGGCATGAGAATGCATGGATCCTTGTTGTGGTGACGACAGCAGCGGCAGTTTTATCAGAGTACATATATGAAAAACTGATGCATAAACCGATCACGATCAATGATTTCAGCGCGGTAGTGACAGGTCTTTTGCTTGCATTGAATCTTCCGCCTACGCTTCCATGGTGGATGGGAGTCCTTGGCTCCGTGTTTGCGATTGTAGTTGTAAAACAGCTTTTTGGCGGTCTTGGACAGAATTTCATGAACCCTGCCCTTGCAGCAAGATGTTTTCTCCTTATCTGTTTTACAGGGCAGATGACATCCTTTGTCTATGACGGTGTTACCGGTCCTACACCTCTCGCTGATCTGAAGGCAGGAGAAGCTGTGAACACGATGGATATGCTGATTGGAAATATCAGAGGTACGATTGGAGAGACTTCTGTGATCGCTATCATGATCGGAGCGATGTTCCTGATCCTGATGGGTGTGATCGATCTGACGATTCCGGCGTCTTACCTTATTTCTTTTGTTGTGTTTATCGTGATTTTTGGGGGACATGGCCTGGATCCGCAATATATTACCGCACATCTTTGCGGCGGCGGTCTTATGCTTGGCGCATGGTTTATGGCGACGGATTATGTCACATCACCGATTACTACAAAGGGAAGGATTTTGTATGGTGTGTGCATGGGGCTTCTGACTGGTCTGTTCCGGCTTTTCGGCGGTTCCGCAGAGGGGGTTTCCTATGCTATTATCATCAGTAATCTTCTTGTTCCGCTGATCGAGAAAATCACTCTTCCGAAACCGTTTGGAAAAGGAGGCGAGAGGTAATGAACAATATTTTGAAAAATACGATGATTCTGACATCGATTACTGTTGTTTCCGGCCTTCTGCTTGGAGTTGTTTACGGAGTTACGAAGGAACCCATTGCCCGTGCGCAGGAGAATACAAAGCAGGAAGCCTTCCGCACGGTACTGGCGGATGCGTCTTCCTTTGAAGATTACGAAGGATTTGATACGGATACAGCAACAGAGCTGCTTCAGGAGAATGGCTACACTTCAGATACGATTACTGAGGTGGCGGAAGGGACAGATGACAGTGGGGAGACTGTCGGATATGTCATTAATGTGACTTCCAGCGAGGCTTATGACGGGGAACTCCAGCTGTCCGTCGGAATCGCCACTGACGGTACAGTAAAAGGAGTGGAGATGCTCTCCATCAGTGAGACGGCCGGTCTTGGAATGAAAGCTGATGAAGCAGAGTTTAAAGACCAGTTTAAAGACAAACAGGTGGAGCGGTTTTCCTATACAAAGAGCGGGGAAACAGGAGATGATAAGATCGATGCCATCAGTGGAGCGACGATCACTACCAATGCAGTTACCAATGCGGTAAACTCTGCCCTCGTTTATTATCAGAATGAGTTAGGAGGCGTTGTCAGTGAATAAATGTACAGAAAGAATCTATAACGGACTTGTAAAAGAGAACCCGACCTTTGTCCTGATGCTGGGGATGTGTCCTACTCTGGCTGTCACAACATCTGCGATCAATGGAATTGGTATGGGACTTTCTACTACGGCGGTGCTGATCATGTCAAATATGCTGATCTCCATGCTGAGAAAGATTATTCCTGATTCAGTCAGAATGCCGGCCTTCATCGTAGTTGTAGCTTCCTTTGTAACGATCGTGGATTTCCTGCTTGAAGGATTTGTTCCCAGCCTCTATGATTCGCTGGGACTCTATATTCCTCTTATCGTTGTAAACTGTATCATTCTCGGACGAGCTGAGAGTTACGCTTCCAAAAATCCTGTTCTTCCTTCTATCTTTGATGGAGTGGGAATGGGACTTGGATTTACTGTTGGACTGACATCTATCGGTATCGTCAGAGAGCTGATCGGAGCCGGACAGATTTTCGGCATTCAGGTTATGCCGGACTCTTATGTACCGCTTACAATTTTTGTCCTGGCGCCTGGAGCTTTCTTCGTGTTAGCTGCACTGGTTGCTCTTCAGAATAAGATAAAAAGAGCAGCTGCGAAAAAAGGAAAAGAAGTACCGGCGGCAGCTGACTGCGGAGCAGGGTGTGCAGCCTGCGGAAACCGCGGAGCCTGCGGCGGTCATATGACGGTTTCCCAGAGCGGAAATAATAATAGAGGATAGGAGGAACAGGTATGGGAATACAGGAATTATTATTGATTGCAGTTGGTTCTGCATTTGTAAATAACGTAGTACTCAGTCAGTTCCTTGGAATTTGCCCGTTTCTCGGGGTATCCAAAAATGTAAAGACAGCAGCTGGTATGGGAAGCGCTGTTGTGTTTGTTATTACAATTGCTTCCTTTGTAACAGGGCTGATCTATAAGTTTATACTTGGCAACAAGAATATCATGAATGGTGAACTGGAGTATCTGAACACCATCGTATTTATCCTTGTCATAGCTGCTCTTGTACAGTTTGTGGAAATGTTTTTGAAGAAATCCATGCCGTCTTTGTATAATGCGCTGGGCGTGTATCTTCCGCTGATCACGACGAACTGTGCAGTTCTTGGTGTCGCATTAACTAATGTGGAAAGCGGATATGGAATTCTGACGGGCGTTGTGAATGGATTTGCAACCGCTTTCGGTTTCTTGATTTCTATCGTACTTATGGCAGGAATCCGCGAAAAAATCGAACATAACGACATTAGTGAATCTTTCCAGGGTACGCCCATCGTACTTGTAACAGCAGGGCTGATGGCTATTGCGTTCTTCGGATTTTCAGGACTGATATAGGAGGAAAGATGATATGAGTGTAACAGAAATTATTTTAGCTGCTGTTATCGTGGGCGGTACTGGACTGTTCATCGGTGTCTTCCTTGGAATCTCCGGTAAAAAGTTCGCCGTAGAAGTGGATGAGAGAGAAGAGGCGATCCTTGAGGTACTCCCGGGGAATAACTGTGGCGGCTGCGGATATGCCGGATGTTCCGGACTGGCGGCGGCTATTGTGGCTGGCCAGGCGGAAGTAAACGGATGTCCGGTAGGCGGTGCGCCCGTAGCGGACAAGATAGGGAAAATTATGGGAGTGGAGGCTGGAACACAGGAGCGTAAAGTTGCTTTTGTTAAGTGCGCGGGAACTTGTGAGAAGGCTATAACAGAATATGAATATGACGGAATCAAGGATTGTCTTATGGCAAGCCAGATGCAGGACGGCGGAGCAAAAGGATGCGCTTACGGATGTCTTGGTTACGGGAGCTGTGTCAAGGCATGTCCATTTGACGCGATTCATATAGTTGATGGTATTGCAGTAGTAGATAAGGAAGCCTGCAAAGCATGCGGAAAATGCGTTGCCGCATGTCCCAAGCATCTGATCGAGCTGATCCCGTATAAACAGAAGACTTTCGTTCAGTGTAATTCCAATGAAAAGGGAAAAGCACTGATGGAAGTATGTCAGGTGGGATGTATCGGCTGCCGTTTATGCGAGAAAAACTGTGAGTCAGGAGCTATTACTGTAAGTAATTTTCTTGCCCATATTGATGCTGATAAGTGTACAAACTGCGGAGTATGTGCGGAGAAATGTCCACGGAAGATCATTAGGATATGATGAGATGAACAGAGGCACAGACAGATTTACGGACTGTCTGTGCCTCTGTTTTATAACTTATTTTAGTAGGAAATCGGCAGCGAGTCGCTTGTCGTAATGATTTCGTAATCGTCTGTAATGAATATTGCTTCTGTACCTTCTATACTTTTGATCAGTTCCATCCCCTTTTCCAGACCGAGTGCATAACAGGAAGTGCTCAGCGCATCTCCGTCGGCGGAACTGTCAGAAATGATCGTGACCTGAAACAGATTATTCTGGACAGGCATCCCGGTATCCGGATCAAGAATATGGTGATAGATGATCCCGTCCTTTTCAAAATACCGCTCCGAGTTGCCGGAAGATACGGCGGACTGATCTGTCAGTTCCAGCGTGGCAATGGCAGTTCCGTTATCTGCAAATGGTTTCTGCAGGCCGATCCGAAACGGCGTCCCGTCATATCTGCCGCCCACTGTCAGGATATTCCCTCCCAGATCAATGAGAGCATGTTCGATCCCTTCGCTTTTCAGATATTGTTTCAACTGATCTGCAATATAACCTTTTGCTATTCCCCCCAGATCTATCTGCGCTTCTGGATCGGTAAGACGCACCGAGGTGCCGGTCACTTCGACACATCGGTAATCAATATGGGAAACGGCTTCTGCAAGTTTTTCTTTGTCAGGAAGAACTTTTTCTTCGTTATCCGTAAAATTCCACAGAGAACTGGCGGGAGCAATTGTAATATCAAACGCGCCGTCGGATATCTCGCCGTATTTTATTCCAAGCCGGATCAGATCGGCTGTTTCTTCGGATACATCTACGGCCTGGCCGCCGGCATTGTTTATCTGGGAAATTTCACTGGTTTCTATGGTCGCACTGAACATCTGCTCATAGGTGCTGCAGAGTTCCTCGCAGTGATCAAGAATCTCCTGTGTTCCGTTCCAGATATCGATGCTGACGATTGTATCAAAAAACACACCGGTCATAGAGAGCGGCTCGGATGATGGTGGCGTGCTGCAGCTGCAGAGTGTGAGTGCCGAAACTGCAGCTGTAAGAATTGCTGTAAATCGTTTCATTCAGAGTCTCCTTTTTAATGATTCATACTGCATGACTGTTATTATAGCGCCTGTATATGAGGAAAACAAGAATCGTTTTCGCTAGATGGGCATGTAGCCGCTTATCCGAACATACGGTTGCGCAAAGTTTACCAATGTGCTATTATGTCTTTCGGAAGTAACTTCAGAGAGGTGGCAATATGAAGAAAAGCGACTGGTTTCTGGCTGGGGGGATTCTGATCATTGCTGTTGCGCTCCTTGGATATCAGTTTCTCGCGAACGGCGGGGATCCATCTGAGAGTGTAGTTGTTGTTACGGTTGACGGAGAGGAGTACGGAAGCTATCCGCTGACAGAAGACTGTTCGGTGGATATAGGAGAGACAAACCGTCTGGTGATCAGCGGGGGAACAGCGGTGATGGAATGGGCAGACTGTCCTGATCAGATCTGTGTTCATCACAGCTCCGTCTCACGAAATGGCGAGAGTATTATCTGCCTTCCAAATGAAGTGGTTGTCTCTATACAGGGAGGCGCTGAGCCTGAATTGGACGGTATGGTACAGTGAGAGGAGGCAGCATGAAAAACAGAGCGGCATATTTCGGAGTGTTTACTGCGCTTGCGCTGATCTTAAGCTATGTGGAGCTGCTGATTCCGATCAATTTCGGCATACCGGGAGCTAAGCTGGGACTGGCCAATCTGGTGATCGTTGTTGTCCTTTACCGGAACGGATGGAAAGAAGCGTTTCTTCTGTCTGTTGTAAGGATTGTGCTGGCAGGGTTTATGTTTACCAATCTGTTCAGTATCCTGTACAGTCTTGCAGGCGGGATCCTCAGTCTTGGCGTGATGTCACTCCTGAAGTGGAAAAATATATTCAGTGTGACCGGCGTAAGTATTGCAGGCGGCGTCAGTCACAATGTCGGACAGCTGCTTGTGGCCATGGCGGTGGTGGAGACGTATCAGGTCGGGTGGTATCTGCCTGCATTGCTGATCGCAGGTGTTCTGACCGGACTTCTGATCGGGATCCTTTCGGCCGGAATCCTGAAGAGAATCAGGTTTATTGACGGCTGAAACAGACAGGATCGTGCGTGAACTGCACGGATAAAATACGGAAGATCAGCAGAAGAATATCAGAAGTGGAGAGAAGATAAATGATATCATATGTACGAGGGGAACTTGCAGCGGTAGAAGAGCAGAAGGCGATCGTGGAAGCCGGAGGCATCGGCTATGGAATATTCATGTCGAGGCAGGCGCTTTCCCTTCTGCCTCAGACGGGAAACGAAGTGAAGATCTATACATATCTGAATGTAAAAGAAGATGCACTTCAGCTTTACGGTTTCCCGACAAGAGATGATCTTGAAATCTTCAGACTTCTTATCGGCGTCAGCGGCATCGGACCGAAAGGGGGATTGAATATTCTCTCCTGCCTGTCGCCGGATGAACTAAGATTTGCTGTTATGTCAGGGGACGCCAAGGCAATCGCAGCTGCGCCTGGAATAGGAAAGAAAACGGCAGAAAAGTTGATCCTTGAACTGAAGGATAAGTTAAACATAGAGGATATGCTGGATCGTGCCGCACACGGAAATGAACCGGAAAGAGCTGAATCGGTTTCAAGTGAAAGCACGATGCAGGCCGAGGCAGTGCAGGCTCTTGTTGCTCTGGGGTACGGAAGCGCAGAGAGTCTTCGTGCCGTTAAGAATACTTCACCTGACTGTGCTAGTGTGGAAGATATTCTGAAAGAGGCGTTGAAGTATCTTTTTTAGCAGTTATCCGTATCGTTTGATGAAGGCATGACCAGAATCGTTATTTGAAACAGAGGAAAATATGAGCAGAAGAATCATTACGACAGAAAATCTGGAAGAAGATATCAAGATAGAGAGTGAACTGAGGCCGCAGCTCCTGAAAGATTATATCGGACAGGAGAAGGCGAAGGAGACACTTAAGATTTATATTGAGGCTGCGAAGGCAAGAGGAGAGGCGTTGGATCATGTGCTGTTTTATGGCCCTCCCGGTCTGGGAAAAACAACACTTGCCGGAATTATTGCCAATGAGATGGGCGTTCATATGAAAGTCACCTCTGGTCCTGCGATCGAGAAACCGGGAGAAATGGCGGCAATCCTGAACAGTCTTCAGGAACATGACGTCCTTTTTGTGGATGAGATCCACCGGCTGAACCGGCAGGTGGAGGAAGTGCTTTATCCGGCAATGGAAGATTACGCCATTGATATCATGATCGGAAAAGGCGCAGGGGCAAGGTCTATAAGACTGAATTTGCCCGAGTTTACACTGGTAGGGGCTACTACCCGTGCGGGAATGCTGACGGCGCCTCTGAGAGATCGTTTTGGGGTGGTGAACCGTCTGGAGTTTTATACGGATCAGGAACTCAAGACAATTATTCTGCGGTCTGCCAAAGTACTGAATGTGGAGATTGAAGAGGAAGGTGCGCTGGAGCTGGCCAGACGTTCCAGAGGAACCCCCAGACTTGCAAACCGTCTCCTGAAGAGAGTCAGGGATTTTGCCCAGGTGAAGTATGATGGCAGGATCACAAAGAGTGTTGCGGATTATGCACTCGATCTGCTTGACGTAGATAAATACGGTCTGGATCACATAGACCGTTCGATCCTGCTGACAATGATCGAGAAATTCCAGGGAGGACCAGTGGGACTGGATACTCTTGCGGCATCCATTTCCGAAGATGCGGGCACTCTGGAAGATGTATATGAGCCGTATCTGCTGAAGAATGGCTTTATCCAGAGAACGCCGAGGGGCAGAGTTGTGACTGATCTGGCATACTCCCATCTTGGCATCCCAATGCCTGAGCGGGGAGAGTGAGGCGATTTTCCGTCTGAAGCGTGCTGACAGATTTCCTGAAAAAACAGTTGGTTTTTACTGGAAGATAGTTTATAATGTTTAATAAGAAACATGAGGAGGATGCTATGAGTTCAGCAAAACATTTTACGGAAGTATTAATCGGGGGGAAAGTATATACCCTGAGCGGATTTGAAGGCGAAGAGTATCTGCAGAAAGTGTCTTCCTACCTGAACCACAAGATTACAGAGTGTGCCAACAGTGAAGGCTACAGGAAGCAGAGTGCAGATACAAGGAACGTGCTTCTTGCTCTGAATATCGCGGATGACTATTTTAAGGCGAAGAAACAGGGAGATTCCCTTGAGAATGATATTGAACTGAAGGATAAAGAGATGTATGATCTCAAGCATGAACTGATCTCAGCGCAGATCAAGCTGGAGAATACGGAGAAGGAGCTTGCAAAGGTAAAGGAGGAGAACAATGATCTCCAGATGCAGATTGTCAAGCTCGAAACAGAGATGAAAAACCGCAGAAGGTAACAAACAGGCTGTCAGAAACGACAGCCTGTTTCATTAAGCAGGACGGTAGACAGCTGCTGCCCGCTGATGTAATGCCGCCCAATGGAATATTTTTGTGTCAGAAGGGGTGGGGGAGAATTGTTATACTCAGAAAATCAAGGAGAAAATGACATATTATGTCAGGAAAAAACAGAATGTTAAATAAAAATAGAAATATTGAAATATTGGCTCCGGCGGGGTCTTATACCTGTTTCCGCGCGGCGTTGTGTGCCGGCGCGGACGCTGTCTATGCAGGCGGCCCCCGTTTTGGAGCCAGAGCTTATGCCGACAATTTCTCTGAAGAGGAACTTGTCGAAGCAATTGAAGAAGCGCATTTTCACGGGAAGAAATTCTATCTGACTGTAAATACACTGCTGAAAGAAAGCGAGATTGACAGTCTATTCGATTATCTGGATCCCCTCTATCGCTGCGGACTTGATGCGGTGATCGTTCAGGATCCGGGAGTCTTCCGCTATATTCGGGAGTGTTTTCCTGAGATGGATATTCATGCCAGCACACAGATGACGATCACCAGCGCGGCAGGAGCTAAACTGATGGAAGAGCAGGGCGCATCGCGGGTTGTGCCTGCGAGAGAACTGTCTTTGAAAGAGGTGCGGCGAATTCATGATGAAACGTCTCTGGAGGTGGAGTGTTTTGTCCATGGTGCGCTTTGCTACTGCTATTCCGGGCAGTGCCTGATGAGCAGTATGATCGGAGGGAGAAGCGGCAACCGGGGACAATGCGCGCAGCCCTGTCGTCTGCTCTGGTCGGCGGAAGGACGTAAGGGACATCTTCTCAGTCTAAAGGATATCTGTACCCTGGATATGATCCCTGAGCTGATCGAGGCCGGGATTGATTCGTTTAAAATCGAAGGCAGGATGAAATCGCCGGAATACGTGGCTCTTGTAACTGCAATGTACCGGAAATATGCGGATCTTTATCTGCTGAAAGGAAGAGAAGGATTTCATGTTGATCCATCTGACAGAGAAAAGCTGATGGATCTGTATAACAGAGGCGGATCGGGAACAGGGTATTACCGTCAGCACAATGGAAAAGACATGATTTCTCTGGGGCGTCCGAATCATGCCGGCGTTCCTGCGTTCCGTGTCCTGTCACAGAAGGGGAGAGAGGTCAGGGCAGCCGCACTGACGGAAGTGAACAGAGGCGATGTGATTGAAATCGGGGAAGGGAGAGAAAACTATACACTGGGAAGTGATATAAAAAAGGGGGAAGAGCTGAAATTCCTTTCGCCAAAGGGAAGACATTTCCGAAAAGGCACTGTACTCTGCCGGATCCGTAATGAAAAACTGATCCGTGATGTGAAAGATCGTTATGTTGAAGCAAAACTGCCTGTAAAAGCGGATGCTTCATTATATCTATCAGAAGAAAGCCCTGCTGTCCTTACTGTATCCGCCGGGGAGCATACTTTTACTGTGCAGTCAGAGGAGAGGGTACAGCATGCACAGAAGCAGCCTCTCGAAGAAGCCGGCGTCCGAGCAAGACTGTTGAAAACTGGTAATACGGAATTTGTTTTCGAGAATATGGATATATATATGGACGAGTCTGTTTTTCTTCCCATGCAGCAGCTGAACAGCTTGAGACGAATGGCACTGGAGGGACTGCGCAGGGAGATTGTCTCTTCCTTCTACAGAGCTTCCGGGATTCGAAAATATCTCCCGAAAGAGCAGACGAAGCAGAATGTTAATGAACGGCTGATCATAATCGCTGAAACACGGGAGCAGTTTGAGGCTGCGGCAGATTATGTCAGAAAAAAAGATGAAGCGGGAAAATATGCCGTAAGCCGTATTTGTCCGGACTGCCAGATGGTATCGGATTTCTTCCGGAACAGTGAGATCCGAATACTGGCTGAAAGCCTGAGAAAACAAGGAATTGAAGTAGTTCCTGTCATGCCCTATATTTTCAGAAATAACGCAGAGAAAGTATTTGAAGAAATGGCTGATGATGTATTTGATTTTCCGATGGATGGACTGATGCTCCGTAATTATGAGAGTTTTTACTTTCTGAAAAAGCATAAATTTGACAAACGGATCATTTTAGACCATAATCTTTATGTGTTTAACCGATATGCCAAGCAGTTCTGGCGTGACCTTGGCGTAGAAGAGTTTACGGCGCCGGCCGAACTGAATGCGGATGAAATGGCGATGATGGGAATGAACGGATGTGCTCTGACCGTGTACGGCCGTTTCCCTGTTATGGTATCTGCACAATGTATCAGGAAAACCGTATCGGAATGTTCGGGGAAAAAGGGTGTTTTGTATCTGACGGACAGGAAGGATAAAAAATACCCGGTTCGAAATTACTGTAACTTCTGTTATAATGTGGTTTATAACATGTCTGTGCTGTATCTGGGCAGTCAGGCGGACAGAATACGCGAACTGTCTCCGGAGGGGATGGTCCTTCGCTTCAGTGTGGAAAACAAAGAGGAGACAGCTGAACTCCTGCGTCTTGCAGCAGATGTATTTGCAGTGTCAGAAGATGACGGGAAAGAACAGCATCCCGGTGAAAGAGGAGCGGCGTATACAGACGGGAAAAATACAGACGGTCTGATCCCGGAGAGTACAACGGGACATTTTACAAGAGGAATCATATAAGGCGGGTGAAAATTTGGCAAATATAATTATTCAACTATCTAAATATCTGATCATCATACTGATGGCGGCTTATACGTTTTCCTGTTTTTCGATTTTTACACGAAATTATGAAGACGAGGAAACACCGGTTTTGATCAGGCAGGATGTACTGATGTTCCTGATCCTCTGTACTGCTTTCGGCGCAATGTATCTGGCGGAAGAAGATATGAGGATCCTATTTATCGGGGCTGCACTTGCAGTTGTTCTTCTGGCTGTAATCCTTCTGTACAACCTGATCTATCCAAGTGTGTCAAGGCTGGTGGTCAACAATATGTGTATGTTGATGACGGCCGGGATGATCATGATCACCAGACTGTCATCAGATAATCCGTCGCCATATGGAAGCTCAGTCAGACAGCTGATCTTTATTATACTTGGAGTCATCTTCGGGCTGATCGTACCGATCCTGATCAAGAAACTTACGTTTCTGGAACAGTGGACATATATTTATGCAGCTGTGGGAGGCGCTGCACTGCTTGCCGTGGCCCTTTTCGGAGGCCGGTCCGGCGGTGCGAAATTAAGTTTTGATCTGGGACCGGTTAATATCCAGCCGTCAGAGTTTGTGAAGATTATTTTTGTGTTTTTTGTGGCCGCAAGTCTGAAGGCGTCTGTAGAGTTTAAAAATGTAGTGGTCACGACGGCTGTAGCTGCGGCTCATGTCCTGATTCTTGTTGTTTCTACAGACCTTGGAGCCGCATTGATATTCTTTATTGTTTATCTGGTCATGCTGTATGTGGCGACCCGTCAGCCTCTGTATGCTCTTGCCGGGATTGCCGCGGGCTGCGGAGCTGCGGTTGTGGGGTATCATCTGTTTTCCCATATCCGTGTACGTGTGGAAGCGTGGCAGGATCCCTTCGCAACTTATTCCGGGGGCGGTTATCAGATCGCCCAGTCACTTTTTGGCATTGGAACCGGAAGCTGGTTCGGTACTGGTCTTTTTCAGGGACAGCCGGGCTCCATACCTGTGTCAGAGACAGACTTTATATTTTCGGCAATTACAGAGGAGATGGGAGTCATCTTCGGACTGTGCCTGATTCTTGTATGCGTGAGCTGTTATATCATGTTCCTGAATATAGCCATGGAACTTCGAGATCCGTTTTATAAGCTTGTTGCCCTGGGGCTTGGAACTTGCTACATTTTCCAGGTATTCCTTCAGGTTGGCGGTGTAACGAAATTTATTCCTCTGACAGGACTGACACTTCCTCTGGTAAGTTATGGAGGAAGTTCTATGCTCAGTACAATGATCATGTTCGGTATTATACAGGGATTGTATATTGTGAGGGAGGATGAAGAGGAAAAAATCGAGAGAAAAAAAGAAAGGGAGTCAAGAGATGTATCGGGAAGAACGACCAGAAAGAAAGCGTCAGAGAACAAACCGAGATTCGAGGAAGTCCCAAAACAGAGGACGCGCCAGAGAAAAAGAGCACGCTCAAAACAAAGAATTCGCTAGAGTGACTTATTTTTTTGTAATCCTGTTTATTGCACTTATGGCGTATCTGATTTATTTTACTGTGTTCCGTGCAAGTACGGTAATTAACAGCCCTTATAACCAGAGACAGGAGACATTTGCGGAAAATGTCGTCCGCGGGACGATAACAGACAGAAACGGAAATGTGCTGGCAGAGACACTGGTAAGCGATGATGGAACAGAGACCAGAAATTATCCTTACGGATCTGTATTTGCTCATGTGATCGGATACAGTGATCCCCAGTATGGAAATATGGGACTTGAATCAGTAGAGAATTTCGAGCTGCTTACCTCAAATGCATTTTTCCTTGAAAAGCTTCAGAATGAATTTGACGGAGCTAAAAACATCGGTGATACTGTAGTGACGACACTGGATGCGGATCTTCAGCAGGCTTCCTATGATGCTCTGGGGAGTTACAAGGGAGCTGTGGTGATCATAGAGGCCAGTACAGGAAAGATCCTTGCAATGGTATCAAAGCCGGATTTTGATCCGAATGATATTGCGGAAGACTGGTCAGATCTGAACAATGATTCTAAGAACAGTCCTATGCTGAACCGTGCTACACAGGGATCTTATGCTCCCGGATCTACTTTTAAGATCATTACGACTCTGGCTTTTATGAGACAGAACAGCAATTACGCTGACTATACTTATGACTGTGATGGAGAGATCACAGAAGGCAATACAACGATCCACTGCTTTGGAAGCACGGCCCATGGCCATGAGGATCTTCGAAGTTCGGTTGCCAACTCCTGTAACAGTTCTTTTGCGAATATCGGACTGTCTCTTGATATTTCGAAATACAGAGAAACAGCTGAGGATCTCCTGTTTAATAACAGTCTTCCGTCTGTCCTGAATTATACGAAGAGTTCTTTTGCACTGACAGAAGACTCGGAGGATTCCGAAGTAATGATGACTGCCATGGGACAGGGAAAGACGATGACAAGTCCGTACCACATGGCCATGATCACACAGGCAATTGCAAATGGCGGAACTATGATGCGGCCTTATCTTGTGGACAGTATTACGAATTATACAGGTTCTGAAATCCGGCATAATGTGCCTCAGAGTTATCGGAAAGTCATGACTTCGGCGGAGGCGTCTCAGCTGAAGGAATATATGGAAGCTGTTGTGGAAGAAGGAACCGGTTCCGTGCTCAGCGGCAAGTCATACACTGCGGCGGGAAAAACAGGAACAGCCGAATACAGCATGTCTGACAGTGACCGGACGCATTCCTGGTTCATGGGATTTACCAATGTTGACAACCCGGATCTTGTTATCTGCGTGATCACAGAAGGCTCGGACGGAAGCCCGGGAGGAAAGGCTGTTTCAATTGCTGCGGACATTCTGGATTCTTATTATGATTAATATCTGAATGCGGACAAACAGACGAATACTTAAAAGTATCATATCCCGAAATCAGGCTGTCGTGGGTCTGTTTTCTTCGGATGCGGAGGAAATGAAATTATGCAGGTGAAATTTTTCTGCGATCTCTATATCAGCGAATGCTGGAAGAATAAAAAGCGGCAGATTATGGAAAGAATAAAAAAGAATAAGATATTTCCGGATACGTATATTATAACGCTTTCACAGGGAGAGCAGAATAATCTGGAGTTCTTTCAGGGGATTCTGCTCCGTCAGCATATATTTGACAACAGTGAGCTTTTTGTCATAGGGATCGCTGACGGATATGGTGAAGCTCTGCAGATCGTGCATGATATTACCGGGAAGGTATATCAGGAGACCGGAGACGCTTACCTGAGACGCTATATACAGATCCGGCAGGAAGAATTCGAGGAGACGGAGCGGGAAAGATAATGTTACATATATTGTTGCTGATTTTAAAAATAATCGGACTGATCATATTGATCCTGCTGGGACTGCTGCTCCTGGCCGCTGCGTTTCTGATCTTTTCGCCTCTATGTTACAGAGTCCGGCTTTCTGCTGGAGAGACGCTGGAGAGCCTGGAAGGTGAGGCGGGATTCCACTGGCTGTTTCATTTATTTTCGGGGGAGTTCTTCTTTGAAAACGGAGACTTCAGATGGCATTTCCGTGCAGGTTGGAAACGATTCGGAAGTGAGAGGAACGAAACAGGCGGATCAGACACCGAGAAGAGATCGAAATTGACCGGAGCAGAGGCTGTGAGGGAGCGAAAATCAATTGGCACAGATAATCTGAAGGCGGCGAAGTCAACCGGATCAGACAGCACGAAAGAAGAGAAAAGAAGGGAAGAGAATCGAAAGCCGCCTGCAGCAGAGATAACGGCAAGCAAGCCGGACGGAGAGGATACAAAAACAGAAAATATCCAAAAAGAAAAGGCGGCTTCCGGAAAACAAAATGCGGAAAAAGCTGTAAAAGTATCTGAAAAGCCGAAGAAGTCCAGTGAAAAGGACGAGACTCTGGTCGGCAGGATAAAAAAGTGGGTCGAGAAGATCAAATATACATTTCGGAAGATTTGTGATAAGATAAAATCGCTGGACAGAAAGAGAGAACGTCTGGAGGTATTTATTACAAATGAAATCCATAAGAAGGCATTTTCCCGGCTGCTCAGGGAGATAAGAAGATTTTTTCGATTTCTCAGGCCTTCCCGTCTTGAAGCTGACATAACATTCGGCTGCAAGGATCCGGCTTATACAGGATATATTCTGGCATGGCTGAGTATGGTTTATCCTATGATCGGGGAATATACGGATATACATCCTGATTTTGAACGCAGAGTATTCAGAGGAAGAATATATGCCGAGGGAAAGTTCAGAATATTATATGCGTTTATTTTTGTGTGGAATATGTTGTTGGATAAAAATGTCCGTACGACGTTCGGGCATATCAGAAAATTCAGACTATAAGTGTCACAGGAGGAAATGAAGATGGCTGACGGAAACAATAATTTCAGAGAAACAGTGGAATCTCTCTTCAAGGGAATGGACGGTGTTGTATCGTCAAAGACAGTTGTGGGAGAAGCAATCCACATTAACGGGACGATCATTCTTCCGCTTGTAGATGTATCCTTCGGGATGGGGGCAGGAGCTTTTTCGGCAGAGAAGAAAGACAAGGGACTCGGAGGAATCGGAGGAAGAATCTCTCCCAGTGCTGTGATCGTGATTCAGGATGGAAAAACACGGCTTGTGAACATTAAAAATCAGGATATGATCACTAAAATCCTTGACATGGTTCCGGATGTGATCGACCGGTTCACAGCGGATAAAGATGACCGCATGACAGAAAAGCAGGTAAAAGACATTCTTGATTCTCAGGAAAATGATTGATGGTGTCATGATAAAAATTTTGGTGAATATAATATAATGAATCGGATATATCCCGGAAGTGGTATAAATGAAAAAAGTCTGTGGCTTTGCTCTTTTCTGGATTGCAGTCGGTATGATCATCATGATGCTGCTTTCGGAGATTGTCTGGGGCGTGATATTGACAGTGATATGTCTGGCGGCAGGGTATAAGCTGTTCTGCTGTTAGCATCGTATTACAGGAGGTAAACCCTTCAGCCGTGCAGCTCGATTCCGCTATCGCTGCATCTCGCTGAGGGCGTTCCGCCCTATATGAAAGAAGATAAAAAGCCGATTACAAGCAAGCTTGCATCGGCATGCAGTACGGGAGGTATAACCGTTCAGCCGTGCAGCTCGATTCCGCTATCGCTGCATCTCGCTGAGGGCGTCCCGCCCTATACGAAGAAAAATAAAAGACCGATTACAAGCAAGCTTGCATCGATCTTTTATTTTTCTTCGTGCACGTCTGAACGATTAGGCACGTTCTACGCGTCCTGACTTTAAGCATGATGTACAAACATACATCTTTTTGGATCCGCCTTCTGTCTTTACTCTAACGGACTTCACATTTGATTTCCACATTTTCGGTGTTTTTCTATGAGAGTGGCTTACGCTGTTTCCAAAGTGAGCACCCTTTTCACAAATAGCACATTTAGCCATGACTGCACCTCCTAACAATCTGAACTGGTCATTTAGACTCATAACAATGATATTCTAGCAGAAAGATAATACTAATGCAAGTATTTTTTTATAAAAAGTAAAACAAAAAATGAATCCTTTGTTGTAAATATTTCGAAGAGATAGTATAATAATCATGTTATTTGTGGAAGAATCCAATTAGAGAACTGGAGGTAATATATTATGAAAGGAAGCATGAGCACGGATCTCGGAATTATTACTGTTAATCCTGAGGTGATCGCCAAGTATGCAGGGTCGGTCGCGGTTGAGTGTTTCGGTATTGTGGGGATGGCCGCGGTGAATATGAAAGATGGACTGGTGCGCCTTTTGAAGAGAGACAGCCTGACACATGGGATTCAGGTCGAGATCTCAGATGAGAACACCCTCACATTAAACTTTCATGTCATAGTCTCCTATGGAGTGAATATTCTTTCTGTTTCTGACAACCTTATGAGCAATGTAAAATATAAGGTGGAAGAGTTTACCGGCATGAAGGTAGATAAAATTAACATCTTCGTTGAAGGTGTGAGAGTGATTGATTAAGGAGGACCCTGACGTGGCTGTTAAAACAATAGATACGGTAATGTTCCGCAAGATGTTTCTTGCCGGAGCTGCAAATCTTGAAGCGAAGAAAGAGCTTATCAATGAACTGAATGTATTTCCTGTCCCGGATGGGGATACGGGTACAAATATGACGCTTACGATTATGTCAGCGGCAAAAGAGGTGAATTCGATCGAAGAGCCGGACATGCTTTCCATGGCAAAAGCAATTTCTTCCGGCTCATTAAGAGGCGCCAGAGGAAACTCCGGTGTGATCCTTTCTCAGCTTCTCCGGGGATTTACAAAGGAGATACGGGATTATCAGGAACTTGACGTCAATATTCTTGCCAAAGCCTGCGAACGAGCTACGGCTACAGCGTATAAGGCTGTTATGAAACCGAAGGAAGGTACGATCCTGACTGTGGCGAAGGGAATTTCCCAGAAGGCACAGGAACTGGCGGAGACGACGGAAGATCTGGAAATCTTTCTTCCGGAGATCATTCGTTACGGGGAAGAGGTGCTGGCGCAGACGCCGGATATGCTCCCGGTCCTGAAAGAAGCAGGTGTGGTTGATTCCGGCGGACAGGGGCTGATCGAAGTCCTTCACGGCGCTTATGACGCATTTGCCGGAAAAGAGATTGATTATACTGCAGTGGGAGCCGGAGGCGGAACTACTATGGTTAAGCCTTCCGAGCAGAAAGAGACGGATATCAAATTTGGCTATTGTACAGAATTCATCATTATGACAGAGAAGCCGTTTACAGAGAAAGATGAGACCGAGTTCAAGGCTTATCTGGAATCTATCGGCGACTCCATTGTATGTGTGGCTGATGATGATATTGTGAAGATTCATGTTCATACCAATGATCCGGGGCTTGCAATCCAGAAGGCTCTCACATATGGACAGCTGTCAAGAATGAAGATTGACAATATGCGCGAGGAGCATCATGAGAAGCTGATACGGGATGCTGAGAAGGTTGCTGCTCAGCAGGCGAAAGCGGAAGAAGAAAAGAAAAAGAAAGAGCCGCGCAAGGCTGTCGGGTTTATTGCCGTGTCCATTGGAGATGGTATGAATGAAATATTCCGGGAACTGGGTGTGGATTATATTATCGAAGGCGGTCAGACAATGAATCCCAGTACAGATGATATGCTGAATGCGATTGATCAGGTGAATGCCGACCATATTTTTATCCTTCCTAATAATAAAAATATCATTATGGCGGCAAACCAGGCTCAGACACTGACAAAAGATAAAGATATCATCGTGATCCCGACAAAGACAGTTCCTCAGGGGATTACTGCAGTGATCAGCTATATGCCGGAAGCAGATATAGATACAAATATCGATGCGATGAAAGATGGAATCGCAAATGTAAAAACCGGGCAGGTCACCTATGCGGTACGTGATACGCATATTGATGATAAGGAAATTCATGAGGGCGATATCATGGGAATCGGCGATAAAGGAATCCTTGCAGTAGGACAGTCTGTGGAAGAGACAACGAAGGAAATGCTTGAACAGCTGGTAGATGATGACTCAGAACTGATCAGTCTGTATTACGGCCAGGATGTCCGTGAAGAGGATGCAGAAGCATTCGCTCATAAAGTAGAAGAGGCGTATCCGGATGTGGATGTGGATGTTCATTCCGGCGGACAGCCGATTTATTACTATGTGCTTTCCGTAGAATAGGAGGCAGGACAAGATATAGGTTACAGCAGAGAGCAGGACGCTTTCCTGGACGGAAGTGTCCTGCTTTTCTTTCCTATACTGAGTATGCATGCAAAATGCCGGAGGCAGGAAGTATAATATAAACAAGTATACCGGGAGGCGGGAAATACAGTATGAATGAAAGAAGCAGCATAGGGGAGCTGAAAGGAATCGGCGCAAAAACAGAGGAACTTTTTCGCCGTCTGGACGTGCGGACTGTAAGGGATCTGATCCGCTATTATCCCAGGACATATGAGATATTCGAAGATCCGGTCTCCATCGGGGAGGCGGAAGAAGGGAAAATTAATACCATATCCGGCAGTGTATTTGGGCGAATACAGGTTTCTGCGAACAGGAAGCTGCAGGTCACCACATTATATCTGAAGGATCTTACCGGAACGATTAAGGTAATCTGGTTCCGTATGCCTTTTCTGAGAAATACGCTTTCCGGAGGCGGTATCCTGATCCTGAGAGGACGTGTAGTCCGCAGAAAAGACGGGCTTGTCATGGAGCATCCGGAGATTTATTACCCGGCGTCCAAATACGAGGAAAAGAGAAATTCCATGCAGCCGGTCTATACATTGACAGCGGGGCTTACGAATAATGCTGTCATAAAAGCGGTAAGGCAGGCGCTGCAGGCTGCAGATCCTGCAGGCTCTGTTCTTCCTGCGCGGTATGACAGAAAATATGGGTTTGTGCCCTATCGTCAGGCTCTGAATGAGATCCATTTTCCGGAAAGCAAGGAGGCGTTCGCAGCTGCAAGAAGACGGTTTGTTTTTGAAGAATTTTTCCTCTTTGTTTTGTCTCTGCGGAGACTGCGGGACAGCGGAAAACGGGCCGGAAACAGTTTTTCTTTCTCTGACTGTCCGGAAATTGACCGTTTTCTGCAGGAACTGCCTTATGAACTGACCGGGGCTCAGACTAAAGTATGGCAGGAAATAAAAAGGGATATGCAGGGAGAGCATGTCATGTCCAGGCTGGTTCAGGGAGATGTAGGATCAGGTAAGACAATCGTTGCTTTCCTCGCCCTTCTTCTTGCAGGATTGAACGGATATCAGGGAGCGCTTATGGCGCCGACCGAGGTGCTGGCAAGGCAGCATTATGAGAATATTTCCGGTATGCTTGAGCAGTACGGTATTCCTCTGAAAGCGGAACTGCTGACCGGATCTATGACTGCTGCACAGAAACGGGAAGCCTACGCCCGTATTTCGGAGGGGGAGGTTTCTATCGTTATCGGAACTCATGCCCTCATACAGGATAAAGTGATTTATAAGGATCTGGCGCTTGTAGTCACGGATGAACAGCACAGGTTTGGAGTCCGTCAGAGAGAGGCACTGGCAGGAAAGGGAAGAACACCCCATATCCTTGTCATGAGCGCTACACCGATTCCGAGGACTCTGGCTATCATCCTGTACGGAGATCTGGATATTTCTGTTATTGATGAAATGCCGAAGAACCGTCTTCCTATCAAAAACTGTGTGGTAGATACCGGATACCGTGATACCGCTTACAATTTTATGAAAAAGCAGGTTATGAACGGCCGGCAGTGCTATATCATCTGCCCTATGGTAGAAGAAAGTGAAAGTATGGAAGCGGAAAATGTACTGGACTACCATGAGACGATCTCCGAGGTGATGGGCCCTCAGATCCGGACCGGATATCTCCACGGGAAGATGAAACAGCAGGAAAAAGATGAGATTATGGAAGCTTTCGGGAAAAATGAGATTCAGATCCTTGTGTCCACAACAGTCGTGGAAGTGGGGATTGATGTGCCGAATGCAACTGTGATCATGATAGAGAATGCGGAACGCTTCGGCCTGGCCCAGCTCCATCAGCTCAGGGGCAGAGTTGGCCGCGGAAAATATCAGTCGTACTGTATCTTTATGACTTCATCGAAGTCAAAGGAGACAAAGGAGAGGCTGGATATCCTGAATCATTCGAATGACGGATTTTTTATTGCAGGCGAGGATCTGAGACTGCGTGGCCCGGGGGATCTGTTCGGCATCCGGCAGAGCGGCATCATGGATTTCAAGCTGGGCGATGTATTCCAGGACAACGCTATCCTGCGCCAGGCGGCGGAGGAGGCAGGGGAACTGCTGAGAGAGGATCCGGAGCTGAAGGATCCGGAGAACAGGAAGCTTGCCATGGCACTGGAAAAATATATTACAGATCAGAACCTGGAGGCAACGCTGTAATACTGGAAAATATTGCGGTATTTATGACAGATGATCAGTGTATAAAGGATGATTATCATATAAAGATTGAAGGAGGTGTCCAATGGAACAGTGGGAATATATTGTAGTGTCTGTTCTGGCTGTGCTTATACTTGTGCTGGCGGTCAGTCTGTGCCGCGGAAAATGCGCCTGGTTTATAGCCGGATATAATATGATGTCTGACAGAGAAAAGAGCAGATATAACGAAAAAGTGCTTTGCCGCGCTGTAGGATCCTTTCTGTTTGTATGCTTTGCCGCGTGTATTCTGTCTATATTGTCTGAGCTCCTGCGTGCAGTGTATCTGGTGAACATAGCGGTCGTGATGATACTCGGCGGTGTGATCATACTTGAACTGTGGGTCCACTTCAGTCCGAAAGTGAAAAGGAGCGGGAATGATCATGTATCCGGCAGCCAGGATGTTACAGGCTTCGGTATCCGCAGATTTGAAATCGGTGATCTGACGGAAGTTATGGACCTGTGGCTTAATGGAAATCTTCAGGCCCACTCATTCGTTCCGGAGGCTTACTGGAAGAGCCACTATGGAAATGTTCAGGATGCAATCCGGGAGGCGGAAGTCTATGTTTTTGAGACTAACGGTCATATCGGCGGCTTTATCGGCCTGGACGGCGACTATATCGCAGGAGTTTTCGTAAGAGAGGATCTACGGTCTTGTGGGATCGGCAGCCGGCTTCTTGACTGTGCGAAAAAGGACCGGGAAAATCTGACCCTCCATGTGTATGAGTCTAATGACAGGGCAATCCGTTTTTATGAGAGAGAAGGATTTACTGTCAAGAGAGAACAGATGGATGAAGAAACAGGGCAAAAGGAATTGGAAATGAGCTGGAGACGCAGAGACAGCTAAAAGAGATCTGCCTGAAACATAGGAATCTGCCTGTTGAAAATCTGCTATGAATTTCCAGAGTAATTTATTTTTCACTCCATATACTATTAGCGTAACACAGACGAACGGAAGCGGACGCAGGAACCGGCCGCAAAGATATCTCAGCAGGAACATAAGAAAATGGATCCTTTCGGAAGGAAAATCTTCTTATGATCAGGAAAGCTGTGAAATCTCTGCACCGATCCTATGCGGAAGCGGCCGGGATGATGCGTTACAAAAACACAGAAAAAAGTAACGGTAACGTTACAAAGATGCTTAAAGGAGGAAAAAGATCATGGCAAGTCGTTCATCCAACAGAGCGGCAGTCCCTGAAGCAAAGGGCGCCCTGGACAAATTCAAGTATGAGGTAGCGAACGAGCTGGGAGTACCGTTAACTGACGGGTACAACGGAGACCTTACTTCCAAACAGAACGGTTCTGTAGGCGGATATATGGTCAAGAAGATGATCGAACAGCAGGAAAAGCAGATGGCAGGCAAATAACACTGTTCAGCAAGATACAGTAAAAAGTGCTGAAGTCTGGGAGAAAAGCACTCGGGATTGACCTGAGTGCTTTTTTCTGCTAAAATTCAGCATAGTTACAGAAAAGGGGGACAGAATATGCGGGTGATTGCCGGAAGTGCAAAAAGACTGAAACTGAAGACTCTTGACGGACTGGAAACGAGACCTACAACTGACCGAATTAAAGAAACACTTTTTAATATGATCTCTCCGTATCTTTATGACTGTGTGTTCCTTGATCTGTTCAGCGGCAGCGGCGGGATCGGTATCGAGGCGCTCAGCAGGGGCGCAAAAGAAGCTGTTTTTGTGGAGAAGAATCCGAAAGCAATGGCGTGTATCAAAGAAAACCTGAAATTTACGAAACTTGATCAGAAGGCTACAACAATGACGAATGATGTGTTGGATGCACTTTGTCGTCTGGAAGGGGAGAAAGTTTTTGATTTTATTTTTATGGATCCCCCATATGACAGACAGCTGGAGAAAAGAGTTCTGGAGTATCTGTCTGATTCCGGACTTGTTTACGAGAATACGGTTATCATTGTTGAGGCTTCGAAGGAAACTGATTTTTCCTATGCAGATGATCTTGGTTTTTCTGTGATCAGGGAAAAGGTATATAAAACAAATAAACATGTCTTCCTGGAGAAGGCAGGGAAGGAAGTAATATGTTAAGGGCAGTCTATCCGGGAAGCTTTGACCCGGTTACATACGGACATCTGGATATCATCCGCCGTTCCTGTAATATCGTGGATGAATTAATCGTCGGAGTATTGAATAATAAAGCCAAAATGCCGTTGTTTTCTGTAGAAGAACGTGTTAAAATGTTAAAGGAAGTGACAAAAGATCTGCAGAATGTACGGATCGTACCTTTCGCGGGGCTTCTGGTCGATTTCGCGACGCGAATGGAAGCTGATGTGGTCATCAGAGGGCTGAGGGCGATCACGGATTTTGAATATGAGCTGCAGATGTCACAGACTAATAATAAGCTGGCTCCCAGCGTGGAGACCATGTTTTTGACTACAAGCATAGAATATTCATATTTGAGTTCCACTACAGTAAGAGAGATCGCAGCCTTTGGGGGAGATGTATCACAGTTTGTGCCGGAGGCGGTGGCTGTGGAACTAAAGAAAAAGATGAGTACAAAAGGAGAGTGTAACAATGAGCAGCCGCATTGAACAGATCATTGAAGAGATCGAGGAGTACATTGACCGGGATTGTAAATTCCAGCCGTTGTCTACTACGAAGATTATTGTTAATAAAGAGCATCTGGATGAACTGCTGAGAGAACTTAGGATGAAGACACCTGATGAGATTAAGCGTTACCAGAAGATTATTGCCAACCGTGACGCTATACTTGCGGATGCAAAGGCGAAGGCTGATGCAATGATCGAAGAAGCACAGGTGCAGACTACAGAGCTGGTAAGTGAGCATGAGATCATGCAGCAGGCATATGCACAGGCAAACGAGATCGTAACTCAGGCAACTGCACAGGCGCAGGAGATTATTGACAATGCTACCGCAGATGCCAACACGATCAGGATCGGGGCAATCCAGTACACGGACGACCTCCTGGCAAATGCGGAAAGCATCATCGGCCACACACTTGACAGTTATACAACCAAATATGACGGATTGATCAATTCTCTTCAGGAGTGTTATGATACAGTTCGTTCCAATCGTTCAGAACTTGTGATACCAGAAGACGATGATTATACACAGACAGATGAATCAAATTAGAAAATGACATAATCTATCCTGTTATATACAGATAGACTGCTGCCATCAGACTGGCTGCCCCTGCGGCAGCCAGTTTTTCTGCTATATAGGGGAGCATTTTTATCCCTGTACCCTGGAGCATACACTGAGTTTGAGCCACAGAACAGAGCCCTCCGAATGATGTCAAAGCCAGGACGGCAGGATAGCATAGGGAAAAGTTATCTATTGAAGTGTTCAGCATTATGATCCCGTTTGTAACCTCTAGAAGAGGAGAAACTGCAAGAATAAGCGGATGGTTCCCAGGCAGCTCATCCAGAAGAGTGATGAGTACAGAAAAAAGAATAATATATCCTCCTACTTTAACAATGGATTCAAAGCTGTTCATCATACAAGTGTCCAAAGTAGAGAAGTCGAGCCGTGAGTATGATTTCTTCCCAGTATCTGGACACGGAAAGAAGTTTTGTCCTTTCAGATAAAATTTTCGGAAAAGAAAGCTGAGCGTCATGGGTGAAAGGATAAGGATGACCAGCGTGGGGAAAGCCATATCCTCTCTGCCGAATGTTTTCCATACAATAAAATTCAAAATAAAGACAGGACTTGTGTTGTTACAGAAAGATAGAAGATAACAACCTTCCTGGAAGCTGATCCGTCCGCTTCGCATCAGGTCCGCTGTAACTTTTGCTCCCATGGGATATCCACAGAGAAACCCAGCCAGAACAGCGAAAGTACCATTATCTGATACTCGGAAAATTCTTCGGAAGAGACCGGAGAAGATACGGGAAATCAGGTTAAGGCCGCCGGTGGCCATGAGAAGTCCGGTAATCAGCATGAAGGGAAATAGAGTTGGAAAGACCACCTGATACCATAAAAGAAGCCCTTCTGCAGCACCGTTGAAAACAGCCTTGGGCATGATCAGCATCAAAATAAAAAGTGTTGTTATAAGAATACCGTAAGGAAAGTGCTTCATACAAAGAAAGGCTCCAGACCATTGTGATTATTATAAATATATGATACGGCAAAACGGGTTATTCTGACAGATTTTATCAGAACGTTCAGAAAAGCCCTCTGCTGTTTAAAGGATGAAAGTTTGCCAGAATTCTTTTGAAATCAGACTCATATAGTAAAAGAAAAAGGAGATTTCCTTGAGACAGGCACGATATTGCGGGTTGATCCTTTTTCTTCTGATTTTATTTCCTGCGCTGTGGATTCCCAGACTTCGATATTTGAGTGAAACAGAACGACTTGATGACCGGACTGTGAGTTCTCCGGAATTCCGCAGCCAGCCTCTGACGGACAGTCGGATTGATGAGATAAAAGAAATAAGCACGCCGGGGGAGTTGTTAGGTATTTACTGGCTTGAAACTGATTTTGGGCAGGAAAAAGTCCGAAGCAATATAACAGAAATGTCTGCATGCAGAGCTCGCTGGGAACTCCGTCCCGGATGGAGCTCCTATATCTCTGCATGCAGCGCTGTCTGGGACGATCTGAATTATTTTCCTGTCGCAGAAAGTACGGACGGCACCGGACCTTCGGTTTCGTTTGAAGACTCCTGGATGTACGGAAGAAGTTATGGCGGAGACCGTGGACATGAGGGGACAGATATTATGCCTTCAGTAAATGAAAGGGGGGTTCTTCCGGTGGTCAGCATGACAGATGGAGTTGTGGAGAGCAAAGGCTGGCTGGAACTGGGGGGCTACCGGCTTGGGATTCGGGCTCCTCATGGAGGATATTTCTATTATGCGCATCTTGATTCCTATGCCGACCTTGAAGAAGGAGATCGGGTGAATGCGGGAGATCTACTCGGATATATGGGGGATACGGGGTACAGCAAAATAGAAGGCACGACCGGGAACTTTCCGGTTCATCTGCATTTGGGGATTTATGTGGATACTGGAAAAGAGGAAGTCAGTGTGAATCCATATCCGGCGCTCCGATATGTGGAAGACAAAGTGGTTCGTTATAAATAAAACGATATAACGCCTTTCAGACGAAACTTGTCAAAAGGCTTTCATGAGCCGTGGAATCATGGTATAATGATTGCGCTAAGCGCAACCCAGACCGATTGTCGGTCTGCCGGGTCTTCCGGCGCGTATTTTGAGAAAATTAAGATTTACTGGCCGCCTTTTCCGGCGGCGGAACGGAGATAAAGATGAACCAGAATCTGCCTGATGCCTTTGTGGCAAAGATGAGGAACCTGCTGGGCGAGGAATATGACAGCTATATTGATTGTTTTGATAAACCCAGATATTATGGGCTGAGGGTGAATACAGCAAAAATATCTGTAGAGGACTTCCTTAAGATTGCACCCTGGCCTCTGAAACCGGTCCCTTGGATACACAATGGTTTTTATTACGACGGGGATGCCTGCCAGCCGGCAAAGCATCCATATTATTTTGCCGGACTATATTATCTGCAGGAGCCAAGCGCTATGACACCTGCTGACCGTCTCCCTGTGGAGCCGGGAGACCGTGTGCTGGATGTATGCGCAGCTCCCGGCGGTAAAGCTACAGAGCTTGGAGCCAGACTGAACGGATCCGGTCTGCTTGCCGCAAATGATCTGAGCAGCTCCAGAGCGAAAGGACTCCTGAAAAACCTGGAATTGTTCGGAATAGGAAATGTACTGGTACTCAGTGAAGAGCCTGGAAAGCTGGTTTCATATTTCAGCGAATATTTTGACAAAATTTTAATCGACGCGCCTTGCTCCGGAGAAGGAATGTTCCGCAAGGACAGAAAAATGGTACGTGCCTGGGAAGAACATGGTCCGGAGTATTTTGCAAAGATCCAGAAGAGTATTATTACACAGGCGGCGCAGATGCTGCGCCCCGGCGGGATGATGCTCTATTCAACCTGCACGTTCTCGCCCGAGGAAAACGAGCAGACGATAGAGTATCTTCTGGCGCAATATCCGCAGTTCCGTGTTTGTGAAATGGATGGGTATGAGGGATTCGCTTCTGGCATTCCTGAGGCAACAGAAACAGGGAACGGAGAACTAAGAAAAACCGTGCGTATTTTCCCTCACAGAATGCAGGGAGAGGGACATTTTCTCGCGCTGCTGCAGAAGGGGGACGGGAATAGTCATCCCAGACGTCCGGTCTCTTCCGGCAGGAGGAAAAAGCTTCCGGAAGAACTGGAAAAGTTCCTGCAGGATATTGACAGAGAGATGGATTCCTCCCGGATGGATATTCGCGGTGATAAGGTATATTATATGCCTGAGGGACTTCCTTCATTGAAAGGAATCCGCTTTCTTCGGACCGGACTGCTCATGGGGGAGCTGAAGAAAAATCGGTTTGAGCCCAGCCAGGCTCTGGCTATGAACCTGAAGAAAGAGGAATACAGCCATATTCTGGATCTTTCTGTTTCAGATGAGCGCGTAATCAAGTATTTAAAGGGAGAGACACTGGATGTAGAAGACCTGGTATCTTCTCGTGAGAAGGGATGGTATCTGGTATGTGTAGACGGCTATCCCCTTGGTTTTGGAAAGCTGGTGAACCAGATGTTGAAAAATAAATATCTTCCAGGATGGCGGTGGCAGTCATCATGAGAATGCGACTGGACAGATATTTGGCTGATCTTGGCTGCGGCACAAGAAGTCAGGTGAAAAAGGATATTGCCGGCGGTCTGGCCGCGGTCAATGGAGTGACAGTGAAACGTCCGGAGGAGAAGATTGATACGGAAAAGGATCAGGTCACATATAATGGCAGGACTGTTACTTATGAAAAATACGAATATTATATGCTGAACAAACCTGCCGGGACGGTAACCGCTACTGAGGATCGGATGGATATGACCGTTATGGACCTGCTGAAGGATCAGCGGCGGAAAGGACTTTTCCCGGTAGGCAGACTGGACAAAGATACAGAAGGGCTGCTTTTGATCACAAATGATGGAGAAATGGCCCACCGGCTTCTTTCTCCGCGAAAACATGTGGACAAAGTATATTATGCAGATGTACAGGGGAAAGTGACAGAAAAGGACGTCCTTATTTTTGCGGAAGGCGTGGATATCGGGGATGACAGATTGACTATGCCTGCAGAGCTTCAAATCCTGGAAAGCGGTGATATCTCCAGGATCTGTCTGACGATACGGGAGGGAAGATTTCATCAGGTGAAACGCATGTTTCACGCGGTGGGTAAGGAAGTTATATATCTAAAGCGGCTTCAGATGGGGCCTCTTGTACTGGATCAGGAGCTGATGCCGGGAGAGTACAGGAAACTGACGAAAGAAGAGGTGGACAGTTTATGTTGAAAGACAAGGAAGCGGTAATCTTTGATATGGACGGATCGCTGGTGGATTCTATGTGGATCTGGCCGGAAGTAGATCGGATCTATATGGAACGGTACGGACTGACCCCTCCTGAAGATTTTCATAAAGCTATTGAAGGTATGAGCTATACGGAGACGGCACAGTATTTTGTGGACACTTTTCCGGCTATGCACCGAACTGTGGATCAGGTGAAGAAAGACTGGCAGGAAATGACGCTGGAACTTTATGCTACCAGAGTTTTTCCAAAAAGAGGGGCTATGGATTTTTTGAACGCCATGCGTTCCCGAGGGATTCTGCTTGGAATTGCCACCAGCAATGACCGGCAGATCGCCCAGGCGGCGCTGGATGCAAGAGGAATGACAGAGTTTTTTTCTTCTGTCCGTACTTCCTGTGAAGTGTCTGCCGGCAAACCGGCTCCAGACGTATATCTAAAGGTGGCGGAGGACCTTCGTGTGGATCCGGAAAAATGCCTGGTCTTTGAAGATGTACCCAACGGGATTCTTGCCGGGAAAAATGCGGGGATGCAGGTATGCGCCGTTGATGACGATTTTTCACGTCCTCTCGAGGCGGAAAAGAAAAGACTGGCAGACTATTTTATTCATGATTTCTATGAAATACGGGACAATACTTATGAAAGATGCGGGAAAATATGAAGCAGATGAACAGGCGTCCTGATTACAGGACACAGAAAGAAACGGAGAAGAACTTCGAAAAAGAACAGCGGAGTTTTCTTCCTGTAAACAGAAAAGAAATGGAAGAACGAGGATGGGATCAGGCGGATTTTGTTTATGTGATCGGTGACGCCTATGTGGACCATCCTTCTTTCGGTTATGCCGTGATCAGCCGTGTGCTTGAGTCTCTTGGATACCGGGTTGCAATCCTTTCTCAGCCGGACTGGAAGGACCCGGAAAGTATAACCGAGTTTGGCGAACCACGTCTTGGTTTCCTTGTATCTGCTGGAAATATGGACTCTATGGTTAACCATTATTCTGTTTCCAGGAAGAGGAGAAAAACAGATGCTTATACGCCGGGCGGTGAAATGGGAAAACGTCCGGATCATGCCTGTGCAGTATATGGGAATCTGATCCGCAAAACATATAAGAAAACACCGATTATTATGGGGGGAATTGAAGCAAGTCTCCGCCGGATGGCGCACTACGATTACTGGTCGGACAGTCTGAAACGCTCTATCCTGCTGGATTCAGGCGCAGATATTATCTCTTATGGAATGGGAGAACGCTCCATCGCTCAGATCGCGGAGGCGCTGGAGGCAGGAATTCCTGTGGAGGAGATTACCTATATTGACGGTACGGTCGTAAAGATGAAAGACAGAGGACGGATATATGATGCTTTGTTTCTGCCCTCCTTTGATGAATTGAAAGCAGATAAGAAAAAATATGCGGAGAGTTTTTATATTCAATATCGAAATACAGACCCATTTGCAGGAAAACGTCTGGCGGAACCTTATTCCGATCATCTATATGTTGTCCAGAATCCGGCCTCTAAGCCGCTGTCTCAGACGGAGATGGACGATGTGTACAGTCTTCCCTATACCCGGACATACCATCCGTCATACAGGGAAAAGGGCGGGGTTCCGGCTATAGCTGAAGTAAAGTTCAGTTTGATCAGCAGCAGGGGGTGTTTCGGGGGATGCAGTTTCTGCGCTCTGACTTTTCATCAAGGCAGGATTGTGCAAGTCCGAAGCCATGAGTCTCTCCTGAAGGAAGCAGAAGAAATCACGCGAGATAAAGAGTTTAAGGGATATATTCATGATGTAGGCGGACCCACAGCGGATTTCCGGCATCCGTCATGTCAGAAACAGATGGTGAAAGGCGTTTGTCCTAACCGTCAGTGCCTGTTTCCGTCACCCTGTCCCAATCTGGATGCGGATCACAGTGACTATGTAAGTCTTTTGAAGAAACTCCGTGAAGTACCCGGGGTGAAGAAGGTATTTATCCGTTCCGGTATCCGGTTTGATTATCTTTTGGCTGACCGAAAAAAAGATTTCTTGAAGGAGTTGTGCCAGTATCATGTGAGCGGACAGCTTAAGGTGGCACCGGAACACGTCGCCGCTCCGGTGCTGAAGCTGATGGGAAAACCGGAACACAGCGTCTATGAGGAGTTTACGAGACAATTTTATCAAATGAATAACAGACTGGGAATGAAGCAGTATCTGGTTCCATATCTTATGTCTTCTCATCCGGGATCTACCCTGAAGGAAGCGGTTGAACTGGCCGAATACTGCAGAGATCTGGGATATATGCCGGAACAGGTGCAGGATTTCTATCCCACCCCTTCCACATTATCTACCTGTATGTATTATACCGGGCTGGATCCCAGGAACATGCAGCCGGTTTATGTGCCGAAAAGTCCTCATGAAAAGGCCATGCAGCGTGCTCTGATCCAGTACAGAAATCCGGAATTGTATGATTTGGTTCATGAGGCGCTTGTGAAAGCCGGCCGGACAGATCTTATCGGATATGGTCCGAAGTGTCTGATCCGTCCCCGCAGAAAGTTCGGGGGGACTGGGAGAGCTGCGGAGAATGCTATGAAATCTTCGGCAGCACGGACCTCAGCTCAGAGGGATCGGAGAAAACTCTCTGGGGATGAAAGAAGACGGGTTGAAAAAGGAGAAAAGAGAGAAGGAAAGATGCCGAAGAAGAAGACCATCCGGAATATACACCGGAAGAAGCATTGAAGTCTGAAGCATCGGAAGGATCCGGAGCCGGTCCCGGATAACAGATTATTTTTATGAAGAGAAGGGCAGGAAAGGCGGAATGAAGATTGCAATCGTAACAGGCGCCTCATCGGGAATGGGCAGAGAATTTGTACACCAGCTGGAATATTTCTACCGCGGGCTGGATGAAATCTGGGTAGTTGCGAGGCGAAGAGAGCGGTTGGAGGAGCTGAAACAGGAGGTTCGTACTCCGCTTCGTATCTTTGATGGAGATCTGACGAAAAAGAAGGTGTACCGCGGGATCGAGGAAACATTGACTGATCTTAAACCCGATATCAGGATGTTGGTAAACGGAGCTGGATTTGGGAAATCCGGCAGGGTGGAAGATCTTGTACAAAAAGAAAGAAAAGCACAGACAGAAATGGTCACTTTAAACTGTCGTTCTCTGACCCGAATGACCCTTCTGTGTCTGCCCTATTTTACAAAAGGAAGCCGCATCATAAATCTGGCATCGGCAGCTGCATTCTGTCCTCAGCCTGGATTTGCGGTCTATGCGGCAACCAAAGCCTATGTCCTGAGCTTTTCAAGAAGCCTTGGAGCGGAGATGAAGGATCGAGGAATTATCGTAACCGCTGTGTGTCCGGGACCGGTAGATACAGAGTTTTTTCAGACCAGTGGAGAAGTGTCCAGTCCGCTGAAAAAGCTGACTATGGCGTCGGCGCCCAAGGTGGTCCATCAGGCTCTGAAAGACAGCCGGGCGGGCAAAGCTGTGTCTGTGTATGGCATACCTATGAAGGCTGTGCGGATTCTGACCGGGATCCTGCCTTGTTCATTAATACTTAAAGCAGAGGAGTTATTTACAAAATGAAGAAAATAGAAAAAGGTACACCAGGATATCTGGACTATAAGAAAAAAGTAGAAATCATCCGAACGGTAATATATTTTGGAATTGTGGCGGCGATTTTTTTCCTTGGATACAGTCAGACACATACAAGGCTGAATCTGCTGACTGTGGTTGCAATCCTTGGCTGCCTGCCGGCGGGAAAGGCGCTTGTGGGAGTGATTGCAAGATTTCCGTATGGTTCTATAGACAGAAAGATGGCGGATGATATTGCAAAAAGGACCGGAAATCTTACAGTCTGCTATGACATGGTAATCACTAGTACGGAAAAGATCATGCCAGTGGACTGTATCGTTATTTCTGGACATAATATTTATGGATACACACACTACAGTAAGGTAAATCTGGATGAACTTGCAAAACACATTCGAAGCATACTTGCTCAGAATCAGTTTACCGGTCTGACGGTAAAGATACTGAACCAGTATAAACCTTTTGCAGCACGGGCAGAGGGGCTGAATAATATTGCAGCAGTGGAAAAAGAGGATACGAAAGAGCGGGAGGAAGCAATCCGTAATGTAATCCTGAATATTTCCATGTAAAGCTTAGGAGGATTATGAAAGAACTAACGATAGGTAACAACGAAGCAGGGCAGCGTCTGGATAAATTTCTTGGAAAATATATGAAACAGGCGCCAAAAAGTTTCTTCTATAAGATGCTGCGGAAGAAAAATATCACTTTGAACGGGAAAAAAGCCACAGGAAAAGAGATTCTCTCCCTGGGAGATCGGGTGAAACTTTTTCTTTCGGATGAGACAATAGACAAATTCTCAGATGTAGACGCAAAGCAGGATGGCAGGGATAGAACGAAAGGGATGAATTTAGATGCGGGGAAACTGGACATAATCTATGAGGATGCGCATACTATTTTTATAAACAAGCCTGCTGGAATGTTGTCTCAGAAGGCAAAACCAGAGGATGTATCTCTTGTAGAATATCTGATTGCCTATCTTTTGGACAGCGGACAGCTGCGCCAGGAGGAACTGCGAACATTCCGCCCGTCCGTCTGCAATCGTCTGGATCGAAATACCAGCGGGCTTGTGGCTGCCGGAAAGACTTTAACGGCACTTCAGGACTTAAGCGCCATGTTTCGGGAAAGATCCATGAAAAAGTACTATCTCTGTCTGGTAAAAGGAACGGTTCGTCAAGCCAGATATATTGAAGGATATCTGGTAAAGGATGAGAAGACTAACCGGGTATCAGTTTCCCGTGAGCCAGTAAAAGGAGCGGCGCTTGTTGCTACTGAATACAGGCCGCTGAGACAAGGGAGAATTTTTCGGAAAAATGGAGAGGCAGATCGTTCGGAATGGCGTGCTGCTGAGAAAACAATTGATATTACTCTCATGGAAGTTCATCTGATTACAGGGAAAACTCACCAGATCCGGGCTCATCTGGCTTCATCCGGGCATCCTCTTATCGGAGATTATAAATATGGCGACCGGCAGGTGAATGATATATTCTGCAGGAAATATGGGCTGAAATCTCAGCTGCTTCATTCTTACCGCCTGTGTATGCCTTTTTGTCGGGGAGAGCTCGAATCCTTGTCCGGGATGGAAATTACAGCGCCTCTCCCGGAGCTTTTTGAGACTATATGCCGGGACTGCGGGGTGATGTGACATGGCTACATGGAATTCGAGAGGACTTCGGGGATCTACTTTGGAGGAGCTTATTAACCGCACCAATGAAAGGTACGCGGAGATCGGGCTGGCTCTGATCCAGAAGATTCCGACCCCTATTACTCCTGTGAAAATCGACAAGGAGCACCGTCATATTACGCTGGCTTACTTTGATAAGATCAGTACAGTGGATTATATCGGTGCGGTCCAGGGGATTCCTGTATGTTTTGACGCAAAAGAATGCAGTGCCGATACATTTCCTCTTCAGAATGTGCATCAGCATCAGATGGATTTTATGGACAGATTCGAGAAACAGAATGGAATAGCTTTTCTTCTTATTTACTACAGTACAAGGGATGAGCTGTATTATATGAGATATGAACAAATTCGAAAATTCTGGGACAGATCGGTCAGGGGCGGAAGGAAGAGCTTTCGATTTGATGAACTGGAGCCGGGATGGTTCATGGAAATGAAGAACGGTTTTTTTATTCCCTATCTCGAATATATACAGAAGGATCTCAATCTCAGGGATTGACAGAAAAGGGGAAAATTCGTATAATGACAGATGGATTTTAACGTATTAGCACGGTAAAGTGAAAGGAGATAACATAAATGGAACAGAAACTTCATACACCAGAAGGTGTCAGAGATATTTACAACAGAGAATGCGAGAAAAAAATCTCACTCCAGAAAAAGCTGAGTACCGTGCTGCATCAGTACGGATACCAGGATATTCAGACCCCTACATTTGAGTATTACGACGTATTCCGGGAGGAAATCGGCTCTACTTCCACTCGGGAACTTTATAAATTTTTTGACAGAGACGGCAATATCCTTTCTCTGCGTCCGGATATTACACCATCTATTGCAAGGGCTGCCGCAACGCTGTTTGAGAATGAAGACTTCCCTCTTCATCTTTGCTATGCAGGCAATACTTTTATCAATCACAGCAGTTACCAGGGAAGGCTGAAGGAGAATACACAGCTGGGAGCCGAGCTGATCGGCGACGACTCGATCGAGGCTGATGCTGAAATGCTTGCCATGGTGGTGGACGGGTTAAAGAAAATCGGGCTGAAGGAATTTCAGGTTAATATCGGCCACGTGGATTTTATTCACAGCCTGCTGGAAAGCACGGATCTTGAAGAAGCGGAAAAAGAGGAAATCCGGACTCTGATCGTGAACAGAAATTATTTCGGCGTAGAAGAGATTTTGGATAACAGGAAAGCGGAGAAAGCCGTGAAGGAGGCTTTTCGCATACTGCCTGAACTGATGGGCGGCCCGGAGATACTTGAGCCGGCTGCGGCTGTGGCGCCGAGTGCTGAGGCAAGACTTGCCATTACCCGTCTGCAGCATATTTACGATCTTCTGAAACTGTATGGGGCTGAGGACCATATTACATTTGATCTCAGTATGACTGGAAGCTACGGATATTACAGTGGTATTGTTTTCAGGGCTTATACATATGGAACAGGCGATGCAGTAGTTAGAGGAGGACGTTACGATCATCTCCTGGAAAAATTCGGGAAAAATACACCGTCTATCGGATTTGCTATTATCCTTGACGAGCTGCTCAGCGCAATGGACCGTCAGAAGATCGAGACGCCCGCTGAACATCGTAATCTGATCGTTTATACAGAGGAAACAGAGAGACAGGCTGTTTCCATGGCGAGAAATTTCCGTAACAAGGGAAAGAATATCCTGCTGATGAAGCGGGAGAGTGAGGATGGGCGTGAGAAGTTTGAAGCATATGGAAAACGGTCTTCTGTTGTCAGCATGCTTTATCTCAGGGACGACCTTAAGATTGAAATGGTAAATCTGGTTACCGGAGAAGAAAAGGTCATTGATACGGCAAAGAAGTAGTAAAGGAGTACAGTTATGAAATATTTGACATTTGCCCTCACAAAAGGCAGGCTCGCCAGCAAAACTCTGGAGATGCTTGAAAAACTGGGAATCACGTGTGAGGAGATGAAAGATAAAAGCTCAAGAAAACTGATTTTCACAAACGAGGAGCTAAAGCTGAAGTTCTTTCTGGCCAAAGGGCCGGACGTTCCCACTTATGTAGAATATGGAGCGGCGGATATCGGTGTTGTAGGGAAAGATACGATAATCGAAGAGGGAAGAAAAGTGCATGAAGTACTTGATCTGGGATTTGGTAAATGTAGAATGTGCGTATGCGGGTATCAGGATGCGGCAGAACTTCTAAAGCATCATGAACGGATCCGTGTGGCAACCAAGTATCCGAATATTGCAAAGGATTATTTCTATAATAAAAAACATCAGACTGTGGAAATAATCAAGATGAATGGTTCTATTGAGCTGGCTCCTATTGTGGGGCTGTCAGAGGTTATCGTTGATATCGTGGAGACAGGATCCACGCTGAAAGAAAATGGTTTGGTCGTACTTGAGGAAGTGTGCCCTCTGTCTGCCAGGATGATTGTCAATCCGGTCAGTATGCGTATGGAAAACGACCGGATCCGGGAACTGATCTCAGAACTGAGAAAGCTAGTTAGGGAGGATTAGATATGCGAATTGAGAAATTGGATGAAAGTACAAAGAAAAATCTGCTGGAGGATCTTCTGAAGAGAAGCCCCAACAGTTATGCAGAATATGAGGAGAGTGTCCGGAGAATCCTTGATGATGTGAAGGAGAATCGGGATCAGGCAGTATTTGAATATACGAAGAAATTTGATGGGGTGGAGATCAACCCGTCAACACTTGTTGTCACAGATGAGGAAATCAGCGAGGCTTATGAAAAAGTTGGCGAGGAGCTGCTGGGCATTATACGCAGAGCACTGAAGAACATTGAGTCCTATCATGCAAAACAGATGCAGTACAGCTGGTTTGACAGCCGTCCGGACGGAACGATACTGGGACAGAAGGTCACAGCACTCCACAGGGTAGGCGTCTATGTCCCCGGCGGAAAAGCTGCTTATCCGTCCTCTGTGCTGATGAATATTATGCCTGCGAAAGTTGCCGGAGTGGATGAGATTACAATGGTCACTCCTCCGGGCAAAGACGGAAAAGTGACGCCAACAACGCTGGTTGCAGCTAAAGAGGCAGGAGCAGACCGAATCTATAAAGTGGGAGGCGCTCAGGCCATTGCGGCTCTGGCATATGGTACAGAGAGTATCCCGAAGGTTGACAAGATTGTTGGTCCTGGAAATATATATGTTGCTCTGGCAAAAAAAGCTGTATACGGACATGTGAGTATTGATTCCATTGCCGGGCCCAGCGAGATCCTTGTACTTGCAGATGAGACGGCAAATCCGCGTTATGTGGCAGCGGATCTGCTCTCTCAGGCAGAGCATGATGAGCTGGCAAGCGCGATTCTTGTTACTACCAGTATGGAGCTGGCTGAAAAAGTTTCTGCACAGACGGATGAATTTATCAGGGAACTTTCAAGAGGAGAAATCATCCAGAAGTCCCTGGACAACTACGGCCATATTCTGGTGGCAGAGACACTGGAGGACGCCATCGATGCAGCTAATGAAATAGCGTCCGAACATCTGGAAATTATGACTGCAAATCCCTTTGATGTCATGACCAGGATCCGCAACGCAGGAGCTATTTTTATCGGGGAATATTCAAGCGAGCCTCTGGGAGATTACTTTGCAGGGCCTAACCATGTCCTTCCGACCAATGGAACGGCAAAATTTTTCTCGCCCCTTTCTGTAGATGACTTTATTAAAAAGTCCAGCATTATCTCTTATTCCAGGGATGCACTGGAAGAGATACATACAGACATTGAGAAGTTTGCAGAAGCGGAGCATTTGACCGCACATGCAAATTCCATCAAAGTACGGTTCGAGGAGGAATAGATCATGGATGAACGGATCGGAAGCTGTACCAGGACAACAAAAGAAACAGATATCACTGTTACAATCAATCTGGATGGACAGGGCCAGAATAATATCGATACAGGAATTCCCTTCTTTGATCATATGTTGGATGGATTTGCCCGTCACGGGCTGTTTAATCTGGATGTGAGAGTCAGCGGCGATCTGGAGGTGGACAGCCATCATACGATTGAAGATACAGGAATTGTCCTTGGACAGGCAATTCAAAAAGCTCTTGGGGACAAGGCGGGAATCCGCCGTTATGGGTATTTTATTCTGCCCATGGACGAGACGCTTGCTCTTGGGGCTGTTGATCTGTCAGGACGGCCATATTTGAACTTCCAGGCAGAGTTTACTGTACCGAAGCTGGGCGGAATGGATACAGAGATGGTTCGTGAGTTTTTCTATGCTGTTTCCTATAGTGCAGGCATGAATCTTCATTTAAAGATCCTTGACGGAGGAAACAATCATCATATGGCTGAGGCATTGTTCAAAGCATTCGGAAAATCTCTGGATATGGCTACTTCCAGTGAACCACGTATTAGCGGGGTATGGTCTACAAAGGGGTCGCTGTAACATACATACAACAGGAGGATAAAACATAATGAGTTATAAAAGACTGACCCCCTGTATTTTCATTGGCAGGGGAAAGGCGGTAAGATGGTTTGATGACGACACGGTTCTCTCTGATGACGTCATTGAACTGGCAAAACAGTACTGTGAGAGAGGAGCTGACGAATTAATCGTTTTTGACCTTTCTAACTCAGATGAGGAACATGACGAGTCCATCGATTTGATGAAAAAAATAAACCGTGTGATCAGTATTCCTATGATTGCAGGAGGAAATATAAGAAGAGCGGAGGACGTTAAAAAGATTCTGTACGCAGGAGCAAAACGTGCTATGCTGAATTTCTCCAAAAATATTTCAAAGGATCTGATTGAAGAAGTTTCAAAGCGGTTTGGAAAAGAGCGGATTGCTGTTTCTCTTAATGATTTTGATGCATTATTCAAACAGCAGCATCTGATCGAGGAATACAGTTCAGAAATTATTTTCATGCATCGTCTCGATCTAAACTCTGTAATTGATGTTACAAATATTCCGTGTGTAGTTGTCACAGATACTATGGAACAGAGCGAGATTCTCCGGATTTTAAAATCCGGCGGTGTAAAAGGGGTATCCGGAAAGTTTATCAGTCAGCCGGATATGGATTTCAATAAATTCAAGGATATCTGTACGAATGAAGGGATCCAAATGACTTCTTTTGAAAGCCTTTTGGACTTCAGTGAATTCAAGCTGAATTCTGACGGTCTGATTCCGGTAATCGTGCAGGATTACAGAACGAATGAAGTGCTGATGATGGCTTATATGAATGAAGAAGCCTTTGATCATACTGTGAAGACCGGACGGATGACTTACTATAGCCGCAGCCGTCAGTGTCAGTGGGTAAAAGGCGAGACATCAGGACATTTTCAGTATGTCAAATCCATAGCGGTTGACTGTGACAAAGATACCCTGCTGGCAAAGGTGGATCAGGTCGGGGCTGCCTGTCACACCGGAAATCGTTCCTGCTTCTATACATCTATTGTAGGTGCGGATTATGATGCAAAAAATCCGTTGCAGGTATTTGAAAGTGTGTATGATACCATCAAGGACAGGAAGGTTAATCCAAAAGAAGGCTCTTATACCAATTATCTTTTTGAAAAGGGAATTGACAAAATCCTGAAGAAAGTGGGAGAGGAAGCCACGGAAATTGTGATCGCGGCAAAGAATCCTAATCCTGAGGAAGTGAAGTATGAAATCTGTGATTTCCTGTATCATGCGATGGTGCTCATGGTTGAGCGCGGCGTGACCTGGGAGGATATCACCAGCGAACTGGCAGACCGGTAAAGGCCAGCATTGAAATTCACATATAAAAGAATAGATGAACCGGGAGATTATACTCTGAAAGAAGAGATAGCTCTCCCGGTTTTTAAATTGCTTAGGCAAATCTATTTTTCATTTAACGGACATGTTCCAGATCCCATGTGGTAAATCATCAACAGCGACTGTTGTTCTAGTTCAAGAATCTGCATCATAAATTTAACCAATAAACAGATTTGGTGATCATATGAATGATTCGGAAGTCCGAAGAAGAGAACTTCTTCGGCAGACGCGAAAACTGTATGATGATAAACAAGAAATTCCTGCAGTACATCCAAGATATGGAAGTCTGTATCATGACTTGTATGATGAAAAAGCAGAAAAGCAGAATTCTCAGAGCAGCAGCTTCTACATACGGCTGGTGGTAAGTATTCTTTGCTTTATCTGTTTTGTTTACATGGATCAGAGTAACGTCAGTGTAGCTGAAGTTGACAGCACTGCTATCGTCCATCAAATTGAACAGGATCTTGATGTTGAGTCAATACGGGAGGCATGGAATGAACTTTAAAGAATATTATTGCGATTTACAAGGTCTGATCCAGCGTCATATGTTCACGTATGCACTTCATATGATTGCGTATTGCACGACTCATATTTCTTGGGGAACGGCTCTTGAGCGCCGTTAAAATTGCAAGATGATCTTTCTGAGCGGCCTGCCGAACAGGTAGTGTACTGATTACAGAGGCGTAATTGCTCCTTCCAGTGATCGAATACAGTGATACAAAGATCATCTTCAGAGAGTTGTTCCCTGAACATTCTGCAAGTTTTACATGAAAGCTGTAATCATACTGGTTGAAGGCGGAAGAATCAGATAATGAGTTGTCTAACAGCTGATAGAGAACAGTCATTTCCTTCAGTTGAGAACGGGTTATGTTTTTTATCGCACGTGCTCCAATAACAACTTCGAGCTCTTCCCTGGCCTCAATTAGATCGGGAATAGAGATATTGTTATAGCTGACCAATGATTCAAACTGGGATGTAAGAGAATCGTTGTCCGGACAGCTGACATAGTTACCTTTTCCTGGTCTATTGATAATTACCTTTTTTTCATTCAATGTTTTGATCGCCTCGCGGACTACTGTCCTGCTTACATGGTACTCTTGGGCGAGTATGCGTTCTGATGGAAGCTTATCGTCTGTTTTCCATTTCCCACACTTAATCTGATCTTCTATTTTATCTGCTACATCCTGATAAAGAAGTTTACTCATCTGCATTCCTCCTTTTGTTATACCGGTCAGACCAGTTTTCAATCTAAATATAAAATGAGTATAATGAAAATACGTAAAAATGTCAAGAAAATGGCTTAAAACCGCCATTTTTGAGAGACTTGAAAAATTCTAAATTAAAATATGTGATAAAAAAATATTGAAAAACTGGAAAAATTGTGTTGACAGATGGAAGTGGAAGGATTATGATAGTCCCAACATAAAACAAGAACTGAAACAAGTTCAGACAAAGATGTCAGAAGGGAAATTCCCGGACGGCATCTTTTTTTGTTTTATGACTACCCGTACAAAAGGAGGTTATTCTTATGAAAAGAAAAGCAACAGGTATTGTTTTTGGAGTAATGCTCAGCATGGCTTTTGTTTTGACAGGCTGCAGTGGAAGTGGAACGTCGGGTGAAACACAAACCGGGCAGGAGGGAAACGGTTCAAAAGCCGTTCTTCGTGTCGGCATGGAATGTGAAAATCCTCCATATAACTGGTCTCAGACAGATGACAGCAATGGGGCAGTCCCTATTGAGGGAACTAGTGAATATGTTAATGGATATGATATTACAATTGCAAAGGATCTTGCTGAAAGCATGGGATGTGAGCTTGAAGTTTATAAAATTGAGTGGAATGGACTTATTATGGCGCTTCAGTCAGATAAGATTGATGCAGTTATTGCAGGAATGTCACCAACAGAAGAACGAAAGGTGAGTGTTGATTTTACAGATCCGTATTATTCAGCGGAATATGTAACACTTGTGAAAGCGGATGGATCTTATGCAGATGCTAAAAGCATAGAAGATCTCTCTGGTGCAAGAGTCACCTCGCAGCAGGGCACAAAAATGTATGACACACTCTCGCAGATCCCTAATGCACAGATTGAGGAAGCACTTCCTGATATGGCAAGTGTAATCGTAGCACTTACTTCCGGTCGAATAGATGCTACGATCGCGGAAAAACCGGCTGCACTTGCAGCAGTTGCAACAAATCCGGATCTTAAGATTCTAACGTTTGATAAAGGGTATGACGTTGACGAATCTGTTACATCTATCGCGGTCGCTGTAAAGAAAGGCGATACTGACAGGTTGAATGCGATTAATAAAGAACTTGCTCAAATTTCCAATGAAACAAGAGACAAGTGGATGGAAGAAGCAATCGCAGAACAGCCTGCATCAGAATAAAAAAGCAAAGGAGATGAGATCATGTTTGTTTTATCAGCATCTCTTTCCGTTCCTACAGATGGAAATTTTGCGGATTGGGTAATTTTTCTGACACAAGAATATGGCGGGATATTTCTGGAAGGTTGTATGTGGACTCTTTTGATTGCACTGGTCGGAACTGTTGCCGGATGTGTGATCGGATTTATATGCGGCTCAATTCAGACAATAGAGATCCAGGATACGGATCCGTTATACAAAAAGCTTTTTATAGGTATACTAAAATTAATCTTTAATATCTATGTGGAGGTATTCCGAGGAACACCTATGATGGTACAGGCAATGGTAATGTACTATGGACTGCCTATGATTGGTATCTCGCTGGCGGCTCTTCCCTGTGGATTCTTAGTAGTTTCTATAAATACCGGAGCTTATATGGCAGAGTCTGTAAGAGGTGGCATTGATTCGGTAGATATCGGACAATTTGAAGCCGGAAAGGCTATCGGTATGAAACATTTTGAAATCCTTCGTTTTATCGTTATGCCACAAGCTATCAGAAATATCATGCCGCAGATCGGTAATCAGCTTGTAATTAATATAAAAGACACATCTGTATTGAATGTGATCTCGGTTTCCGAACTGTTTTTCGCTGGAAAAACCGCTGCTTCCGTATATTATAAATATTTCGAATCATTCTTTATTGTTGCGGTCATTTATCTGTGCCTGACGCTTGTTATATCAAGAATTATTCGGTTCATAGAGAAAAAAATGGACGGAGCGGCAGATTACAGTCTTGAAAGCACAGGATCTACAGAGTTGAAGGGGGAAGTGTAATGGCAGAAAAAAAGCGAAAGGAAGAGATTGTTATTCGTGTAGATGACCTAAAGAAAAGCTTTGGAAATCACCAGGTATTAAAGGGGGTAGACTTTCATGTACGTAAAGGAGATGTTACTTGTATTATTGGAGCATCAGGTTCCGGAAAGACGACGTTGTTAAGATGTTTGAACCTGTTGGAGACACCTACTTCCGGACAGATATATTTTCATGAACAGCCCATCACAAAATATAAGATGAATATTGAACAATTCCGCTCAAGAATGGGAATGGTGTTCCAGTCTTTTAATCTGTTTAATAATATGTCGGTTCTGGATAACTGCATGCTCGGACCAATTCATGTATTGAAGAAGAATAAGGAAGAAGCTAGGGAAGAAGCAGAAAAGTATCTTGAAAAGGTGGGTATGCATCCTCAGATTAATGCTATGCCACATCAGCTGTCAGGAGGACAGAAACAGCGAGTTGCCATTGCCCGTGCTCTCTGTATGCACCCGGAAGTGATCTTGTTTGATGAGCCTACAAGCGCATTGGATCCCCAGATGGTGGGAGAGGTACTGGCAGTAATGAAGGAGATGGCGCAAGAGGGAATTACGATGGTAATTGTAACCCATGAAATGGCATTCGCCAGAGATGTATCAACAAAAACGATTTTTATGAAAGACGGTTCTGTTGTGGAGCAAGGATCACCGGAACGTATTTTCTACAATCCAACAAGTCCGTATACAGCAGAATTTCTAGCGCGTTTTATGGCTGGATAATGTTTATTAGGAGGGAAAGGCTTATGTCCAAATATTTTGAAACGTCAATTGAAGGTTTTAGACTTCGCCAGGCTGAAGAAAAAGATGCGGCTCTGATCCTGGATTTTATAAAGAAAATTGCGAAGTATGAAAAAATGGAGGAGGCTGTCGTGGCAACAGAGCAGGATATATATGATTCTGTATTTGTAAAAAAATCTTGTCGTGTACTGATAGGAGAGCTGGATGGTGAAGCAGTGGGATATGCCTTGTATTACTTCAGTTTTTCTACATTTCTCGGAAAAACAAACTTATATGTAGAAGATATATTCTTCAACCCGGAAGTAAGAGGCAGAGGGTTGGGAAGTGCCACATTTGCCTGTCTTGCAGAAATTGCGATGGAACATGACTGCGGCAGGATGGAATGGTTCTGTCTTAATTGGAATGAACCTTCTATCAGATTTTATAAGGGCATGGGCGCTATCCCCATGTCGGAATGGACGATATATCGTCTTCCGAAATCAGAAGTGCAGAAACTGTCCGAAAAAAAATAAGCAGGGAGAAAAAGATGAGTATAAAGGTACTTGTTTTTGGTGAAGAACAGGAAGAAAGAGAAGATATCCGAAGAAGACTTGACATACCACAGATCAGTAAGGTGGATTTTGCGGAAGGAGTATTAACTTCGGAAAATGCTTCCCAGACGAAGGGATATGAATTGGTGTGGTTGATTACGAATAGCATCATCGGTGAAAAAGAATCAGCAGAATTGGAGCGATATGGTGTAAAGTACATAGTAACAAGATCGGCAGGGTTTGATCATTTGGATATTAGTGCGCTGAAGAGACACAACATATGTGCTGCTAATGTTCCTGAGTATTCTCCGGGGGCAATCAGTGAACATACAGTTCTTCTGCTTTTGGCAATGATCAGACAACTTAAGAGACAGATTCAGATGACGGAGTCGGGCAATTTTACTTTAAATGGTATCCTTGGAAAAGAGTTAGCTGATATGACTGTCGGAATAATAGGAGCAGGAAGAATCGGAAGCCGTACCATACAGATTTTGCGCGGCTTTGGCTGTACGATCTTGGTACATACACTTTATCCGGATGATTCATTGGCCTCTATGGTTACTTACACAAATAGAGATGACCTTCTTGAACATTCTGATGCAGTTATACTTCACTGTCCTCTAACGGGAGCCAATTATCATGAGTTTAGTCAAGAAACAATAGACAAGATGAAAAAAGGTGCTGTGTTGATCAATACAGCAAGAGGAGGACTGGTTGATGCCCGTGCTGTTCTGGATTCTCTGGAAAAAGGTAAAATGGGTGGGTTTGCTTTTGATGTCTATGAAGATGAAGATAAGTATATCAGGACTGTAGATCCGAAATATGATGACGAAATATTCTGGAAGCTGACAAGAAGAGATGATGTGATTTATACGGCACACACGGCTTTTTATACAAAAGAGGCAACGGAACAACTGATAAGGGTGACAGCGGAAAATGTAATTTCCTATGCTTCACATAGGCGTTGCAGGAATGAGATCACAGAAAAGGGAGCAATATAAAGATGGGATTGCAGAGAGAAGATACACGTTTGCAGATAATGCTTCAGGATAGGCTTGGCAGTATTTATGATCTTGGAGAAGGCTATGAGGTTTCTCTAATGAAGTATTCGGAAAATTATAACTGGATGATCAGATCCCAGAAAGGAAAATATGCTATGCGGCTGTGCAGGCCGGGATATCATTCAAAGGAAGAGCTGGATGCAGAGCTCCTTTGGATCAGAGAATTAGAATACAGCACGGACATACATATGCCCCGGGTGATTCCGAACAGTGATGGCAGACTCCTCTCGGAGCTTTGTGGATATTACTGTACAATGTTTTCGTTTCTTGAAGGGAAAATACTTCGGGAAATAGAGGGAGAGAATGCGGACAAATATCTGTCAGAGGTTGGAAAAATAGCTGCAAAACTGCACATGCAGGTACAGAATTGGGCACCTTCGCGATCACTAAAGCGTTTCAAATGGGATGTGGAAGATCTACTTGGAGAAAACTCCAGGGTAGGAAATTGGAAGGAAAATTCATTCCTTACAGAGGAACAGATTCCGGTTCTTGAAGAGGCCGTGCGGATCATACGTAGGAGACTTGAAGATTACGGGCGGGGAGCTGACCGCTACGGACTGATACATTCGGATCTGAATATCAACAATGTCATTGTGGATGGCAATCTCGTTCAGATACTGGATTTTGACGACTGTGGTTTTGGATGGTTCCTCTATGATTTAAGCACATCTGTACTTGAATATGACAAAGAAATCCGTAAAAAAATAAATGCATGGATGCATGGCTACGAGTCGATTCGCACCCTTTCTGAAGAAGATCGGAAAATGATCCCGACGTTTATCGTGATGAGGAAGATCGTTCGTATTGGCTGGATTGCCTCGCATATGGAGAATGATACAGTAAAAAAGGTCCCGACAGATTATTATGAACAAACAGTAAAGATGGCTCAGGCTTATGTTAATAGTAACGGAAATGATTTTGGATTTAGGTGAATGATATATGTATGAGGCTGATATCAGTTTTATAAATGGAAAAGTATATAGTATGGAACGAGAAGGTGAGAAGTTTGAGGCGTTTTCTGTCAGGGATGGGAAAATACTTGCAACAGGAGACAATAACAAAATAAGCGGAATACATGCTGCAAAAACTATCAATCTGTCCGGTCATACGGTCCTGCCTGGTATGATCGATTGTCATCAGCATACATTTAACTATGCAAAGACTCTTTTGCAGGCAGATTTGAAAGAGTGTGTAAATATAACTGAAGTGCAGGAAAAACTTCAGGCTCTCAAAAATAGAGGTAATATCAAGGAAGGATGGATCCGGGGATTTGGCTTTGATGAACAGAAATTTCCTAATCAGGAACTGCCTTGCCGAAAGAAGTTAGACGAGGTGAGCAGAAATCAGCCCGTGATAATTACCCGCTACTGTATGCATATCTGCGTGGTAAACTCCAAAGTCCTTGAGCTAGCAGGAATGGATCCTTCAGGTGACGGGGTGATTCGTGAAACGGATATGAAAGCGATCCTCGATATGATCCCGGACCCATGCCCCGACAAAGAGGCAAAAAAAGAGATCCTTTATGATGCTTTAAAAGAAATGAGCAGTCATGGAATCACCGGGATTCATCCAATCCAGGGGAAATTTGTTGGTGCTCCGGAATATCTGAATCTATATCAGGAATTATATGAAGAGGGAAGGCTTCCGGAGAGAGTGTATATCAGCTTTGATGAATTTCCTTCTTTTTCAATGAAAACAGGATTTGGTAACGACTATCTAAAATATGGATTTTTCAAAATATACAGTGATGGTTCTCTTGGGACAAGAGATGCGGCTCTTTCTGAAGAATATACTGATGACCCTGGCAACAAAGGAATTTTGAACTATTCGGAAGAGGAAATCACTGATCTTTGCAAAAAGGCATACGAGCAAGATCTTCAGGTTGGCATTCATGCTATCGGAGATAGAGGGATTGAAGTAGCAGTCAATGCCATGGAGAAGTGCTATCGGAAAAATCCAAAGAAAAATGTCCGTTTTCGTCTGATCCATGGGACAGTAATGAGGAAAGATCTTATTAATCGTATAAAAGATCTTCCGATAATAGTGGATATCCAGCCGGGCTACACATCAAATACAAATATATGGTGGTCTGCAGACAGACTAGGAGAAGAACGTCTGAAATATTCTTATGCTTGGAATACATTAAAAAAAGCGGGAATCATGATGACGGGAAGCTCGGATGCTCCGGTAGAACCTATAGATCCATTTTGGGGAGTATGGTCTGTTGTAATGCGACAAGACGAAAACGGTAGACCAAATGGTGGATGGCGCTCCGAGGAACGGCTCAGCGTTTTTGATGCGGTAAGCCTGTACACAAAAAATGCGGCATATTCTTCTTTTGATGAAAATAAAAAGGGGACACTTACCGCAGGAAAACTGGCTGATTTTATCGTGACGGATATGGATGTATTCCAGACTCCAGGAAATATGATCAAAGACATCCGTGTACTGGAAACATGGCTGGGAGGAAAAAAGATTTATGATATAAAGGAGGATGGAAAGAATGTTTTTGGACAACAATAAATATAGCAAGGAAAAATCAAGGGAAAGATGTATGAATTACTGGAATCCCAGCAGAACACAATACTGGTATGATGAAGGTATTGGGATTATGATCGGAAGAAGAGAAGGGTACTATTTCTGGGATTTGGACGGTAAAAAATATATGAACCTGCATCTTAATGGAGGAACATTTAATCTTGGACACAGAAATAAAGAAGTCTTGGAACGGCTTTATGAGGCATCACGTGAATTTGATATTGGAAATCATCATTTCGGATCAGTCACCAGAGGATATCTTGCAGAAAAACTTGTAAAATTATCGACGAAAGGGATGCAATACGCTATATTTTCAAGTTGCGGCGGGGAAGCAGTAGATGTAGCAATCAAGACTGTGCGTTATGCGACGAAAAGACGTAAGATAGTTTCTCTTGAGAAATGTTATCATGGACATACTGGCCTTGCACTTAATACTGGAGATCCGTTCTTTAAGGATCCTTTCCTTTGCGGGGAAGGCGATGAGGATTTTGTCCAGGTTCCAATGAATGACATGAATGCAATGGAAGCAGTCCTTAAAAAAGAGGATGTTGCCGGAGTTATCATTGAAACTGTACCTGCCACATACGGATTCAAGATTCCTGAATCTGGATATTTAAAAGGTGTAAAGAAGCTATGTGAGAAATATGGTACTTTGTACATCGCAGATGAGACACAAACAGGCATGATGCGTTCTGGCACTCTGTGGGCAATTAGTCTGGAAGGCGTCGATCCTGATGTGATCGTCTGTGGAAAAGGATTATCTGGCGGGATATATCCTATGTCGGCAACTATTATGACAAAGGAAGCCGGAAAATGGGTAGAAGAGATTGGAAGGCTCCATACATCTACATTTGGCGGGTCGGAACTGGGCTGTGCAGTTGCCGGAAAAGTTCTTGATATTACAACAAGAGAAAGTACGGCAGCCAATGTGTCAATGCTAACAAAATATATGAAGGAACATTTTGATAAACTTAAAATGAAATATCCAAATTTCTTTACAGATTATACACAGCGAGGACTGATAATCGGATTATCATTCCATGTAAAAGATGGGGGACGAAAGATGATGCGGGCACTTGCTGAACATGGGGTGTGGGCTATTAATGCCAGGTTTGATGAATACGTCCTTCAGTTTATTCCTGGTCTGCTCTGCACAAAGGAATACTGTGATGAACTGTTTGAAAAACTTGAAAAGAGTATGGTGGATGTTTTGGAACGGGAGGAGATGAGAAAATGACAGGGCGCATCTGTCAGGAGGCAGAAAGGCTGCGGCTTGCGGCTCCTTCGCCTATCAGAGATCTGATGGATGAGGTGAGCAATATGAAAAAATGGTATGATGATATAGTATCATTTTGCGCCGGAGAACCGGATTTTCCAACGCCGGAACCAATCAAACGAGAAACAATCCGGGCACTGGAAAGCAATGATACGCATTATGCATCAAGCTATGGAGTCCCTGCTCTTCTGAAAATAATATCTGAGCGGATTGAAAGAAAAACGGGTTGTCGATATGACTCTGCCGGAGAAATCATGATAACATGTGGGGCGGCGGAGGCAATCAACAATGTGCTTTTCAGTTTTTTGGATACAGGTGATGAAGTTCTCATCTTTACTCCGGCTTTTATTACATATAAAAATCTTGTCCTTATGTGTGGCGCAAAAGCTGTTGAAGTCCCTTTAAAATGGAATGATAATTACATGTTGGATATTGAGATGGTCAAAAAGCTTACCACAGAGCGTACTAGAGCGATAATTCTCAATAATCCATGTAATCCTACAGGTGCAGTATTTGAAGAAAGTGATCTTCGGAAACTGTGTGATTGGGCAAAAGAGAAAAATCTGATCATAATTTCGGACGAAATATATGCTGATATTGTATACGATGGGAAAAAGGCGTATTCTATAGCAGCATTTCCGGACATGAAAGACAGGCTCATCCTTATCAACGGGTTTTCAAAAACATATGCTATGACAGGTTGGAGGATCGGATATGTGGCTGCTGATAGAAAATTCATGGATTCGCTGCTGAAATTCCACACATATTGTACCACTTGCGCTCCGACATTTCTACAGAGTGGACTAGCAGCTGGTCTTGCAGATGAGGAGACTCAAAAAGCAGTGGACCGCATGATTGAAACATTTGCAAGAAGGAGAAAGATGGCCTTAAGGATGTTATCTGAGTGTAGAAATCTCAGATATTCCGTACCGTATGGAGCTTTTTATATTCTTGTGGATGTATCAGAGACTGGCATGAATGGAAAAGAGTTTTCAGAGAATCTTTTAAAGGAAAAACATGTAGCGGTTGTTCCCGCTTCTGCCATGGGGGCTGGCTGTGAAAGCATCATCCGAATATCCTATGCCTGTTCATCTGAGATGATTAAAGAAGGACTGAGTCGGATTCAGATATTCCAGAAATAATAAAAAAGAACAATAAACTGCGGGCGTATCATATAAAGATACGCCTTTTATAATTATGATACTATGCTTTATGTATTAGGTAATGCCATATAGAGTGCTATCTACAAAAATAGAAACGAACGAGGATAAAGTTGCACAATATTGCTCACTAATTGCGCAACATATTTCACAAAAAATAATAAAATACACAAGAGAACTATAAAATCCCCCAGTAAAGTGATATAATTATGACAATTTGATGCTGGGGAAGTCGAAAATATTGCGCATTTTTGGCAATAAACAGCATCTTGTTCTCTGAAAAGAGGGAAAACACGGGAAAGGAGGTTAATTTTGCGCAAATAATTGTTTTAATATCATATAAAATGTTAAGGAGATGATCTGAAAATGAAAAAAAAGATCAGGGCGTTCAGCAGAAGAAGTTTTTCTCTGTTTTTGGCTCTGACAATGGTTCTGTCATTGTCTCTGGCAAATGCATATGCTGCAGACACGGACACAGAGAACTTGTTGATGAACGGGGATTTCGAGACTGGGAATTACGATGGGTGGACGGTAAATGTGTCAGATGATCAGGTCTTTGGAGAGTGGAGTGTAAGAACAGATGAATGGGACAGCAATGTGACAAACTACCTTCAACTGTCCAATTATACAGGCGCCGGTAGGCTGACTGCAGAAGCTGTTCAGACTATCGAGCTGAAAGCGGGAACCTATACAGCTTCTGTAAAGTCAGCCGGAGCAGATGAGGGTGGTACTGCCAGCAGTCTTCTCCTCTCCGCTGTATCTGAAGAGACAACCCTCGCCGAAAAGGCTGTGCCTTTAAATGGTTGGAGCGAATGGACAACAACTGAGGTCTCTTTTACTCTTGAGGAAGATGCTTCGGTTACAGTCGGTATTACAGGCAAACTTGCTGATTCCAGCTATTGTGATTTGGATGACGCATCGCTGGTACTAGTATCAGACGGAGATGCGGAAGAAAATGGAGAGGGGTATACTATAACTGCTGTGCCAAGTACTGTTGATATTACTGCCGGTGACACGGTGACACTGAACATAACTGTAAAGGACAGCGGCACAGAAGTGACAGATCTTGCTGCAGCAGGACTGAGTATGACAACCTGGTCAGATTACTATGAAAGTAACGGACACGGCGATGGAAATGCCGACGCAGTGATTGCATCGCCAAATGATCTGGCTACCACGGTTACTCTGCCGTCAGAGGGTATCTATTATCTTGTGACAGAGTTGTATGATAGCGAGTGGAATGTCCTGACCAGCGTAACTACCACATTGAATGTAGCGGCGGCTGCTCCTGAGGAGGGAGATGATACAGTTGTAGAGGCAGATATTAATGTGGAGAAGGTGCCCGGACTTTCTGATGATTTTATTATGGGAATGGACATCTCTTCCGTAATTTCTGAATTTAACAGCGGTGTTACTTATCAGGATTTTGATGGCAATATTATCGATAATGTATCTGATTTCTGTAAATTCCTGGCGGAATGCGGCGTGACCCATGTCCGAGTCAGAGTATGGAATGATCCATATGACAGCAATGGAAACGGATACGGCGGCGGAGACAATGACATTGAAACAGCTGTCAAAATTGCAGAAGGCTGTGCGGATGCCGGCCTGAAGATGCTGGTGGATTTCCATTGTTCAGACTTCTGGACAGATCCATCCAAGCAGCAGACTCCGAAAGCCTGGGAAGGATATACGCTGGATAAGAAAGCAGATGCTCTTAAGAGTTTTCTGACAGATTCGCTGACAAAGCTCGCTGCAACCGGCGCTGATATCGACATGGTGCAGGTCGGAAACGAGACAAACAATGCTTTCATTGGAGAATCTGATACTGCAGATATGTGTACGCTTTTCAATGCAGGTTCAGAGGCAATCCGCGCCTTTAATGACAGCATTAAAGTAGTAATCCATGTGACCAATCCGGAGTCATCAAACATGACCAAATGGGCCGGGATACTCGATTCAAACAATGTTGACTATGATGTGCTGGCAACTTCTTATTATCCGTCCTGGCACGGAACGCTGGCAAATCTGAAATCCCAGCTTCAGACAGTAAAAGATACATATGGAAAAGATGTTATGGTAGCAGAGACAAGCTATGCTTTTACCCTGGAGGATACAGATGGACATGACAATACGATCCATGAGGGAAATAATACAGATATGATGACTGAGACTCAGTATCCTTTTACGCCACAGGGACAGGCAAGTTTCCTGCGGGATGTGATTGATACAGTCAATCAGGCCGGAGGTCTTGGCGTTTATTACTGGGAATCCGCATGGATCACTGTTGGAGATACGACCGGACTGGAGGGAGAAGAATATTCTGCCCGTGTTGACGCAAACAAAGAACTCTGGGAGAAATATGGTTCTGGCTGGGCGTCCAGTTATTCTGCTCAGTATGATCCGGATGATGCAGGATTATGGTATGGAGGATCGGCAGTAGATAATCAGGCCATGTTTGATTCAGACGGTTCTGCTTTGGCAAGCATTAATGTGTGGAAACTGGTAAAAACGGGAGCTGTGTCAAACCATGTCTCAGTTGATGCAATTGTCTCGCCATCAGAGACGATTGAAGCGGGAGAAGGCTACACATTGCCTGAAGTTGTAACAGTAACATATAACAGCGGAGAAGTTGAAGAGGAAGTGAGCTGGAATGAGTCTGACATCAGTACAGCAAATCCAGATATAGCAGGTACATATGTGATCAATGGTACTGTAACATTTTCCAAAGAAGTGGATTCCGGTGAGTACGCAGGAAAATCATCTGCTCCTGTAACATTTACGCTGACAGTTAAAGAGCCCAATCGTATTCCGGCAGATGTGGCTGGATTTGAAGTGGCAGACGACAGTGCATTTACCATTGTTGGTACTGGCATCAACCTTCCCGCAACAGATGATCCAAAAGAAGGAAGCCGCAGTATGCACTGGTATAGCGCTGCAGCCGAAGTTGATACTGTGACATATGACACTCCGATTACGTTGGAACCAGGTCGGTATACATTTGAAATATCAGCGCAGGGGTATACAGGCGATACGGTGTCAGTCCGGATTCTGGATACAGCGGGTGAAGTCCTTTTTAGCGGAGATCCGGTTTCGATGGCGGGATGGGCTGTCTGGCAGACACCTTCCATCAGTTTTGCATTAAGTGAGAAAACAGACGTCCTCGTACAGATCGAAGTGGACATGCAGGCTGAGGGCTGGGGTACAGCCGATTGTATGTATCTGTATCGGACAGGGGATGTGACGACGGAGCCAGAGGACCCTGCAGAGCCAGAAATCCCGGCGGATCCAACTGTACCGTCTACAGATGTCTCTGATAATGTCGGACAGACTGGCGGTCAGGCTGACAAGCCTTCTGGGAGCCTGTCATCTGAAAAGGAGACTGGTAACAGTACAGACAGTGGTTCTTCTGCAGCCCCAAAAACAGGAGTTTCTGAGAATGTTGGTATCTGGATTTTCTTACTGGCAGCTGCAGGTGTAGCGATTATAAAATATGTCAGATTTACAGAAAAACAGAAAAATTGAGACAGTAGATCAACGAACCGATTATGACATAATGAGATAAAAGATTTTCCGAACGAAAAGGTCATGTTTCGAAACAGGAGACAGGACATTTCCGTTCGGAAATTTTTTACGTGTTTATGAACCGCCAGCTATTTTGTTATTCTTTTATTTTTTCTATATCCTGTTAAGACGGATTGACATCCTATTTTCATTTTAGTACAATCTAAACGGATTTACATTTCTCCATTGCAGACGCCATGGAGAGTTACGAATGAATAATGAAGTCTTTTGCAAAGGTGTTGAGTAAGTGAGAAAATTAGCATTAAGTGATGAAATATTACTGAATATCGAGAAACCTGCCCGCTACATCGGCGGCGAGGTAAACGCGGTCATGAAGGAGAAAGAAAAGGTGGATATCCGTTTTGCCATGTGCTTTCCGGACGTTTATGAGTTATAAAGCTGATTTTCAAGATAAACCGGAAAATATAGCACTAAACACAATATATTGTATTTTTTCAAACTATACAATTCTATACAATATAGTCGCATTTGACGGTTTTGTCGCCTGTTTGCACCTTTAATTGTCCAAAATCTTTGATATTTTCTCAAATTCATTTATAATAGGTATCTGCAAGAAACAGAATTATTTATTAGGGATTGCTAATCATGGCAATCCTTTTTTTACATTGAAAATAGACGATATTCGTTTATCAGTCTAATTTGTCCATTAATTCTTTTTTTGAGATTATAAAGTTATCCTTACTAAAAAATATCATATTCTTTTTGAAATATGGTTGTAATATTATAACGGTGTGAAAGAACAATATTAGTTATGTGAATTACCGGCTGTAACTTACATAATATTGACTTCACTCATGCACCGTCCGTTAAGCGGTGTCCTGATGCACTATGTGCATCGTTCGGCAGTCATTTAGACTGCATCAGCATTGAAATCCGGTGAGTGGTATTACAGGATGGGCGGATGCCTGATGCTGATCAACCGCAAGAGCCTCCGGAAAAGCTCAACAAACTGGAAATGGGCCGTGGCGGAAAATGTAGACGCATAGCAATGCAGATACAGACATGTATCGAATATCAGGGCTCGGTTGTAGATGATACCGTATAATTCAAGGCGAAGAGTGATGTCCCTGGCTCTCTGTGAGGTGCAAATCCTCACCGGCCCACTCCGGAGGAGTGCAACCTCCGGAAATTTACTTTTCCCCTCAAAAGCTCCGGCGTAGGTTTCAATGGCTGAAACGCTCATCCGCGGGGAAACCCGATAAATATCTGAAAGGACGGGGACAGAAATGGCAGGTTCGATTCCTGCACGCCGGAATTGCTCCAGCAGGGCTCGACCCTGCTGATTTTTTGCATTTTTATCATATTGTATGTAGTTATGGATATGAAAGAAGGAACTGAGTTCCCTTTTTGCTTCTAACTCAAAAGATGCTCATATAGACATAATGCATATTCCTGCAAAAACACCAACATTTTACTTTGAGATAGAATCAGTTTTAAGGGGACTCGCGCAAGTATAAGGAGGGATTGTGATGGAAACAGAACAGGCAATTGAAATATTATCTGATGAATTAAAAATAATCCAGTCTGTGACCGCTTATTGCAAAGATTTTGAGAAAGCGGAAACAAAAGCTCTTGAGTATAGAATCAATAGAGTAAAAGCAATCGAACAGGCAATCACAGCACTTAAAGAAGTCCAACAGTACCGAAAAATAGGGACTGCAGATCAAATTCAGTCCTATTTAAAAAGAATTGTAAAAGAAGTCCGTGAGTACCGGGAAATCGGAACCGTAGAGCAGGTTAGAAATCAGAAAGAAAACTTGTCCGTCGCATATCAGGTCATCAGCGACTATGAACAGTACGGAACCATTGAGGATTTCAAGAAGGCTCAAAGATATTTACGTTTGGTAAATGCTCATGGAACAATTGGAGGCGTGATCGAAACCTGTGCGGAATATGAAAAGTTTGGGACTCTGGAAGAGATCAAGGATTTAATGAGAACGATCAGTGAAGCATCCGGTGAAACCGATGATGATGGAATCAATATCGGATTTATAAAAGATCTTATTGAACTCGGAAAATACCGGGCAATCGGAACGCCGGCCGAATGTCAGGAAGCCAGGGAGAAGATGATGCCAAAAGCGCCGACCTTTAAAGGAGACGGTTATGACGACCATGGAAATATGGTCTATGATACATGGATCTGCCCAAATTGTGGCGAAAAATATGAAGTGGATTTTGATGATTACGATCATTGCCCAAAGTGCGGGCAGGCTATTCAGAATGAAACCTCACATAAAGGCCGGATTCAGTGAATGTATGAGAGTTCTTAAACCGGATCATGTATTGATCATGAAGTGGAACGAGGATCAGATCAAAACCCGTGAAATGCTGAAAGCGATTGATAAAAAGCCATTATTTGGAGATAGACGAAGCAAAACAAGATGGCTGGTATTCATGAAACAAGAATGATAGCTCATATAGTTGATGCATAATTCTTGATGATTCATAGAAAAGGGGAAACGAAAATGATTGTATATGTCTTGAAATTTATAATTTTTATTGTCTGTATTGCCGGAGGCGTTATTCTCATAGACTTTCTTCCACGGAGCATGGATCTTGAGAGTCCAATTGAAATATTTTTGAAGTACATAAAGCGCAGGAAAGAGATCAAAAAATGGAGCAACTTTATTAATGATGCGTATATTGATTGTGAAATCAGGATCAAAATAAATCAGATATTGGATTTATCACTAAAAAAGGCTAAACCAGAGGATATTATTTTTGAAGTGGCGAAGACAACGAAAGGGCGTAGAAACTCAATTATTCCTACGAAGGTTAATATCTATGAAGGGGAAATGGCTGTAGAGAAAAACATTACAATATCCCTGCCTGAAAAATTTGTTATATCTTATGTGAATCAGAAAGAGAAGGTTGCACAGGGAGCGAATATTAAGTGCAATAAGCTGTGTATCAATAGTGATAAGCAGGAAGATTATTATATCGTGTATTTTACCTCGCTCTCTAAAGAGCAGCTTATGCATTTAGCAGAGCTGGCTTATGAATATGATACGAATACGAAAGATATTTCGTTGCAGACTATTGAAGCGCACTTAAGTCTCATTTCAGGAACAGCTGACGTTATCCTTCTTCATAAGAAAAAGGATAAGGACACAATGGTCAAAGAGTATATGAGTAGTGTTAATATTAATACACAAGAGAGTATTTCATCGATATCAAAGAAAGTGGACTCTGCTCTGATGCAAAAAGATGCGCTTATAAAGCATCCTCAGCTTCAAAGAGAGATTGATGCAATTGATGAGAAGCTACAATCTGGAAATAAGATAAAAGGAATATCGGAAACGCAGTGGGAAATATATCGGGATGAGCTCAGAACGCTACTGCAAAGAGATTTAACCGAGAAGCAGCAAAGAGAGATTGAACAATTGCTGTTAAAAATCAGCGATAATATCTTTTCGCCGGATCTGGAAGAGCAGAACATGGATACGGATGTGACGATTGAGGCCCTAAATCAATTGCTCAATATCAGCTCTTACTAATCGATGCTATGAAAAGACAGGTTATTCCTGTCTTTTTTTGCTGCCTCCTGCAAAAATCCCCATATTTTAAATGATGATATGATTTGGCAAGAAAGGGGTGATGAGATGGAGGTATATATTACTAAATTCGCGCTGAGTAAAGGAATTATCAAGGGCACGGTTGTAGCAAATTACATCGCCGAGGACGCATATACAAGAAAAAGGGAAAACAGGTATGCGATCCAGACACAGCTTGGTACATTCTCTTTATTACGAGAAGATTTTGAGTATGACAAAGAAAAGTCTATACAAAAGGCAGAAAAAATGAGAAACGAAGAGATCAGGAATCTTGAACAGCGATTACGGGAGCTGTATCGTATGGAATTTCGATAAAAACGAAAGAGTTTATTTCCCGCTATATAGCAAATCGGCTCCATAGCTTATTATACAAGGAGGACAACATGATAGAAATTAATATAAGCGATTGGTGGATCGCGGCAAACACTTATCACATTATTATACATATCTTATTCTTTATCGCTGTTTGCGGTGCTATATGTAGCTTCATAGTGGGTTTACCTAAATTGGTGACTTATAAGTTCGATAACCCGTATGAAACTCCATCGATAATAACAAGTATTGTAATTTTTATCCTCTGTTTATTATTTCTTGTCTTTGGAATAAACAATAATATGCTGAAGGATAAAGTTGGTGTAGAGAGCCTGGATCAATATCTGGAACAGGAATTATCTGCAGACAATGTAATAATCAAAGGAGAAAATTATCTGCCTGACGAAAAAAGTTATGATGTCTTATGTGAATACAGTAATGGATTGAAACACTATGAAATGATAGTCGATTCAGAGACGAAAACGGTAAGATTATATGAAAAATAGCGGCAGCGGGAGGAGGAAGATTACAGGAGAATCTCAGCCCATTTCCTATAAGCACGGGACTTTAGTGGATGATTGAGCAGAGACGAGTCACAGCAGATTGCTCCAGATGGATCCACAAGCAACAGATAATGAGGCAGGCTACCTTAAGCTTACACTGAAACAAATGCATTTTTTAGGAGCCTTAACACATCGTTAACAAAAGGAGTTGTTTATGAAGAAAAGAGGGCGTAAAATTTTCTGTGTCTATGGGAAAAATTCTTCTTTGATAAGAAACAGATATGTATAATTGTCTTGTC
>CALWLJ010000015.1 GCA_944381495.1 uncultured Mediterraneibacter sp. | reverse complement strand
TATCCTCAATCACATCATAAAAATCAAAAATAAATTCCGACACAAAAGATTCCTGCAGTTCTTCCGATTTTTCCAACTGTGCGATCTCCTGCGGGTATTCCATACCGGCAATTCCAAACAATCCTCTTATCATATGGAACACCTCGCTGATTCTGTCTGTATCCATCAATGCAGTCATGGAGAAATAAATATCATCCATATCCTCAATCCTCTGACTGTTGGAAAATAGTTTGTTGATCAGGGGCAATGTATAGGCCCCGGAGATCAGATTTACAGTGCTTTTTACATCTTTGATCTTGTTGACATCATTCTTCATTGACATTTCCTCTCTTTCTTTAAATCTGACAAAAGCCATATATTTATAGAACGCAAAAAAGCCGCCTGCTCTCTACTATAAAGAACAAACGGCCTTTTGCATAATCTATCCATATTCACTTATTCATAAACAGAGTTTGCCTGTTTCTTTTGCTGATAACTTATGATAATTTGGGGGAAGATACATTAACTCACGTTCAAATTTGGGGGATAGCGTTATCCCCCAAAAAGAAACGGCACGCAAACTTCTCCTGTTCATTTCAGAAGAAAGAGGCGAAGTTTCACATGGCATTTGGGGGATAGCTTTCCCCCAACTCTTCCCCCAAAAATCCCCCAAATTTACCCGTAAAATACGATAATTTATGATACTTTACGGATTCGCTCCGGAACGCAAAAAAGCCCTTGAAAACGCCCGTTTTTCGGGATTTTCAAGGGCTTTAAGCACCTTACGGTCTATGAAATTACATATTCATCTGTTTTGCAACTTCCTCAGCAAAGTTCTCTTCTTTCTTCTCGATTCCTTCGCCTGTCTCGAAGCGTACGAACTTCTTAACTGTTACATTTGCATTATTCTCTTTTGCAACCTTATCTACATATTTTGCAACTGTCAGGTCGCTGTCCTGTACATATACCTGATCAAGCAGGCAGTACTCTTTCATCTCTTTGTTGAGACGTCCGATGATCATCTTCTCGATGATGTTGTCCGGCTTCTCCGGATTCTCTTTCTTAGCCTGAGCGAGAAGGATCTCTTTCTCATGATCAAGGAACTCCTGAGAAACTTCGTCACGGGATACATACTTCGGAGACATAGCTGCTACCTGCATAGCTACGTTCTTCAGGCATGTCTTGATCTCGTCGTTCACAACATCTGTATCAGCCACTACAAGAACACCGATACGTCCGCCGCCGTGAATGTAGGAAACAACGCATCCGTTCTCAGCTACTACTCTTTCAAATCTTCTGATGTTCAGGTTCTCTCCGATAACTGCGATCTTCTCTACGAGAGCATCCTTTACAGTCTTGGAAGTGTCTGCTGCCCACGGCTCAGCCATGAAAGCATCCATATCAGCCGGATCGTTGTCAGCAACCTGATTTACAACAGCCTCTACAAATCCCTGGAACTCATCGTTCTTTGCAACGAAGTCTGTCTCAGAGTTAACCTCTACGATAGCTGCAACTTTGTCATCTCTGACAACAGTCTTAACGATACCCTCTGCTGCAATTCTACCGGCTTTCTTCTCAGCCTTAGCCTGTCCGTTCTTTCTCAGGTACTCAACGGCTGCATCCATATCTCCGTTTGTCTCGTTGAGAGCTTTCTTGCAGTCCATCATTCCTGCGCCTGTCATTTCTCTTAATTCTTTTACCATTCCCGCTGTGATTGCCATGATAAATTCCTCCATTTCAGATATTAGCTTGCTTCTTCAAAAAATGCTTCAACCTGTTATACTACAGGCTGAAGCATCTCTGTCCGGCTCTTACTCTTCTACAGCCTCTTCAGCTTCTGCTGCTTCTACTTCTTCAGCTGCCTCATCGTAATATTCTTCTTCGCCTGTCGCGCCCTGATTCGCCTCGATAACAGCGTCTGCCATCTTGGAAACGATCAGCTTGACAGCTCTGATAGCGTCATCGTTACCCGGAATTACATAATCCAGCTCTTCCGGATCGCAGTTTGTATCGCAGATACCGATCAGAGTGATTCCAAGAGCATGTGCTTCCTGAACACAGATTCTCTCCTTCTTCGGATCTACTACGAAGATTGCATCCGGCAGTCTCTTCATCTCTTTGATTCCGCCAAGGTTCTTCTCCAGCTTAGCCCACTCTTTTTTCAGAGCGATAACTTCTTTCTTCGGCAGAACATCAAATGTTCCGTCTTCTGACATAGCCTCGATCTCTTTCAGACGTTTTACACGGCTCTGGATCGTCTTAAAGTTTGTGAGCATACCGCCCAGCCATCTCTCGTTAACATAGAACATACCGCAGCGCTCTGCCTCAGTCTTGATTGCATCCTGAGCCTGCTTCTTTGTTCCAACGAAAAGGATCGTGCCGCCGTCAGCAGCAATGTCAGATACTGCTTTATATGCGTCATCAACCATTCCTACAGATTTCTGCAGGTCGATGATGTAGATACCATTTCTCTCCGTGTAGATGTACGGAGCCATTTTCGGGTTCCATCTTCTTGTCTGATGTCCAAAGTGAACACCTGCTTCGAGAAGCTGTTTCATTGAAATAACACTCATGTTTCTTTCCTCCATTTGGTTTTTTACTTCCGCATGCTTCATCCTCTTTTGAGACCGTCCGGCACTGCCGGCTTAGGCACCTTCAAAAATATCCGCATACGTGTTTTTTTGCAACGTGTGTAGTATATCACAGAAATGTTTTGATTGCAACAGGTTTTTGCTTCTGTTATGCTGTATATAAGGTCTTTATATTATAGTTCATTCTGACAGAATTGTATCTCAGAAGAATCAGTCATCATCTCTATCAGACACGCTTCTTTTTGACACCTGTCAGAAAAGAAGCTCAACAAATAAGAAAGACCGTAATAACACTATTAATAAACGGAGGAAGTACTCATGAAATTTACTTTTGCCCACAATAATCTGAATGTTTATGACCTGGAAAAGTCACTGGCTTTTTATAAAGAAGCCCTCGGCCTTACGGTCACTAGTACAAAAAATGCAGAAGACGGCAGTTTTACACTGGTTTATCTGGGAGACGGTGTAACGCCTCACCAGCTGGAGCTCACATGGCTGAGGGATATGGACCGTCCATATAATCTGGGTGACAATGAGATCCATCTTGCTTTTACTGTAGATGATTTTGAAGCTGCTCACAAGAAACATGAAGAAATGGGATGCATCTGTTTTGAAAATCCTTCCATGGGGATTTATTTTATATCAGATCCGGACGGCTACTGGCTGGAAATCGTTCCTGCAAAATAATCATTATTGTTTTTCTGATCACATACTACAACAATGCCGTCTTTAGCCGGTCCTGTATCCACAATTTCATTGCCTGTACATAAAACAAGCCGATGCAGTTTTCCGCATCGGCTTGTCTGTATTCTGACTAATATCTGATATAATATGTAACCCTCACATTTGCGACTCTTACGACCGCTCCTGTATGAGGTGCCTCGATCATTTTACCATTTCCGATATAGATAGCAACATGTCCTGGTTTCCAGCAGATGTCACCGGGCTGCGGATTACTTACGATCGTACCGCTCGACATGATCGCACCGCTTGTCCTTGGAATTGAAATACCTGCCTGCCTGTAACACCACTGTACAAGACCGGAACAGTCAAGACCTACATACGGTGTGGAACCGCCCCATACATATGGTACTCCAAGCTGTGAATACGCGGCATTAACAATGATTTCTCCTTTGCTCTGGTTGTAATCCGGAACATAGGTCTGTCCGCTTCCGCTGCTGCTTCCACTGTTGCTTCCGCTGCTTTCCTTTTCCTCATCATCAGAACTGCTGTTTGATGCAGCATTCTGCCGTCTTGCAGCTTCCTCCTGTGCCGCTTTTCTTGCAGCTTCTTCCGCTGCTTTCTTTCTGGCCTCTTCTTCAGCCTTCTTTCTTGCAGCTTCCTCTGCTTTCTTCGCAGCTTCTTCTATCTGCACATCCAGATTATCAATCTCACTGCTCTTCTCGCTTATTGTTGTATTCAGCTCATCCTGCTTTTCTTCAAATTCAGTCTGAGATGCTTCCAGCTGATCCTGCTTTTCTTCCAGAGATGTCTTAAGCTCTTCCACCTTTTTAACAGTAGCCGCATATTCTTCCAGTTTCTCACGGTCATAGCTATGTACCTGCTCTGAATATTCAGCCTGTGTCAGAACGCTGGTCATATCGCCAGAGGTAAGAACCTTCTCCACAGTTGCAGAACCACTTCCAGCCTCATACATATATTTGATTCGCAGTTTCATAGCTTCGTACTGCTGCTTTTCTTCTTCCTGTGCCTGTTCCAGATCTTCCTGAGTCTCCGTGATCTCCTCACCGGTTTCAATCAGGTCATTCTCCAGCTCCGAAAGTCTGGTCATGATTGTTTCCAGCTCTGTCTGCAGACTGTTGACTTCTCCCTGAACCTGTTCCTTCTGATCTTTCAGATCGTTTACCTTGTCCTGCAGATCACTTACTTCATCGGCCATAACAGGAGTTACTGCCAGTGAAAAAGTAAGCGCTGCTGTCAAAAACAAACCCCAAAACTTTTTAAATTTCATTTTTCCACCAATCCTTATATTATTCGGGATCCATATCAGCCGAAGCCGACGAAATATATTCTGAATCCCTGCTCTCCCCGCATATATGCACAATAATACAGGATTCGTCATCCTTTTTCAATACTGTTTCTAAAAAAGCACAATATATACGGACACGTTTATCATATTATCAAATCACGTAATAGATTATAATAAAAAACCGAAGTAATTTCAATATATTTTTAATATTTTTGTAACATTTTTCTTAAATTCATTTAACTATACATTGCTGTGGTCACATACCAACTATTTCGCTGCCATATGAGCATCACTTTTTGTACGCATTTTTGGTGTTACCGCTCTTCAGGTCCCTCACAAAAAAACAGTCCAGCCCGCAGACTGAACTGTTTCTTATAATTATCACGGATTTCATTTTGTTCCGTTATCCGTCCCAAGCTTTCATTATGACTATTTATACCGATGCCGGCATATTAATTCCATAATTACTGTACAGACAGATTGGTATATCCCATGAGGCTCTCATCTACTTCACGTGCTGCCTCACGACCTTCCCGGATGGCCCATACAACCAGCGACTGGCCCCTGTGCATGTCTCCTGCCACAAAGACATGCTTCACATTTGTAGCGTATTTTCCAGGCTCAGTCTGGACATTTGTCCTGCCATTTACCTCCACGCCGAATGCTTTGGTCACGTAACTCTCACTGCCAAGGAATCCTGCGGCGATAAGCACCATATCTGCATCCACCGTATACTCACTGCCAGGGATCTCCGCCATTACCATGCGTCCTGTATTCTCATCCTTTTTGCTTTCCAGCTTCACCAGGACAGCTTTGCAAAGCTTGCCTTTTTTATCTTTGACAAATTCCTTAACCGTGGTGGTGTAGACCCGGGGATCGCTGCCGAATACCGCGATTGCCTCCTGCTGGCCGTAGTCTGTCTTGCAGACCTTCGGCCACTCCGGCCATGGATTGTTCTCTGCTCTCACATCCGGAGCCTTTGGCATCATCTCCAGCTGGAGCACTGATTTCGCGCCGTGACGGATGGCAGTTCCTACACAGTCATTTCCTGTATCACCGCCTCCGATAACGATCACATGCTTTCCTTTTGCCGAGATATAAGTGCCGTCCTTCAGCTGCATATCATTGGCCCAGAGTGCTTTTGTAGTAGACTTCAGGAAATCTACTGCAAAATAAATTCCCTGCGCGTCTCTTCCCGGAGCCTTGATATCTCTCGGGTTGGAAGCTCCGCAGGCCAGGATCACCCTGTCGTACTCTTTGAGCAGTTCCGCAGGTTTCACATCCTTTCCCACATTGACTCCGGTGCGGAACTCCACACCTTCCGCTTCCATGACCGCGATTTTGCGGTCAATATACTGTTTCTCCAGCTTCATGTTCGGGATTCCGTAGCGGAGCAGTCCACCTGGCTTGTCTTCTCTCTCGAAAACAGTCACAGAATGTCCTCTCCGGTTCAGCTGGTCTGCAGCCGCAAGCCCGGAAGGGCCAGAACCAATGACAGCCACCTTCTTCCCTGTTCTTACTTTCGGCGGCTTTGCTTTCGCATAGCCCATTTCATAGGCATTTTCGATGATGGCATACTCGTTGCTCTTCGTTGCCACCGGCTCCTGATTAAGCCCGCATGTACAGGCATTCTCACAGAGCGCCGGGCAGACACGGGAGGTGAACTCCGGGAAGTTGTTTGTCTTCACCAGACGATAATATGCTTCCTCCCAGTTTCCATTATAGATCAGATCGTTCCACTCGGGCACCAGATTGTGCAGCGGGCACCCGCTGGCCATTCCCATCAGGTTCAGGCCGGACTGGCAGAACGGCACGCCGCATGACATGCACCGAGCCCCCTGCAGTTCCTGCTCATCCTTCGGAAGAGGCGTATAGAATTCATTGAAATGTCTGATCCTGTCCTGCGGTTTTTCCGCAGTCTTGTCCTGTCTTTTATAATCCATAAATCCTGTCGGTTTTCCCATCTCTTTTCGCGCCTCCTATCTTCCGTTTTTGATCTTGTTGAATGCTTCGATCTGTGCTTTTTCTCTGCTCAGGCCCTTTTCCTCCATCTGAAGGATTGCCGCCATCATCTTCTCATAGTCCTCCGGAATGATCTTCTTGAACTTCGGAAGATATTCTTCAAAATGATCCAGGATCTTCTTTCCAACCTCTGAGTTGGTATATGCAACATGCTCCTGAATCATCTCCTTGAGCTCCTGCACATCATATTTATCTGTTACACGCTCGATGTTGACCATAGCTTTGTTGACTGTCTTATAAAGGGTACTGTCTGTATCCAGTACATAAGCAATACCGCCGCTCATACCTGCAGCAAAGTTCTTGCCCACTTTGCCCAGCACGACAACGCAGCCGCCTGTCATATATTCGCACCCATGGTCTCCCACGCCTTCTACTACCGCGCGGACACCGGAGTTACGCACACAGAATCTCTCTCCTGCCACTCCTCCGATAAATGCCTTACCGCTCGTAGCTCCGTAGAAGGCAACGTTTCCTATGATAATATTTTCATCAGATTTAAATCTGGTTCCGTTAGGCGGGCATACAACAAGTTTTCCGCCGGAAAGACCTTTTCCAAAGTAGTCGTTGCTGTCACCAGTCAGTTCCAGGGTCAGTCCTCTCGGGATAAATGCTCCGAAGCTCTGTCCGCCGGCGCCTTTACACTTGATCACAAAAGTATCTTCCTCCAGCCCGTCCGGATATCTGCGGGTGATCTCCGAGCCGAAGATGGTTCCAAACGTACGGTCCGTGTTGGTCACATCAACTTCCAGGCTCCTCTTCTGGCCTTTCTCAAGAGCCGGAAGAAGCTGTTTCATGAGCACTCTTTCATCCAGCGTCTTGCCCAGCTCAAAGTCATAGACTTTCTTCGGATCAAAGATTCTGCCCTTCTTCTCCTTTGCATAAGGATTATAGAGTACGCTGCTGAGATCCAGTGCCGCCGCGCGATCTGACGTAGGCACGTCTTTTACTTTTAGAAGATCCGTGCGTCCCACCAGTTCATCTACCGTGCGCACGCCAAGGGCTGCCATATATTCTCTCAGTTCCTCTGCGATGAAACGCATGAAGTTGATCACGTATTCCGGTTTTCCGGTAAATCTCTTTCTCAGTTCCGGATTCTGTGTTGCCACACCTACCGGGCATGTATCCAGGTTGCAGACTCTCATCATGACACATCCCATGGTAACAAGCGGAGCCGTAGCAAAACCAAACTCTTCGGCTCCCAGAAGCGCTGCAATGGCAACGTCCCGGCCGCTCATCAGTTTTCCGTCTGTCTCGATGCGTACCCGCTCTCTAAGACCGTTCTGGATCAGGGTCTGATGTGTCTCGGCAAGTCCCAGCTCCCACGGAAGTCCTGCATTCTGGATGGAACTTCTCGGAGCCGCTCCGGTACCTCCGTCATAACCGGAGATCAGGATAACTCCCGCTCCTGCCTTTGCCACACCTGCTGCGACCGTTCCAACGCCTGCCTCAGACACAAGCTTTACAGAGATCCTTGCGTTTTTATTCGCATTCTTACAGTCGTAGATCAGCTGTGCCAGATCCTCGATGGAGTAGATGTCATGGTGCGGCGGCGGTGAGATCAGGCTCACTCCCGGCGTAGAATGACGGGTCTTTGCGATCCACGGATATACTTTTCCTCCCGGAAGATGTCCGCCTTCTCCCGGCTTTGCGCCCTGCGCCATCTTAATCTGGATTTCCTGAGCGCTGACCAGATATCTGGATGTCACGCCAAAACGTCCGGAAGCCACCTGTTTGATAGCGGAACAACGGTTCGTATCGAGACGCTCGATATCCTCACCTCCCTCACCGGAGTTGGACTTTCCATGAAGCGTGTTCATAGCGATGGCCAGTGTCTCATGAGCTTCCTTTGAAATAGATCCGTATGACATAGCTCCTGTCTTAAATCTGGTAACGATGGAGTCCACACTTTCTACTTCCTCCAGAGGTATGCCTTTCTTCGGATAATTGAAATCAAGCTGTCCTCTCAGATTGATCTTCTCGCCCTCCGCATCTACCATCTTCGTGTATTCCTTGAACATCTGGTAGTCGCCGCGCCTTGTGGACTGCTGAAGCATGTGGATCGTCTGCGGATTGTAGAGATGTTCTTCTCCGCCGCTCTTGTACTCATGACGTCCCACACTGTCCAGAGTCATATCAACTTCCAATCCAAGGGGATCAAACGCTTCTGAATGGAACGCAGTGTAATCTGCTGCGATCTCCTCGATGCCGATGCCGCCCACACGGCTTACTGTATCTGTAAAGTATCTGCTGATAAACTCCTCTTTCAGTCCGATGGCCTCGAAGATCTTAGCCCCCTGGTAGGACTGGATCGTTGAGATACCCATCTTGGAAGCGATCTTGATGATGCCGTGGATGATCGCAGAGTTGTAATCATCTACAGCCGCATAGTAATCCTTGTGAAGGAGCCGTGACTCGATCAGCTGGCGGATGGACTCATGAGCCAGATACGGATTGATAGCACATGCGCCATAACCAAGCAGTGTGGCAAAATGATGTACCTCTCTCGGCTCGCCGCTCTCAAGGATCATGGCAACGGACGTTCTCTTCTTCGTGCGGACCAGATGCTGCTGCAGTCCGGATACAGCCAGAAGAGACGGAATCGCCACATGATACTCATCCACATCCCGGTCTGTCAGGATGAGGATATTCGCGCCCTCACGGATCACACGGTCTACTTCGATGAACAGATACTCAATAGCCTTCTCCAGGCTTGTATTCTTGTAATATGTGATCGGGATCTCAGCTACCTTGAATCCTTCCACGTTCATGTTCTTGATCTTCAGAAGATCCGTGTTGGTAAGGATCGGGTTGTTCACCCGCAGCATCTTACAGTTCTCTTCTTTCTTCTCGAGCAGATTTCCATCTTTTCCTATATATATTGTCGTAGATGTAACGATCTCCTCGCGGATCGCATCGATAGGCGGATTTGTTACCTGTGCGAACAGCTGCTTGAAATATCCGAACAGTGGCTGATGCTTCTGGGAAAGTACTGCCAGAGGACTGTCGATTCCCATCGCCGCAATGCCTTCCCCACCGTTTTTCGCCATGGTAAGGATCGAAGTCTTCACATCTTCATATGTGTATCCGAAAGCTTTCTGAAGACGCGTACATTCTTCTTTTGTATATTTCGGGATATCCTTGTTAGGGATCTTCAGATCCTTGAGCTCGATCAGATTTCGGTCAAGCCACTCTCCATAAGGCTCCTCATTTGCATATTTTTCTTTCAGCTCTTCATCGTCGATCACTCTTCCCGCAACCGTATCCACCAGGAGCATTTTGCCCGGATGCAGCCTCTCCTTGATCAGGATCTTGGACGGATCGATATCAAGCACACCTACTTCGGATGACAGGATCAGGTTATCGTCATCCGTAATATAGTATCTGGACGGACGCAAACCGTTGCGGTCCAGAACCGCTCCCATCACATCCCCGTCAGAAAAAAGGATTGAAGCCGGACCGTCCCAGGGTTCCATCATGGTTGCATAATACTGGTAGAAATCCTTCTTATTCTGAGACATGCTGCGGTTATTCACCCAGGGTTCCGGAATCGCGATCATAACAGCCAGCGGAAGCTCCATACCACTCATGACCATGAACTCCAGTGCATTATCCAGCATAGCCGAGTCTGATCCAGACGTATTAATGGCCGGAAGAACTTTATGCAGCTCTCCTTTCAGGCAGCCGGCTTCCATGGTTTCCTCACGCGCCCGCATCTTATCCGCATTTCCTCTGATTGTATTAATCTCACCGTTGTGTACGATGAAACGGTTCGGATGAGCTCTCTGCCAGCTGGGTGCCGTATTAGTACTGAATCTTGAATGTACCATAGCGATAGCAGACTCGAAATCCTCATCCTGCAGATCACCGAAGAACTGTCTCAGCTGTCCCACAAGGAACATGCCTTTGTAAACAATCGTCCTGCTGGAAAGAGATACTACATATGTGTCATCACTGCTCTGCTCAAAGATCCTGCGCACTACATACAGACGGCGGTCAAACGGCAGACCCTTTTCCACTCTCTTCGGTCTCTCAATGAAAGCCTGCATGATACACGGCATACAGTCAACTGCTGTTTTACCGAGGATCTCCGGATGAATCGGCACTTCTCTCCATCCAAGGAAATTCAGGCCCTCTTTTTTGACGATTACTTCGAAAATGTTCTTGGCCTGATTTCTCTTCAGCTCATCCTGGGGCAGGAAAAACATTCCCACACCATAATCTCTTTCTCCGCCAATATTTATACCAAGGGGCTTACAGACTTTTGAAAAAAATCTGTGGGAAACCTGCAGCAGGATACCTACTCCGTCTCCCGTCTTACCTTCCGCGTCCTTGCCGGCTCTGTGTTCCAGATGCTCTACGATCTCAAGGGCACCCGCAACCGTACTATGGCTCTTAACACCCTTGATATTGACAATGGCGCCAATTCCACAGTTGTCATGTTCAAAACTTTCACGATATAAACCCTGGGGGCCTGTTTTTTCTTTTCTCATAATCGCTGTCCTTTCTCTGAATGTTTTAGACCGTGCGCGGTATCTGCCAAAATCCCCTGTCAACACAATTTGTTCTTTTCCACGCATCGGAGGTTCTCAGAAAAATATACACGATTTTTTCCGGTTTGTAAATAAAAAATATTTTTAAGTTGTCAGATAATTCGAATATTTATAATTATTTTAATTATTTTCTGATAATTATCTATTTTCATACACAATAATAATTTTTACTGATATTATCTATAATTCCTTTAAATATCTAGAAAAATTTCTTAAGCAAAAAAATAGCACGGCAGTTTTTTTCATTCTGCCGTGCACAATTTTACTTATATTTTTTTCAAAAATAAATCATTTGATCAGAAGAAATCCAAGGGCCCTCTCCGGTTTTCAGGAGGAGTCTGTCCATCTGTTTTCTGTTCCTCACGAGCTCCTTCCATCCTCTGTATAAGTACAAACATAGCTGAACACACAAATGCGCCTGCGATTGCTCCCGCAGCGATGCGTACGAAACCGGAAGCCATCCATTCAAAAAGTCCCAGCTTCGTAAAAACCACAGATCCGGTATTCAACAAAACATGAAGAAGGACAGGTGCCTTCACTGACCCAAACTTTTCATATACATAAGCTAACAGCACGCCAAGCAGGAAAGAATAAACCATCTGGATCATGTTGGTATGCATCAGTGAAAAGAACAGGGCTGACCAGATAGCAGAAAACAGGAAGCTTCTGTTCTCCCGGTATCGTCGGAACATAACTCCCCGGAACATCATCTCTTCCGCTACAGGGATCACAATTCCCAAGGCAGCCAGTTGTACAAGAAACGGAGCAGAATACATCTCTGATGCTGCCTGCTGATACTCAGCATCTATAAATGCTGCCTGGGCCAGTATTGACAGGCAGGTAACTCCTATACATCCTGCAATTCCAAATACGCCAATAGTCCAATACTGTCCGGCCGGTGCCTTTCTCCATACAGGCAGTCCAGATGCCTTTTCCAGCTTTCTGTCTCTTGAAAAAAGAATCCCTGTCATGATAAGCGTACATACTGCTGCCACGCTGGTGATCTCCACCTGCATACGAAGCACCTGTTCGAGAGCCGGGCTCATAATCTTCCAGTATTCCGACATAATCTCATCAAAAGTAGTCATATCTCCCGACATCACACTGGCGTAAGCGCGCATAAAATAAGGCAGTTCTATCACAATCTGAAGAATAAACTGAACCGCAAGCTGAATTCCCCAGTACCCCAGAAGAGGACCTGCCAGACTCCAGAACGGACTTCTTCTGCGAATCTTTTGTTCCATCACAAAACCTCCGCTTTCTCTGCAAGCCACTGACGTATCTCTGCCGATGTTCCGCGGACCGTTCCCTGGACCATCTCCGGCTTACCGCCTCCTCTTCCGGAAAAAGCAGCATTGAACTCTTTCACCAGAGTCCTCATATCAACGCTCCGGCTTCCAATTACATACCGGTATCCATCTGTTTCATTTCCATGAAACACTCCGCAGATACGATGACCATTCTCCAGCACACGATTCATGACTGTTCTCATCGAGTCTCCCCCGATAGAATCAGGAAACAGACACACAACATCCTCATCCTCAGGAACACTGTCTGCAATATGAATTGCCAGAATTTTTTCTTTCTCGCCATTTTCATACTTCAGCGCAGAAATTTCTTTCTGCAGATGAGACACTGCTTCTGAAATTTCGTCTGTTTTCACACAGAGCATAGCTGACACCTGATCCGTCTGTCCCTGTCTGAGGCTGTAATCAGCAAGCGCTCTCACGCCGCAGAGCATGGTCACACGGGCGCCGCCCTTATATCGCTGTACATTCACCAGTTTGATCACACCAATCTCGCCGGTCCTTTCCACATGCGGCGCACAACATGCACACATATCATATCCCGGGATCTCCACCAGACGGACCTGACCCTCAATTTCTATCTTGCTTCGATAAGATATCGTCTTCAATTCTTCCTCGCCGGGATATAACACTCGTATCTCAATGTTCTTCCATACCGCCTGATTGGCCTCCAGCTCGATCTGGGTCAGTTCCTCCCTGGTAATCTCTCCATCGAAATCCATAGTACAGTCCTCGCTGCCCAGATGAAACCCCACATTATTATAACCGAACCTGGAATGCACCAGACCGGACACGATATGTTCACCAGTATGCTGCTGCATCTTCATAAAGCGCTCATCCCAGTCAATCTGTCCTTCCACGGTTTTTCCGATTTCCAGAGGGGACTCCGTCATATGAAAGATCCTCCCCTCCTTTTCCTGAACATCAAGCACTCTGACCCCATCCAGCGTTCCACGGTCAGCATACTGTCCGCCGCCTTCCGGAAAGAACGCTGTGCGGTCCAGTTCCACTTCAAAGCGTTCCCCGTTTTTCCGGCAGTCTGTTACCACAGCCGTAAAAGAAGCCATATGGCTGTCTGCATAAAATAGTTTTTCCGCCATGCTTTCCTACATCCTTTCCGGCGCATCGAATCCCAGCAGATCTATACATGTCTCCAAAACGCTCTTCACCAGTCCCAGGAGGGCAATATACCCTGCCTTACGCTGCTCATCCTCCTCCGAGAGAATCTTCGTCTCATGATAGAATTTGTTAAACTCATTAGCCAGTTCATAAATATAGGCACAGATCTTGTGAGGAGCAGTCTCCTCATATACTGCATTGATCACATCGTTGAACTTGACAGCCTGAAGCATAAGCGCCTTTTCATAAAGATCCTCCGCCGGACGGATTTCAAGCCCCCCGAGGGTTCCGCCTGCTTCCACATATTTATTGAGAATAGACTTGATCCTCACAATGGTATAAAGGATATAAGGACCTGTATTGCCCTCAAAAGATGTAAATCGGTCCACATCAAAAATGTAATCCTTGGACGCCTGATTAGAAAGGTCTCCATATTTGATAGCAGCAAGTCCCACCGTTTCTGCCGTGCGCTTTGCCTCTTCTTCTTCAACAGTCCGGTTGTCCATGATCTTCCGGTACATTTCTTCATCAATCTCACGGATCAGATTTTCCAGACGCATAACACCGCCTTCCCTGGTCTTAAACGGTTTGCCGTCTTTTCCGTTCATCGTTCCAAATCCGAGGAACTTAAGCTCGGTTTCATTGGGAATAATGCCCGTCTTCTTTGCGCAGCGGAATACCTGGATAAAATGAAGTTCCTGACGTTTGTCCACCACATAGATCACCTCATCCGGATGATAATCCTTCTCCCGCTCTACAAGAGTCGCCAGATCCGTTGTATCATACAGAGCCGCGCCGTCAGACTTCAGGATCATACAGGGCGGTACCTCCTTATTGTCAGACTCCTCCTGCACATCAACAACAAGAGCGCCTTCATCATAACGGGCATATCCCTCATCCTTCAGCCTTTTCACCATGTCCGGTATATATTCCTGGGCGTCCGATTCTCCCTTCCATAAGTCAAAATGTACGTCCAGTTTCTCATAGTTCTTCTTCAGGTCCGTCACTGAGACATTCATAATATGATGCCACAGAGCACGGTATCCGCGGTATCCATTCTGCAAAAGATAGGTAGCATGCAATGCTTCCTCCCGATAATCTTCATGTTCCTTTGCATAAGCGCTGGCTGTCGGATAGATTTCTTCCAGCTCGCTGATAGTAAACGGAGCCTCCGCCGGATACTCTCCGGTAAAAGCTTCATCAAAATACGGAAGTTCCGGCTGGCGCTTTTTCAACTCTGTTATGATCAGCCCCATCTGATATCCCCAGTCTCCCAGATGGATATCTCCCAGCACTTTGTTTCCTTTGAAGCGCATGATCCTTTTTACGCTCTCACCGATGATAGCTGAACGAAGATGCCCTACATGCAGCGGCTTTGCCACGTTTGGTCCGCCATAATCGATGATTATCGTCTTGGGCCTGGTCTCTTCTTCCACTCCCAGTTTCTCATCAGCCGCCATGTCATTCAGATATCCTGACACAAATTCCGGCGCCAGCTTCAGGTTGATAAATCCCGGTTTTACCGCCTCCGCAGATGCAAAACAGCTGTTGCCCTCCAAACGAGATACTACATCCTCCGCTATCATGATCGGAGCCTTCTTGTATGTCTTTGCTCCCGCCATAGCTCCGTTGCACTGGTACTCGCACAAATCCGGACGATTCGAAAGCGTTACCTTTGCAAGAGACGCATCATATCCGGCATCCTCAAACGCCTTCTCCATTTCTATTGTTATTATTTCCAGTAATGTCTTCAATCTTTTCCACACTCCTTTATCCGTATGATTGACAGTATATCATGTATATTTTGCGACGGCAAGTTCTTAGGGGGGAAATCTATCATCTCACGAACACACCCCTCCATTCGAGATAAACAAAGGAACTTTTCAATCATTGGGAAAAACACCGGAATATTTCAAAAATAAAGCTTTTACTTCAAATCAAAAACATTTAAAATATACCATATATCAAAATGAAAGGAATATAAAAAATGAAAATAGGTTCACACGTTGGAATGAGCGGCAAAGAGATGCTGCTTGGATCCGCAAAAGAAGCCGTATCTTACGGCGCAGATACATTTATGTTCTATACAGGGGCTCCTCAGAACACCCGCAGGAAGGAGATCAGCGAGCTGAACATTGATCCGGCATGGGATTATATGAAGGAACACGGGATCAGCGAGATCATCGTACACGCCCCCTATATCATCAATCTGGGCAATTCAGTAAAGCCTGAAACATTCTCCCTGGCGGTTGAGTTTCTCGCCAAAGAGATTGAGCGTACTGAGGCGTGCAGGAGCAATGTACTTATCCTCCACCCCGGCGCCCATGTAGGGGAAGGAACCGATACAGGGATCCGCCAGATCATAAAGGGTCTCAACGAAGTACTTGCCTCCGGCAATGGCTGCCTTATCGCTCTGGAGACCATGGCTGGAAAGGGTTCTGAGATTGGGCGTTCCTTCGAAGAGCTTGCCCGCATTTACGACGGAGTAACATACAACAGCCGCCTGAGAGTCTGCTTTGACACCTGCCATACCAGCGACAGCGGCTATGATATCATTCATCATTTCGATAATGTCATAGATGAATTTGACCGCATCATCGGAAAGGATCAGATCGCGGTCTTCCATATTAATGACAGCAAAAACACTCCCGGTGCAGCAAAAGACCGGCACGAGAACATCGGCTTTGGCCATATCGGTTTTGACGCTCTGAACTATATCGTCCATCATCCGGACTTTGATCAGGTTCCAAAGATACTGGAGACTCCCTACATTCCATCTCCATCAAAACCAAAAAAATCCTATGCTCCGTATAAATATGAAATTGCCATGCTCCGCAGCGGTCTGTTCGACCCGGATCTGAAAGATAAGATCATACAGGATAACGAGAAAGCCTAATTTCAGAAAATGCACTTGACACCGTACAGCTCCGGAGCTTATGATTGTATTATAGTGATAGTACAGTCATGAACGAATATATCAATACGGAAAACGAGGTGATCCAATGCCATGGAACTTTGATGACGACCGCCCCATCTATCTCCAGCTGATGGAACGCATCCGACATGATATCGCTGCCGGAGTCTACAAGCCCGGCGATAAGATTCCTTCCGTCCGGGATCTGGCGCTGGATGCAGCGGTAAACCCGAATACGATGCAAAAGGCACTGTCAGAGCTGGAAAGGGCAGGTCTTGTCCACTCCCAGCGCACCAGCGGCCGATATATTACGGATGACAGGACCCTGATACAAAAAGTGCGCAAAGAACTGGCGGAAGAACACATCTGTCAGTTTCTCAGACAGATGCAGCATCTTGGTTTCTCCAATCCTGAAACGCTGGAACTGATAGAGAAGAAACTGGAGGTACAAAATCATGAGACCGATTCTTGAATGCCGGAACCTGACTAAAAAATATAGAAACTTTTCTGCTCTTTCCGGTCTGGACCTCACTCTTGGCAAGGGAGAGATCATTGGTCTGCTGGGTCCAAACGGAAGCGGGAAGACTACATTGATCAAACTCATTAACGGGCTGCTCACTCCAACTGAGGGCTCTGTTCTGATCAGCGGTCTGGCTCCCGGACCAGAGTCAAAGAAACTGGTATCCTATCTGCCGGACCGCACTTATCTGAACCGACACATGCGGGTCCGGGAAATTGTAAACTTTTACATGGATTTTTATAAAGATTTCAGCAGGGAAAAGGCATTTTCCATGCTGGATTCCCTTGATATCGATCAAAGAGCGAGGCTTTCCTCCCTCTCCAAAGGCACAAGAGAAAAGGTACAGCTTGTCCTCGTCATGAGCCGTCAGGCTGACCTCTATGTACTGGATGAGCCTTTGGGCGGAGTGGATCCTGCAGCCAGAGACTACATTCTTCACACGATCCTGACTAATTACAGCGAGGATGCTTCGGTCCTGATCTCAACCCATCTGATTGCAGACATAGAGAATATTCTGGACAGGGTGCTCTTTCTCCAAAAGGGACAGCTGGCTCTTAATGCAACTGTCGACGAGATACGCGGAAAGCACGGGAAATCCGTGGACACATTATTCCGGGAGGTGTTTAAATGCTGGCAAAACTGATCAAATACGACCTGAAGGCATCAGCAAAGATCCTGATCCTTATACATCTGCTCTATCTGGTCCTGTGTATTTCTCTCCGATTGTTTTTTGTCGACAGGCTGGACTTCACCCTGCCTGCCAAGGTCCTGTTCACCCCTATGCTCATCTGTACTGTCATGGTATTTCTGGTAATCTTTGTACTCTGGTTCAGCACATGGCTGATCCTGGCTTTTCGCTTTTACCGGAATCTGTTCAGTGGTGAGGGCTATCTGTCCTGGACACTCCCGGCCTCTGCTCTGGAACATCTGTGGAGCAAGATCATCTCCGGATACATCTTTCTTGCAGCGGACACCGTGATCGTGTCAGGCGGGATCCTGATCCTTGTCACCGGGGAAAACGTTGTCAGTTCCTACCAGACTATTGCCGCAGATTTTACAGAACAGCTGGGTATGCCTGTAAGCACATTTGCCCTTTATATGTTCCTGCTCATGCTTGCCTCCTGCCTGGCAACAGTCATGCAGACCTACTTCTATATTGCGGCAGGTCAGCTTTTTCCCGGACACAGGGTACTCTGTTCGGTAGCCATATACTTTATAACAGGTTTTGTGATCCAGCTGATCACCCTGGTTCTCATGGCTGCTTTTCACCTCATACCGGGATACGGGAGCACGGGTCCAGATACTATGCGGGATTATATCACGGGTACATCAATACTGGGCGGAGCAATTACCCTGGTCACTGCTGTTATCACCTATGCCGCTACACATTATATCATGACAAAAAAGATTAATCTGCTTTAGACATACGAAAAAAGAATCCCGATCAGGGATTCTTTTTTCATAAAAATATAAGCGTCTGAGCGGAGTCGAACCGCCGCACATGCCTCCGGAGGGCATTGCTCTATCCACTGAGCTACAGACGCATTCCAACTGTTCACAAATAATCTCTGTCCAACAGCCTTATATATATTATCACAAAACAAATGAATTGTAAAGCTCTTTTTGACATAGAAAAGCATTAGAGGAAGCGTCATGAAAGAGCCCTTCACACAACCGCGTCCAGGCCCTTTCACGTCCATCTCCTCCTTATCCCATTGTTATCTTCCCAGAACTCCTGCGGTACAGATAGAAATGATCACTCAGCACCTCTTCTTCAGCAACTTGAGTATCATTTATCTCTCTGATCATAGAATTCATGTCATCCTGTCCGATTCCCATAGAGCACGGAATAACAATAAGCTCATGAACACTGCTCGGAAGTATGTAGAAATCTTCTTTCAGAACATGCGCGATCATATCGGGGATAAATGGGTATGCAATACATGCCGCGCCATAATTCCTTATATGATTTGACAGAACATACATGGCATCTTTCTCCACCTCCGGCTCCGTCAGCAGATTATTTCCTGATGTTCTTTTCTTCGTCTTTCCGCACACATGGATGAGTTCTTTTAAAGCCGAATTCATAGTAACAAACTCTGCGGGCAGCAGTCTTCTCACATTTGACTTCGCATCTTCCCAGAGTGTCTGCACGTCCGTGTTCCACCTGGCCATATGCATATTATTCACTACCATGGCTGCGCTTCCATCGCCGCCCGCCTCCAGCAGGACATAAAACACAATAGAAAGATCCAGAAAAGGAATATTGGGTACTGTTTCAAGAAATGCTCTGTTTTTTTCTGTATTGATCAGCTTAAATACCATTTGTTCCTTTACACCTTCATATTGGAGAATTCTGTCATAATCCCATGATTCCTCCTTTCGGACGCTTTCGTAAAAACGCTGTATCTCCTCCGCAATCTGATCAAGAGACTTTCCACTTTTGTAGCACTCAAAATATTCTTCCAAATATATTGTCGGAGAAATATTCACACCCGGTTTTTCAATAAGTACGCCTATCCTCTCTGTAGAATTATTTTTCATCGCAGAATATATCGAAACGCTTACATCACCTCCCATTTTTCGATTCAACTCTTCCTCTACCGCGTATACAAATTCTCTGTAATCCATTCTTCTCCTTTCTAACGCGGTCCGCTTAAATTTAACGAGAAAACCGATACGAAATGTATCATTTTGAAATAGAAATAAATGATTTGAACAATATTATGTGAGTGTTATTATATGTCACTCTAAGAATAAAATCAATATGTAATTTTGCACAAAAAGCAGCTGTGTGATCAGCTGCTTTCTTTTGATAAAACATCTGGATTATCTGTAGATCATCCAGCTTTTTTCATACCTTGATAAATTAAACTCTGGACAGATACTCTCCTGTACGGGTATCAATCTTGAGGACATCTCCAACCTCTACAAACAGCGGTACCATAACAGTTGCTCCGGTTTCCACTGTAGCAGGCTTTGTCGCGCCCTGAGCTGTATCTCCCTTAAATCCCGGCTCTGTCTCTGTAATCGCAAGCTCTACAAACAGCGGAGGCTCTACAGAGAATACATTGCCTTTATGTGAACAGATCTTTACCGTCTCATTTTCTTTTACAAACTTCAGTGCATCGCCAACTACATCTGCGTTAAGAGCAATCTGATCATATGTCTCCATATCCATGAAGTTATACAGATCACCATCTTTATAAAGATACTGCATGTCCTTTCTGTCGATATGTGCATTCTCAAACTTCTCTGTCGGACGGAATGTTTTCTCAACAACACCGCCGCTGATAATATTCTTCAACTTAGTCCTTACGAACGCAGCGCCCTTTCCAGGTTTTACATGCTGAAATTCCAGAATCTGGAAAATATTTCCATCAATCTCAATGGTAAGTCCGTTTTTAAAATCTCCTGCTGAAACCATTTAAAATCCTCCTTCAAATCATACGCCTTTACTGACGTTCCATTTATTAAGTGTATAATAATTTCCCTGTTTTTTCAATCCTTTTTTTCTGCTTTTTCTTTTTTATAAAAATATAGGACAATCTTCTCCAACAAGCGCTTCAGTACAATCTGTATCTCTTCCTTCGGATGGATCGGCTGTACAAGTATATTATAGATCCCTGCTCTTTTCGCCCCCCACACATCAGTAAAGAGCTGATCACCGACAAACAATGTATTGGTTCTGTCAGTTCCCATGATTTCCATTGCTCTGATATAGTTCTTAATGGAAGGCTTGCAGGCATTATAAATATATTTTGTCCCGATGTCCTTGTTAAACATCTCAACCCGGCTTTGCCTGTTGTTAGAGATCAGGCAGGATGCAAATCCAATCTCTTTCAGCCGTCTGAACAGTTTCTTCGCCCGTTCATCCGCAGGAGCTCCATGGGGAACAAGCGTATTATCTATATCAAATATAACCCCTCTGTAGCCCTCTTCGTACAACTTTTCAAAAGGAATGACATATGTGGATGCCACATACTCATCCGGAAAAAATCTATTAAACATTATCTGTTATCCAGCTCCATCAGTCTTGAAATCAGTTCCTCGCAGATCTGAAGGATCGTCTTATTATCCGTCTGCACAACTATATCTGCCGCAGCCTCATATTTTTCCCGACGTTTTTCCATCATTTCCGCAATAAACTCCACATTATTATTACCATTAAGGATCGGGCGGTCATTGCTGTCTTTCACCCGGTCATAAATCGTCTCCGGGCTTGCTGTAAGAAGTACAACTCTTCCGTTCTTTTTCATCTCAACTACATTTTCTTCCCGAAGAGCAGCCCCGCCGCCGCATGATATGATACAGTTCTTTTCATTTTGAAGTTCTTTCAGGAGTTCTGTTTCCTTCTTTCGGAAATATTCTTCACCATAAGTAGCGAAAATATCCGGAATACTCATTTCTTCTCTGTCGGAAATCTCCTGATCCATCTCAACAAGTCTCATATCAAACATGGTGCTGAGATAATCGGATACTGTAGACTTTCCCGCTCCCATAAACCCAATCAGTACAATATTATAAGAAAAAAGCTTCCGCGCCTGGATTTTCTTACTGTTCCTCAGGATGCGGCTGAATACATCAAGTATTTCATCTCGATATTTATTGTCCTTCAGCTTTTCATTCAGCCTGCGCTCCTGTTTTTGTTCCTGAGCAGGCTGAAGGATCGGCATACCATACTGCTCCTTATAAGCCATGATCTTTTCCACAACAGAGTTTCTCTCTGCCAGGGCATCAATGATCTTATCATCACAGATAGCAAGCTGTTCCCGGTACATCTCCAAATCGTTCATCTCTGTCCTCCATACTTTCTACACAATACAAGATATTATATCAATTTTCCCGCATGATAGCAAGAATGAAAACAGTCATATGAAAATCTGATCCACAGGATAATCGCGAAAACCGCAGCAGCCGCCTTTCCCATACATCATAGCGATCTTATAAAGATATATTATTTATCAATCGCATTCCCCACATCTGTCCGAAACTTCTCCCATGCCTCTTCATCCTCCACGAAATATTTCGGACATATTTTACCAGTCACATCATAGTGCCGGATAACATCCTCCGGTCCGAGGCCAAACTTCACGCACAGCCACGCCGTAAGCTGAACAAGAGAACGATAAGTCTTATCTGTAAATTTACCGCTTTCATCCGGATGGCAGCATTCAATAGACACCGTGTCGCAATTCCTATCGTTTGACGCATATGCCACTTCCCATGTCGGAACACATTGGATGATTTCCCCCTCAAGCCCAATAATAAAATTACTGCTCGCCTCAGTCTCATGGCTGTACTGAAGTCCGTTAAAATAATCCCTGTTTTCTTGTGCGGTGCTTCCCGGATTTGCTGTATAATGAACCACAATACCTTTGATACCGTCAGACTGTATCCCCGGCCTGGAATAAGGATTCACATCCAAAAGCTGTACATCAATATCCGGCTGGGATGCATCCACGTCCGCTACGTTCTGCCCCCTGACCGAACTCATCGAATATAAAACTGCCGCAAACATTCCTACTGCAAGAAGAAGAATCCCCGCCTTTATAAATGTAATCTTGTGATTTTTCTTTTTTCTTCTTCCATTGTTTCTATGCATCCCGGAGTTCCTCTTTGTATATCCCCCGCCTTTTCCGCCGGATGTCCTCATCTTCTGTACGCCTCTCTTCTTTAAACTTATTTCATCATACCATGGATTTTATAAGGTATTGTGAAATAATTCTTAGGATTTTATAAAAGGACATGAGAATCAGCATTCCCATGTCCCTTTCTGTCGAGTGTACACCCGCCAACTATATTCTGATATAATATCACATTTTACTCATCCACACTATAGTTTGGAGCTTCTTTTGTAATATGAATATCATGAGGATGGCTTTCTTTCAGTGAAGCGGCTGAAATCTTAATAAACCGGCCATTCTCTTTTAATTCCTCTATTGAATGTGTACCGCAGTATCCCATACCGGAACGCAGACCGCCCATAAGCTGGAATACAGTATCCTCTACTGTCCCTTTATAAGCCACACGGCCTTCTACACCTTCAGGAACCAATTTCTTGGCATTCTCCTGGAAATAACGATCTTTGCTGCCGTTCTCCATAGCCGCAATAGAACCCATACCACGATATACCTTGTACTTTCTTCCCTGGTATAATTCAAATGTTCCCGGGCTCTCATCACATCCTGCGAAAATACTTCCCATCATGCAGACATTGGCGCCGGCGGCAATAGCTTTTGTCATGTCTCCGGAATACTTGATTCCACCATCCGCAATGATCGGCACGCCATATTCCTTCGCCGCATTATAGCAGTCCATAACAGCCGTAATCTGAGGTACACCAATTCCGGCAACGACACGCGTCGTGCAGATTGATCCTGGTCCGATACCAACTTTTACAGCATCTGCTCCTGCCTCGATCAAAGCCTTTGTTGCTTCCCCAGTCGCAACATTGCCGGCAATAACAGGAAGATCCGGGAAGCTGTCTTTCACCATATGAACGGTGCGGAGAACGTTCGCAGAATGCCCGTGAGCAGAATCCAGAACTACGACATCGACCTTTGCCTTTACAAGAGCCTCTACGCGCTCCAGACAATTGGCTGTAATTCCGATTGCGGCTCCACACAGAAGCCGTCCCTGTGAATCCTTTGCAGACAGCGGATATTTGATCTGCTTCTCGATATCCTTAATCGTGATAAGTCCCTTCAGATTTCCTTCATCATCAACGATCGGGAGCTTTTCTTTTCTTGCTTTTGCAAGAATCTTCTTCGCATCCTCAAGAGTAATGCCCTCTTTTGCAGTAATAAGGCCCTCAGAAGTCATGGATTCTTTTATCTTTTTTGAGAAGTCTTCTTCAAATTTGAGATCACGATTTGTGATGATCCCCACCAGCTTACGGCCTTCTGTAATCGGAACTCCGGAAATACGGAACTTCGCCATCAGATTATTTGCGTCTTCCAGAGTATGCTCAGGTGACAGATAGAAAGGATCTGTGATAACTCCATTCTCAGAACGTTTTACCTTATCTACCTCTTCTGCCTGCTGCTCAATCGACATATTCTTATGAATGATACCGATTCCTCCCTGGCGCGCCATCGCAATCGCCATACGGTGTTCTGTTACAGTATCCATTCCGGCGCTCATCATAGGAATGTTAAGTCTGATGTTCTTCGTCAGATAAGTTGAAAGGTCAACCTCGTTCGGAATCACTTCCGAATATGCAGGAACCAGCAGAACATCATCAAATGTAATTCCTTCGCCAATAATTTTTCCCATGTATCGTATACCTCTCTTTCTTAAGAATCCACCTACGTATTAACGATATACTACAGAAATTCGTAATAGATGTCAAGAGTTTTCCTCCACAGGTCCGTGTTATCAAGTTGATTTATTTTAAAGTTTCTATATAAGTATTACTAATAAATAAAAGCATTTCATTATCTGTGAGAATGAGACATGTTAATTTTGCTTCATCTTTGAGCTTTCAAATCCTCCTGGCAAACAAAAAAATCCGGACGGTTCTGATTGATTTCCGTCCGGATTTTGAACACACTCCGCCTCTTTAGAGGTGAAGGTTCTTCTTCATTTCATATTTTTTCCATTTTCCGACTGTCTGAGGCTATTACATCATACCCATTCCGCCTGCATTGCCCGGAGCAGCAGGAGTTTCTTCTTTAATAGTAGAAACAACGGATTCTGTCGTAAGCAGAGTTGATGCAACGCTTGTTGCATTCTGCAGAGCGCTTCTTGTAACTTTCGCCGGATCAAGGATTCCTTCCTCTACCATATCTACATACTGCTCTTTGTATGCATCAAAACCGATTCCCGGCTCAGACTCTCTTACCTTATTTACAATAACAGCTCCTTCAAGTCCTGCATTTGCAGCAATCTGATACAGCGGAGCTTCCAGTGCTTTCAGGATGATCTTAGCACCTGTCTTCTCATCACCCTCAAGTGTGTCGGCAAGAGCCGCAACGTCTTTTGCTGCGTGAATATAAGCAGAACCGCCTCCTGCGATAATACCTTCTTCAACAGCTGCTCTTGTAGCATTCAAAGCATCCTCCATACGAAGTTTTGCTTCTTTCATCTCAGTCTCTGTAGCTGCTCCGACACGGATCACGGCTACGCCGCCTGCCAGTTTTGCAAGTCTCTCCTGAAGTTTCTCTCTGTCAAAGTCAGATGTTGTCTCTTCGATTGCTTTCTTAATCTGAGCAACTCTGTCTGCAATTGCATTCTTATCGCCGCATCCATCAACGATAACTGTATTTTCTTTCTGAACTTTAACGGATTTAGCACGTCCAAGCTGCTCCATTGTTGTCTCTTTCAGGTCAAGTCCAAGCTCTTCGGAAATCACCTGTCCGCCTGTAAGAACGGCAATGTCCTGAAGCATTTCTTTTCTTCTGTCGCCGTATCCCGGAGCTTTCACTGCAACTACATTGAATGTTCCACGCAGCTTGTTGACGATCAGTGTTGTAAGCGCCTCACCTTCAACATCTTCTGCAATGATGAGAAGTCTTGCACCGGACTGAACGATCTGCTCAAGCAGCGGAAGGATATCCTGGATGTTGGAGATCTTCTTATCTGTGATCAGAATGTAGGGATCTTCCAGAACTGCTTCCATCTTCTCCATATCTGTAGCCATGTAAGCTGAAATATATCCGCGGTCAAACTGCATACCTTCTACAAGATCCAGCTCTGTCTGCATTGTCTTGGACTCTTCAATCGTGATAACACCGTCATTGGAAACTTTCTCCATGGCATCTGCTACCATCTGGCCTACGCCTTCATCTCCTGAGGAAACTGCCGCAACTCTGGCAATCTGGTCTTTTCCTTTTACCTTGCTGCTCATTGTATGAATGGCTTCTACCGCTTTATCTGTCGCCTTCTTCATACCCTTTCTGAGGACGATCGGGTTTGCTCCTGCCTCAAGGTTCTTCATTCCTTCGTGAACCATAGCCTGTGCAAGAACTGTAGCTGTTGTAGTACCGTCTCCGGCAACATCATTTGTCTTGGAAGCAACCTCTCTGATCAGCTGTGCTCCCATATTTTCAAAACCGTCTTCCAGCTCAATCTCTTTTGCGATCGTTACACCATCGTTTGTGATCAGCGGTGCGCCGAAAGATTTGTCCAGAACAACGTTTCTTCCTTTCGGTCCAAGAGTTACTTTAACTGTATCTGCCAGTTTATTTACACCTTTTTCCAGTGCAGCTCTGGCTTCTGTTCCATATTTGATTTCCTTTGCCATATCTGATACATCTCCTATTCTGTCTATTTAAATTTCCGGATGGCTTAAGCCTCTACAATTGCAAGAATATCATTCTGTTTTACGATGATATATTCCTCTCCATCAAGCTCTACATCTGTTCCCGCATATTTAGAATAAATAACTTTATCCCCCGGTTTTACCTGCATTACAACTTCTTTTCCATCTATATTTCCGCCAGGTCCGACAGCAATAACTTCAGCTTCCTGGGGTTTCTCTTTTGCCTGTCCCGGCAGCACGATACCGGACTTTGTAGTTTCTTCTGCTTCTAACTGTTTTAAAACAATTTTGTCACCTAAAGGTACTAACTTCATTGTAATTCCTCCTTGAAAGTTGTTTATTAGCACTCATTTCACCCGAGTGCTAACCCATGCTTATAAAATAGCACTCCAATCCATATTTGTCAACACAGTTTAAACTTTTTTTATAAAAGAGACTGCGTCATGCAAAATTTCCCGATCTTTTCTTTTTCCCCTGAATCATTCTAAAAACGGCAAAACAAAAGCGTGCTCACGCACGCTTTGTCATTTTTCTTCCCTCATACACATTGTAAAACCCGTTTTTAATACGAAATTTCAGAAGATTCATATCCTGGCTGCGGTACCGTTCCTTTACGACCCCGGTACAATACAAAAGCTCTGAGCGGGTTGAAATGTAACACCTGTACCATGCATCCAGAGAAATAGAAGTCAGGTCTCCTTCTTTTAACTCGAGATAAATATAATCCTCCTCCAGATCATACTTATAAACCTGACACTTTCTCGTTGAGTCGTCAAAAATTCCATCTGCAGATATTACTTTTTCCATCTGCAAATCTACAGGATTTCCTTCATACATAGCTGTTCCTCCGTTACTGTTCCGCACCGCCCGCAGGCCTATCCGTGCAGAATCCGTGTGCTGCTGTAACTACATACGCTCTTTCTTGATCTGTTCAAGCTCTGTGAACACGTAATCATTCAGGACTTTGATATAAGTTCCCTTCATGCCGGATGACCGGGATTCGATCACACCTGCACTTTCAAATTTGCGGAGTGCGTTCACGATCACCGATCTGGTAATCCCAACCCTGTCTGCAATCTTGCTCGCGACAAGAATTCCTTCGTTCCCGCCGAGCTCATCAAAAATATGTATGATTGCTTCCAGTTCAGAAAAGGAAAGTGTACTGATAGCCGACTGGACAATATGCTCTTTCCTGGTCTCTTCGGCGCTTTCTTCGTTAACTGAACGGAGCATCTCCAGCCCTACAACGGCAGTCCCATATTCACTGAGAATAATATCGTCAATGGAATAGGTGGCATCCTGCTTGTAAATAAACAGAGTTCCCAGCCTCTCTCCTGCAATGTCAATGGGGGTAATAATCGCCTGATATCCCTCAACCGCATCGTGAGAAAATCCCAGTGTCTCAAGATTCACATTTTCTTTCGTGGATAAAATGCTCAGAAGTCTTTCATTCAACATACTGTCAATGTGAGCCCCCACCGATTCCGTAATCAGTTCACTGATAGCATTTACCTTTGCACATTTGCTGACTCCGAGTATTTTTCCTTTTTTACTGACCACCAGCACATTAGAGTCAAGAATCTCCGTCAGCACAGCACAGATATCATTAAATACCACTTTGCTCGAATTATTATTGTGCAGCAGCTTATTAATCTTTCTGGTTTTATCCAACAATTGTACGCTCATTGTTTCCTCCGCATCTTTTACATATATCTTTATGATCTCACAGCTTCCCCATTTTTATCAGCAATTCCGCCTGCCATGATATCATTTGTCAAAATTGTATATACAACTCGCACCAAAGTTCGTATATGAGACTATGTTATCATACAATTTGCGTTATATCAACATAATTTTATTAATAATTTCTCATCCTTCTTTAGGAAGAGTAGTGACATAGCCGCATTTTTCATCTGCACAGGCCAGTTTATTCCCCTTTTCGACCATATAACCTCCGCAGACCGGACATTTTTCTTTGGACGGCTTCTGCCATGACATGAATTCACATTCCGGATTATTCTCACACCCATAATATCTTCTGCCTTTTTTTGTCTTGCGGATAACGATGTCTTTGCCGCAGAGCGGGCACGGCACTCCTATCTTTTCCAGATAAGGCTTGGTATTCCTGCACTCCGGGAATCCCGGACAGGCAAGAAATTTACCATGAGGTCCGTATTTGATCACCATATTGCGGCCGCATTCCTCGCAGATTACATCTGTCACTTCATCTTCAATCTTTACTGTCTCCAGTTCTTTCTCCGCCTTCTCAACTGCATCTTCCAGATCCGGATAGAAATTACGGATAACTTCTTTCCACTGTACTTTTCCTTCAGCGACCATATCAAGAAGTCCTTCCATATTTGCCGTAAAATTAACATCAACAATACTTGGGAAAGACTGTTTCATCATGCTGTTGACAACCTCTCCGATTTCAGTGATATAAAGATTTTTCGCTTCTTTTGTCACATAACGCCGTCCCAGGATTATAGAGATCGTCGGCGCATAAGTACTGGGCCGTCCGATTCCCAGTTCCTCCAGAGTCTTTACAAGAGTAGCCTCCGTATAATGAGCCGGCGGCTGGGTAAAATGCTGCTTTCTATCCAGCTCTTCCTGCGTCAGGACAGAATCCATTCCCAGATTTCCAACCAGCACATTGCTTTCTTCCTTCTCTTCATCTGCTTCGGTATAGACAGATCTGAAGCCGTCAAACAGCTGACGAGATGTAGAAACAGTAAAGGTGTATCCCCCGGCGGCAATCTTTACTGCTGTTGATTCGTAACGTGCCGGCTCCATCCTGCTTGCCGTAAAACGACGCCAGATCAGCTGATAGAGTCGAAACTGGTCTCTGGTCAGAGAATCCTTCAGAGAAGCCGGAGTACGGGCGATATCCGTAGGACGGATAGCCTCATGCGCATCCTGGATTTTCTTTCCGTCATTTTTCCCCTGTTTTCCTTCTGCAGCATACTCTTTTCCATAGACAGAAGAAATGTATTCCTCAGCCGCAGCCTCTGCTTCCTCTGCGATACGGGTGGAGTCTGTACGCAGATATGTGATCACACCTACCGTTCCATTTCCCTTAATATCAACACCTTCATAAAGCTGCTGTGCTATACGCATAGTCTTCTGCGTACCAAAATTAAGTGCTTTTGCCGCTTCCTGCTGAAGTGTACTGGTGGTAAACGGGAGTGGCGCCCGGCGGATTCTTTCACTTGTCTTAATGTCTGCAACTTTAAACTCCGCCTGTTCAACAGCCGCACAGATCTCATCCAGTTCCTTCTGAGAATGGATTGTCATTTTTTTCTTATCCGTTCCATAGAATCTGGCGGTCAAGGGTCTTCTTTCTCCCTTTACTTTCAGCACAACGTCAAGAGTCCAGTACTCTTCCGGAATAAATGCATTGATCTCATCCTCACGGTCCGCGATCAGTCTCAGCGCAACCGACTGAACTCTACCGGCGCTAAGCCCTCTCTTCACCTTCTTCCAAAGGATGGGACTGATCATATATCCTACCATTCGATCCAGAACTCGCCGAGCCTGCTGCGCATCTACCAGATTCATGTCTATATCTCGTGGGTTCTTAAGAGAAGCTTTCACCGCATTCTTTGTAATCTCATTGAAAGTGATTCTCCGCATTTTCTTATCATCCAGCTTAAGAGCTGCCGCAAGATGCCAGGATATTGCCTCTCCTTCCCGGTCAGGGTCGGTTGCCAGATAAACCCGATCCGATTTCTTCACTTCTTTTCTCAGACCGGCAAGGATATCTCCCTTGCCCCTTATCGTGATGTACTTCGGCTCGAAATCATGTTCAACATCTATCCCCAGTGAGCTTTTCGGCAAATCGCGGACATGCCCCTGGGACGCCGCGACCGTATAATTGTTTCCCAGAAACTTTTTAATCGTTTTCACTTTAGCAGGTGACTCTACGATAACCAGATAATGTGCCATAAACCCAAACTCCTCCATACAGCAGCTTCTGCCGTCTTAATGCTGTTTCTTTTTTAAATACCACGACAATCAGATTTATTGTATCGTGATATAGTAATTCTTCGATATTTCTCTTATGTACCCTTTCAATTCCAATGATACCAGCTGGGCCATAAGTTCCCGCACTTCCATCTCAGTCTCTTCTGCCAGCTGATCCACGTTCTTCGGATACAAACCGATTCGACTATACACCAATTTTTCCTGACTTTCAAGCTTTTTTTTATTTTTCAGTTCCTTTCGGGCAGCATCCGGACAAGACAGATTCCACTCTTCCAGAAGCATTTCCGGCGTGAGCAGCAGCCCCGCCCCCTGCCGGATCAGCAGATTGCATCCTGCACTCAGAGGACTGTTTACAGGCCCCGGAAGGGCAAATACATCCCTTCCCTGCTCCAGTGCCTGATCTGCCGTGATCAGAGATCCGCTCCTTTCTCTGGCCTCTATCACCAGAACTGCATCGGCAAGCCCGCTGATGATCCGGTTTCTGGCGGGAAAATTTTGAGCAAGAGGCGGCGTACCAGGTACCAGTTCTGATATAATTCCTCCGCCCTGCTCCAGTATATCCATGTACAGTCCGATGTGCTCTCTGGGATAGCATATATCAACACCGCACCCAAGCACGGCGAAGGTTTTTCCCCGTCCTGTCAGGGCGCCTCTCTGCCCCATTCCGTCAATTCCCCTGGCAAGTCCGCTGATGATCTCTACCCCCGCTCTGGCCAGCTCACACCCGAATTCCAAGGCATATTTTTCTCCGTACGGTGTACATTTCCTGGCCCCGACAATAGCCGCCTTCTTTCCCTCAGGTGACGGAAGGCTGCCTTTTACATACAGAGCATATGGGAAGTCCGGCAGTTCCAGCAGCCTTTCCGGATATTCCGGTGAAAACCAGGGGATGAACCGGATTTCTTTTTCCTCCAGTTTCTTATAGGCATCTTCTATATTTTTGTCCTGCTTTGATTCAATAAGTATTTTTTTCTCCCGATCATTAAGAAACGGAAGCTTATTTATCTTTGTTTCTTCTATATAATAGACTGCTCTGGCTGATTTCATGTGTTCTCGAAGCATATATTTTTTCCTGGAAGAAAGATTTTTTATTCCGGCAAACCAGTACTCATATTTTCTGTCCGCAGTTCTCTGTTCTTCTCTTTTTTCCATCACTGCTGCCTCCAGTATCTTTTATCTACTACTCTGTATCCGATTGCTTCATTTAGATGCTCTGTACGGATCTGTTCAGCACCGTCAAGATCTGCGATTGTCCGTGCGGTTCGTATGATCCGGTGATAAGCTCTGGCTGTAAGATTCAATATCGAAAAAGCCTGGGACATCAGCTTCTGTTCATCCGAACCAAGTTCACAGAATTTCTTCAGTTCTCGGCTGCCAAGTTCTGCATTCACCCGGATTTCTGTTTTCTTATACCGGTCTTGCTGTATTTTCCGGGCTCGGCATACCCGCCGTCTGATCTCGGCAGAATCCTCCCCTCTCTTTTTTGCGGAAAGATCTTCATATTTTACTCTGGATGCCTCCGCGCACAGATCAATCCGATCCAAAAATGGCTGGCTTATTTTCCCCAGATATCCCTGGATCTGAGCAGGGGTACATACACATTCCGGGGCAGGAAATCTTCCGCAGGGACATGGATTCATGGCCGCCACCAGCATGAACCCTGCAGGAAAACTGTATTTTCCATGTGCTCTGGATATCTGTATCATTCTGCTCTCTAACGGCTGACGAAGAACTTCGAGCACACTTTTTCTGAACTCCGGAAGCTCATCCAGGAAGAGAACACCTCCATGAGCAAGGCTGATTTCTCCCGGCCTGGGAACCAGTCCTCCTCCTGTAAGAGCCGCCCGGGTAGCCGTATGATGTACTTCGCGAAAGGGCCGTCTGGTTATAAGAGGGGTATTCTCATCCAGCATGCCCATTACACTATATATTTTTGTAATTTCCATACTTTCTTCCCGGCTTACCGGAGGCAAAATACCTGGCAGACATTTGGCTGCCATCGTCTTTCCGCTCCCCGGAGGGCCAATAAGCAGAAGATTGTGCCCGCCCGCCACAGCGATCTCAGCAGCTCTTTTCACATTCTCCTGTCCGCATATATCCGCAAAATCCGGTTCTTGTACAATATGAACCCTGCTGTTTTTCTTCTTTCTGCATACCTCCTTCAACTGTATTTTCCCCCTCAGGAATAACACAGCCTGTTCCAGCGACTCCACGCCAACCACGCTTATATTTTCCACAAGGGCCGCTTCAGCCGCATTCTCCTTCGGCACAATGCAGCATGCCACATGATTCTCCTTTGACGCCTCCATCATAATAGGAAGTATTCCCGGAACTTTTCTGACACTACCGTCCAGTCCCAGTTCTCCTATAGCCAGACTTCCTCGAAGCCGTTCTGCCGGAATCTGCCCTAATGCAGCAAGAACAGCCAGCGCGATCGGCAGATCAAAAGACGCGCCTCTTTTCTTCAGTGTTGCCGGTGACAGATTGATCACCACTCTTTTTGCCGGAAAATCAAGGCCTGAATTGCGTACCGCAGTACGTACACGCTCTCCCGCCTCCTTCACCTCCGATGACAGATATCCCACCATATTGAACACCGGAAGTCCATTTGATACATCCGCCTCTACGTAAACGAACTCGATATCCATCCCTTTCACCGCAGCGGACAAAACTTTGCTGAAACTCATCTTTTTGCTCCTTTCCATGAGTTCCCGCTCCATCTTCAATTAAAACAATCAGTAAAACACCACACTTTTTTTCAGGCATACCTTTTGTTTCCTTCAGGATTATATCCTGTCTCCAAAAACAAGCAGCTGAAAATTTGGCTGAATCAGCCGGATTTGATTGCCGGAGAAGAATTCTCCGGAAATGTAAGAACATAATACAACCCGTCCGGGTTTCTGTCAATCTCTTTCTGTATTTTCTTTCTCTTTGGAAAAGCACAAATTTCATCATATTTTCATAAACTATATCAAATGTGCTAAGAGGTGCCGTCTTGCAGTCATTTCCTAACCCACTCACTCCCTCGGAAGAAAAATATTATATCAGGAAATATACGGAAGGGGACCTTGAGGCAAAACATATTCTGATTGAGCGAAACCTGCGTCTGGTAGCTCATGTGATTAAAAAATATCAGAATCTGGAAGAAGACCCGGAAGACCTGATTTCCATCGGCACGATCGGGCTGATCAAAGCTGTCGTCACCTTTAATCCCGAAAAAGGAAACCGGCTTGCCGCATATGCCTCACGATGTGTAGAAAACGAAATTCTGATGCACCTGCGTTCCCGAAAAAAAAACGGAAAAGAAATTTCTCTCTATGAACCAATCGGAACAGACAGAGAGGGCAATGAGATAAGGCTTTATGACATTATCGAAACTGAGGAAAATGAGATTCCTGACAGGATCCAGCTCAAGGAAAATATCCAGAAACTATATGAAAAAGTAGAAAGCGAGCTTTCTCAACGGGAAAAGCTCGTCTTAAAAATGCGTTATGGCCTGTATAACGGAGAAGAATACACGCAGCGGGAAATTGCAAGACAGCTTGGAATTTCCCGCTCTTATGTCTCACGGATTGAAAAGGGGGCCATAGAAAAACTGAGGGCCTTCTTTTAAAAAAAGCTGCTGACTGTCTTCACGAATGACACTCAGCAGCTTTTTTCAGCTTCATATCAATCCCACTCCATCCTCCTGAGGATATCATATGTTTCCGGCGCTTCACTCAATTTCACCCACAAAACCTGTTTGGGATGAGGCGCGCTTTCCTGCTCTTCTCCTGCTTCGTTAAGAATGCGTTCTACTACTACTTCCACATTGCGCCCGTCCGGCTTCATAATCTCGATCTGTTCTCCAACGGAAAACTTGTTACGCTGTTCAATCCGGCACATACCATCTGCCACATTTCCAACAATACCCAGGTAAGTATATTCTTTCACATAGGTATTACTGTCATAAATCTGTGCGTCTTGATCTGGTTTGCCAAAAAAGAAGCCGGTAGTAAACTTCCGGTATGTGCAGTTAGATATCTGATCCAGATACCAGGGCATATTTTTCTTGTAAAGCTCCGGATCTTTCTGAAAATCATCAATCGCCCTGCGGTATGTTCGTGCCACTGTCGCCACATAAAGCGCAGTTTTCATTCTTCCCTCAATCTTGAAGCTGTCAATTCCAGCATCGATCAGTTCAGGAATATATTCGATCATACAAAGATCTTTTGAGTTAAAAATATAGGTTCCCCGCTCATTTTCATACACTGGCATGTACTCTCCAGGCCGTGTTTCTTCGACCACAGCATACTTCCAGCGGCAGGGATGGGTACACGCTCCCCGGTTGGCATCCCTTCCGGTGAAATAGTTGCTCAGAAGGCATCGTCCGGAATACGAGATGCACATAGCCCCATGAATAAAGGTCTCAATCTCCAGATCTGCGGGAATATTCGCCCTCACTTCTTTGATTTCTTTCATGGAAAGTTCCCGGGCGGATACAACACGGCTTGCTCCCTGGCGGTACCAGAAATTGTAAGTGCCATAATTTGTATTATTCGCCTGGGTGCTGATATGTCTGTCAATCTCCGGACACACCTCTTTTGCTATATCAAATACTCCCGGATCAGCAATGATCAGCGCATCCGGCTTTATTTCTTTCAATTCTTCAAAATACGCGCGCACTCCGGGAAGGTCCTCATTGTGGGCCAGTATGTTGGCGGTAACATATACTTTTACACCATGCTCATGGGCAAATGCAATTCCCTCCCGCATGTCATCCATGGAGAAGTTCTTTGCCTTCGCCCGGAGGCCAAATGCCTCCCCCCCGATATAGACGGCATCTGCGCCAAATATAACCGCAGTCTTTAACACTTCCAGGCTGCTTGCCGGAATCAGTAGTTCAGGATGTCTGCTCATCTCACATTTCCTTTCCTGTCGAATGTATTTTATGCCCCGTACACCTCTTTACACTTACTGCCACCCCATCTCCAAGCGGCAGAATCGTCGTTACGAGTTCATCGTTGTGCTTCAGCTCATATAAATATTCCCTCATGCGGGCATGAATAGTCCGGTTTCTCCTCTCCACCGCGAACCGTGACTCGATCACGTCGCCGTCCTGCATCACATTATCTGACACGAGACAGCCTCCTTCCGGAAGCAGTCGAAGCACATCGGGCAGATAATGGATATACTGTCCCTTGGCAGCGTCCATGAAGATAAAATCATAAGGTCCGTCCAATTCTTTCAGGACCTCAGCGGCATCTCCTTCGATCAGTTCAATCATCTCTTCTTTTCCTGCTCTCCGGAAATTTTCCCGGGCAATGGGAATCCTTTTCACATAATTTTCTATTGTTGTTATCCTGCACCCTTCAGGGGCGTATTCACTCATCAATAACGCAGAGAAACCTACGGCCGTTCCGACTTCCAGAATGCGCGCAGGTCCTTTGAGCATAAGCAGAACTTTGAGAAAGCTCTGCATCTCACGCCGTATGATCGGAACGTCAGATGCAAGAGCTTCTTTCTCAATTGTTTCCAGTATGTCGCTGTTCTCTGTGTCCAGTGAATTGATGAATGTAACAATACGTTCATCTACAATCATCTTTTACACATCCACATCCATAATAATCGGAATTACCATAGGTTTCCGTTTTGTCTTCTTCCAGATATAGTCATTCATCGCATCCCGGATGACCAGCTTGATCCTGTTCCAGTCTGTATGACGTCCGGACAGACATTTATCAAGTGCATCATTCACCGCTTTTTTTGCCTCACCCATAAGCTGTTCTGACTCACGGACATAGACAAAACCGCGGGATACGATATCCGGACCCGCCAGCAGACGATTCGTCCTGCGCTCAAGAGTAAGAACAACAATAATGATGCCGTCCTCTGCCAGATGCTGACGGTCACGGAGCACGATATTTCCCACATCGCCGACGCCAAGACCATCTACAAGGATCGCTCCTGTGTGAACCTTGTCTACAATCTTGCAGGACTCCTCATCCAATTCCAGCACATCGCCGGACTGTACGATAAAGATGTTTTCCTTCGGTATACCCAGGGACCGCGCAACGCCGGCATTCGCCTTAAGATGGCGGTACTCTCCATGAACCGGGATAGCATATTTGGGCTTCACTAGTGAATAGATCAGCTTCAGTTCCTCCTGACAGGCATGTCCGGAAACATGGGCATCCTGGAAGATAACTTCCGCGCCCTTCGCCGACAGTTCATTGATCACCCGGGAAACAGACTTCTCATTACCCGGAATAGGATTGGAACTGAATATGATGGTATCATTGGGCTGGATCGTCACTTTGCGATGTACATCCGCCGCCATTCGTGACAGGGCCGCCATGGACTCACCCTGGCTTCCCGTAGTGATCAGCACCATCTTCTCAGGCGGGTAGTTCTTCATCTCGTCAATCTCGATCAGCGTATTATCAGGAACATTCAGATATCCCAGTTCTGAAGCTGTCGAAATGATATTAACCATACTCCGGCCTTCCACAACAACTTTTCTGCCGTATTTATATGCAGAGTTGATGATCTGCTGCACTCGGTCTACGTTGGATGCGAATGTAGCTATAATCAAACGGGTATTCTGGTGTTCTGCAAAAATGTGGTCAAACGTAATGCCTACTGTCCTTTCAGACTGTGTAAATCCCTTACGTTCTGCATTCGTACTGTCGGACATCAGCGCCAGAACACCCTTTTTACCAATCTCGGCAAACCGCTGAAGGTCGATGGCATCTCCGAATACCGGTGTATAATCCACCTTGAAGTCTCCCGTGTGTACCACAACCCCGGCCGGAGAATAAATTGCCAGAGCTGATGCATCCTGAATACTGTGGTTTGTCTTGATAAACTCAATCCGGAATTTCCCCAGATTAATGGACTGCCCATGACGGACTACCTTTCTTTTCGTACTTCTGAGAAGATTGTGCTCCTTCAGCTTGTTCTCAATGATTCCCATCGTAAGTTTGGTAGTATAGATCGGAAGATTAATTTCCTTGAGAACATACGGCAGCGCGCCAATATGATCTTCATGACCATGAGTAATGACAAAACCTTTCACTTTATCGGCATTGTCCTTCAGATATGTTACATCAGGAATCACAAGATCGATTCCCAGCATATCATCCTCCGGGAAAGCAAGTCCGCAGTCAACGACAACAATACTGTCCTCATATTCAAAAGCAGTAATGTTCATACCGATCTGCTCAAGTCCTCCCAGGGGTATGATTCTTAGTTTTCCTTTTTTTTCTTTCTTCAATAAATAAACACCTCCGCTGTATTTTATGTAGGTATATTTCTTTACTTTCGGGCACAAAAAGAACAACAGTGTCTCCTAAAACTGTCCTGGAATTTACTTTTCCTTTCCGAGACACTGCTTACAAATTCCGTAAAATTTCAGTTCATGGTCCAGAACATGAAAACCAGTCGCCTTCTCAATATGATGCTCCAGATCATCCAGCAGATCATCACCAAATGGAATCACCGCACCGCATCTTCTGCAGATAAGATGGTGATGATTGTGCTTTGATTCTCCGGCAAACAGATGTCCGATCTCATAGCGCACACACCCGTCATCCAGACTAATCCTGTCCGCCAGCTGCATTTCATAGAGAAGCTGGAGTGTTCTGTACACAGTCGCCAGTCCGATTTCCGGATAATCTTGAGAAACAAGGGCATATACATCCTCCGCAGTCATATGTCTGCCACTGTTCTGTTCGAGGACCGATAAAACGAGCAGCCTCTGGTGCGTAACCTTTAATCCTTTTTCTTTTAACCGTTCCTTCAGCAGCTCCTCTGTCTTTTTCTGTTCCATCCGTGTTCTTCCGTCTCCCCGCAGTAAATAAATAATCTATTGTAAAGATCTGAAATCTTACATTTCTATGTTCACATCCTCAAGCAGTTCTTCAAATACTTTCGACACAGCCTGGAGTTCTGTCTCGTCCTCAACGATCTCATAAACACTGTCCTCCTGGTGTCCTTCGCCAATCTGCTTCAGGATCAGACACTCTGCGTCATCCTCCTGTGAGTCTGTCACAAGTATGTATGCCGCACCATTTATTTTTGTCTCTTCAAGGACAAAAAATTCGTCCCCTCCGCTCCCATCGCCAAAAGTAAATCTTACTTTTTCCATAATAAATGTCCCCTGAAAAATATCCCCTGATAAAGAAGAATATCTTTTAATTGTAAATATAAGGTATCCTTTGATAAAAAGGATTATCTAAAAACTGCCTGTTTCCTCTGTCTCCGCCGGTACATGCCCATTTCCTTTTATAGAAAGAGAATCCAGGTATCCCTGCAGAATAAAAACAGCCGCGATCTTGTCTATAAATTTCTTGCGGTTTTCACGTCTTACTCCGCTTTCCATCAGTGTACGTTCTGCCGACACTGTGGTAAGGCGTTCATCCCACATTATGATTTCAAGTCCGGTCCGTCTGGCCAGCATATCGCGGAATTCAAGAGTTTTAAGGGCTCTTTCTCCGATATCATTGTTCATGTGCTTTGGAAATCCAAGAACAATCTTCTCCACCTGGTATTCCCGGACCAGTTCTTCAATCCGCGCACAGGTCCTTCGAAGCTTGTTCTCTTCTTTTCTTTCTACCGTCTCAATTCCCTGGGCAGTCAGACCAAGTGGATCGCTCACTGCGACTCCCACCGTCTTCGTCCCATAGTCAAGTCCCATGATCCTCATAACAGGATTATTCCCATGTATTGTTCGCAATATACGATTTCAGCAGTTCTTCTACCAGCTCATCTCTCTCCACTTTCATAACGAGACTTCTCGCACCATTATAGCTCGTAATGTAAGTGGGGTCTCCTGACATAATATATCCGACGATCTGGTTCACCGGATTATATCCTTTTTCTTTAAGAGCCTTGAACACGATCTCAAGAATATCCTTTGCTGAGATCTGCGGTCCCGGCTCAACCTGAAAGAATTGAGTATTGCTTAAATCACTCATCTTCTTCGTTCCTCCTTTTTGTATATACAGTAAGTCAAATATTCCGGGAAAGCCCGAAATCCCTATTTACAATTTTAATATAATGTTTTTTAAAATTCAATGAATAATTTGTAAATCATGATCAATTTTGGCTTTTACGATACAATTACGGAGATTTTCTTCTGACTGCCGTGCAATTTTTATATATTCTCTTGTATGTCCAGTCTGAACCTTTCTGCCGTCCAGCATCATATCTTCCTCAAACAGGATCTCCACTTCTTTTCCGCGGAAACTTTCTTCATAAAGTTTTCGCTTTTTCTCTCCCAATGCGATCATGCGGGCACTGCGGTCTGATTTAGTCTGTTCATCGATCTGCCCGTCCATAGATGCGGCTTTTGTCCCCTCCCGGCGGGAATATTTGAAAATATGAGTCTCATAAAAGTTCACTTTATCCACAAATGCATAGGACTGCTGGAATTCTTCCTCAGTCTCTCCCGGAAATCCGACAATCACATCTGTCGTCAGCGCAGGATTATCGAAATATTTTCTGAGTATACAGCACTTTTCATAATATTCGTCGCTTGTATATCTGCGGTTCATTCTCTTAAGAGTTGCATCGCAGCCACTCTGCAGAGAAAGATGAAAATGAGGGCAGATTTTCGTCAGGGAAGCCAGTTCGCGGGCAAACTCTTCTGTTATGATTCCCGGTTCCAGCGATCCAAGACGGATACGCATGATGCCGTCCACTTCGTGGACAGCCCGGATCAGATCCGCCAGATGGCGCTGACCGTCAAAGTCGATCCCGTAGGAACTCAGATGAATTCCCGTAAGGACAATCTCTTTATAGCCATTATCCGCCAGCTCTTCAACTTCTCTCACTACATCCTCCATGTCGCGGCTCCGGACCCTTCCGCGTGCATATGGAATGATACAATATGTGCAGAACTGATTACATCCATCCTGAACTTTTATATATGCCCGGGTATGATCTCCCGGCCTGCTCAGATGGAGAGCCTCATACTCTCTGGTCCTCCCGATTTCTTCCAGACTTTTCTGGGAAGATCTCTCCGCCTCATATTTTTTTAATATTCCCACAAGATCTTTTTTATGATTGTTTCCGATCACAATATCAATGCAGGGATCAATCTCGTTTTTTTCCGCCTGTGCCTGTACGTAACAGCCTGCCGCCACCACGATGGCATCCGGATTCATTTTTCTGGCACGGTGGAGCATCTGCCGTGATTTTCGATCTGCAATATTAGTTACGGTGCAGGTGTTGATCACATATACATCTGCCCCTTCTTTAAAGGGAACAATCTCATATCCTGCTTTCTCCAGCATCTCCTGCATGGCCTCAGTCTCATAAGCATTTACTTTGCATCCCAGATTGTGAAGCGCGGCTTTTTTCATCACTATTTTACCTCTTTTTTCCTCTATTGTTTCTTGACTTTTGTTGTTTCATCCCGTAGAATATACATAAGGCTTAAAGCCTTACTTTATTGTATAATCCAAGGAGGGAATTAAAAATGAAGACAGTACAGATCTCATTAAATTCAATCGACAAAGTAAAATCTTTTGTTAACGAAATCACAAAGTATGACAATGACTTTGATTTAGTATCCGGAAGATATGTTATAGATGCCAAATCAATCATGGGTATTTTCAGCCTGGATCTTTCCAAACCGATCGACCTGAATATCCACGCTGATGGAGATGTAAGCGAAATTCTCGCTGCTCTTGATCCGTACATCATTAAATAATTAATTAATTTATTATTTTGAGTAAGCAGAAGAGCTGTCTCTGTTGACGAGGCAGCTTTTTCTACTTCTCAGAACATACCCACGGCAGATTTTCTGTTTTATAACCGTAAAGGCCCTCCAGGTTCTCTGATTTTCCCGCTGCTATGTCTTTAGATACATAACAGCGGGATCGTTTTATCATTCCCCATACTTTACATAAATTACTTCTGTTGTTTCGATTGCTTTTTCCATCAGCTCATCAATCTGCTCTGTCAGCTTCTGCTCTGACTTTTCGATTCTGGAAACATCTGGTTTCGTTACGGGATGTTTCGCTACGAATATCGTACAACAGTCTTCATAAGGCTGGATGGATACCTCGTAAGTATCTATCTTCTCCGATATCTCTACGATTTCCCGCTTGTCAAATCCGATCAGCGGACGGTATACAGGCAGGGTACATACGGCGTTTGTCGCTGCGAGGCTCTGCATGGTCTGGCTTGCCACCTGGCCGATACTTTCTCCGGTGATCAGTCCCAGACATCCATCCTTCTTCGCGAAATGCTCTGCGATCCGCATCATATAGCGCCGCATAATAATTGTAAGCTCCTCATGGGGGCACTTTTCATATATATAAAGCTGAATATCTGTAAAATTAACTACATGCAGCTTAATGGGACCTGCATAAGCGGATACCAGTCTTGCCAGATCTACTACCTTCTCCTTCGCACGTTCGCTTGTATACGGCGGAGCATGGAAATACACTGCTTCAATCTCAACGCCTCGCTTTGCCACCATGTAACCGGCAACCGGACTGTCAATCCCGCCGGAAAGAAGAAGCATCGCACTGCCGTTGGTTCCTACCGGCATCCCCCCCGGTCCGGGAATAATCTCTGAATAGATATAGACTTCCTCGCGGATCTCCACATTCAGCCGGATATCCGGATTGTGTACATCTACCTTCATCTCGGGAAACGCTTCCAGAACAGCTTCTCCAAGAGAGCAGTTCAGTTCCATGGAATTCTGGGGATATCTCTTATTCGCTCTTCTGGCCTCAACCTTGAAGGTCTTGTTTCTGTCCGGATAAACCTGTTCCACATAGGATACCACATCCTTTTTCAGGAGTTCCGGATCCTTGACTTCCACCCGGACAACCGGGCAAATGCCTACGATTCCAAACACCTTTTTCAGGCTTTCCACTGCCTCCTCATAATCATACTCCCCTTCGCAATCCACATACACACGTCCATGGCATTTATGAACGAGGAACTCTCCATCTACCGTACGAAGCGCGTAGCGGATCTGACGAACCAGCGCATCCTCGAACATATATCTGTTCTTTCCTTTGATTCCAATCTCACCGTACTTGATCAAAAATGAATGAAATTTCATATTTTCTCCTTCATCATATTACGTATATATTATCTTCTCGTAAATCTTCTGAGCATCGGTATACAATTATATAGTGTTTCCAACGTATAGTCAATTTCTTCTTTTGTCGTAAACTCCGACATGCTAAACCGCAGAGTCGCATCCAGATACTCTCTCGGCGCTCCGATTCCTTTCAGCACGCCGCTGACTGCAGGATGGTTTGACGAGCAGGCGGATCCTGATGACACATAGATTCCTTTATCTTCCAGCGTGTGGAGGAGCACTTCGCTGCGTACGCCTGCGAATCCCACACTGATAATATGTGGAGCGCTTCCTTCATCTGTCATTCCATGGATCACCGTATGGTCGATCTTCCTTATACCCTCAATAAAATGTTCCTTCAGTTCGCGCATCAGCGCAGTCTTCACACCGAGATCCTGATAGATCATCTTGGCGGCAAGCCCAAGTCCTGCGATCCCCGGTACATTTTCTGTGCCGGAACGGATATTTTTCTGCTGTTCCCCGCCAAATACGATGGGATGAATCTTCACCTTGCTGTCAATATAAAGGAATCCGATGCCTTTTGGTCCATGGATCTTATGCCCGCTGGCTGTAAGAAGGTCAATCCCCATCCTTTTCGGATATATAATGTACTTTCCAAATCCCTGAACCGCATCTGTATGAAACAGGATAGATGGCTTATATCGTTTTACAATCTGTGCAGCTTCCTGCACCGGCTGTACGGTTCCCACTTCATTATTTACATACATGATGGATACCAGAATTGTCTCCGGACAGAGAGCTTCTTTCAGTGCCTCCAGACTCACCTTTCCCTGCGCATCCACCGGAAGATATGTGACACGAAATCCTTCTTCCTCCTCCAGGTAACGCATCGTATTTAAGATTGCCGGGTGCTCGATAGATGTTGTAATCAGGTGATTCCCCGCTCTCCGGTTTGCTCTGGCACATCCGATCAGAGCCAGATTGTCACTCTCCGTTCCTCCGGATGTAAAGTAAATCTCCTTTGCATTCACTTTAAGCAGTTTTGCAAGAGTTTCTTTCGACTGCCGTATATAATGCTCTGCCTCTACACCTTTTCTGTGCATGGATGACGGATTTCCGTAATCTCTGCACAGAACCTGATAGACCAGTTCTCCCACTTCAGGATAGCACATTGTTGTAGCAGAATTGTCCAAATAAACTTCCATAGTTCCTTTCCTTTTCTATTCTATTCTTCTGATATAAATTATGATTCAAGCTCCTGAGATGATACACAGGAGCTCCGGCTCTCCAGATGATACATCAGGATGGAAAGAACTGTCAGACCTGCCGTCTCTGTACGCAGGATCCTCTTTCCCAGGGAAACCGGAACAGCTCCTGCTGCTTTGGCACGCTCTACCTCTTCCTGTTCGAACCCGCCTTCCGGACCGATAAATATCCCGATTGACTGTCCCGGCTCAATCTTCTCAACACACCGAACCGTTTCTGTCATTCCTTCCTCAAGCTCGTAAGGGATCATCAGAACATCCATCTCCCCTGCTTTCCTTAACGCCTCTTCAAATGTCATTACTGTATGGACCTGGGGAACGATGCCTCTCCCGGACTGCTCCGCCGCTCCCTTTGCGATCGCCTGCCAGCGTGAAAGCTTCTTCCCCGCCTTCTTCTCATCCAGCTTTACGACAGAACGCTTTGCCGCAAACGGAACAACGGCGTATGCCCCAAGCTCTACCGCTTTCTGAACGATCCATTCCATCTTGTCCCCTTTGGGCAGTCCCTGGAAAAGGGTGATCCTTGATGGAAGCTCTGTATCATTTTCCAGTATTTTCAGAATATCAAGAACTGCTCTGTTCTCCTCATACCCGTCTATACAGCACAGGTACGAGGTGCCGTCTCCATCGCTGATCTGCACGTCCTCTCCAGGTTTCATACGCAGAACATTTTTCATATGATTGAGATCCGGACCCTCCAGATAAATCTTGTTTTCCTGTATCGCCGACCGGTCTGCAAAAAAGTGCTGCATATCAAACTCCTTTTACCTGCTCAGGCTTTCTGGCTGTAACACAGACCCATTCCCCCTGATATGTCACATCAAGTACTTCCAGCCCTGCTGCCCTGACTGCATCCACTACCGTCTGTTCCTTGTCATCAATGATTCCGCTGGTGATATAGATCCCGCCCGGTTTCAGCTGGTTTACGACCACAGGCGTCAGCTGGACAAGGACGTCCGCGAGAATGTTGGCAGCCACAATATCATAGCACTCATATCCCACCTTATCCTGCACGGCCTTATCATCAATAATATTGCCGATCATGACTTCATACTGGTCATCCCGGATTCCGTTTACCTCCATGTTTTCCCTGGTTGCCTCAATCGCGCAGGGATCCAGATCCGTGCCTACAGAGTAAGCGGCTCCGAACTTCAGGGCCAGCATGCCGAGAATACCGCTGCCGCATCCCACATCAAGGATTTTCGTGCCTTCTTTCGTATACTTTCTGATCTGACGGATACAGAGCTGAGTCGTCTCATGCATACCTGTACCGAAAGCCGTCCCCGGATCAATATGAATCACCATCTTATCCTCATCCTCCGGTTTTACGTCCTCCCAGGACGGGATGATCAGAATATCATCGACATAGAACTGATGGAAGTACTGTTTCCAGTTATTCACCCAGTCCACATCTTCTGTCTGTGACTCTTCGATCACACATTCCCCTACATCTACATACTCGGACATTTCTCTGAGGCCGTTCATTACATCTGCAAGGATCTTCTCCTTGTCATCATCTTCCTCCAGATAGAAACTGAGATAGGCAACTCCATCGTCCGCCTCAATCTCAGGCAGGATATCTACAAACATCTGCTCCTTGTCCGACTGGCTCAAAGGAATATGGTCCTCAATCTCCACTCCCTGAATCCCGAGATCCATCAGCATGCTGCTGACAATATCCTCTGCCTGCGTTGTTGTCTTTAACCGAAATTTATTCCATTTCATTTCTCTTCATCCTCCTGAAACCATATATCCAGATCCACATTTCCTTTTATGCCCGGCACGCTCCCGGACTCACTGTACTGCCAGATCTTATAATCGTATGGACACTGGGGAAGCTCATGATAGTCTGCATACCAGAAATCATAGTCCTTCAGTTCCTCCATATCCAGCGTAAACGCCATCCATTTCATATTGGCGTAGATCATGGTGTCATAACCCTCATATTCCATAGTATCGCAGAAAATCTTACAGAAATTCGTAAACTCCTGATCCGTATTCTCATCCGTGCGTGCCTTGTCCCAGCTGATCTCCTCTGTATCATATACAACCGGACCGCTGATCTCATATGGGCTGATATGATCCAGCACAAATTCAGCTTCCTCGATAACCTCTGCCGCACTCACGGCCTGAGAAAAAAAGTATACTCCCACATCAAGTCCGGCATCCAGAGCGCCCTGCATATTCTGGTCAAACATGGCGTCGAGCACCAGCTCACCGCCTTCCCCGTATGCACGGTATCCTACACGGACAAAAACGAATTCAATCCCGCTTGCCTTCACCTGCTGCCAGTCAATATCCTCTCCCTGGAACTCAGAAACATCAATCCCCATTCTGGATGTCACGCCATGCTCTTCATCTAAATATGATTTATATCCGGAATGTTCATCTGTGATCATTCTGTCAAAATCATAAGTACATCGGGGAACCGATTCGAGAAGCACCGCTTCATATTCATTTTCTTCCACATCCTGAAAATGGAAATAGGAGATTCCGTCTTTTTCTTCTATTACCACACCGGCTGGCTGTTCTCCGGCATCCTTCTCATCTTCTAAATGCAGACTGCATCCAGCGAGCAAAAGAACACTGACCAGAGCCGGAAATAAGATTTTCACCTTCCTCATTGGATCTATACCATGCTGCCTTTCCCAGTTTCTCCAAAGTGTTACCAATTTAGAATATACCGAAAATGCCCGGCGTGCAAGAGGCTTTTACCTCAGGATCATCATTTCATCTCCCACACGGATCTTTCCTCCCCGGATTACTTTTGCAAACACACCTTCCCGTGGCATGATACAGTCTCCCATCTTCTGAAAGATCTGACAGCCATGATGACATTCCTTTCCGATCTGCGTGATTTCCAGGACCACATCACTGCACCCAAGCCGGGTCCCTACGGGCAGTGCGCGGAAATCAATCCCCTCTACCACCAGATTTTCTCCGAAAGCTCCGTCTTCCACTTCCGCTCCGCGCTTTCGGAATTCTTCTATTTTATTATAAGAAAGAAGACTGACCTGCCGGTGCCATTTGCCGGCATGGGCATCGCCTTCTATGCCAAAATCCTGAATAAAATTTCCTTCCTGTACATTCTGCTTTGGCGTTCCTTTCGCCGGACTTGTACAGACTGCCAGAACTTTTCCCATATGAATTTCTTCCTCCTCACTGATTTTCCTTTAAAGGCACGGCACATTCTCCGCCGGAACCGGAGAGGATCTCCAGTCCGTGGCCCAGAGCCGGGAGTACCGCCTCCAGATTTTCTTTTGCCGCCTTCGGACTGCCGGGAAGATTGATGATCAGTGTGTTACCACGGATCACAGAAACGCCCCGGCTGAGCATGGCACGGGGAGTAATCTTCATAGACGCGCTTCTCATAGCTTCTGCTATACCCGGAACGTTTCTCTCTCCAACTGCCAGAGTTGCCTCCGGAGTGCAGTCCCGGGGTGCAAAGCCGGTTCCGCCGGTTGTAAGTATTAGATTGTTTCTTTTTTCATCACACAGTGTACAAAGACACTTTTCAATCTGCTTCTGATCATCCGGGAGCAGAAGATGTTCTGTCACATCATAGCCTTCTTCTTCCAGCATTTTACAGAGAAGAGGTCCGCTTTTATCCTCCCGCTCTCCTGCATAACCTTTGTCACTGAGTGTTACTACTGCCGCTTTCCATCCAGACTGTTCCATATGCCATAACCTCTTTTCATTTTACAAAACAGGAGGCAGACGCCTCCCGTCAGCACACCATCTATTTTAATATTCTTTCTATTAAAACTTTTAAAGAATATTCAGTTCCTTTTTCTTTCTATTTCGCTCATGATGTGTCTTGTTATACACATCTCCGCTCTTTCCTCCGGTCTTCTTCACCAGACGGATCTCTCCGATCTCCATGCCTTTGTCCATTGCCTTGCACATGTCATATATAGTCAGCAGTGCTGTGCTGACCCCGGTCAGAGCCTCCATCTCCACGCCTGTCTTACCCGTCACCTTTACAGTACAGGTGCAGTAGACAGCGCACTCTTCCTGATCCATCTCGAAGCTGACCCGGCAATTGGTAAGAGGCAGGATATGGCACATGGGGATCAGCTCCGAAGTCTTCTTCGCCCCCATAATGCCCGCCGTAGCGGCAACATTAAGGACGTCGCCTTTCTCCACTGATCCGGAGCGGATCGCCTCAAACACCTCACGGCTCACCAGGATCCTTCCCTCCGCGGAGGCCTCACGCACCGTTTCCTTCTTGTCAGTCACATCCACCATCCTGGCCCTTCCGTTCTCGTCAAAATGTGTAAATCCCATTTGTCATTCCTCCCGCTGTTTTGTCTGATCCCGGCTGGTTTTCCCGTCTTGCATGGATTTTTCAGCAATGGGGATCTGCAGCGTCAGATCTTCCTTCTTTTTTATATAGAATAAAACCTCCCAGTCTTTTACCTCTGTAGGCTGAAAATACATTGAGGAGTATGCTGTATGGACTACCCTCTCCTCTGCCTTTCTGTTCGAGAACTTTCCCGCAAGAAATATGGATGTAGGGCCGTCAGCGCCCCCGATCACTGTGCAGCAGGAAGCCCCGTCATCCTGATTCTCCACAGGGATAGGGTCGTCGCCGTGAGATCTGCTGCGGATGAGCAGGCCGCCCTCCGCAGGTTCAGGATCCAGTGTATAGATGATCTCTGTATACCATTGAGGCATCCTGAATCTGGAAGTTATCTCGTCCTCCCCCGCTGCCAGGTCCTCCATCTTCTTCTTTTCCACAGATCTGATCACCATCTCATATTCTCTGCCGCTCACAGGATGAGTAAAGCGGACAGCCTGGCCTGTTCCTTCCAATGTAAATTCAGCCGCCAGCACCGGTCTCTGCTGCTGTGAAAGGGACAGTTCCATATATCCGGGGGACTCCGGAAGAGATAGTGTCTCCTCCCCGCTCTGCTCCTTGCTGTCGACATACACCTGCTCCTCGCCGCATTCCCAGGCTCCATCGGGATCTTCCCGCAAAGCGAAGCTGCTCCTCTGTACAGTCCAGCATTTTTCCTCTCCCAGGTCATAATGCTTTATAAACTGCCGCACTTCCGGATCTGACTGATCCGGAAAATCCGGCGACCATCCCATTCCGCAGGATCCGCAGGAATAAAGCGATACGCTGTCCAGGTGCATTTCTATGCCAAAGCCCATCGAAGAGGGATTCTCCATTTCGAATTGTTCCATTTCCCTGTCAGTCCATTTATTTGCTTTTTCGATCGATTCCTTCCATTTTTCTTTAAACTCATGGAAAGCCTCCCGACTGAAGGATTTGCACAGATCAAGTACTGCACCTTCCTCGCAGAGATACAGTGAGAGGAGCCGGAACTGTTCGTCTCCCCATCGGAAATCATGATCGAGCCGTATCTCCCGGCCCGGCTTTCCCCTGTGTTTCTGTGACCAGAAATTCTCCGAAAAGTATACAGACCATTCATCCGCTGCACCGTTTTCCACGGTTGAAGCTTCTTCCTGTACAGTGCCCGCTGCTTTCTCATCCTTTTCAGTTGTCCTGTCCATCGCTTATCTCCTTTCTCCCTGCATTCCAGATTTCTTCCGCTGTCTCAACCAGTTCCTTCTCGATCTGTCCATCCGCTTCATACGGATATGTACGGAGATTTTTTTCGAAAAGTTTCTTCAGTTTTCCGGCCTTCTCGCAGTCATTCTCCGCCAGAAGGGCATAGGCATACTGCGTCCGGATGACAGAAAGATAATTCTTCATCTGTTTCATTACTTTCTGCTGATCCTTTTCAGTCCATTTTGCAAGGATCTCAGGGCTTTTCTCTCCCGTCAGTTCGCAGTATATGCGGTCACAGATCAGTAATCCCCGGTAGATCCCTGGGATTGCAGAATCAATTGAGAGAATGTGATCGATCAGCCGGGCATTCTCCTGAAATCTGTGTTCCTCCATAAGCCTGTTGGAGGCAGACACTGCACGTACCGAGGTCATGCTGCCCTTCATTTCCTCGTCATTCGGCACTTCGAACCACTCCTGAGGCATATCCTTCAATCGTTCTCCCTCCGCCTGCAGCTCGGCGATCTTCATCTGCAGCCAGAAGGAGTACATCTCCCGGCTGCTCTTCCCTATATCAATGATGTTCTGTCCGTCGTTGTTTACCATGGCCAGCTTCAGGGGGATGCCGTTCATCAATGCCAGAAGCAGTCCCATCGCTGCAGCGGCTGCAAAGAAAACAAGCACAGCAAAATTTTCTCTGAACAGCAGGGCAATGCCGAAGAATATGGCCGCCGAGATCAGATTCATCAGCACTCCGCCCAGATTATAAAGGATATAAGGAACCTTTCCGTCTGTCAGATCCGGCGGCCCCATCAGGCACTGTCCGCCTGTTCCGGCCAGGGAAAATCTCCTGAAGACAATTTTTCCTCCCTTTTGGATCCACATGAAACTTCCGACTCTGAAAGAGCAGAACCGGTAACCGCTCAGCAGTCCGAATATCAGATGACCGCCTTCATGGATCACGGTCTGCAGAAAGGACCCGATATAAATAGAAATAATCAGTCCCGCCATCATAAAAAGGAATTCTCCCGTCTCTGCACCAGACAGATCCGCAAATGCCGCCAGTCCATAACCCGCCGCACCTCCTGCCGCAACAGACAGTATCATAAGCAGGACTCCTGCCGTTTTCCTGCTTTTCTGTGATGATCTTTTCTTTTTTTCAGCCATATCTCTCTCCTTGTCATAGCTGGTATCACACCCCGGAGGCTCTGAATCACGACCTGTTTTTCCTGCCGGATACCTGCTGTTTTTTCCTTCCTCCCATTATAACGGATGTCCGGTGTAGTTACAAGCAATATGGATATCTTGTAATTTTAACTGATATTTCCTCATGTTTTCTGAATTTTTCTTAAAATTTTAACAAATAATTTATTTTTCCCCAGATTTCCTTGATTTTTCTTTTTTCGTCTGATATGCTTTACGTCAAGACAAGGACGTCTGATGATAAGGTAAACAGAATGCCTCATCAATCAGGCGTCCTTTTCTTATTTCAGCAGGCAGGTATGTTTTTTCGCATGCGGACATGACCGGCACTGCAAATCCAAAGGCAAATGGGAGGTATTTCTATGGATACAGGAAACACTGGATTTATGATGATCTGCACGGCGCTGGTCTTTATCATGACGCCGGGACTGGCGTTCTTCTACGGCGGTCTTGTAAGAAGAAAAAACGTATGTAACACAATGATGGCCTGCGTGGCGATTATGGGATTATCGGTTGTAATGTGGGCTCTTTTCGGATATTCACTGGCATTTGGCACTGACCACGGCGGAGTCATCGGAGGCTTCGACTGGCTGGCTCTGAACGGTGTAGGCTGGGAGGCAGGACCTTATTCAGACAGCATTCCGCACCTTGTATACGCGGCATTTCAGATGATGTTTGCCATGATCACACCGGCTCTGATCACCGGTGCTGTCGTAGGAAGGATGAAGTTCAAAGCACTGTTCGCATTCATTGCACTGTGGTCCATCATCGTATATTACCCGATGGCCCACATGGTATGGGGACAGGGAGGATTCCTCGCCTCCATCGGTTCTGTTGACTTTGCAGGCGGAAACGTCGTACATATCAGTTCAGGTGTGAGCGCTCTCGTTCTTGCAACGTATCTCGGAAGAAGACGGGGCTACGAGAAGACTTCTTACCGCATCCACAACATTCCCTTCGTTGTTCTTGGAGCGTCTCTCCTCTGGTTCGGATGGTACGGCTTCAATGCAGGAAGTGCGCTTGCAGCTGACGGCCTTGCAGCTCATGCATTTATGACAACTTCTATATCCGCTGCAATGGCTCTGCTCGTATGGATGCTTCTCGATACAATAAAAGACGGAAAACCCACACTGGTAGGCGCTTCCACAGGTCTTGTAGTAGGTCTTGTAGCTATCACTCCGGGAGCAGGATTCGTTCCGATCTGGGCTGCCTTTATCATCGGTGCGCTGGTCAGCCCGATCTGCTACTTTATGATGAACTTCATCAAACATAAACTGAAAATCGACGACGCACTGGATGCTTTCGGATGCCACGGCATCGGCGGTATCTGGGGAGGCATCGCTACCGGACTTTTCGGACAGACTTCCATCAACTCCGTTGCACAGTGGGATGGTCTTGTATTTGGTGATACCAGGCTGTTCGTTGCTCAGATCATCAGTATCCTGGTGACCATCGCTGTCGCTGTAGTGGGAACCCTGATCTGTATCGGTATCATCCGCATCTTCACTACTCTTCGTGTAGATCAGAAGGATGAGGCTGTAGGCCTTGATATCTCGCAGCATGGTGAGAGTGCATATCCGTCCTTCAACGGTCTTGACTAAAGGGAACTGATAAGTGGATAATATTGAGAGGACAGGAGGAACATATATTATGTTGATTAAAGTAGAAGCAATCGTCAGAGAAGAAAAAATGGAAGAGATCAAAGATGCGCTGAATGCCATCGAGGTAAACGGTATTACAGTATCCCAGGTCATGGGATACGGAGCTCAGCGCGGATATAAAGAGATTGTCCGCGGATCCGAGGTAGAGATCTTCCTTCAGCCCAAGATCAAATTTGAGATCGTTGTATCTTCAGAAGAATGGGAGAAGAAAGTCATCGATGTGATCCAGAAGACTGCATACACCGGCGAAGTCGGAGACGGCAAGATCTTCAGCTATGAGATCAGAAGCGCTCTGAAGATCCGTACAAAAGAAACCGGATACGACGCAGTTCAGTCAGACGTATAAGATCCGGACTTAAAGACAGATCCACCGGAAATCACAGAATGCAGGTTTAAATAATATATATGGCTGCAAATACGACAGCTTAAGACAGAGGCCAGTATGACTCGCATGAGTCACACTGGCCTCTGGTGTTGTAAGAGCAAACGGACAGCCCCCTCCCATCATCAGAGGAATCTCAATACTACCCGCCGCCTGACCAATGACGCAGTCATGGAACTCCCGATCCATTTCCCCTGGATCATCTCTCCCTCAAAATTCCTTTCCTGGCTGTACAGCAAAGCCGCGCGCTCGCACACATTATCCACTCCTGTCGTCTGTTTCACAAAATCGGAACCCGCTGTTACTTCTGTGATCCTGCCCAGCTCCTCTGCAGAATATGTGATAAAAGGGATTCGATACTTCTCCGTCAGGGCCAGAATGGCTGGTTCTTCCTTTTTCAGATCAATGCTTGCAACAGCCTCCAGCTGCTCCGGCACAAGTCCATGCCGGTCCAGGATCTCTATAAGTCCCCTTTCCAGCAACTCCGGAGAGATTCCTTTCCGGCAGCCGATCCCTGCGATCACATTCTTCGGTCTGAGGAGAAGGGTTCCATCCTCCCCCGAGAGGTTACGATCTGATACTATGATCCTGTGTGAGAACTTCTCCGCCTCTTCCAGACTCCTGCACACAGCCAGTTCGCCCGGCACAGTTCCTTCCATGCAGCTCTGGGAATCTTCAGCCAGGAAACCGATCCGCTCTCCTTCCAGTATAGCCGCTGATATTTCCTTTGCCCTCTTCCTGTCTGTGATAAAAAGATGGTTTCTTTCTGCAAAAACATCCGGGGCAAACTTGCCCTGCACATCTGTTGCCGTAGTATGCACTGCCGTGCCGCCTGTGATCTCAGCCACTTTATCCGCCAGAGCCGCCGCGCCGCCCACATGGCCGGAAAGGAGAGGGATCACGTACTGTCCCTTTTCATCCATAACCAGGACTGCCGGATCCGTAAACTTATCTTTCACCCAGGGAGCAATATACCGGACAGCAATCCCCGCCGCGCCGATAAAAAGAAAAGAGCAGTCTCTCCAGTTCCTTCCGATAAACATCCTTATGTCCTCCGGCAAAGGATCTACTCCGTCTCCTGCATACTTCCCGGGTACATAGCTGCAGCATAACGTGTCCTCCCACTTTCTGAAAGCGCTGCACAGCTTCCTGTTCAGCTCTGTCCCGATCCTGGTAAAGCTGAAAACAATGATCTTATTCGACATATCTGTTCCTTTCCACTGCTATAGCCGCAGCCTTTTAATCCGATTCTACAGCCGCAGTCCCTTGATATCCTTGATCCGGGAGAGGATCGTATTACAGGTACATTCCAGCACCCCGGGCAGTTTGTCCATCGTGTTATATATCAGGTCTTCCATCTCCTCGTTGGAAGATGCCACGGCATGAACATGAAGCCGGCTCTTTCCCGTGACCCGGTATATCTGGGTGACCGTATCATTCTCACGGAGGATCCCTGCCACCTCCATAAGGGCATCCGGCCTGGTCTCAATTTCAAAATAACAGGATATAGCCCCGCTGATCTTCTGAGGATTGATGATCGTAGTATATTCCTCGATGATACCTTTCTGTTCAAGCGCCTGTATCCGCATCTTTACCGCTACTCGTGAGATTCCGATCTGCTGTCCGATCTCAGAATAAGACATCCGGGCATTGCGGATCAGCAGGTCCACAATCTTCTGATCCAGCTCGTCAAGTCCGTCCAAAAACATAATCTGTACTCTCCTTGTTCTCTGCCTTCCGACTGGTAAAGCAGCCGGGGACGGAGTTGTTTTCTGCCATTATACAATGCCGCGAAAAAGGAAGTCAACCTGATGCGCTGCTATAATTCTTTATTCTCATTGACAAAACGGATCTCTGCTATTATGATAAATTTCAGATGTTAATTTGATAATTACGAAACGAAAGAAGTGTGGATACAAAATGGAAAATGAACTGACAAAGGGACCTGTCATGAAAACCATGCTGCGGTTTGCCATTCCCATGATCCTGGGAGATCTCCTGCAGCAGTGCTACAATATCGCTGACACGCTGATCGTAGGACGCTTCCTGGGGGCAGACGCCCTGGCGGCGGTCGGATCTGCATTTTCACTGATGACATTTCTCACTTCCATCCTCCTGGGCCTTGCCATGGGAAGCGGGACTGTATTCTCCATCCGGTTCGGAGAAAAAGATGAAAAAGGTCTGAAAGAAGGAATCCTTGCCTCATTTACCCTGCTAGGGATCGTGACCGTTATCCTAAATGTCCTGGTCTTTGCAGGGATTGACTGGATCATATGGTTTCTCAGGACTCCCTCGGAGCTCATCTCACTGATGAAAGACTATCTGATTGTAATCTTTGCAGGACTGGTGGGAATCTTTCTTTATAACTTTTTCGCCTCTCTCCTGCGCTCCCTGGGAAACTCTGTAGTGCCTCTGGCGTTTCTGGCAGTCTCCGCCCTGCTCAACATCGCGCTGGATCTCTGGTTCGTAGCAGGACTGGGACGCGGGGTAGCCGGAGCGGCCGAAGCTACGGTTATTTCCCAGTATGTATCCGGTATAGGGATTACAATTTATACTATTATAAAATTCCCCCATCTTCTTCGAAGAGATCCGGATGTCCGTCTCCGCCTCAGCCGTATGAAAGAGATCACCAGTTTCTCCGGTCTGACCTGTCTCCAGCAGTCTATCATGAACCTGGGGATCCTGGCCGTGCAGGGCCTGGTAAACAGCTTCGGAACTACCATCATGGCAGCCTTCGCCGCAGCAGTGAAGATCGACGCCTTCGCCTACCTTCCGGTCCAGGACTTTGGAAATGCCTTTTCTATATTCATTGCGCAAAATTACGGTGCAAAGCAGCCGGAGCGGATCCGAAAGGGGATACGGACTGCGGTCATCACTTCCGTATCCTTCAGTCTGCTGATCTCTCTGCTGGTCTTTCTCTTTGCAGAACCGCTGATGGGACTGTTCCTGGATGCCGGAGAAGAGGCTGTCATCGCAGAAGGAGCCCGGTATCTGCGCATTGAAGGGGCATTTTACGCGCTGATCGGCATTCTGTTCCTGCTCTATGGTCTGTACCGTGCCCTTGGGAAACCCGGTATGTCCGTCGTCCTTACTGTCATGTCTCTGGGAACCCGGGTCGCGCTGGCTTACGCCCTTTCTGCCATCCCGGCGATCGGCGTAACAGGGATCTGGTGGTCGGTGCCTATCGGCTGGTTTCTGGCGGATGCTCTGGGAATCGGATATTATATGATCAGACAAAAGAAACTGATTCCCTGAGCCGTCACTGTTTTCTGTATGCGTTATGCACGCTCTTCCTTGAGCTGCTGTCAGCACCTTTTATCACTGCTCTGACAGCAGCCAGCCGGCCCGGAAGGGCCTCATGATATCCCAGTACCACGCTCCCAACAGGCCGTACGCCCCTGCAAGCTCCAGCTTTGCCTCTATACTCCTCACATCCTCAAACCATACCACATGCTCGATCCCGGATTTTTTATAAGTAAACCATGGAGCCCTGGATATCTGGGCATATTCAATGGATACACCATTTTCTGCCGCAATATTTACCGCCTCTGCATTTCCTATTGTGGCAGCACGTGTGATCCCTCTCACATAGGGAAGCGGCCAGTCGTATCCGTAATTCGGTATTCCAAGTATGATCTTCTCCCCGGGAATCCTTGTCAGAGCGTACTCTACCACCTGGCGTACCTTATCCAGTGGAGCTACGGCCATAGGCGGTCCATAAGTATATCCCCACTCATAAGTCATAAGAAATACAGCGTCCGCGTTCTCTCCAAGGAGAGCATAGTCCATTCCTTCTACAAGAAGTCCCCGCTGGTCATCCGATGTCTTTGGAGCAAGGGCTACAGATACCTTATATCCGCTGTCGTTCATGACCTTTCTCACTTTCCCGACAAACTCAGCATACTGGATCCTGTTTTCCGGAAGAATATATTCAAAATCAATATTCACTCCCGCATATCCCCTTTCTCTCACCGTTTCCAGCAGGCCGTTGATCACTTGATCCTGGATCGTCTCATTTTCCACGATGATCTTGACAAGCTGATTATTGAACGCCCCCTGAGAAAACGGCGTCAGCACAAGCAGCGGACGGGCGCCATTTTTCCATGCTGCCTCCACCAGCCACAGATCATCCTGTTGAGGAGGCACAAGATTCCCCTCAAAAGTAAATCCATAGGAAAATACCGGCAGCTCCTTCATTGCAGGAAACGCCTGTTCCAGAACAGCAGGCTCAATAAAAGGATAGGCATAGCCGCCCACTGTCATTCCCTTTGTCCTTCCCGGCTTTTCTCCTTCCTGAAGGACCAGAAGCGCCTGTCCTGGTACGATTCTATCCTTATTCTGTATCTGATTATCATAAACGATCTTCCAGACCGGCACCTTCGTAATCGATGAGATGCCATCCAGAGTATCTCCTTTTTTCACTGTATAGATCAAAAAAAACACCCCCATGCGAAAATTGAGCGCGTCCCGCGCTGAGACACGCTCATTTCAGTTATATGCTCCCGCATGGAGAATTATGCCGGTTAAAAGAATCACGCAAACTGGCTGTTATACAGATCCGCATAGGCTCCCCCTGTATCCAGCAGCTCACGGTGGCTGCCCTGTTCGATGATATCACCGTTCTGCATCACCAGGATCAGATCCGCGTCAACAATGGTAGACAGCCTGTGTGCGATCACAAAACTGGTCCGATGCTTCATCAGCTCATTCATTGCTCTGCTGATTTCCATCTCCGTGCGGGTGTCCACACTGGATGTAGCCTCGTCCAGGATCAGGATGGGCGGATCACATAGAAATACTCTTGCTATGGTAAGCAGCTGCCTCTGCCCTGCAGAAATATTTTCCGCGTCACCATTTAGCACAGTATCATACCCATCAGGCAAAGTCCGGATGAAGAAGTCTGCCCGGGCTGCTTTCGCCGCGGCGATGATCTCTTCACGGGAAGCGTCAGGCTTTCCATAGGCGATATTTTCTGCCACCGTACCGTCAAAAAGCCAGGTATCCTGCAGCACCATACCAAAATTTCTCCGGAGTTCGTCATAGGACATAGCTCCCGTATTCCTGCCATCCAGCAGGATCCGGCCTCCATTCACCTCATAGAACCGCATGAGAAGGTTAATCAATGTGGTCTTCCCCGCTCCGGTACTTCCTACCACGGCAATCTTCCTGCCCGGCTCCGCCGTAAAGCTGATATCCTTCATCAGGATATGATCCGGAGTGTAGCCGAAACGGACATGTTGAAACTGTACCCTTCCTCTTGTACTTGCTTCCTTCCCGCCTTCCGCATTTTCATTTTCCGGCAGATCCGGGCGGACATTGTGAACGCCGGCTCCGGCCTCCATCATATCTCCAGTCTCTTCCTTCACATCCGGATCAGGACGGATCTCCTTCTCATCCATCAGCTGGAAGATCCGCTCCACAGACGCGATGGAAGACTGAAGAGAATTAATCATATAGGCCGCCTCGGTCAGCGGCTCTGAGGCCTGGTACACATACTGGAAAAATGCCTGAAATGTCCCTACAGTCAGGACGCCGTCCAACAGAAGCTTGCCCGCGGACACAGCGATCACCGCCTGCCCGGCCCGGTTCACCAGACGGATGAAAGGATTCACCGCATTCATCATGAAGTCTGCTTTCCGTGATGTATCAGCAAGCTCTTCTACGGCCTCCCGCATTGCATTCCTGCTGTTTTCTTCCTGATTGAACGCCTTGATCACAGTCCGTCCGCTGTATGCTTCCTCCACCTGTCCGGTAACCCGGCTAACTGCCTGCTGCCGCCTCATGGCATATTGAAGCGTCCTGGCCGCGAAAAGCTTCGTAGACAGCATGGACAGCAGAGTAAATACAAGGAAGATCAAAGTAAGCCCGGCATGAAAACGGAACATCATGATCAGTGATCCGACCACCATGCCTACAGCAGTAAACAGCTTCAGCAGACCGGTCTGCATTACTTCCGCCATTTTATCCAGATCATTGGTGACCCTGCTTAACACTTCACCAGTCTTATGCTCATCATAAAAGGAAAGAGGCAGACGGTTCAGTTTCTCCCCGATCCTGGTCCGCAGTTCCAGGCTGAGTCGCTCTGCAAAGCTAGCCATCAAAAAGCTCTGAAATGTATACAGAATCCCGGTAACCGTATATATTATCAAAAGGATCATGATCTCCATACCTCCGTGATCCCACGTCACCCGAAAAGCAGAGCATCCTCCCATCGACTCCTGTATCTCTTTCCACAACAGATCCACGATCCCTGCGCTGTACACGGGAGCTGCCACAGAAAGCACTGTATACAATATTACGGAAACGAACACAATGATCAGACGGATCCTCTGCCGTCCCATAGCCTCCCACAGCCGAAGAACTGTCCTCCCGGCGTTGGAAGGGATTTCCGTTTCCTGATCTGCCTCAAATAAATTTGTCTCATTTTCAGCCATTTTGTTCCCCTCCTTTCATCTGAGACGCAGCGATCTCCCGGTAGACCGGACAGCTTTTCATCAACTCCTCATGTGTTCCTTTTCCGGCGATCCGCCCTTTATCCAGAACAATGATCTGGTCGGCATTCAGGATCGTATTGATCCGTTGGGCGATGATCAGTACAGCGGAGTCTGCCACCTCTCTTTTCAGAGACTTCCTGAGCGCCGCGTCTGTCTTGAAATCAAGTGCGGAAAAACTGTCATCAAAAATATACAGGTCAGCTTTTTTCATCAATGCTCTTGCAATAGACAGCCTTTGCTTCTGGCCGCCGGAGTAATTGGTTCCTCCCTGGGCCACATGGGCGTCCAGGCCATTTGCCAGAGAACTCACGAAATCCGCCTGTGCCACAGACAGGATCCGGCGCATCTCATCTTCTGTCGCGTCTTCCTTCCCCTGCCGCAGGTTATCCGCTATAGTACCGGAAAACAGCCATGCCTTCTGGGGTACATAGGCAATATGGTTTCGCAGTTCTTCCTGTGAAATGCTCCTCACGTCCTTTCCATTCACGGATACGGAACCGGCGGATACGTCATAAAAACGGAGCAGCAGTCTGGCAAGTGTAGACTTTCCACAGCCCGTCCCTCCGATGACCGCTGTAGTCTCACCTCGCCTGCATACAAAATCCAGATCTGTCAACGCATTCTCATCTGCATCGGGAAAGCGAAAAGAAACATGCTCAAAAGCTGCTGCCGGCTCTGTCTCCGGTATCCGTTCTCCCATCCTTTCCGCTCCGTCCCGGATCTCCGGCTCTGTCTCCAGGATTTCCCGGATTCGCCGTATGCACACCCTCGCCCTCGGCAGAAGGATGATCACCATCTGGGCCATGATGATATAGAACAGGATGAGAATGGAGTATTCCGTCAGAGCAGTGATATCTCCGATCTCCATGTATCCTGCTCCGATCCGGTCTCCGCCCAGCCAGAGGATGGCAACGATACAGATATTGATCACGAAAAAGGCCGTGCTCTCCAGTCCCGCGAACAGAAGGTTGGCGCTGACAGAAGTCCGGGCATAGTCTTCGAAGGATCTTCTCATCCTCTTTTCCTCGTCCTTTTCTTTCCGAAAGGCCCGGATCACTCTCACTCCGGTCAGATTTTCCCGCAGCACCACGTTCATCCGGTCGAGAAGACGCTGAAGCCTGCCAAAGATGGCGGAAGCTCTGCTCGTCACAAGGATCGCCAGCACGATGATCAGCACCGTAACACCGATAAGGAGAAATCCCATGACCCTGTCGATCGCAAAGGCCATGCCGATCCCCATAATACATACCGCCGGAACCGGGAGCACCATCTGGATACACCACACTACGGACTGCTGGATCACATTGATATCATTCAGCGTCCGCGTGATCATAGATCCTGTCCCGAACCGTTCAAAATCATGGGCGGAAAAGAGCAGCGATCTGTCATAGACCGCATTGCGCATATCCCGTCCGATCTTCGCCGACAGATCTGCGCACAGCCAGCTTCCCAGCAGCGCCCCGCCTCCGGCTATAAGGGTGACAGCCAGCATGGCCATTCCTTTTCCTATCATGTAGTTCAGGCTGCCGCTTCCCACACCGATATTAATCATATCAGAAGTCAGCTTCGGGACTACCAGTCCTCCTGCCACATCGAGAAGCATTGCCAGGATCGTAAAGGCGCACAGCTTCCTGTAAGGCTTCAAGAAATGAAGGATAAGCTTCATGTCAGCACCTCCAGCAGTTTCTTCTCCCGAGTTCGGAACCGGTCCACATATTTTCTGGACAGGTTAATGAACTCTTTGCGTTCTTCTGGTTCCATATCCAGGAACGCCTCATTCTCCATCTGGATAACAGGACGGATCTTCTCCTCTACAAATCTCTGCCCCATCTCTGTCAGGCGGATATGCTTATCCCTTCCCGTACTCTGCTCCAGATATAAATAGCCGGCTCTCTCCAGATTCCTCACCGAGGAATTGACCGTCTGCTTGCTGATATATGCTTCCCGGCATACGTCTTTCTGAAGGCATCCGTCTCCCAGCGCGCATACCGTATACAGGATGGCCAGCGCGCTGTCGGAGATTCCCAGCTTCAGTGCGATCTCATGATAAAGATCATCCAGCTCTTTGTAAAGATGATTAAATTCCTGTACTTCATTTTCCTGATGCATGATCATATAGCTCCTCCTTAGTCCGATATCGTACCAGGATTATAGTATGATATCGGACTAATGTCAAGAAAAAAAAGAAGAAGACATTAAAGTCTCCTTCATCACTCCTGTACTTTTCCATATTTTCCCTTTTTCATCGTATAAAGCTTCAGTCCTGCCGCGATCACCGCTGAGAAGATCCGTGCAATGGTAGCGCTCCACCAGATCATGATCTGTCCGCCGAAAAGGGGCGGCAGGATCAGCATAAGGATCAGCATGGCAACCGGCTCCACATAGGTCAGGATATAGGAAAATCCGCTTTTCTCTGTAGCGTAAAAGCTGGCTGTGGTGACCCGGTTTATCGCAATAAAGGGAACTGCCAGCAGGAAAATAGGGAATACCGCCGCCACTTCCTCCGTCACCGCGCCGGAAGCTCCAAACAGAACTCCGGTCTCTTCCCGGTAGAGATACAGGATCACGATACTGACAGCAGAAAGGATCAGTGAAAAGACATAGGCAAATACATTTGCCTGGTGAAGCTCTTTTTCCTTTTTCGCCCCGTAATATTCACTCATCAGCGGCTGGATCCCGTCTCCCACTCCCTGAAGGACCAGATAGACGATGGTAATGATATAGGCAATACAGGCATAGACTGCCACCGCCTGTTCTCCGCCGTACATCACGGAAAACCGGTTGATAAATATCAGAGAGAAGTTGGGCGTCAGGGCCAGTCCGAAAGGCGCCAGCCCGATCCTTATGATATGTTTTGCAACATTTCCCATTCTGCCGGGAGCGATCTGGAATGTCATCTGCTTTTTGTAGAGCAGATATCCTGCGCCTGCCGCCATGGCAGCGCCCTGTCCGATGATCGTAGCCCATGCGGCCCCTCCCGTACTCCAGTCATATACCCACACAAAAAGGAAATCCAGCAGGATATTCGTCAGAAATCCCAGCACCATAGCTGCCATGGCGAACATTGCGCCGCCGTTGTTCCGGATCAGCGGAATCAGACCAGTTCCGATCACCTGAAGCACAGCGCCAAAAGCTATGATGCGAATATACTCCTCTCCCAGTCTCAGGATCTCCCCCTCTGCTCCAAGCAGCTTCAGAAGCGGGGTCATAAAAGCCAGGGCAAAAACCGTCAGGACAGCGCTGGCTGCCAACAGCATCCAGAGGGTTCCTGCAGTATATTCACGGGCCTCTTTCTCCTTTCCTTCCGCGCGGAAGATGGAATAATAAACCGCTCCGCCCATACCGATGCCGGTTCCTGCCGCCTGGATCAAGGCCACAATAGGGTAGGCGATATTGATCGTAGAGATTCCGATATCGCCTACCCTGTTTCCTACAAAGTACCCGTCTACAATGGCATATACGCCGGAAAGCGCAAAGGCCAGTATAGATGGGATCACATATACAAAAAATCTTTTGTATTTCTCCATTAACTTCCCATTCCTTTCGCTGAACATCTCAAGTCCAGACATTATATCACAGTGGGTATCTAAATGGGAAGTCCTTATTTTCCTCAGCCATTTTATCTGCAGGCGGCGTCCTGTTCACGTGTTCTCAGGAGGTCCGCCATAAACGGGCTGTGCTGCCCCGGCGGCCACGGTTTCGCCCATAGTGGAGCGCAGTTTGTTTATGGCCGGATACTGCGACGCGTCCGAACAGTAACTGGCTGCTGGTCTTCAAGATCGTCCGTTATCTCGGTCGGGTCATCTTCATCAGGTTCTTTGACAGGTGTACTTTCTATTGTTGTATCTTCTGAAGTATCTTCTGTCGAATCTCCGGATGTATTTTCTGAAGGTTTCTCTGACGGTTCTTCTGTTGTTTCTTCCGACGGTTCTTCTGTTATATCTTCTGAAGGAGCCGCCTCTGGTATTGGTTCTCCGGCGGACTGCTCCGGATCGGGAACGATCTGCTGATCAGGCAGACTGTCAGCTATTCCGGCCAGATCATTATAGATACTGCCATTGCTGAAATCATCCGTCATCCTCTTCAGCATACTGTAGAGCGTCCTTTTTATATTAACGCTCCGGTCAGTATTTCCATTTGCCGCATCCTCTTCAAAAGCCACCTGGAACTGACTGATCACAGCCTCCCTGTCAAAATGGGAAATCCGGTCCAGCCCCTGTTCCACCTGACTCCACCGGTTCATTTTATATTTTTTCCAGGTGATCGTATCATCTCCTGTGATCTTTCGCAGAGCGTCCAGGTCATTCTCACTGAGGGCAGACATGTACACCATATAGCCTTTTTCATAGCCTGCGACGCCCAGCATCTCCTGTCCCAGCCTTTTAAAAGAATGAGTATCCGGTGATCCGTTATCATTGTGAGACTGATACCAGTTCATACTGTAGAAAGACTCGAATCCATAGCTCCCGTCCGTAGCTGTTCCTACGGTTTCCGGATAATTTCGCGAAGTCCGGACGGAGATCCGGTTGTCCCACAAGTCTTCCATATCCTTCAGATTCATTCCCCGGATCTCGTCGGCCGTCAGCCGGCGATATACTGTCTTCATGGAATCATTCCCCGCTTCTGTATGCTCCGCCTGTACAGCCACCGCGGCCTGCTGCTCCGGCGTCATCCTCAGAAAAGCCTGAGCCGCCAGATAATCCAGCACATACCCGGTCTCAAACATCTCCCGGTAGAAACTGTGTACCTTATCAGCCGAATCGATCCTCTCATAGCTGAAGTTGTTGGTCATCTCTGTACCAGGGTCGTTGATCTTGGAAATGTTGAACACCATGCATCCGTCCCTCATCTCCTGAGCAATGTTTCCGTCCGCATGGGCCTCTCCCCCGGTTCCTCTGCGCCTGCCCGCTCCTCCGTAGAAATACCGTCCGTCCTGATTGTGAGCAGTCTCGTGGCTGAAGGTAAAGAAAATATAATCACTGGTCCCCAGTCCGGCGTCCCACATCCAGAACACATTGGTCCCGTCAGCATAAGCGGCGCTTCCGTTTACTCCACTGAAATAGCCGGTAGCTTCGTATACCCATTTCATGACCGGTTCTCTTGTCACGCCTTTCTTCTGTTCTCCGGCATCCGCCTTTTCGCTCTGCGGGAAGTTCATTCTTGTATCAAACTGGATATTTACAAAACTGTTCAATATTTCAGCAGATCTGCTCATCCATCTGGAAGACACGCCGTAGAATATACTCATTTTTTCTGCATACTCTTCCGCAATCCGGCGCATCCTCTGCCGCTCGTTTCCATCCTTGTTCAGATAAGATTCATAACGGTTCAGACTTCCGATCATCAGCTGGCTTGGTACGGAAATCAGATACATATCTTCCTGCGGAGCCGTCAGGATAGGAAGCAGGATCTTTTTTTGTGTATTATCAAGCCCATTCAGAATATCCCAGATCCTGTATTTTATCCTGCCCGTATCTCCATAAGCCGCTTTTTCCACCAGAATTCCGTCAAATCCGTCTGCAAACCAGTCACTTGGATCATCGTATCCGGCAAGAGAATATGACAGACTTCCAAGAAAATCCATGATATCTCCACCTGTAAAACGCTTTATCGCCTGATCATAAAATTGTACTGTAGCATCCGTGCCGCGCTGCGCAGATGACGCAGAGAGCAGCTGGTCTGTAAGGACAGACGCATTCATTCCGTCCGCCAGCATCTCCCCGTGGAAGAACATAAGGTCACTGAGGATTACGCCCTTGTAATCAACATGGTACCATTTATCAAAATAATTGTATGCATACAGCATCTTTCTCAGGCTTTCATCCTCTCTCAGACGCTCCTCAGCCAAAGTCCGGATCACGGCATTATTCCCGTAAAACGGATATTGCTCTCCTGCGGATATCATACTCTTCAGTACTTTCTTTATATCCGGTTTCATTTTTTCATCGTAATAGTCCCTGTACAGCCGGCTTTCTTTCTCTGAAGTGAAGCCGGCTATATCTGTATCATAATCGTAAGCTTCCGCCAGACCTGTCATCTGCTCCAGCAGAGTTTCCTCCGGATCCGCCACATAATGCGGGAACTGGTAATATAACCCTCTGCCATCTATCCGATATACGGACACAAGATCCCCCAGAATATATTCTGCTGATACAGAAAATTCCTCAGGTTTGCCCGCTTCAAATACAAGCCGGATCTTCCGCACCACCTCAGGCTGCTGTAACCAGATTCCTGTTACAAGTCCGCCTTCTTCGTCCAGCGGAAGGACATACTTAATCTTCCGTGAAGCCAGTATATCTCCGTCAGACAGACTGTTTCCATATCCAACCCATGCATCTGTATCAGAAAAGGGCATCAGTTCCGCCATATTCGCATACGCCTGCTCCTTTTTCTGCTGATATTCCGGATTGTCCCGAATGGTTCCGTAATTAGGGATATGGTGCTTATTTTCTGTTACAGGCATATCCTTAAGGCCGGGAAGCATCTCATATTCCAAGAGATCAAGATTCCATATCTCGCTGTCAAATCCAAGTGTTTCCTCATAAAACTTTCTGTCATAGATCTGATCCGTTGTCTTTACATTGTCTCCGTTGTCTTCCGTCACATTTGTCCTGCTGTCCGATCCCGAGTATTCATATACCTCTCTGACACTGTCAAGAACATCGAATCCGGCAATCCGATAGCCGGCTCCTGTACTCATGCTCAAGCTGTACTCGATTGCCGGGCTTCCTGTATTGGGTCCTCCGATGATCCCTCCGTTCCCTTTCTGTGCGGGAGCCAGGATCTGTACCCTTGTATAACAACGGCTGATCTTTCCGCCTCCATGCCATCCGGCAATTCCTCCCGCACGGGATCCCAGGGACGGATGGTCATAAGTTCCCTGCACCTTTCCCGTAACATAACAGTTTTCAATCAGCGCGCCCGCCTCTGTCTTCCCGGCAATACCTCCTGCCGCCACCAGTCCGCGGACCGATACATCAATAGCCGCGCTCCGTCTGACAGAAGAATCCGACAGTCTTCCTGCAAATGCGCCAAGTTCATCCACATTGTTATAGATAGACGAATCTACGATAAATACATTTTCCACCGAGGAGTTGCGCTGGATCACTTCCGCCAGGATGCCGGCTCTCTCCGCAGTGATATCCGCATCTTCGATCACCAGATCATGAATATCCGCCCCGCTCAGCGTTCCAAACAGCGCCGTGGGAAGATTCAGGATACGATATCCGTTTCCGTTCAGTTCTCCGGTAAATGTCCCTTTTACCGCAGCAGTGTCCGCGGAAATGCCGGACGCATCCAGATCCTCCGTCAATTCAAAACTGCCGGACGGGTCGGCTGCCATCTCCCGGAACAACTGTTCCGCGCTCCTGACAAGCGGGTGCAGTCCCTCCTGATCCTGATAGGCGACCGGGAACTCATACCCTTCTTTCTTCGTTCCGTCTGATCCGTAACTAACAAGCTTATCCTGATCAAGTTCGGCATATACTCTGCCTGTATCTTCATCCTGGCGAAACAGACGGATCCCCGCATAGAGGTCCGGCATGCTTTCCATGCGAATAAGGGCATAATAGTTCTCCAGGTCTTCCGGCAGCCCGCCGGTGATATCAAGCACCTCTATTTCTTCTGCTTCATCTCCGCCGCTGTAATAAAGTATGTTCTGTGTTACGTCTTTCAGTTCGATCGCATCATGATCTTCTTCCGCATCGTCTTCATGAGGCGGCTCCTCTATCTTCAAGATCAGCAGAGACAGATCTGTCACCGTGAGAACAGAATCCATATTCAGATCAGCCTCTTCCCACTTTTCTTTCGGAAGTTTTTCCAGACCGATCAGATGCTTTTCCAAAAGCTCCACATCCACATAATCTGTATTTCCGTCACTGTTAAGATCTCCCTTAGCGGAAGCAGCGTGTACATTCCCTGCCGAAGCCATCACTCCAATCCCCGCCGCGATCAAACACACCAGTATTTTGATACCGCCTGAGATCTTTCCTTTTTTTCTGCAAATAATGACTACACCCGCAAAAAGCAGCGCAGCCGCCATCACAAGGGAAAACAGAAGTATCCCAGAAGCATCATCTCCAGTGGAGACAGAACTGCCGTTCTCAGGTTCCGGCTGTTCCGAAGTTCCTGACTCCTGACCAGGCATTTCCGGCTTTTCAACTTCAGGATCTCCTGTTCCATTGTCTCCGGGATCTTCTGCGCCGCCGTCTCCCGGGTCTTCTGGCCCATTATCTTCCGGTTCTTCTGTGCCGCTGTCGCCGGGATCTTCTGTCCCATTATCTCCAGGTTCTTCCGCGCCGCTGTCGCCGGGATCACCAGGCACATTGTCAGACAATGCCGTTATCTTTACGGAAGCACCTGCCGGATGAATGTCTTCTCTGCCTTCCGAGGCTGATACATCAATTACTTTAACATAAGAATCTCCGGCAGACATATTCTCCGCTGCTTTCAGAGTCAGCGTAAACAGTTCTTCCGCAGCCATGCCTCCGCTCCGGTTGATCAGCACAAACTGTCCGTTTTCAGGATTAAAGAAAAGCCGCTCCCACTGGCCTGCCGTCTCAAAATCTGCCTGCCCGGCCGTTTCAAAAACATCAGGGTCATATTTCAGCGTACCTTTTACTGCATTGATTCCCTTCTCGATATTATCATGAGCATCCAGAGAAAATGTAAGTCTCACCTCCTCCCCCTTCTTTACGGATGCTGACGAAGAGATGACCATCATTTTCCCTGCGTCCGCGGCAGCAATCATACCGCCGCTCCATAAGAGTCCGCATACAAGGATCAATACCGCCAGCAAGGCTCTTATTTTTTTCATTTACCTTATCAGTCCTTTCAAAATATTTGTCATATTATGACCAGACTGATTGTATCGGTATATAAGCGGCGGAACAATATGAGATTACTGGAAAATACGGCTTACCCCTTTGCCGCCGCCATTTCCGCCTCCGATACCCCTGTATATTTCCTGATATCCTCGTCCGACATTCCATTTTGCCGCATATTCTTTATGAGCAGAATTTTCCCTATTTTTATGCCTCGCTCTTCCCCTCGTTTCTCTCCACGCCTTTCTCCGCGCCTCTCCCCACGTCTTTCTCCCTCTTTCACGCCATCCCGATACCAGTCTTCCAGTGCCTTGCACATATCTATCTTCGTCTCCTTTCCGGCTTTTCCCATATCCTTCAGTATTTTTTCAGAGTGCAGAAACTCCCTCAGCGCCTGATATGTCTCCACATCAATATTTCCAAAGAAATCTCTGTTATCTCGTATGTACTTCACCATTTCGTCCTTTTCTTCTCTGTATTTTAACATGTCGAAAATCTGGTGTAAATCCGAATGAAATCTTTCCGTATCCTCTACATTCCCTGCATCCAGGAAGTTGATGCGATAATTTGGAATATATTTTTCTATAATATTCTCTTTTTTCAGCTCGTCACTGATATGGAACATATCATAGAGATCTTTTGCACCGTCCCATTGTTTCTGATCATAATAAAATACGAGGCTGATCACCGGAAAAAGTCGGTCTTTTTTTCGAAATCGTGAGAGATATTCTTCCGCTGTCAGGTGTCTGTCATTTCTTTCCTTAATTCCTTTTGTGTTTTCTTTCTGTTCTTTCCGGAGCCTTTCCTTTCTCTCATACTTTCTCCACAGCTCCCGGATCTGGTCTGTATAAGTCAGGCTGTCGTTCATCATCTCCCTGACCGGCATGGCATAATGGATCTTATTCTGTGACTCGCATGTGAGAAGCGCAAGGATCACTTCCTTTTTCCATGCCATAGCAGTATCTCTGTACCGCTGTACTGCCCTTCTTCTACCTGTCTTGTCTGTAACGAGCAGATCCATCTCTCTGTCTACATTTTCCAGTTCCTCCGGCAGGATTACCTTTCGTCCGCCAAACAGTACGCCATTAAACAGATCCGCAAACCTTTCCTTACTGCTCAGCCAGGTATTCACCGCCACATTTGCATTTCCCATAAGTATTATCCTCCTGCTGATATTAATTTTTCATCAAAAATGGTATCTCCGGCTGAATCAGCCCTGAACTATGAGATATGATGCCTTGACAGCATCTATGTCCGGATGTTTGGATTTTCAGAAAATAGTATCCGGCTCTTTGATGTAGGAACATATTAACACCGTTTTGAAGGGAAAGCAAGAACTTTCGAGAAATGGAATTTTCTCGATCGTCCGCCATGAAGGAGCCGTGTTATCCCGGCGGCCACGCTTTCGCTCGGAGTGCAGCGGACACATAGGGATGCCAAGGACGCGTCCCAAGTGCCGGCGCACCACTACGGGCCTTCGTGACAGCACGGCTCCTTCATAGCTGGATACTGAGACATGGATGAGCAGTAACATCTGTTATGGTCGAATGAGGTATGACTGAACAGCAACGTGCGACATGGCTGGATACCGCGGCTTGACTGAGCAGTAACAGACAGTTCACAACATTACTCAAATAAGCAGTCTTAACAATTGGCACAGTTTTATGAAAAATTTCCTGATAAAACACCTTACAGGTTCAGCACGCAGTCCATCTCGTGCCAGGGGTGTCCGCCCCAGACTGATCCGGAAGTTCCAAGGTCGCGGAATCCCATTTTCCGGTACATGTCAACCTTGGAGTCTGCGCAGGTAAGCAGAATCCTGTACCTGCCTTTTGCTTTTTCTCTCTGCAGATATTCGAGCATCAGCTCCCGGGCAAGGCCCTGCCTCCGGTATTCCGGCAGCACATCCAGGCCAAGCAGCATGACATTTCTGCCATCCGGATCACAAAGATCGGCATCGGTAAAAAACTCATCCCGGAAAGACTCCTCATCTGTGGACAGCCCGTTCAGGAACCCTGCAAGTTTTCCTGTAGCCCGGTCCACTGCAACAAGGAACAGTTCCGGGGCTTTAGCCACTCGTTGAAGCATCATTTCTCTTTTGCAGGCTTCATTTGGCGGGAAACAGATCCTCTCGATCTCAGCGGCCTGCTCTCCTTCGTCCTGACGGATACAGCGCAGTTCAAACCGCTCACGAAGTCCCTCATCCGGGAATGCTCTGCCGGCCGGGATCGTCCACAGACATTCATCCCCAGACTTTCCGCACCGGGGATCTGTATGGTAGACTTCCCGGTAAAGCGTATCCCTTATCTTTTCAAACTGTTCTTCAGAAACAGCTTTCCCGGAAGTCATGATCTGCAGCGGAAGTTCGTTTCTTCCTTCGGACATTGCCGGCTGTACATAGTCATATGAGTTCAGTGTGAACCCGTTCCTCTCGTAAAATCCGATCCTCCGCTTCGCAAAGTCTGTCTCCGGAAGCTCCACCTCCAGACATATCATACATGGCAGTTTCTTCATAAGCTCTTGTAATATAATGGATCCAAGTCCCTGATTCCTATATGTCTGATTCACCGCAAAATGTTCTACAAATGCAAATTCATCAAACTGCCATACTGCAATAAATGCTTTAACTTCCTCTCCATCCGGTATGATATAAATCATATACCGCTCATCATCCAGCAGGGCCTTTTGCTTTTCATATGTCCTGTATTCATCTTTTGGAAAGCTATCTTCCATGATCATAAAGACCTTATCAAAATCTTTCTGTTTTAGCTTTGTCAACATCTGTTGTTTCCTCCTGGTCCTGTGTCATTTTTACCTTTGCTATATCCGGCACCACGATAATCCCAAAGTTCCAGAACAGCGGATAAGTATTATGGCTGTTTAGTTCATTTGTTTCCGGGCTGTATAGCCACTAACTTCCTTCCTGAACAGACCAGAAAACAGCTGATTTGGAAAACCTTTCTGCGGGGATGGAGATGGTGGACGGGTGACTTCGAAAGGGTATTAGTTAAACTTGGGTTCCGGGGAGAGACGTTAGGGCTGGCGGTGAAATTGTCTGAGCCGAAGGCGAGTTGTTCACCGCCAGTCCTTGCATTTAGTCTATCCACGGAACCCTTAGTTTAACTTATATCCCTGGAGCGGAACCCGGATGCCATCTCCATCCCCGCAGAATACGTTTTGGAAATCCCCCTGTTTTCGGATATTCAATCACTGAAGTTAGTGAACTATACAGTCAGTTAAACGATAAACATGGCGTCTCCGAAACTGAAGAACCGGTATCTCTCTCTCACCGCCTCTTCATAGGCAGCCAGCACATGCTCTCTTCCAGCCAGTGCGGAAACCAGCATGATCAGTGTGGATTCCGGCAGATGGAAGTTGGTGATCAGGGCATCCAGTATCTTGAACTGATATCCCGGATAGATAAAGATCTCGGTCCAGCCGCTGCAGGCTTTCAGGTGTCCGGTCTCATCTGCTGCCGACTCGATGGTCCGGCAGCTGGTAGTCCCTACGCAGATCACCCGCTTTCCACTGTCTTTTGCGCGGTTGATCTTCTCTGCCGCCTCTTCGTCGATCATGTAGAACTCCGAGTGCATGTGGTGGTTTTCCACATCGTCCACTTTCACTGGACGGAACGTTCCCAGACCTACATGCAGGGTCACACGTGCGATATCAACGCCTTTCTCTTCAATCTCCTTCAGAAGCTCCGGCGTAAAATGAAGTCCTGCCGTAGGCGCGGCCGCCGAGCCGGAATGTGCCGCATAAACTGTATTGTAACGGTCCTTGTCTTTCAACTGATGGGTGATATAGGGCGGCAGAGGCATCTGTCCCAGCTGATCCAGGATCTCTTCAAATATTCCATCATATTCAAAATGGATCAGGCGGTTCCCTTCATCCACGATGTCCACCACTTCTCCTACAAGGAGGCCGTCGCCGAAACTGATCCTGGTGCCGGGCTTTGCCTTCCGTCCGGGCTTTACAAGGGTCTCCCACACATCGCCGGATCCCCGTTTCAGGAGCAGCACCTCGATCTTGGCGCCAGTCTCTTCCTTTGCGCCTATGAGTCGGGCCGGGATCACCTTGGTATCATTGATCACCAGACAGTCTCCCGGCTCCAGATAGTTAACGATCTCACGGAATACATGGTGCTCTGTCTTTCCCGTCTCTTTATCCAGGATGAGAAGACGGGAGGAAGATCTGTCCTCAAGAGGATCCTGAGCGATCAGTTCCTGGGGCAGATCATAATAAAAGTCGCTTGTCTTCATAAATCTGAACCTCTCTAAATGTCAGCGCAGGGCGGTACGCCTTTCTGATCCGGCGCCCGCCCGCGTTATCTGCTTCTTCTGTTATTATTTTCTAAGCTCGATTCCCATTTCTTCAAGAGCTTTCAGGATCCGCTCCATAGCAGCGGTCACATCCGGCTCCTCCAGAGTCTTGTCCTTGGCCCGGAATACGATAGAGTAGGCAACAGACTTGAAGCCTTCCTTGATCTGAGAACCTTCATAGATGTCGAACAGCTTATAGCTTTCCAGATAAGCTCCGCCCTTCTTCTCGATCACATCCTCGATCTGTCCCACAAGGATCTCCTTGGGCACTACCATGCTGATATCTCTGGTCACTGCCGGGTATTTTGCAATGCCTGTATACTTTCTGTCATAGGTAGCGTACTCCATGATCTCCGGCATATCGATCACTGCGATATATGCACGCTCGCCGATTCCGTAGGTGTCAGCCACTTCCGGATGAACCTCCCCCATATATCCGACGATCTTTCCGTCATAGACGATATTTGCCTGGCGTCCCGGATGGAGGTACGGTCTGCCTGCATTGGGATCATAAACTTCCCTCTTCGTCATGCCGATCTTCTCAAAGAACTCTTCCACAACACCCTTTAAGGTAAAGAAGTCTCCTGCTCCGTACATACCAAGTGTAAACTGCATCCTCTCATCCGGAAGCTCCGTCAGAGGAAGTGCCTTCGGGATGTAAATATTGCCAAGCTCGTAGAGCCTTACATCTTTATTTCTTCTGTTGTAGTTAGTTGCCAGTGAAGTGAGCATTCCGTTCAGAGAAGTGGTTCTCATGATACTGTAATCCTCACCCAGCGGGTTCATGATCTGGATCGCGTTTCTCAGCGGGGAATCTGCCGGAAGCAGAAGCCGGTCAAATACCTTCGGGCTCTCGAAGGAATAGGTCATGCCCTGGCTGAATCCGCAGAACTCTGCGATATCTCTTGCAGTCTGCTCCACTCTCAGCTTGAAGGAAAGTTTTCCGGTGGTAGCCTCTCCTGTAGGAAGTGTGGTGGGGATATTGTCATATCCGTAGAAACGCGCCACTTCCTCTGCCAGATCTGCAAGACGGAACAGATCCTGACGGAATGTCGGAGCAATGACTTCCTTTGTCTCCGGATCATATTCCAGATCCAGTGTCCGGAAGCAGTCAAGCATATACTCTTCTGAAATGTCTGTTCCAAGAAGGGCGTTGATCTTGTCCGCATCGAAAGGCACTCTTACCGGTTCCTTTTTCTTTCCATATACATCAACCATTCCGCCTACAACTTCTCCGGCGCCCATTTCCTCTACCAGCTGGCAGGCACGGTCGATAGCAGCCTGAGCATTGTTCGGATCCAGTCCCTTTTCAAATTTTGCGGAAGCGTCTGTTCTCAGACCGATCCGTTTGCTGGATTTACGGATGTTTACACCATCGAAGCATGCAGCCTCAAACAGCATTGTTTTCACGTCATCTGTGATCATGGAGTTTTCTCCTCCCATGATACCGGCGATGCCGATCTCTTTCTCGCCGTCACAGATCATGAGCACATTTTCATCCATGGTGCGCTCCTGGCCGTCAAGAGTTGTAAATTTATCTCCGTTATTCGCTGTTTTAACAACAATGTGATGATCTGCAATAGTATCCAGGTCATAAGCATGCATGGGCTGTCCATACTCTTCCATTACATAGTTGGTGATATCCACCAGGTTGTTAATGGGACGGATTCCCACAGAAGCAAGCCGTCTCTGCATCCATTTCGGAGAGGGACCGATCTTGATGTTCTTTACCACTCTTGCACAGTAGCGGGGGCAAAGATCTGTATTTTCAACGGTTACTTTCACATAATCATTTACATCTTCATCATTTCCTGTAGGTGTTACCACCGGAGGTCTGAACTCCTTGCGGAATGCAGCAGCCGCCTCTCTTGCGATGCCGATGACGCTGAAGCAGTCCACACGGTTGGATGTGATCTCATATTCGAAGATCGCATCGTCCAGTCCCAGAGCCTTGATGGCGCTCTCTCCTACCACAGCGTCCTCCGGGAAAATATAGATGCCATACTCCGGGGCCTCCGGATACATTTCTCTTGTGGAACCCAGCTCTTCAATGGAGCACATCATTCCGTTGCTCTCCACACCGCGGAGCTTGCCTTTCTTGATCTTGACTCCTCCGGCAACCTTCTGCCCCGGCTCGTGTCCGCCTGCAACACGTCCCCCGTCAAGGACCACCGGTATCTTGTCTCCTTCTTTTACGTTAGGAGCGCCTGTCACGATCTGGATCGTCTCCGTCCCGATGTTGACCTGGCAGATGATCAGCTTGTCCGCATCCGGATGTTTCTCGATCTTCTCGATCTGTCCGATCACGATCTTGTCCAGATCAGCGTCCAGTTTTTCGTATCCTTCTACTTTCGTTCCGAATAATGTCATGGCGTCTGTATACTCCTGAGCCGTAACGTCAAGATCCGGAATATATGCTTTTATCCATGATAATGAAGTATTCATTTCTGTTGACCTTCCTTCTCTGATTTTCTTCCAAACTGTTACTCTGCTGACCTTAGAACTGATTCAGGAATCTGATATCATTTTCATACAGCAGTCTCATATCGTCGATCTCATATTTCAGCAGAGCGATACGCTCAAGACCGACACCGAATGCAAACCCCGTATACTCTTCCGGATCAATGCCGCACATTTCCAGTACATGAGGATGAACCATTCCGCAGCCAAGGATCTCGATCCAGCCGGAACCTTTACAGAAGCGGCATCCTTTTCCTCCGCACTTGAAGCAGCTCACATCTACCTCTGCGCTGGGCTCTGTGAACGGGAAATGATGGGGACGGAACTTCGTCTTCGTCTCCGGTCCGAACAGCTCTTTTGCAAATACTTCCAGAGTTCCTTTCAGGTCAGCGAAGGAAATGTTCTTGTCAATCACAAGACCTTCGATCTGGTGGAAGGACGGTGAATGGGTAGCATCCACCTCATCGGAACGGAACACTCTTCCCGGAGCAATCATGCGGATAGGAAGCTTGCCTTGCTCCATAACACGCGCCTGTACCGGAGATGTCTGGGTACGCAGCACGATCTCTTTGTTAATATAAAATGTATCCTGCTCATCCTTTGCCGGATGATCAGCCGGAATATTCAGTTTCTCGAAGTTGTATTCGTCATACTCTACTTCCGGTCCCTCTACGACTTCATATCCCATTCCCACGAAAATGCGCTCTACTTCCTCCAGAGCGATGGTGTTGGGATGTCTGTGTCCGATGATATTCTTCTTGGAAGGAAGAGTAACATCAATCACTTCCTCCTTCAGCTTCTGTTCCCGGATGGCTCTCTCCATCTTTGTCTTCGTCTCATCCAGCAGAGCCTCGATCTCCGCTCTTGTATCATTGACCATCTGGCCGACCTTCGGGCGATCCTCCGGCGCCACATCTTTCATTCCCTTGAGTACGGCGGTCAGCTCACCTTTTCTTCCCAGGTATTTTACTCTCACATCATTCAGCTTCTCCGGGGCGTCAGCCGCCTGGATAAGAGCAACTGCCTCCGCTTTGATCTGTTCCAGTTTTTCCTTCATCTTTTACTCCTTTCCCGTATAAGTCCCAGGTTTCGTGTACGTCCTGTCGGTCGCGGCCAGCCTATTCGGCCCCGTTCGGACTGCGTGCCCGTCTGGCACACACCTCGATTCCGCTTCGCTTCATCTCGGTCGCGGCCAGCCTGCCTATAGCGTCTCTCCCGTCTTCCCCGGCTCATGCAAGCATGGCCGTCTCTGACGGGAAGCCGCTGCACGCAGTCCTTGGCTTCGCAATCATCTCGCGGCCTTACCGCTCGATGACCGTTGCCCGTCGGATGCCCGCTCGTGCAAGCACGGCGTTCGCCCTCCGGGCATATCGCGCAAAAAACCCCGTCCCTAAAAGGGACGAGGTCATAAGCTCGCGGTACCACCCTGTTTCCCGCAGGAATCCTGCAGGCACTCGGTTTGTGTAACGTACAATCTACGGCACTCCCTACTGCTGAATTCAGAAGTGCAGCTAACGTGGGAAATTCGATTGCCATCTGAACTAAAGAAAACTTTCAGCCGGTGATTTTCTCTCTCTAATAGAAAATGGGTCTCTACTTTACACGATCTCAGCTTTTTCAATATAATGCCAGCCGCAGTGTCAGATTCTGCAGACCGGGCAAATCACTATTTCATTTTAACACAGGTTTTCTGTTTGTCAACCCTAATCATCGTTGTCTTTTCCACTGTTTTTGTATTATACTAAGGTAAAAATGTACCGGGATCACAGACATCCGCAGCAAAGGCATCTCGGCAAAAACAGGGGAGGCACCAGATTATGCAGAACATCAGACTTACTATCCAATACGACGGCACCAGGTATCTGGGCTGGCAGAAGCCGGAAAAGGACGGAGCCGCACATACTGTCTCATATAAGCTAAAAACTGTCCTGGACCGCATGACCGGAGATAATATTACTCTTTTTGCCGGAGCCAAAACAGACCCGGGCGTACATGCTTCTGCTCAGACCGTCAGTTTCCAGACGTCCTCCGGCATGTCTCCCAGAGAGATTCTGTCCGGGCTCAATCAGTATCTGCCGCTGGACATCTCCGTCCTGTCCGCCGCAAACGCTCCCGAACGGTTCCGGGCGGATCTGAATGCCGTATCCCGCACGTATGAGTGCCGGATCTGTACAGCCAGAGTCTACGATGTGTTCCGCAGGCAGTATGAGTCCCACTGCTTCCCAGCGCCATCCGTCCCGCTTATGGAACAGGCCACGGCATTTCTTCTGGGAAAGCACGACTTCCGCGCCTTTTCAGCCGGAAGGAAAAAGAAAGGGACGGAAAAAGAGATCCTGGATATCCGTTTCCGCCAGGATGACGACCGCCTTATCTTTTCCATTACAGCCAATGATCATCTTCAACAGATGCCTGCTCTTCTGGCGGGTACCCTTCTTGAGATCGGATCCGGCTGCGCTGATCCGGAGCGCATCAACGACATATTTTCCGGAAAAGAAAAGGCAGGACCTCCCGCCGAAGCGAAAAGTCTCTGCCTTACAGATATCTCATATAAATAAATGTTCCCTATATGTATAAATATACGTTTCCGGCGGTCCTGTTTCAAAAACAGGATCGTTTTCTTTTCTTCTCTTACAGGAACAGCCCGGCAATATGATAGGCGATAAAGCTGACCACCCATGCTGCCGCAAGCTGGTACAAAACAATCCCGCAGGTAATCTTCTTGCTCTCCACTTCTCTGCTGATCGTTGCGATGGTAGCCGTACACGGAACATAAAGCAGGCAGAATACCATCAGTGAATAAGCATTTGCAGCTCCGAATCCCATGCTTCCCAGCAGTGTAACGAAACTGTTCATGCCGTGGGCCGTCGTAATATTCTGGATCCCGAACAGTACACTGCAGCTGGAAACGACCACTTCTTTCTGAGCGATCCCGGCGATCAGAGCGACCACGATCTGCCAGTATCCCAGCCCGAGAGGCTTGAAGACCGGTACGATTGCTTTTCCGATCAGAGAGCCGAAGCTTTCCGATATGTCTGTAACATATCCCGTTGTCCCGAAATTCAGCAGGACCCACATGATAATGGATGCAAGGAAAATGACTGTTCCGGCCTTGGTCAGATAATCTTTCACTTTTTCCCACACATAAAGGGCAATGGTACGGGCGTTTGGCGCTTTGTATTCTGGAAGCTCGATCAACAGTTCGTTCTCCGCCTTGCTTCCATCAAATTTTGACAAAACATATGCTGTCGCGATGGCGATCACGATCCCGAGCAGATACATGGAGTAGCATGCCACCATGGCGAATTTCCCGAAAAACAGAGAGGAAAACAGCACATAGATCGTAAGTCTCGCACTGCAGGACATAAAAGGAGTCACAAGGATGGTCTTCAGTCTGTCCTTTCTGTGTTCCAGCGCCCTCGACGCCATGATCGCCGGCACCGAGCAGCCAAATCCAAGCAGCATGGGCAGAAAAGCCCTTCCGGAAAGTCCCAGATGTCCCATGATGTCATCCATGACAAAAGCGACCCTTGACATATATCCGCTGTCCTCCAGAAAAGCCAGGGCAAGGAACAGGATAAAGATATTCGGCAGGAATGTCAGGATCCCGCCTACTCCTGAAATAATGCCGTCCACGATAAGAGACTCCAGCATCGGTGATACGCCCGCTGTCTGAAGTGCATTTTCCGTAAAGCCTGTCAGCATATCCAGTCCAATCTCAAAATATCCTTTCAGCCAGTCTCCTACTGTAAACGTCAGGAAAAATACCAGTGCTATGATCCCGAGGAAAATAGGAAGTCCGGTCCACTTTCCCGTCAGAAAACGATCGATCTCATCTGTCCGCTCCGCTTTCTGGCTTTTGTTGACCAGGACCTCGTCTATGATCTCATCAATAAAGTCGTACTTTTCATTGATGATCTCTTTTTCATAACTGTGGTCCACAATTCCCTTCAGATCTACCGGATACTGCTTCATCACTGCCTCGTCCTGCTCCAGCATCTTAATGGCGTGCCAGCGCATATTGTCCATATCCGGATATTTTTCTTTAAACTGCGCGATGATCATGTCGATCTTGTCTTCGATCCCATCGCTGTACACCATGGCATACTCGCTGTGATGATTATGTTTGTGCTTCGACTTCTCAGAGTGATGATGAATGAAGGGGCCCTGTTTCTCATATTCCTTATGATGGGCAACCGCATGCATCAGGATCTCCAGACCAGTCCGCTTTCTCGCCGAGACTGGGATGGTGGGGATACCCAGCATCTCCGGCAGACGGTGAAGGTCAATCTCCATTCCCCTCTCCTCCACCACATCCATCATGTTAAGCGCCAGGACAACCGGTTTTCCCAGTTCGATAAGCTGCAGGGTAAGATACAGGTTTCGTTCCAGACAGGACGCGTCTGCCACGTCCACGATCACATCTACTTCATCGCTCATGATACATTCTCTGGAAACCTTTTCCTCCATGGTATAGGAAGTCAGGCTGTAAATCCCGGGAAGGTCGATCAGCTTGAATTCCTGTCCCTTGTAAAATGTCCTTCCTTCCTTTTTCTCCACTGTTACTCCCGGCCAGTTAGCAACTTTCAGATTTGCCCCGGTGTAAGCGTTAAAAAGTGTTGTCTTTCCACAGTTCGGATTTCCGATAAAGCCTACATTGATAATCTGTCCGCTCATGCTGCCGCCTCCCTTACAATGATATTGTCGGCGATGCGCCTGCCAAGAGCGAACCTGGTCCCGCGGAACCGGACTGTCATGGCTCCCTTTTTATTGTTGTTGAGGATGGTGATCCGTGACCCCTGGGTCAGGCCCAACGCTTCCAGCCTGCGTTCCAGGTTCAGCTCGATATGGATCTCCTCAACAATATACGTCTGATTGTTTTTTCCCTCTTTTAATGTCATATGCCGTCATCCTTTGTTTTGCTGTCTTTTATAAATGCTTGTTGATAATAATTCTCCATAAGCAATTATATACACTGACGGCATAGAAGTCAAATGCATTGGGATTCGCGCTGATAAATGGACATACTCTTTGCTATTTTTTCCATTGTACTGTGATCTGCAGACGGTCCTTTCCGACCAGCTCCGCCTTCATGCTCCCGCCGGTTTTCTCTGCCAGAGTCTTTGCCACGGTAAGTCCAAGTCCGGTCCCCCGGCCGTTTCTGGAGGATTCACCCACATAAAACCGCCTGAATATTTTCTCCACATCCTCCTCTTTGAGACCTTTAGCATCGTTCTCAAAGATAAGGTCCGCTCCCGCTCCGTTGTCCCCGGATGTCAGCCTGATGTCAAGGAAGCTGTCTGCATATCTGCATGCATTCTGGATCAGATTCCGGATGATCCGCTCGGCAGCGTTTTCATTTCCCATGATCAGGACGGGCCTTTCCGGATCGACAAACTTAAGCTCCAGCCCGCTCTGTTCGATATCTTTCCAGGAATCCAGCACTGTCTCCCGCAGGATCCTGCCCAGGTCGATCTGATGGATCTCCGGCGCATACTCCTCCGCTGATATCCTGGAATACTCATAGAACTGTTCCACCAGTCTTGAGAGGGCCTCCGCCTTCCTTTCCACAATTTCCAGATTCCCTCTTGTCTCATCCGACAGTTCTTCCATATCTGTTATCCTGAGATACCCCAGGATCGAGGTAAGAGGCGTGCGCAGGTCGTGGCTGATATTCTCGATCTGTCTCTTCAGTTCCTGTTCCCGCCGTTCGAATTCCGTCCTTTCTTTCCTGACTGCTGCCAGAGTCCGGTTCATCTCACACAGAAGTTGTTCCAGATCCCGGTCAGCGGCCTCCAGCTTCAGAACACGGTTTTCCTCCAGCTGCCCGGTGATCTCGGTCAGATCACGGGCAGCAGAGCGGACAGACTTTTTCATCAGAAAGAAACGCACGCCGAAATACACTGCCGCAGACAGAGCTGCCATACACAAGATGGCTGTCACGATCAGTATCATTCTCTCTTCCATCCGATCCGCTCCTTTCCTTGTCCTTCTACAGTTCTTTCCTACGGTTCATCAGGATTCCCGCTGTCAGGAACACTATGATCCCGATCACTCCGGCGATGATGCATCGTGCCGCTCCCGCCGGCTCGCTCCACAGGCAGTCATAGCCGCTCATTCCTGCCACCACCTCAAAATTCAGGTAATAACAGGGCATCCACTTCGCCACTTTTTCCAGGGCTGGGATCTCCAGCCCCAGCATAAATGTCGCTACAGGAATGAAGTAATAGACAGCCACCCAAAGGACAATAGCCACACTATCCTTTTCAAAGAACTGTCCAAGAGCCACAGCCAGTATCATGAAAGCCGCTGCTGCGGGGAGATTACACAGCACGCCCTCCAGAAGAAGTCCCACATAAGGCTGCGCCGGGCCTTCCAGGAGAAGGACAGCTGTTCCTATATAGAGGACAAGTAAGATCATCATGCTGATAAGCGCAGCGGCAAAAGATACGATGCATTTTCCAATAAAAAGCTTCTCTCTGGAAATGCCATATGCGACTGCATTTTTCGCGATCCCGTTCTTCTGATCTGCTGAGAAGAGCACCATCGCCAGAATCATCCCTGTCAGAAAAAGCGCGCCCATTCCCCCGGTCAGAAATGACAGGGCAAACTTTACGCTGCTGTACCGGAAGTCCGGTATGACCGCGCTGCACACATACTGTCCCACATTCAGCAGCAGTACGCCCGCTGCCATTATTCCTGTAAACACATATATATCCTTCGTATGAGTGATCCGGTACCACTCGCTTCTCATATAATTCATCATGACTGTCCGCCCCCTCTCTTCAGATCCATATAATATTCCTCCAGCGTGATCGACTTCACTGCCAGTGAGGAAACCTGTATGCCGTTTTCCGCCGCCAGGCTGCTGAATCTCTCCGGCTCAATTTCCTCTCCCAGGATACGGATCCTCCGATCCGGCAGGACCTGATACTTCTGTTCCGGATATCTTTTCTCCATCCGGACTGTAAAAAGTCCGGGATCTGATACCTGGATCTCGATGTAGGAACTGCATTCATCTTCCAGATCCTCGGCCGAAATCTGCTTTAGGACCTTTCCTTTGTAAAGAAAACAGTATTTATCCGCCAGCTGCTCCAGCTCCGTCAGAATATGGCTGGACAGGATCACCGCGATGTTCTTCTCCCCGCTCAGTCTCTGCAGCATTTCCCGGATCTCCATGATTCCACTTGGATCCAGCCCGTTTATAGGTTCGTCAAGAAGGAGAAGCTCCGGCTCACCCATCAGGGCGATCCCCAGTCCCAGGCGCTGCTTCATACCGAATGACAGCTTCCTTGCCGGTACTCTTCTCTTCTCATGCAGGCCGGTTGCTTTCAGGATCTCTGCCACTTTTTCCTTTCCCGGGATTCCTTTCTGAATCCGGTAATACTCCAGATTCCCCTCCACGGACATCTGAGGATAAAATCCCGGCGACTCGATCATAGTTCCAATCCTTTTCCGCTGTTTCTCAAGTTCCTTTTCTCCATGCGCTCCAAACAGCGTAATCTCTCCCCGGGTAGGATAGATCTGTCCTGCAAGCATTTTCAAAAGTGTAGTCTTCCCTGCCCCATTATCCCCTATCAGTCCCAGGATCTGTCCTCTTTTCACATTCAGGTTCATATGAACGAGGGCTTCTGTGGACCCGTATATTTTCGTCAGGTCTCTTGTCGCTGCTATGATTTCTTTCATACGTCAACATTCCTCTCTTCAAGTTTCTTCATCTCCACGACAGGAACCTTATCTCGGAAACGCTCCGTTTCCTCCCGTCTCTTCCGGTCCTGTCCTTCGATGTATCTGTATCATACCCTTTCGCCTTTTAATAAGTCCTCAAGAAACCTTAAAGAAAGTATAAAGATCACGCCATCCGAAATCCGATCCCCCAGACGGTCCTGATATATTCCTCCCCCGGGTCGGCGGAAGCAATCTTCTTGCGGATGTTGCTCACATGGACATTTACCGTATTGTCCTCTCCGTAATAGCCGCCTCCCCATACCTGCTCATAGAGACTGGCCCGGGAAAACACTTTATCCGGTCTGCCCGTCAGCAGACGAAGGATCTCAAATTCATGAGGCGTAAGGGAAATCTGTTTTCCATTGACGCACACCTCCCTTGCACCCTCATCCAGAGTCAGGTTCTTATAGGAAATCCTGTCCGTTCCCATAGCGGAGTGATTCCTGTCTTCCACACAGACCCCCACATCTTTTTCTTTCTGTCCGCTCCTGCGCAGCAGAGCCATCACCCGCACTAGCACCTCCTCCGGTTCAAAGGGCTTTGTCATATAATCATCGGCGCCGCTGCGTATGGTCTCCAGCTTATCCTCCAGAGCGCTTTTGGCAGAAAGCACAATAACAGGGATGGACGTCTTCCGTTCATCCCTTATATAAGTAATAAGCTCTTCCCCTGTCATCCCGGGGAGCATCAGATCCAGCAGCACCAGGTCCGGCTCCTGCCGCTCCAGCAGAAGCTTCGCCTCCGTGCCGGAATACGCCTGCGTCACTTCATATCCGCCTTTCTTAAGGATCCGCCCCAGGAGTCCATTGATATCCGGATCATCCTCCACGATCAGTATCTGGTTCATTTTCCATGTTCCCTTCCACAATATTCTATAGCCAGCGGAGTTCTATCTCCCGTTCCAGTTCGCAAAACATCTGATAAAAATCATCTTTTGCCTGTCTTACAATTTCCAATGCAATTTCTTTATTATAAGAATGAGACACATTATTTCTTTCCTGAAGAGCCCTAATCCATAAAGCCTCATCTTTTATCATTCCCGCCTGATAAGCTGTTTTCAGGATTGTCTTTGGCGACCCGGTCGCACTCTCCTCATAGCCATGGACTCCAAGTATCTCTTTCATCATTTTCCACGACTGTTCAAAGCAGATCTCATACAGGCCGACAAGTCCTGTAAGAACAACCGTATCATAGGGTTCTTCATAGTTATATATTTCTTTCATATTTGTCAGTGCAGCACAGAAGTTATCATATTTTTTCATAGATCACTACTCCTTCTTTTTCAATTGATCTCAGTAGTTCCTCCTGAACCTTCCGGTCCAGATCAACAAAATCGTATTTTAAGAGAGTGGGTGTTTCTTCTTCCACATCAAGAACAAACCGGTTAAAGTCTCCTCCTGAAACCGCAAGATCGATATCACTTGTTCTCCTGAAATCTCCCCTTGCCCTAGAACCAAATAATATTAATCTTTTAATCTGATATCTCTTTGCAATTGAAATAATCTCGTCCAGAACCACCTGTTTTATTCCTGTTTTATTCAGATCTAACATTTTTTCGCCTCTCTGACTTTTGTCATTTTTTCTCGTTTCATTCTATCACAATCTGCAGGATAATAACATTTTTAATCCCGATTTTCTCAAAAAGACATCTCCCGCAGATTTCCGTGCTTCTCAGCATGTACTCTTCTGCAGGAGATGTCCTTTTTCCTGTTGAATAGATATCACTTATTTCCCGATTTTCGATTTCTCACCAGGAATAAACAGTTCATCCACCAGCATCCCCAGCTCCCTGGCCAGCGCGAAGGCCAGAGACAGGGTCGGATCATATTTGTTGTTCTCAATGGCATTGATGGTCTGCCGGGAAACGCCGCACTTCTTCGCCAGCTCCTCCTGAGAGATCTTCATTTCTTTCCGTCTCTCCCGTATCCTGTTCTCCATATCAGCCCCCGTACTTTCTCTTGTAATACATCAGGAAGACAAAATACAGTATTGCCGCCACAGCACTTTCAGAGGCCTGTACTTTCTTTCAAGAACTGCTTTCATAAAAACCATTGTCTCCTGCATTTACTTATTCTATAATAAAATCACCATAACAGAAATATCCTGACAGGGCATTCTGTCCTACAGATTCCAGTCAGGAAAAACGTCAGATTCATTCTGCCGGGCCAATAGTAATTCCTAGCTCTGCCCGGCATCCGGAGGAGGGGAAAATATGAGTGAAAAAAATCGTCTAAAAGGTATGAAACCCGTAAAAGTCTGGTCCTGTGCTGACCGTGTTCAGGCGGATATGATCATCGAAGCGCTGAGATCCGAAGGGATCCCTGCATACAGCCAGTCTGAAGGCAGCGGCGACTACATGAACATCTACATGGGGAATTCTATATTCGGCGAGAAGATATATGTAGATGAAGGAGATCAGGAACGGGCAGCACAGATCATAAAAGGAATGACTCCATCAGATCAGGATGGCACCCAGGTCATCGAGGAGGATGAACTTCCTGACAGATCCCAGAGCAGGAAGATGCTGGCCGTAAAGGTCATCTGCTTTATTGCAGCGTTGTTCCTGCTGCTGGGCGCAGTGGTTCCATCGATTATGAATATCATTATGGGATAAGGCTCGCCTGAACAGGGAAAGCGAGGTAGAGAAAATGAGGATAGAATATGGCATTGCAATCATATTTGTCATTATGGCTGTCGCGTTCTGGAAGGAAAAAGGAAGCTTTTTGTTTGCAGGATATAATACCATGAGCGAAAAGCAGAAACAGAAGTATGATTACAGAAAAGTATGCCGTCTGATGAGCTGTCTGAGCGGATTCTGCGCTGCCATATTTGTTGTGGACGGCATTATGGGAGAAGAGTCTGCGGACATGGCTGGGCTTTTCGCAACTATCATTTTTATTGCCGCCGTGGTTGCAGTAATTCTTGCCAACACCGTTTGCAGGAAAAGGAAATAAGACCCGAAAACAGGAGCATAATCTCTAAAACGTATTCTGATTGTTCAAAGTAGGGGAAGTTAGTGGCTATACACCCGGGAAACCAGAGGCGCGGCTTGGAGAACTTACCATATTGTAAGACTTCCAAGCCGCGCCAGTTTATATTTTGGTTTGTTTAGACAATAGCATTTCCCTTCTGAACAGCGCAGGAAGCGGAGCGGACGGCGGGATGAGCCTTTCCGGCTGAGGCGGTGTGTGGGGCATGTGACTTTGGAGGAATCTGCTGGAAGATCTTAAGGAAGGATAAACTGTTGTTAAACGGCACGAGGGGATTGTCTGAGCGAATGCGAGTTGCCCCTCGTGCCGTTTTGCTTTTAAACAGTTTTTCCTTCCTTTAGATTCTTCCCAGATTCCGGAACGGAACATGCCACACACACCGCTTCATCCGGAATACGCTCAGCCAATGTTTCCGCCCCGCTTCCGGATGCTTTCCGAGAAAACGCTATTGACCTAAACAGCCATCTTCCTTCTCCGGCATTCTTCCGTACAGCTTCGTCACTCTCGCGATCTCATCCGCCACTTCACCGGAGAACTGTTTTTTCTTCATCCTCCACACCCAGTTTCCGCCAAGGGTTGACGGGATGTTGATCCTTGCCTCGCTGCCCAGGTTGAGATAATCCTGCATGGGGATCACACACAGATCCGCCACGCTGCTCATTGCCATTGCGATAAAGTCATCTGCCAGACTGTCTTCGTCCAGCCGCGGCTTGCACATATATTCCTTTGCAAAGTCTCTTGCACCTTTTCCCACCTCATGATACCAGCCTCTTGTAGTGTCATTGTCATGAGTTCCTGTGTAAACTACACAGTTTGTGGGGTAAGTATGGGGCAGGTAATTGGAAGACTCACGGGCGTCAAAGGCAAACTGGAGCACTTTCATTCCCGGGAATCCGCTGTCTTTTAACAGTTTCAGCACACTGGGTGTCAGGAATCCCAGATCCTCCGCGATGATCTCCGGCCTTCCAAGAGCTTTTTCAATAGCATGGAACAGATCCATTCCCGGTCCCGGCATCCATTTACCATTGACAGCAGTCTCATCCCCGTAAGGAATCGCATAGTACTCATCGAATCCGCGGAAATGATCGATCCGAACCACATCGTAGAGCTTCAGGCAGTAAGCGATTCTCTTGATCCACCATGCATAGCCTGTCTTTTTATGATATTCCCATCTGTAAAGAGGATTTCCCCACAGCTGTCCTGTAGCTGAGAACGCATCCGGCGGGCATCCTGCCACTCCGGTCGGATTGTTCTCCTCATCAAACTGGAACAGCTCAGGCGCCGCCCATGTATCTGCACTGTCAAATGCCACATAGATCGGGATGTCGCCTATGATCTTCACGCCCTGCTCATTTGCATATGCATGAAGCTTCTTCCACTGTTTATCGAACTCATACTGCTGGAAACGATAGAAATCAATCTCCTCTGCCAGCTCTTCTCTGGCTCTTGCCAGTGCTGTCTCTTCTCTGTCGCGGAGCGGCGCCTCCCACTCCTTCCAGCTCACACCGTTATTTCTATCCTTGATCGCCATGTAAAGGGCATAATCCTCAAGCCAGTAAGCATTATCGCTTACAAACTGCTCATAGTCAGCATCTTTCTCGAAGCGGTCATAGGCCAGCTTCAGTGCTTTAAAACGGGAGCGGTAGATCTTCTCGTAATCCACCTCGTCATCCTTATCACCGAAATCAAAGGATTTGCACTCCTTTTTCGTCAGAAGACCTTCCTTGATCAGTGTCTTCAGATCAATATAATATGGATTTCCTGCAAACGTGGAGAAAGACTGGTACGGGGAATCTCCGTATCCGGTCGGTCCAAGCGGCAGGATCTGCCAGTAGCTCTGTCCCGCTCTCTTCAGCATATCGACAAATTTGTACGCTTCTTTTGAGAAACATCCAATCCCGTATTTAGACGGCAGGGAAAATACCGGTAATAAGATTCCGCTTGCTCTTTTCATCTCTTTTTCTCCTTCTTATCTATATAATATCAATGTTCACATCTTCAGCCTTTCATTCAGTTCCCAGCGCACAAAAAGTCTGCCGGGGACTGACAGAAAGACAGAATATGCAGGAATTCCTCCGGCATTTCTGTCGGAGGTTCCTTTATATTTTTTATATTAAGCCAGATGCCAGATATCTCTGTTGTACTCCTCGATCGTCCTGTCTGATGAGAAGAATCCTGCTTTCGCAATATTTACAAGCATCTTCTCTGCCCAGTCTTTTCTGTCCGCATATGCGCTGAGAGCTTTCTCCTTCGTCTCTTTGTAGGAATCGAAGTCAAGCAGTGTCATGAACCAGTCTTTGTTGATCAGCTCTTTCTGCAGACGCTCCAGATTCTCCTTCTGTCCTACCTCAAGCATTTCATCGCTTGTGATAAAGTCTACGGCAGCCTTGATAGCCGGATTGTTCTCATAGTAATCCTTTGCCACATAATCTGCTTTCGCATAATGCTCGATTACCTCGTCGCTGGATGCACCGAATACGAAAATGTTGTCATCGCCGACAGCCTCGTGGATCTCTACGTTTGCTCCGTCCTCTGTTCCCAGAGTTACCGCACCATTGAGCATGAACTTCATGTTTCCGGTACCGCTTGCCTCCTTGGAAGCCAGAGAAATCTGCTCGGAGATATCACATGCCGGAATCAGCTTTCCAGCCTTTGTTACATTATAGTTCTCTACCATGACAACTCTCAGGTATTTGTTTACTTCCGTATCGTTGTTGATGATCTCCTGCAGGCAGAGGATCAGATGGATGATATCCTTTGCGATCACATATGCCGGAGCCGCCTTCGCGCCGAAGATCGCGGTAACCGGAGCCGCCGGGATCTTTCCGGCCTTGATCTCAAGATATTTATCAATAATATACAGCGCATTGAGCTGCTGACGTTTGTACTCGTGGAGACGTTTTACCTGGATATCGAAGATCGTATCCGGGCTGATCTCGACTCCCTGAGTCTCTTTCAGGTAATCGCACAGATCTTCTTTATTTTTACGTTTGATCTCAAGGAGCTTCTCCAGAACCTTCTCGTCATCTTTGTACGCAAGCAGTTTTTCCAGTTCGGCAGCATCTTTCTTGAATCCGTCACCGATCAGGCTTTCAATGTAATCTGCCAGACGCGGATTGCAGTGCAGGAGCCAGCGGCGGAATGTAATACCATTTGTCTTGTTGTTAAACTTCTCCGGATAAATCTTATAGAAGTTGTTCAGCTCTGAGTTCTTCAGGATCTCTGTATGCAGAGCAGCAACACCGTTCACGCTGAATCCGTAATGGATATCAATGTGTGCCATGTGTACGGTATCGTTTCTGTCGATCACTGCGACACTCTCATCAGCATATTTTCTTCTTACCTTGTCATCCAGTACTTCGATGATCGGCATCAGTTGCGGAACAACCTTCTTCAGGTAAGCTACCGGCCATTTTTCCAGTGCCTCTGCCAGGATCGTGTGGTTTGTATAAGCGCATGTTCTGGATACAACATCGATCGCGTCGTCCATATCCATGCCTCTCTCCACAAGCAGACGAATCAGTTCCGGGATCACCATAGTCGGATGAGTATCATTAATCTGGATCACTGCATAATCCGGCAGATCGTAGAGATTGCATCCCTTGGCAGTACATTCGTCCAGGATCAGCTGCGCGCCGCTGCTCACCATGAAATACTGCTGATAGATACGAAGCAGTCTTCCCTGTTCGTCGCTGTCATCCGGATACAGGAACAGAGTCAGGTTCTTCTGGATATCTTCTTTGTCAAAGTCGATTCCATCCTCAACGATGGACTCATCAACAGAATCAAGGTCAAAGAGATGAAGTTTATTTGTCTTATTGTTGTATCCGGTCACTTCGATGTCATACATTCTTGCGTTGACTCTCAGTCCTTTGAAATCAACCGGATATGTCACATCTGTTCTCTTCAGCCAGGACTTCTCCTCGATCCACGGATTCGGTGTCTCCTTCTGCAGTCTGTCCTCAAACTCCTGCTTGAACAATCCCAGATGATAGTTCAGACCGATTCCATCTCCTGCCAGTCCAAGTGTAGCGATGGAGTCAAGGAAACATGCTGCCAGACGTCCCAGACCGCCGTTTCCAAGTGACGGTTCCGGCTCGACCTCTTCGATCTCTGCGATATCCTTTCCATTTGCCTCCAAGATATCCTTTACTTCTTTATATATTCCAAGATTGATCATATTATTGGAGAGAAGCTTTCCGATCAGGAACTCTGCTGAGATATAGTAAAGCTTCTTTTTGCTGTCTGTGCGTTCTTTCTCTGTAGCCATCTCCTGTACGATCGTCATCAGCGCGTGATAGATTTCCTCGTTAGATGCCTGTGCAATTTCTTTTCCAAGAATCTGTTTTAACTTTTCCTGAATGTTCATGACGTTTCTCCTTTCAAAACTGTCTCAATTCGTTTTGTCTGTCACAGCCTGTCTCCGCGGCTTCTCGTCTCCGCGGTTCATTCTGCAACTGTTACTTCGCATTTTAATACGATTTATCTGATATTTCTTGCAAAATACTTTCATATTATTGTACAATACTATCATTATAAGCAGAAAGGACTGGTTCTCTATGCATACAGAAAACAGTCAGGATCCGGATGTTAATATTGCTTTTTACAGGCATCAGGATTCAAATGACAGGCAAAACACTGATGAATATCTGAAATATCACAGCGAATACCAGAATTACCATGAGACCAAAAGCCATACCGAATCCGAATTTCCATATAATACATATCTCTGTTCCATTCCCCTTGACTTTACTCAGGTTCCTCCGCACTGGCATTCAGAGCTGGAGCTGATCGTCATTAAGAAAGGCCGGGGCATCGTCTCTGTAGACCTGAACCGTCATGCCGTAACCGCAGGGGATATCATATTTATCCGGCCGGGACAGCTCCACTCTATAGAACAGGAAGAACACCGGTCCATGGAATATGAAAATATCATTTTCAAGAAAGAGCTCCTGACGTCCGGACCGGCTGATCTGTGTACTGCACGTTTTCTCACCCCTCTCCTGAAAGGCGAGATCCCTTCAGCAACATTTTATACCCCTGTTCTGTCCTATTATACCAGCGTCTCTGACTGTATCCGGCAGATCGATCTGCTCTGCGATGCACGTCCCGACGGATACCAGCTGGCAGTAAAAGGTTTCCTGTTTCAGTTTTTCTTCATCCTGGTCTCAAACCAGAAACAAAATGAAGAAGAATCCACTCCCCAGACGAAAACTCTGGAGAAAATGAAAACAATCCTTAAATACGTGGAGGAACATTATCAGGAGCGGATCTCAATAGATGATATGGCAGATCTTACCTATTACAGTAAGTCTCATTTCATGAAATTTTTCAAGAGTCATATGGGAAACAGCTTTATAGAATATTTGAATGATTATCGTCTCACTATGGCAGAAAGAATGCTTCGTATCAGCGATGCTTCAGTCCTGGAAATTGCCGAGATGAATGGATTCGAAAATTTATCCTACTTCAACCGGATCTTCAAAAGGAAATACGGCAGTTCTCCCGGGAAGTGGCGCAGCTCTCAGCTGAATTAGGAAACAGATCTAAACGTGCATCAGGAAGTGTATCAGGAAGCGCATCGTGAAAAGCACATACAATTTCCAGCCTGTTGCAGCTGCATACATCATTCAAGATTTGCTCACAAAAAGAAAAGGACAGGTACTTTCTGTTGCTTGCCAGAAACTCTTTGCAGAAATTTCAGGTAAACAGCGGTAGTGTAAAAAACTTTGTGGCTTTGGTAAAAAATGGCCCCTTTTTGGTAAGAATTACAGATATGACAATTCTTA
>CALWLJ010000014.1 GCA_944381495.1 uncultured Mediterraneibacter sp. | reverse complement strand
AGAATTGTCATATCTGTAATTCTTACCAAAAAGGAGCCATTTTTTACCAAAGCCACAAAGTTTTTTACACTACCTATTATCCATGAAACCGATCCCAATGGTTTCCATGCAGAGTTTATTAATCATATTTGTTTCCGACCAGTACCTTTTCAGGATAATTACAAAAATCTTTGTGAACTATTTCATGTTGATTCTTCAAAGCTTCCCCAAAATGTCCTCTTCAGGACTTTTCTGTCGTGCTGCGGAGAGGAATTATTGCGATTAAAATCAAAATACTGAAAAGTCTGCGCTTTACCCAAAGAAGAACGTCAGGTATTTCCCTGGCGTTCTATCTTCATAATGCGATAAACTCAAAATGCTAAAGAAGGAACTGAGTTCCCTGAGTTCAAATATTTTGTAACCCACCTAATATTTATTGCTGAACATCTTTTCGTGACTTCTTGATTCTCCACGCTTTGATTCTCTGCGCATTCTTGCTTCTTTTCTCTCCAGATATTGGACGTACACGCGGTAGGTATGAGCGAGCGGTCTTTACGCTGACCCCGACCTGCTTTGCAATCTACTCTATACCAACTCCTGAATTCCATAAATTTAGGATCAGTCTGTGATTTTCATTTATGATAACGCCATTACTGGAAATAACGACTATGGAATAAATGATAGCAGACGCAAGTTATCGATCTGTGAGACTTGTGCCTTGGAAAGTGAGCTGCTCCCTTGTGAGGCATGCAGGTTTAACACATGGACAGAAGCAAATAGCAGGTTCGAAAGAGGACATCGGACGAAGATCCGCTGACCTTGTTTTTATAAATTCGAAAAAAAAGGCGGGATTTATTTCCTGTCTTATTTTTGTGACTGAAATGCTATTTTTTTATTTCATTCTGCCTTCCATTTTTATTTTGATTCAAATAAAAGGAGGAAATAAAGATGAGTGATCACACAGAAATGAATCAGGAGGAACAGAATAAAGAGGTTCTCAAATCCCTTGAGGGCTTAAGTAAGGAAGAGAAGCGTTGGTTATTCCGACCTTTTGAAGATGACGAAACTACGCGAGAACGAACTGCTCTGAACAAGTATGAAAAATTATTTCTGAAGGCTCTTGGTAGAAATCCAAGTGTGTCCTGGGTTGATACTGCAGTTATGGCTTTGGCTGCTGATTTGGAGGAATATACCGGCGAAACAGTATATGTAGGAGGACCATTTGCTTCTGAAGTTTTTCTGTCATGCGGAAATAATCACAGCATAATAACGGCTGAGCTTACAAGATCTAAGATGTTCCTAAATTACAGATTGCAGGATTCCAGCCAGGATGAACGAATCCCTATGACTCTCGATGAGATTGCTGCTGTACTGGCCCCCGGATTATCCGGAAAGGATAAATACCCCTATACAAGGGCAGATTTGGAGGCATTGATCTGTGGTGTTGTTGACTATGAAGCAGAGGAGCCGGATGGATTAGGCTGGCAAAATCTTCAGGCGATGGGCTTTAACGATGAGGATATGATCTTTTTGGGGATGCCTCCGTATCTGGAAGAAGAGGAGGAAAGCTGATGACTTATAGAAATATAGTTTCCAATCTTATGAAGCTTGACATCCGAAAAGAGAACTTCAAGTGTATAGTACCCTGATAATTATCCTTTGATATCCAGCCATAGCGAAGAGTTGGCGGACACAGGAATCATCAGAGGCTACGACTTCTTATCAAGTATTTTCACAGCGTCCAGAGAGAGTGAGGAAATGAGAAAATGAGATTATACAAGGAAGCAGCCAACAAATTAGTTGGAAATAAGGTCGACCGAAAGCGCCGAATGTTTGGACATTATCCGATAGAAATTGTAAAAATAAACGGCGAATTGTATGCAAAAGACGCAAACGGCGTATGTTCTCCGATTCCGGAAAACGAAAATGATTTTAATTGTTACAATTATGATTTTGTTATTGATTAGATCTGTGGATCTAAATTTTTTCATTCCAAAAAAAGTAAGGCAGGATATCCTTCCTGTCTTATTTTTTTTTCGTGCTTTCTGAAAAACATGATATATTGAAAGTTATTTATAGTTTTAATTACATATTTTTATTGAACAAAAAAGAGGAGGAAAAAATAATGAGAGAGAATATGACCTGGACCTGTCCTGGACCCGGAGCGGCAAACGGCGGTGTAGAAGAGATAAAACTGGATGAGGAATACTACCTTTTCCAGGTTTATGACGGTTTGCTCAGTGAAAAAGTCATAGAAAAATGTGCTTTCTGTACACCGGAAGGATATCGCATTGATTTTGAAGTGTTGGATGATCCTGAGATTGTCCGTCATACACGCATAATCATACGAAAAATTTGCCGAACCTATGAATATTCAATGAATATTCGGTAAATTCTGTGTTCAAAAAATATAAGACAGGAATGATGATATCCTGTCTTATATTTTGTTATTCGCGTTCTGTTGTTGTACCCCGGAAACATACGCCGTAAGCTTTGCCATCCTCAAATTCCTCCCGCCAGTCGCATTGCCCGGTTGGATTATCATCGGCATGAAGGCACTCATCGCAAAGGAAGATTTTAGATCCACAACTGTTACATACAGCTATATACCCCTGCTTTTCTGTATCCCAGTTTGGATACACATTCTCTGCTTCACAATACGGACATGTCTCAGTTTTTTCTGTAAAAATTTCTTTTGACATCAAACGCCTCCTTTTTTTTAATCCGATCTAAATATGAGCCAAAAATTTTGATAAATTATAAATTACAGATTTCTAAAACCGCAGACAGATTGATTTAGGAAGAGGACACTAATTCTATCATTTTATAGATGGTAGTAATTAATAATTGATATAGACATAAATGTGAGGTGAAAATATGGAACCAAAAGTATATACGGTAAGCGAAATACAGGAATTGTTGGGAATAGGCCGGTCTGCAGCTTACGAATATATAAAAAAAGTGGAAAAAGAGAATAAACCTTTTCGAGTGATAAAGATTGGAAACTCATATCGTATCCCAAAAGAAAGTTTTGACAAATGGTTAGAACAGTGATGAATAATCCGGATTGACAGATGAATTTCCTTTTAGTACAATTTAAACTGATTTATAATTTCTCCATTGCAGATACCTTTGGAGGAAAATATGAATAATGAAGTTTTTTTTGTAAATGATTGCTGGAACTACATGAAAAGAGAAGTGAATATAAACACATTCACTATTTCTTACAAACGCGAAGGGGGTTTTTCAAGAAAAGATAAAGCTGAACGTTCAAAACAAATAGATGATCAAAAATACAAAGATGATCTCAGACGGATCAAAAAGATCGCTAACATTGAATATACGTTCAAAGAATATCTGGAATATTGGCTAAAAAATGTTTTTGTCAAAAATACACAAACTGTAACAAAAACTGTCGGTGTCTGGGCTATTAGGAATCTCGTTATTCCACGCATTGAACCAGACATTCTCATCAACTATCTTACGGCAGACTATCTTAATGACATAATAGAAAAATGCATACCGGTTTGCCCATCCGCTGGCGAGACAGTTGTTAAGTATCTTAGGAGGTTCTTAAAAGATGCTTATGCTCTTGGGTATATCCAAAGTGAACTTTGGGACAGCCTTATGGATATTCCACGGAATATACCGAAGATTACATTATTAACCAAATCTCAACTGTCATTGCTGGTTAAAGAAGTTTCAAAACATGATGGGCTTTATTTTGAATTCCTGCTTGCTTTGTTTGCCGGATTGCGATCCGGTGAGATCCGCGGTTTGAAGTATACTGATTTTGATGAGAGAAATCATACGGTTAAGGTTTTAAGGCAGTATACTTCTAATTATTCTCTGGCAGAGAGTGATGGACACTTCCGCTACTATAATTATATGGAAGAAAAAAATCCAAAAGCCGACAGCTACCGTATCTTACGCATACCTGATTTTTTATTTGATGAGCTAAAAAAGAAAAAGGAATTCAATACGCGTATCTTAGAAAATCTGAAAAAGAGTGGGAAAACCAATTTAGACGAAGAATATGTCGCAATTAGCAATTATGGAAGACGTAAAAGCAAAGGGACTTTAACAAGTGCTTTAAAACGCAACTGCATTGCAGCTGGCGTTCCAGTTATCGGCTTCCACGCCTTACGGCATCATTTTGCAACAATGCTTCTTGAAAAGGGTGTAGATCTGGAATATATTAGCCGTCTTCTTGGGCATAAATCTGTCATGACAACTTTTAATATCTACTGTGGCGTGATGGATGCAGATAAAGATGTTAGGAATGCTGTAGATAATATAATTCCGATCTTACCGGAAACGGAGGCGGTTTTATGAAAATCGAAAAACCTGCCTTCAATCCGACACTGTTTTACGGGCCTATTATTTCACATGAATTCCACGGAAATGTCAGCAAAGATAAAGGTGGATACAGATTTAGATTTACATTATATTTCAAGTCAGGCGATAAATACAATACACAGCGAAGCGGCTTTTCCACGCTGAAGGAAGCTTTAAGTGCCAAAGAGCATGTTATTTCAGAATTAGTAACGAACCGCTTCATAGCATTTGATTACACTGTTTCTGAGTTGTTCGACTACTGGCTGTACTATTACCAAATTGAGAAAAAAGGGATACGGTACAATACATTTCAAACGTACAGAAATGTATTGTATAATCATCTTCTTCCCTCGTTTGGCGCTACGAAAAAATTAAAAAATATTACTTCGGACGATATAGTAAAAGCTGTAAGAAAAATAAAGTATCCTTCAGTAAAAGAACAGAGTTATAGAACTATAAAGCTGTTCTTTGATTTTGCCGTCAAAAACAACTATATTTCAAAGAATCCGAGCCTTGTTGCCGCGCAAGTGCTAAAGGGAGAATTTGCAAAGAAAAATACAAGGGATGTCATATGCTCTATAGAGAAAATCAAAAGCCTCTTATATGTCTGCAAAACAGATTTTCCGCAGATGTATATGCCGTTACTCCTCTCTTTAACTTTAGGGACGAGAATTTCAGAAACAATAGGGATAAAATATAAGGACATTGATTTTACAGCACAAGTCGTATATATCAGGCGCCAGCTAGGGCGTGCCATGGAGGAAGAAGATGCTGCTTTTCTAGTATCATCTCCTTTAGAGACTAAAACAGCGAACGGAACAAGGAGCATCCCACTCCCAGAATGGGTAATTGACGAAATTTATGTTAATCGTGCCAGATATGAATTCAATAAAAAGAATATTACAGATTTTTACGATCTTGATTATGTATGTTGTCATGATAATGGTAAGCCTTTCCATCGCAGAAGTTTTGCAAGAGATTTTAAAAAGTTAACAGCACTGTTAAATATGCCTGATATGAGGTGGCATGATCTAAGACACGTTTATGCTACTCTTCTTCGGGACAGTACTGTTAATATGAAAGCCATATCAGAATATCTTGGCCATTATTCACCGGATTTTACAAATAAGGTATATATCCATCAGGATGAAGTCGTTTATGACTGTTCATCACTTGAGCAGGAATGGGAATTGATCGCACCGAAAAATGATTCTATAGAAAAAGGCGATGAAATAATAACAATACCATTTGAGCTAAATGATTTGAACATGCTGTTCAATCCGTTTTGATGAGGTAAAAATACTGAAACGTTATGAAAAATCCATATAGAGTTAAATATTCTGAAAATTTTAAAAAGTCGCCAAGCACTATTTTTTATGATGTTTGAAGACGAAAAATAGGGGTAAAAAAGGTGAAAAATTAAGCCCCTGAATTGCAACTGTAACCAAATAAACGAGAGAAATTATTTTGTTTAAATTGTACAAAAAAGGTGTTTGTTAAGTGAGAAAATTAGCTTTAAATGATGAAATATTACTAAATATCGAGAAGCCTGCCCGGTATATCGGGAATGAAGTAAACTCGGTGATGAAAGACAAAAACCAAGTGGACATCCGCTTCTGTATGTGCTTCCCGGACGTCTACGAAATCGGGATGTCCCACCTCGGGATTCAGATCTTATATGATATGTTCAACCGGAGAGAGGATGTATGGTGTGAACGCGTGTACTCTCCGTGGCAGGATCTGGATCAGGTGATGAGGGATGAGAACATCCCTCTTTTTGCGCTGGAATCCCAGGACCCGATCAGAAATTTTGATTTTCTCGGTATTACTATTCAGTTTGAGATGTGTTATACCAATATTCTTCAGATTTTGGACCTGAGTCATATCCCTCTTCATGCAGTGGACCGAACAGAGGCGGATCCGATTGTGATCGGAGGCGGCCCCTGTGCGTATAATCCAGAGCCGCTTGCTGAGTTCTTCGATATCTTTTATATTGGAGAAGGAGAGACAGTATATGATCAGCTTCTGGATCTTTATAAAGAGTGGAAAAAGTCCGGACAGAGCCGGATTCAGTTTCTGGAACAGGCGGCAGAGATCCCGGGGCTCTATGTTCCTATATTTTATGACGCCGCCTACAACGAAGACGGAACTTTAAAATCATTTACACCGAATAATATCCATGCCCCGGCGAGGGTAAAGAAACAGGTTGTCACAGAGGTAACAGAAGCTCCTTACCCTATGTCTCCTGTGGTTCCCTTTATCAAAGCGACTCAGGACCGGGTGGTGCTGGAAATCCAGAGGGGATGTATTCGCGGCTGTCGTTTCTGTCAGGCTGGAATGATCTATCGGCCGACGAGAGAGCGAAATGTCGATAAACTGAAAGAATATGCACGCACTATGCTGGAAAATACCGGACATGAAGAGATTTCTCTGAGTTCCTTAAGCTCCAGTGATTATTCGGAATTAAAAGAGCTGGTTCTGTTCCTCATTGATGCGTTTCGTGACAAAGGAATCAATATTTCTCTTCCGTCTCTGCGTATCGATGCCTTTTCTCTTGATGTAATGAGCAAGGTACAGGATGTGCGCAAGAGCAGTCTGACTTTTGCTCCCGAGGCAGGATCACAGCGGATGCGTGATGTGATCAATAAAGGACTGACAGAGGATGACATCCTGGAAGGGGCCGGACAGGCATTTGAAGGCGGCTGGACAAAGGTGAAGCTGTATTTCATGCTCGGGCTTCCCACAGAGACAGAAGAAGATATGAAGGAGATTGCGCGGCTTTCCGACCGGGTTGCACGAAGATATTATGAAATCCCGAAAGAGCAGCGTCACGGGAAATGTCAGATTACGGCCAGTTCTTCCTTCTTTGTGCCGAAACCATTTACGCCGTTCCAATGGGCACCGATGTATACTGCTGACGAATATGTGCGCAGAGCTGCTGTTGTGAAGAGTGAATTTCAGGAGCAGCTGAACCGGAAAAGCCTCAAATATAACTGGCATGACGCGGAGACCACGGTTTTGGAGGGCGTAATGGCCAGGGGTGACCGGAGAGTGGGAAAAGTTATTGAAGAGGCATACAGACTGGGATGTCTTTTCGATTCATGGACAGAGAGTTTCCACAATGAACGATGGATGAAGGCATTTGAGAACACCGGCATAGATATTGCTTTCTATAACCTGAGAGAACGGACAGAGGACGAGCTGTTCCCCTGGGATTTCATTGATATTGGTGTGAGCAGAAAGTTCCTGCGCAGAGAGTGGGACAGGGCGATGGAAGGTCAGATTACGCCAAATTGCCGGATGCATTGCTCCGGCTGCGGTGCAGCGTCATTCGGAGGAGGTGTCTGTTATGAAAGCAAGAATTAAGTTTAGAAAATACGGCGCATTGCGTTTTATCGGGCATCTGGATGTGATGCGCTTTTTTCAGAAAGTTATGAGAAGAGCAGACATTCCCATTGCTTTTACAGGCGGTTATAGCCCACATATGATCATGTCTTTTGCAAGTCCCCTCGGTATCGGACTGAGCAGTGATGGAGAATATTTCGATATCGAGCTTACAGAACCGATAGACAGCGAAGATGCGGTACGAAGGATGAACGAAGCCTGTGTGGAGGGAATCGAAGTAGTCAGTATCCGTCAGATTGCCGATGAAAAGAAAATGACGGGGATGACAATTCTTGCCGGCGCAGATTATCTGATCAATATAAAACAAGGTGTTCTTTCTGATGGATGGCAGGAACGGTTCCACATGTTTATGGAACAGCCTGAGATCCGGATTGTGAAGCAGACCAAGCGCAGTGAGAAGAAAGTGGATATCCGCCCAATGATCTGGAAATGGGAAATCCGCGGAGATAGGATCTTTCTGCAGGTAGCCTCCGGAAGCGCGCAGAATCTGAAGCCTGATCTGGTCATGGAGGCGTTCGTCAGATTCCTTGATGAAAAAAAGGACAAAACAGCAACCGTTGATAGAAAGGCTCCGAGAGCAGAGGATTTCGGGTATCACAGGCTGGAAATGTACGCTGATATGGGAGTGGATGGCAAGCGTAAGCTAGTTACGCTGGAATCTATGGGGAAGGAAATGAGAAGGGCTGAATAGCTGGTGATAACAGGACATCGGCAGCATTCGGCACAAGCGGTATAAAAAGTGAGGGAGTAAGATGAAGCGAAAGATCCTGATGGAAAACACAGGAGAACAGATACGAACTTTTTTTCTTGAAGATGATGACATCGTTGAGATTCACTGTGCTGCTGCCGAGGAAGAGGTTGGAAAAAACAGACATGCCCTTGGGGACATTTATGTTGGCAGGGTGAAGAATATCGTACAGAATATTGGCGCGGCATTCATCGAGATCGCACCGGGAATAAACTGCTACTACGATATGAAAGAAGCGGATCATGCTCTCTTTACTAAGAAAACGGGCAGAAAGCCGATATGTATCGGAGATGAACTGGTTGTGCAGATCAGTAAGGAGGCAGTGAAGACCAAGGCTCCTACCGTGACCGGAAACTTCAGCTTTTCCGGCCGCTTTGCCGTATTGACTCATGGAAATACACGGATTGGTGTGTCATCCAAGATTCCGAAAAAAATGCGTGATGAGTATAAAGAAAAACTAAAGGACTGGCAAAATGACAATTTTGGGATTATCGTTCGTACGAATGCAAGAGACGTCCCATTTGAAGCTGTTCTGGAAGAACTGTCAGCGCTTCGGAGAGAATATGAGAGAATTCTCCATTCGGCTCCGACTCGGGTGTGTTTTTCCTGTCTGAAAGCTGCTCCGCCTTCATACATTTCTGATTTGAAAAACGTTTATATGGATGGGATGGAAGAAATCGTAATAGAAGGGGAAGAGCTGTATACACGAATACATAACTATTTTGAAACAGAACTGCCTGATAAAAAGGGACTGCTTCGCCTGTACGATGATACTTCTTTTTCTCTGTGCAAACTTTACAGTACAGATACAGCTCTTCAAAAGGCTCTAAACGAAAAGGTTTGGCTGAGGCATGGCGGGTATCTGGTGATACAGCCCACGGAAGCGTTGACAGTAATTGATGTAAACTCTGGGAAGAATATCAGCAAAGGGAAAAATGAGGAAGGTATTATGAAAATCAACCTGGAAGCGGCGCGCGAGGCTGCAAGACAGATCCGCCTTCGCAACCTTTCCGGGATTATCATTATTGATTTTATCAATATGGAATCAGACGAAAATATAAATCTGCTGATCAGAGAATTTCGCGGTTTCCTGGCTGCTGATCCTATTCAGACAACCCTGGTTGATATTACGCCGCTGAATCTGGTGGAAGTGACACGGAAGAAAGTACACCGGCCGCTTTATGAACAGGTCAGTTTATAATGAATGCAAGGAAGTGTGCCAAATGAGTAAAAAAGAACTGAAGACCAATGCAATGCGCATTCTGGATAGAAATAAGATACCCTATGAATATCAGACTTATGAATGTGACGAATTTATTGACGGGATCACTGTGGCTGACAAGATCGGGCTGCCCCATGAGCAAGTCTATAAAACTCTCGTTACAACTGGAAAAAGTGGTCAGCACTATGTTTTCGTCCTGCCCATAGCTGAAGAACTGGATCTGAAAAAAGCCGCCAAAGCGGTAGGGGAGAAGTCTGTGGAGATGCTTCATGTAAAGGATATTACATCCGTTACCGGATATGTCCGCGGAGGTTGCACCGCTATAGGCATGAAAAAGCAGTTCCCTACTGTTATCGATGATAGTGCCCGGAATCTGAAGCATATGTATGTCAGTGGAGGAAAACTGGGAATGCAGATCTGTCTTGCCCCTGATGATCTGAAAATGCTTTCCCGGGCTGAATATGCCGAAATTACAGTTTGAAAATTTTTCATTTACAACCCGGCTTTCAGGAGCTATAATATTGATTCGAGAGTGCGGCCTTTCTGGACTTTTTGATAAAAATGCGGACAAAGAACCAGGGAGACCTATACTGAATACAGAACCGCAAAATGGATCTGCCGTATCCGTTTTGGGGCATTTATGATTTTATGGATTACGTTTGGAGGAACAGATAAGAATGAAAAAAGTGGTAAAGTTCGGCGGAAGCTCTCTGGCGAGTGCAGAACAGTTTAAAAAGGTTGGAGCTATCATTCGTCAGGATGAGGCTAGGAGATATGTAGTCCCTTCTGCTCCGGGAAAGAGATCTTCTGATGATACGAAAGTGACAGATATGCTTTATGCATGCTATGCTTTGGCAGAGAAAGGAGAAGATTTTTCGGAACAGCTTGATCGGATCCGTGCCAGATATCAGGAGATTATTGATGGACTTAATCTGAAATTTTCGCTGGATCAGGACTTTGAAATCATCCGGAAGAACTTCAGTGAGAAAGCAGGTAAGGATTATGCGGCATCTCGAGGCGAGTATCTGAACGGAAAGGTAATGGCAGCTTATCTGGAATTTCCTTTTGTGGATGCCGCTGAGGTGGTTCGTTTTAATGAAGATGGGTCTTTTAATGAAGAAGAGACCAATGATCTTCTTTCTGCCAGACTTGCAGATATGGAATATGCAGTCATTCCAGGATTCTATGGAGGAAAGGCTGACGGCACTGTAGTTACATTTTCCAGAGGCGGTTCGGATGTGAGCGGTTCTCTTGTAGCACTGGCTGTCGGAGCTGATATATATGAGAACTGGACAGACGTTTCCGGATTTCTGATTGCCGATCCCAGAATTGTAAAGAATCCCAAGTCGATAGAGACGATTACCTACAAGGAATTGAGAGAGCTGTCATATATGGGCGCAAGTGTTCTTCATGAAGATGCGATCTTCCCGGTGAAAAAGGCGGGCATTCCAATCAATATACGGAATACCAATGCGCCTCAGGATAAGGGAACACTGATCGTGGAAGGAACATGCCGTAAGCCGAAATATACGATCACTGGAATTGCCGGAACAGACGGGTTTGCTGCAATTACCATTGAAAAGGCTATGATGAATTCTGAGATAGGATTTTGCAGGAAGGTTCTCCAGGTATTTGAAGAAAACGGAGTTTCCATCGAGCATATGCCTTCCGGAATTGACACCATGACAATCTTTGTCCACCAGAATGCTTTCGAGGAAAAGGAACAGAAAATTCTGGCAGGGATCCACAAAGAAGTAAAACCGGATCATATCGAGCTGGAGACAGATCTGGCTTTGATCGCTGTTGTTGGAAGAGGTATGAAATCTACAAGAGGAACAGCAGGTCGTGTATTTTCTGCTCTTGCACATGCACATATTAATGTTAAAATGATCGATCAGGGTTCCAGTGAGCTGAACATTATCATAGGTGTACGTCATGATGACTTCAAAAATGCGATCCGTGCCTTATATGAGATCTTCGTACTGACACAGATCTGAAAGGACTGACAGAAAAGAAAAATGAACATTTTATTCTTCCTGAAACCGAAGAGCGAGACAGCATATGTTTATGATCATTGTACACTCAGGCAAGTGCTTGAAACGATGGAATATCATAAATATGCTTCCATCCCGATGCTGAACAAAAACGGAGAATACGTTGGAACTATAACGGAAGGTGATCTGCTCTGGGGGATCAAGCGGTATACTAATCTGAATCTGAAAGCTGCTGAGAATATTTTTATACAGGATTTTCCCAGAAAGGCAGATTACGAAGCTGTATCTGCCGGATCAGATATGGAGGATCTGGTCAGAAAAGCTATGAATCAGAATTTTGTACCGGTGGTGGATGATCAGAATAAGTTTATCGGGATCATAACCCGCCGCAGTATTATAGAATACTGTTACGAAAAGCTGAAAAAAATAGATAAAAACTCTTGACGTATTGAAAAATTATATGCTATACTACAACGGTATGCCGCACAATGAGGTTTTCGAAGTACTGCAGCTGCAGTCACCGTAATTGGCGAGTAATGATAATAGGAGGTGCCATATGTACGCGATTATAGCAACAGGTGGTAAACAGTACAAAGTAGCTGAAGGCGATATCATTAAAGTAGAGAAGCTTGGTGTGGAAGCTGGAGAGACTTATACTTTCGACCAGGTGCTCGCTGTAAACAATGACAAACTGATCGTTGGAACTCCGACTGTAGAAGGTGCTACAGTTACAGCTTCTGTGATCGGCGACGGTAAAGCGAAAAAAGTTGTCGTTTACAAGTATAAGAGAAAAACTGGATACCATAAGAAAAACGGACACAGACAGCAGTATACAGCAGTTAAGATCGACAAGATCAATGCTTAATCCTCTGTTCCGATGATCAGGGTAACCGTTTATAAGACCGAAAGGCATGAATATGTGGGATTTGATGTATCCGGACATGCCGGATATGCCGAAAGCGGAGAGGACATTGTCTGTTCTGCTGTATCTGCTCTGGTGATCAATGCTGTAAATTCCATTGATCGGTTCACAGATGATGAAACAAGCAGTGTTGCTGATGAGGAGACAGGAGATATTGAGTTCCGTTTCAAAGGTCATCCATCCCATGATGCCCGACTTTTGCTGGATTCCATGATTCTTGGTCTGGAAGCGATAGAAGACAGCGGAGAATACGAATCATACATTGACATTGTTTTCAAGGAGGTGTAAGAACCATGATGAAAATGAATCTTCAGTTTTTTGCTCATAAAAAGGGAGTTGGTTCTACAAAGAACGGACGTGACTCCGAGGCTAAGAGACTGGGCGCGAAGAGAGCTGACGGACAGTTTGTAAAGGCTGGTAACATTCTTTACAGACAGCGCGGAACAAAGATTCACCCGGGCGTAAATGTTGGACGCGGCGGTGATGACACTCTGTTTGCACTTGTAGATGGTGTAGTAAGATTTGAAAGAAAAGGAAGAGATAAGAAACAGGTTTCTATCTATCCGGTAGCTGAATAACAGCCGGACTGGAAAGCTCATCCGGAACTTTCGCTAATATACCAGGCAGTTATGAGCCCCAGACTTTTTGTCTGGGGCTTTTCTTGCAATAACACTACGTTAATTTAAATATAAAAATATCTGTATTCAGAACAAAGAAACAGACAGAAAGGAGACAATATGTTCGCAGACAGAGCAAAGATCTATATCAGATCAGGAAAAGGCGGAGATGGCCATTGCAGCTTCCGCAGAGAGCTCTATGTTCCAAATGGCGGCCCTGACGGCGGGGACGGCGGCAGAGGAGGGGACCTGATCTTTGAAGTGGACGAAGGCCTGAATACTCTGGCTGATTACCGTCATAAGCGCAAATATGCTGCGGGAGACGGAGAACAGGGCGGGAAACGTCGATGCCATGGAAAAGACGGCAAGGATCTTGTACTCAAAGTCCCGGAAGGAACTGTGATCAAGGAAGCCGTATCCGGAAAAGTGATTGCTGACATGTCCGGAGATAATCGTCGCCAGGTTGTCCTGAAAGGTGGAAAAGGAGGCCTCGGAAACCAGCATTTTGCAACAGCTACTATGCAGGTGCCAAAATATGCTCAGCCTGGACAACCTGCCAGAGAACTTGAGGTAAATCTAGAATTGAAGGTGATAGCTGATGTAGGGCTGATCGGTTTTCCAAACGTTGGAAAATCCACTCTTTTATCCAGAGTGACCAATGCGGACCCCAAGATTGCCAACTATCATTTTACCACATTAAACCCAAATCTGGGAGTGGTAGACCTGGAAGATGCAAAGGGATTCGTCATGGCCGATATACCGGGACTGATCGAAGGTGCTTCCGAAGGTGTCGGATTGGGACATGAGTTCCTCCGCCATATTGAGCGTACCAAGATGATGATTCATGTAGTTGACGCTGCCGGAACAGAGGGGCGTGACCCGGTCGATGACATCTACAAGATCAACGCCGAGCTGGAAGCCTATAATTCAGATATCGCAAAACGCCCGCAGGTTATTGCTGCAAATAAGACTGATTTGATCTATGAACCTGAAAATGATCCGATTGAACGACTTAAGAAGGAATTTGAGCCCAAAGGCATTCCTGTATTCCCAATCTCCGGTGCAACTGGGAAAGGAATACGTGAGCTTCTTTATTATGTCAGCTCACAGCTGGAGAATATGGATGATACTCCGGTTGTATTCGAACAGGAGTATTTCCCGGAAGACGAGCTGATTTATGAGGAACTCCCATATACAGTTGAGCAGAAGGATGGAATGTATGTGGTAGAAGGTCCGAAAATAGAGAAGATGCTGGGATATACTAATCTGGATTCAGAAAAGGGGTTTGCTTTCTTCCAGAAGTTTTTGAAAGAGACCGGCATACTGGATGATCTGGAGGCTGCCGGTATTCAAGAGGGAGACACAGTAAAAATGTATGGATTCCAGTTTGACTATTACAAGTAAAAAATACAGAGCATAATGAAAGAAGGATTTCAATGACAACAAAACAAAGAGCATATCTGAAAAGTCTTGCCATGAAGATCGATCCGATTTTCCAGATTGGAAAATCAAGTATGACACCGGGATTAACACAAGCCATCGATGAAGCACTGGAGGCAAGGGAACTGATCAAGATTTCTGTGCTGAACAACTGCGGAGATGACCCTAGAGAACTGGCAGAGATTATTTCGGAGAGAACACATTCTCAGATCGTTCAGGTCATAGGAAAAAAAATAGTATTATACAGGGAAGGCAAGGACGAGAAGAAGAAAATTATGCTTCCGCTGTAATGTTATTGCAGATATAAGCAGCGAAGTACAGGAGAGTAAAGATGAAGATAGGTATAATGGGCGGTACCTTTGATCCCATCCACATTGGCCATCTGCTCCTGGGCGAATTTGCCTATGAGGATTTTGGCCTGGATGAGATCTGGTTCCTTCCAAATGGGAACCCGCCTCATAAAGACACAGTAGAAACGAAAAAGGCTCTTCGCCACAGAGTGAACATGGTACAGCTGTCTATTGCAGATGTGCCTTATTTCCGTCTGAATCTGTATGAGGCGGAAGTAGATCACCATTCTTACACGTATCAGACGATGCGAGAATTTAACAGACTTTATCCGAATGACAGCTTTTATTTTATTCTTGGAGCGGATTCCCTTTTCTCAATTGAGCAATGGGTATATTTTAGAGAGATTTTCCCAACATGTACGATACTCGCGGCAATGAGAGATGATAAGGATGCTGACGAGATGAGAAGACAGATGAAATATCTGGAAGATAAATACGGAGCGCACATTGAGCTGCTTCAGGCGCCGCTCCTCGAAATCTCGTCAACCACCCTTCGTGAGAGGGCTGCAAGGGGGCTTAGCCTGCGTTATATGGTTCCGGATACTGTTGCCGAATATATCAGGACAAACGGGCTATATGTGCCTTCCGATGAAGGACATGAGCAACCGCTATAAGGAGTGAAATATATTATGACAGATGAATTGTTGGAAATAAAAAAGAAACTTTCCAAAATACTGAAAAAAGATCGATATGAGCATACGATAGGAGTTATGTATACCGCAGCATCGCTTGCCATGTGCTATGGCGAAGATATACAGAAGGCTTTAACTGCCGGACTTCTTCACGACTGCGGAAAATACTGCTCTGCGAAAGACCAGATCCATCTGTGCGAGAAAAAGCATATCCAGTTGACTGAATCTGAACTTGCCATGCCGGCTTTGATACATGCTAAACTTGGAGCCTATTTGGCAGAACATGAATATGGAATCTCCGATACGGATGTTCTAAGTGCGATCACATGGCATACTACTGGCAGACCGGGGATGACGATGCTTGAAAAAATCATTTATATTGCAGATTACATCGAGCCGAACAGGAAATTGATTCCCGGACTTGCGGAGGTAAGATCAATCGTATTTCGCGATATTGATCAGGCTGTATGCATGTCTGCCGGTGCAACTACCAGATATCTGGAAAACGGAGGAAAAGCAGTTGACCCTATGACCGTAAGCACTTATAATTACTACAAAAAGGAGAAGTGATATGAATCAGTCTAAAGAAATGGCAAAAATTGCATACAAGGCTCTAAGCGACAAAAAGGGTGAAGACATCAAGATTATTGATATCACAGGTATATCTGTTCTGGCTGATTATTTTATTATTGCCAACGGAAACAGTGACAGTCAGGTAAACGCGCTGGTTGATAATGTGGAAGAAGAACTTCACAAAGCGGGGTACCCGCTGAAACAGAGAGAAGGCCACGGATCATCCAGTTGGATCCTGCTTGACTTTGGTGATATTATCGTACATGTCTTTGATAAAGAAAACCGTCTTTTCTATGATCTGGAAAGAATCTGGAAAGACGGAAAGAATATCAGCATAGATGAGCTGTAAGACGTAAATTATTCGATTATAATGCAAGATATATAAACAGAAAAGCAGATGCAAATCCTGAACGAACGATTTCATATCAGGGTATGCATCTGTTTTTTACTAAGCAAAAGATAAATATTATTTTAAGTATTATTTAAAGAAACGCATGACACCGATTACTTTACCAAGTATGGTCACTTCTTCTACAATAATCGGCTCCATAGTATCATTCTCTGGCTGAAGTCGAATGATGCCTTCTTCTTTATAAAAGGTTTTGACTGTGGCACCGTCTTCAATCAACGCTACTACAATATCACCATTGGAAGCAGTGGGAACTTGCTCTACGAGAACAAGATCACCATTCAGGATTCCCACGTTTATCATACTTTCACCTTTTACTCTGAGAAGAAAAGTCTGATGGTTGGGCATCTGTTCAGCCGGGAAAGGAAAATAGTCCTCGATATTTTGCTGCGCCAAAATGGGTTCTCCCGCTGCTACCTGTCCAATGATAGGAACATTAACCATCTCACGGCGGCTAAGATTAAAATCATCATCCAGAATCTCAATCGCTCTTGGCTTGGTAGGATCCCGTCTTATATATCCGTTTTTCTCAAGCGTCTCAAGATGAGAGTGAACGGATGAAGTGGACTTCAGATGGACCGCTTCGCAAATCTCGCGCACTGCCGGAGGAAATCCCCTTTCAAGAATCTGAGATTTAATATATTCAAGAATCTCTCTTTGCTTATCACTCAATTTACCCTGTGCCATAATATCCTCCGAACAAAATTTGATATAAATATAGTAACACACATATTTTGAAAAAGCAAACATTTGTTGCGAAAATATGTTCGAAAAAATGAGAAAAATGATTGACAAACGTACGTTCGTGTATTATACTTTCAATATCAAAACAAACAGTTGTTCGATTATGAGCGTGAAATGTAATTTGAACAAATGCTGAATAACTGGATACTATTGACGATTAATAAGGAATCGGGGGCATTACTTATGAGAAGGAGATCATTAAAAAAAGCACTTATATTATCATCAGCTGCTGTAGTTCTGTTTATCGGATGTATAGTTTTTGGTACTATATTATCCTCGGCACATGAGAGAAATGTTACTGAGGATAAAGTTTACAAATATTATACAAGCATTCAGATTAAATATGGAGATACGCTTTGGGATATTGCTAAGGAAACCATGACGGCTGAATATGATTCTATTGCAGAATATGTTGAAGTTCTTAAAGAAATGAATTCACTTGATTCTGATGATATTCAGGCTGGTCAGTATCTTGTCGTTGCATATAACGATACAGAATTCAGATGATTACAGCTATGGATCATCCATCTGACAAAATAATGTTTTTATATTTTTTTATATCATGGCGGTATCAATATACATCCCTATGTATTGATATATAAATACACTCCAAAAGACCTCCGGAAAATCATCCGGGGGGTCTTTCTTTTATTTTTTAATAATTCAATTCAATGAAAAGGAGATGAAAGAGATAAATCAATCTATACGACAAATACCGATTTTTCCAAAAGATATAGACGAAAATAGCGAATTCGGTTATAATATATTTATAATTTATGTTTTTAAATTCGTAAGGGGTTTTATTTATGGCTGAAACAAATCATACAAAATCATATCATGAAAAAAAATATGTTGACAATACTTTGCGGCTTCGAGAAATCCTAAAGACGTTACCTCCATTTGCAAAGGATTATTTCCGGGCTGTAGAACCGACTACGTCTGCCAGGACTAGAATTTCTTATGCTTATGATATTCGTGTATTTTTTCACTTCCTTATGGAGAATAATCCGTTATATAAAAGTTATACGATGGATCAGTTTACGCTTCAGGATCTAGAGCGTCTGGAACCGGTTGATATTGAGGAATATCAGGAATATCTTAAAGTTTATAAGAATGAAGACAACAGACAGATTACGAATACTGAGAAAGGGCTTGCACGGAAAATGTCCGCACTTCGGAGTTTTTACGGGTATTTTTTTAAACATCAAGCTATTTCCAAGAATCCGACTTTGCTTGTCGACATGCCGAAGATGCATGAGAAAGCAATCATACGTCTTGATACAGATGAGGTTGCCAGTCTGCTGGATTATGTTGACCACGGAGGCGATAATCTGACAGGTCAGCGTAAGGTTTATTATGAGAAGACGAAGAACCGTGATCTTGCTATTCTCACTCTCCTTCTTGGTACGGGAATCCGTGTTTCCGAATGTGTAGGACTTGATATCCAGGACGTGGATTTTAAGAATAACGGGATAACCGTCACGCGAAAGGGAGGCAATCAGATGGTAGTTTATTTCGGCGAGGAAGTAGAAAATGCTCTGAAGACCTACCTGTATACAACGAGAAAGACAACGGTTCCTCTGCCAGGTCATGAAAATGCACTTTTTCTGTCCACCCAGAGAAAAAGAATGGGGGTTCAGGCAATGGAAAATATGGTTAAGAAATATGCTAAAGAGGTAACCCCCAATAAGAAGATCACCCCTCATAAGCTGCGCAGCACTTATGGTACTGCTCTTTATAAAGAGACCGGCGATATATATCTTGTTGCCGATGTCCTCGGACACAAAGATGTCAACACCACCAGAAAGCATTACGCGGCTATCGACGAGAACCGCCGCAGACAGGCTGCAGGAGCTGTTAAGCTGCGGGAGGTCTGAAAGTCGATGTCTGTTTCAGAACAAGAAGATAGAGATCTGACAGGTTCTGTGCATACTGGATCATGAGACGGCTCAGTTCTGGTTCGCCATCAATATGCCGGCTATATTTCATGATATCAATACCATGTAGTTTTTTCTCCTTTTTCAGCTGAAGCATCTCCTGGATCAGGTTCAAGATGTAATCGGAGCAGTAAATATACTGTTCCATAATTTCACGGGCATCTGCTCCTCTCCTATGATACTTTACATGGAAAAATTTCTCAAGCACTGTTCCCAGCAGCGTCATACATTCCATTTCAGTGTTATTTACTGCAATTTCGGGGTGCAGCCGGGAATAGAGCGGAATCGCTATAAATAGTACGCTGCAGCAAAACATCATGGCACCGATTTGTGTAAAAAAACCTTTCAGATCCACAGGCATAAACTGTAAAAATGTAAATGTCATTAAAGTAGAGAAATATCCCAGCTGATTAAACGGAGATGTTTTTGAAAAGATCAGCCAAAATGGTACAATCAGATTTAGAATCAGGCAACATGTCAGATTGAAAGTAGCAACATAGGCAAGAACCGCAAGAATCAACTGCTGGATTATAAGATATGCCAGGCTTGATGCGGTATGCTGTTTCTTATAATTTACCTGAAAAAGCAGTGTGGCAAGAGAAACCACCATGCAATACTGCATACCAAAGAGAAATAATACAGCATAGTACATCATCAGGAAAAAAAAATAACCGGCAATGCATTCAGAAACTGTTTGCGTATATCAGATACATTTTTTGTATGGAAATGAGTTAAAGAAGTAACTTTCATATCAATTATAGCCTCCCCTGACAAACTCCGTAATCTGGATTTTATCTTTCGTACATATTTTAGCATTTTTATCTTGTATTTGTCATCCTCTCTCGTTATAATATCAGTCATGTATATTTATTTTGTAATGTAGAAAGAGGTTAAAAATGCAGTTACAGAGATTACTTAGCTTTACGAGAAAAGCAGTTGATGAATATTCCCTTATTCAGGAAGGTGATCATATTGCCGTGGGAATTTCAGGAGGAAAGGACAGTCTTACTCTTCTGTATGCTCTCCACGGACTGAAACGATTTTATCCAAATCATTTTGAACTGAGTGCAGTCACGGTAGATCTGGGATTTGAAAATTTTGATCTAAGTCCAGTCAGTCGACTCTGTGACGAACTCGGAGTACCTTATCGTATCGTTCCGTCTGATATTTACAATATTCTCTTTAATATCAGAAAGGAAGAGAATCCCTGTTCTCTGTGCGCTAAAATGCGTAAAGGGGCTTTGAATCAGGCTGTGAAAGAAATGGGCTGCAATAAAGTTGCTTACGCTCATCATAAAGATGATATCGTAGAGACTATGCTCCTGTCTCTTATCTTTGAAGGTAGATTCTATTCCTTCTCGCCGAAAACATATCTGGACCGCATGGATCTGACAGTGATCCGTCCACTCATGTTTGTAGATGAGTCTGATGTGATCGGATTTAAAAATAAATATGATTTACCTGTGGTAAAAAGCGGTTGTCCTGTTGACGGATATACGAAAAGGCAGTACGCTAAGGAACTTGTCCGGCAGTTGAATCATGAACATCCGGGCGCCAAGGAACGAATGTTTCATGCAATTCTAACGGGAAATCTCAAAGGATGGCCGGAACGCTGTATTCATCGCAGATGAAACGGATATATCGATAATAAAAACCAAAAGGCTGAACAAAGCGCACAGACAATCTGATACGTCCTTCATGTGAGAAATCAGATTATCCGTGCGCTTATTTGCTCTGTGTAAATTGTTTAACGAAGTTCAAATCCAAAATGAACTGAAAAGCAACAGCAAACCCAAAATAGAAACGTATATTAAAGCTTGCGGTCTTCCTTTTTTATGCTCTCTTTCATTTTTACATATTCTTCAATTATCCTGGCTGTACCTTCAATCCCAAGCTGAGCGCTGTTCAGACAGAGTTCATAGCTGTCCGCATTAGACCATTTTTTATTTGTATAATAATTATAATAACTTGAACGTTTCTTATCGGTCTTCTGAATCAGATCTTTGGCCTTTGCATCTGTCAGATCATAAATCCGTGCAATACGCCGGATTCTTGCGTCCATATCTGCATGGATAAAGACAGAGACAACATTCTTGTATGACTCCAGAGCGTAATCGGCACATCTTCCTACAAGGATGCATGGACCTTCATCGGCAATCTTCTTGATCGCGTCAAACTGTGCCAAAAAAACCTTATGATTGATAGGCATATCCGTATACGAATTGCCGGAATATCCCATGGAATAAGTATCCATTACAAGAGAATACAGAAAGCTGTTGGTGGGCTTTTCGTCATGGGACTCAAAGATTTCTTCGCATATACCGCTTTCCTTTGCTGCTCTCGCCAGCATTTCCTTGTCGTAAAGCTTAATCTCGAAATCTTCCGCGATCTTTCTTCCTATCTCTCTTCCGGCACTTCCAAATTCACGTCCAATAGTGATGATCGTATTTGTTTTCATATCAGTCCACTCTCCTTTACGTCTGTATATTGTGATTTTGCATAAAAAAGCTTTGCTATATCACATTACATATGACTATTATAACGAGAAATGGGAAAGAATACAATGCAAAATTACTTGTTTCAGAAAAACTTTCAAAGAAATTTTAAATATCAGTAAAAGTATTGCTTTTATCGGGTGCTTCCAGATTGTCTGAGTTTGTCCAATAGTGCCGAAAAATATTCCGGAAGAGGCGCGTCAAACTCCATGTACTCTCCCGTAGAGGGATGGACAAAACCAAGGGTTTTTGCATGAAGTGTCTGTCCCTGCAACCGAAACGGGCAGCGTGCCGGACCATATACTGTATCTCCCAGGATCGGATGCCCCACAGAAGCCATATGAACACGGATCTGATGAGTTCGGCCTGTCTCGAGAGTACATTCAATATAAGTATAATTACCAAAACGCTCGAGAACAGTAAAATGTGTTACTGCTCTTTTGCCATGCAGAGACTTTGTACTCATCTTTTTTCTGTCAATCGGATGCCTTCCGATAGGAGCATCTACCGTTCCAGAGTCTGCCTTCAGATTCCCGTAAACGACAGCCTGGTATTTGCGAGTGATGGAATGATCTTTCAGCTGCTCTGCAAGTATCTGATGAGCATGATCGTTTTTACAGATCAAAAGGGATCCCGTTGTATCCATATCAATCCTGTGAACGATACCCGGTCTCAGTACGCCGTTAATTCCGGAGAGGCGGTCTCCGCAGTGGTATAAGACAGCGTTAACAAGAGTGTGATTATAATGCCCCGGTGAGGGATGTACAACCATACCTTTCGGTTTATTTACGATAAGGATATCATCGTCTTCATAGAGAATATCAAGAGGGATATTTTCAGGTCTGATATCCAATATTTCCGGTTCCGGAATCTGGATATCAATCTGATCTCCTTTGAGTATCTTATAATTTGCCTTTACCGTATTGTTATTAACTAGAATCCTGCTTTCTTTTAAAAGCTTCTGGATATAAGAACGGGAAAGGGCTTCCAGATTCCCGCTCAGGAACCGGTCAATCCTTTCCCCGGAATGCTCTGCAATCAGATGTATTTTTTCCATATCTGTGAACATCCTTTCTTCTGCTGCATGATAACGGTGTTATATTTTCATTTTTTCCTGAATTTTAAAAAGTTAAAATCATCATCTTTATAATAAAACAGGATAAGTATTACAAAGAAAATACAAGAAATAACAACATAGCAGTCTGCTACATTAAAAATCGGGAAATCAATCAGATTGAAATAAAAGAAGTCAACAACATAGTTGAGCCTGATTCGATCGATCAGATTTCCTACTGCACCTGCGCAAAGGAGTACTGCACAGATACGAAGCGGCAGAAACCGTCTGCTAAACGGAACTTTTAAAAATAAAAATATAAAAACTGCTACAACAAGACAGGCTCCTGCAATAAACAGGATCTGTCTGTTTTCCATCAGGCCAAAAGCCGCACCGCGGTTTTCCAGATAGCGAAGCTGAAAGACCCCGTCGACAATAATGAAAGGAGTCTTGTTTTTCAAATGAATAACTGCAAGATATTTCGTAATCTGATCAACTGCAACTGCAGCAGCGAAACATAAAAAGGCAATCAGACAGCTGATTCCTTTTCTGGTATTTACAGAATCTGTCATTCTTAATATATAACCATCCTTCTATCTATTTGTATTTACGTATTGTGACAGAAATACGTTTTTTTCTTGTTTGTCCCCCCGCCCCATCATAACGGAATTTCCCCATACCTCTGACGGAAATGATATCTCCTTCTTTTACCTGATATCCATTGGAAGTAATCAGCTTACCATTTACAAAAACCTTTTCACCTTCGATCAACCCTGAAAGTCTGCTTCTGGAAGAAGAAAAGGCAAGAGGCAAAAGGCTGTCGAGCCGTACTGAGGCAACAGTACCTCTGATTTCTTCATATTCAGGAGAAAAATCAAAAACAATATTATCTACAAAAGAGACCTTTACTGTGGTATGGCGGACACGAGTAAGCTCTTCTGCAACAAATGATGCTATATCATTATGGACAAATATAACCGCGTCTCCCTGAATCTGAATGATATCGCCTGTTTTAGCGCGGTCAATTCCCAGATTCAGTATAGCTCCCAAATAATCTCTGTGAGAAAGATTCTCTGCAAATTTGCGGTTCTGTGGCGCAATAACCAACGCTGTAAATGGGAATTCCCACTTTTGATAAAAAGCAGAATCCAGCGGCTGAGAATCTATTATTCCATAACGTAAATAAAGAGCATCAGGGACAAATGCCACCATCTGACGCTCTGCAGCCTCATAGCCGCCAAAAGATATAACTCTTGTATATAAAGAATCTTTTGGCAGGCTATGTAAGATATTCTGTTCATTTAGATTTAAAAAATCAGAATATGTAATAATCTCACGTTGATACGCAAGTCGGGAAAGCTCAACGAATCTTTTTTCCATAAGCAGCATATCTTTGTCTTCCCTGCGAGTCATAGAATTAATATCTGCCTTTCACACTCTGATTATCCATAGAACCACCCAGGAGATCCTGGAGATCACCCGTAATATCAACATTCGTAGGTGTTACGAGGAATATGTAATTTGAAATTTTCTGAAGGTTTCCACTTATGGCAAAAGTAGCGCCGGAGATAAAGTCTATGATCCTCTGCGCAATCTCAAGATCCATTCCCTCCAGATTAAGGATTACAGTGCGGCCTGAAAGTAATGTTTCTGTAATTTCTCTTGAATCATCAACAGACGACGGCTTAACAACACAGACCTCCATATTTCCGCTTCTTCTTGCTGCCGGCTGGCGCATCGGAGTCACTTTGTTGCTGTTAGAAGCCGGCTGGGATTTTTTATCCTCTTCCATGTCAAAATCATCATAGTTATCTTCTTTGGTATTCTTCTTTCCGAACAGAGAACGACGAGGTTTCTCTTCATAATCATCGTAATAATCCTCGTCATCATAGAAATCGTCATCATCATACTCATCGTCGTTTAATTTCATGATGTCCAGAAATTTATCAAACACACCCATTTTTACACTCCTATCTTGCGCCTTTGAACGCAATTATTTTATTTCATACTTTCTGTTCCGGTGTACTACGTCATATTTTTATATGTTATAGTTCCTGGCACCAAAGATTGCAGTTCCGATACGTACCATGGTAGCACCCTCCTCAATCGCAACCTCAAAATCATTGGTCATCCCCATTGAAAGTATGCTGACATTAACATTATCAATGTTTTTCTTCTTAATGTCAACATATAATTTTTGTAAATCTGCAAAAATTGTACGATTTTTTTCTGGATTATCTACAAAAGGCGCAATTGTCATAAGTCCTCTGACCGTTATATGGGGAAGATAAGCAATTTTTTCAACAAGCGGAATAACTTCATTTGTTTTCAGACCAAATTTGCTCTCCTCTTCCGCCACATTGACTTCAAGAAGAATATTTGCATGACAGTTATGCTTTTCTGCCTCTTTCTCTATCGTCTCCGCCAGCCGGAGAGAATCAACAGAATGGATCAGGTCAACTTTATCAACAATATATTTTACTTTATTTGTCTGCAGATGTCCGATCATATGCCAGTGGATATCTTTGGGAAGAGCCTCATATTTCTCTGTAAGTTCCTGGACTTTATTTTCGCCGAATACGCGGATACCGAGATCATATGCCTCCTGAAGTGTACTGACAGGTTTTGTTTTGCTTACAGCTATTAACGTAACATCTTCACGCCGGCGCCCGGATCGGTCACAGGCTGCCTGAATTCTCTTTTCAACATCCTCTAACTGTTCTTTAAGCATTTTATAATTACCTCCTTACAATAGAATACATGTATACAATTTAGATTACTGGAACACTACTTCATCCGGATCAAGCTCTGCCCCGTCCTGAACGATGTGATCATAATTGGACAGACCGTATGTATCTCCTTCCTGCACAATATAATACTCATCATTTTCACAAAGAATAGTAACCTTTTTAAATACCGCATACCCTCGATTTATATTATAAACACCCTGAAGAGGCTGCGTTTTTCCAACTGTAAATGTCTCAGTAGAATCTGGCATGATCAATGTGGTTCCTTCGTCAATCTCATCCCGGCTTAAATAGACATCTCCATCCTCTGTTGTATTATATATATCAACAGCCTGGAAAACCGCATTTCCGCTTCCTTCCATTATCATAACACCCTGTGAGGAGCTGTTTCCTCCGGTTGTCAGATATGCTTCGGGAATTACGTAAAAGTCTTCTTCTATAACAGAAGATTTTGGAATCTTCAGTCCGTTTTCTGATTCAAGTATTAATTCTACGCTCAGGAATCTGTCCTGGGCATATCGGATCATTGAATTGTCAAAATCAAGACATCCATAATATTTCCCATCTCTCTCAATAACGGAGAAGGCTGCACGAAGTGTTTCCCTGTCTTTATCAATTCGAACCTGTATACTGCTGATTTCTCTCTCTGTCAGATCCTGAGCTGTTTCTTCATCCAGCGGAACAATTACAGACCAGTCTTCACTAGTAATAAGTCTGTATGCAGGATCGCCGGTGTTGAGTTTGGTCTGGTCAGTCAAAGTTGTGTTTTCATAAATGGTTCTGTCGAAGTTCTCATCCGTGAATGTATCCTTCGTAAGGGATTCGTATCCATCATATGAGAAGGCAACTATACCATCCTGGGATGACTTGTATGAAGTTACATCCTGTCCGCTGGCACTGATCACCGCGTCCAGCTGTGAAGTTCTTGTTTCACTATAGGCATTTTGCAAAGATTCGGTTATTTCATTTTTTAGTGAGTACACGGCTGAGAAATCGGAAGCGTGATATACTTCATTAAAATTCTGAAGCTGGCCTGCTATTGTAGCCTGTACTTCTGTATTCAGCGTTTCGGCAGCGTTTTCGTCTGCGGAGCCGCTATCAGACTGTATATCCAGGGCTTCAGCAGATAATGCGTAAATATTGCTTCCTGCTTTTACTTTTGTATTTTCATTTTGATAATAACTTACATAACCGCTTCCTTCCGCCGGGACAGTGGTTTCTTCTCTGAGAACAAGTCCGGTAAATGAATCATCTCTTACAATACTGCCCTCTCTTACCTCATAGGCTGAGATCTGATCGTCTGTCAGATACATGATAACAGTTACAATAAGATAGATGAAGACCACAGCAAACAATAAAACCCCCAGATTCAGTTCCCGGATGTTTCTATATTTTCTGATGTTGACTGATTTCTGTTCCTTATTTCTTCTCTTCGCCAAAGTTCCTGTTAGACCTCCTGAAAAATATTTTAAGAGTCCTTTTTAATAAACCTTTATAACTAAAACAGTATAACATTTTTTAATGCATATTTCCAGTTTTTACGGAAATAATAAAAGTATTGACATGGAAAAGGAGGAAATAACATGAAGTGGTTTGATAATACTGCTCTGACGATTGTCATCATTGGTGCGATCAACTGGCTGCTGATCGGAATTTTCCGCTTTGACCTGGTCGCCTTTCTTTTTGGGGACCTGAGCTGGCTGTCAAGAATTGTTTATACGATTGTCGGACTTTGCGGTCTCTATCTGATCAGCCTGTATGGAAGAATCAGGGGTATGTCGGAATCATAAAAACAGCAGACATAAAGAAAAGCCTTTCACAAATCCGGACTGAATTCCGGAAAAGTGAAGGGCTTTCTCGTATCGAACACTTTCATTATCAAGATGCTTTTGCTGCTGTCATGCCTGCAGAAAACAACCGGTTCATATCATCGTAAAGAATATTTCTGCTTTCTGCTCCCATAATAACCGAGATATAAGGATGATTGTCTGAATCTTCACTGTAAAGGATTACACAGTTCCCGGCAAGACTTGTCGTACCTGTCTTTCCCCCAAATACATGCAGCCCATCGGGAGGCTGAACCTGTCCTGAGGAATAGAAGTTTGAGGCCGGCCAGTTATCTTGCCGTACTGTTCCGTCAGCGCCGGTAATATCAGCTGTATATGATTTCATGGAAATGACTTCCATAAAACGTTCATCCTGAATTGCTGCATGAAAAATCAGATAAAGATCATAAGCAGTTGTATAATGATTCTCATCATGAAGACCATGAGGGTTGACAAAGTGGGTTCCTGTGGCCCCGAGCTGTTGTGCTTCTTTGTTCATCAATTCTACAAAGGCTTCTTCGCTTCCAGATATATGTTCGGCAATTGCAGTGGCGCAGTCATTACCTGAATGAAGCAAAAGTCCGCATACAAGTGCATACAGAGATAACTGATCTCCAGAGCGGAGGTTACACACGGATTCATCCCACGCAAAATCAGTTGCATGATCGCTGACTGTGACAATATCATCCATATTACCATACTTGAAAGCAAGATATGCCGTCATGACCTTAGTCGTACTTGCCGGATACAGCCGGTCAAAGAGATGATATCCGTATAAAACCGTATTATCTGACAGATCAAACAGACCGGCACCGTGAACATTTGTGTCATCTGTAAAGCCATCCAGTGAAACATCCGCCTTTGTTACACAGAGATCAGCGGAAAGAAAACTGCCCTGGTAAAGGCTGGTATTGTATGCTGTTTTTTCATATGCTGAAACAGGATCACCGGCAATCACACTGGAAAAGAATAATACGCCCGCGGTTCCGCCACCGAGTAAGATTACCAGACAGATCAGCATTGCGGCTATGCGTTTCTGTCGCATTCTTCGTCTTCTCCTGCTTCTGCTCCTGTTGCTCCGGCTTGAATGCCGGCTTTTATTTGTACATTTCACGCCAGTCAAGGTCTCCTCTGTCCAATGCCAGAATCAGCGCTTCCGCGGTGGCGATGTTCGTGGCAATCGGGATATTATACATATCGCAGAGTTTCACAATATCATTTACGCTGGGCTCGTGGGGCTTCGGTGCCAGGGGATCTCTGAAAAAAATCAGCAGATCGATCTGATTATGCTCGATCTGGGAACCAAGCTGCTGCATCCCGCCTAGGTGTCCGGCAAGAAATTTGTGAATGCTTAAATTTGTCACATTTTCTACAAGCAGTCCAGTTGTCGCCGTTGCATAGAGCTCGTGTTTGCTCAGAATGCCGCGATAAGCAATACAGAAATTCTGCATCAGTTTCTTTTTCGCATCATGTGCTACTAATCCGATATTCATAACCGTTACTCTCTCCTTACTGATATTTTTTAGGCTGTAAGCCGACATTCAGCACAAAACCGATCCCCATATAAAAGCAGACAACGGAAGTCAGTCCATAGCTTACGAATGGAAGGGAAAGTCCTGTGTTGGGAAGAATCAGAGTCGCCACACCGATATTGATAAAACTTTGTATCCCTATCAGTGCGGCTACGCCGCCGCAGATGATACGCCCACCAGTATCTTTCGCCTTCAGGCCGACCAGTATGCAATCTATCACTATTAATAATATCAAAAATATAACGACACAACAACCCACAAATCCTAATTCTTCTCCGATGATGGCGAAAATAAAATCTGTCTGGGCTTCGGAGAGATAATTACTGTTTTTTACTGATGTAGGATCATCATTGTCATACCCTTTCCCAGAGAGTTCTCCGGATCCAATCGCACGCAGAGAATTTAGCTGCTGAAAAGACTCGGTTGTCGCATATTCCTCTGGTTCCAGCCATGCCAGGATTCTGGTCTGCTGATAATCTCTCAGCAAAGGCTGGTTCGGCTGTACTGCGATGACAAGAAAGAGAACCGCTGCCGGTATAGTAACCGCAAGAACAGTGCCCACGATCTTGTTGCTCAGTCCTGCCAGATAGAGCAGGACGCAGAATAGAGCTGCAATACACAGTGTCGTTGACAGGTTTGGCTGTGAAACGATCAGGATCAGAGAAGGGAGGATCAAGGCAATTGCCTGGATGATTGTTTTCGGTTCTTTCATCTTGTTTTCCTTGTCCATGAAAAATCTGGCAAAAAACAGAATCATCAGTATTTTTGTCAGATCGGACGGCTGAAACTGGGTAAATCCCAGATTAAGCCATCTCTTTGCTCCATGTGAAGCCCATCCCAGCGGTGAAAAAGGAACCGCCAGGAGCAGAATAAGATTCAAGATGTAGAGAGGCCAGTAAAGGTTGAGAACCCACTTGTAATCGATCAGCGATATAACAACCATGGCTGCAACACCCAGACCGACCCCCATGATCTGCCGACTGGTCAGATCCGGGCTGGCACTCCTTACCATGAGGATCCCGATCAATGAAAGTACAAGGACCAGAGCAATCAGGCTGAATCTGTAATTTTTAATGCTGTAGTTTTGCTTCAACTTTTTTAAAATGAACTTCAATTGCTTTCTCCTGTATATTTTATATGTATATCATTACGTGTTATCTCAATGTTAAAGTTCTCTGGCTTTATCTCAATGTATTTCGATACTGTATTATATAAATCTTGTGTAAGTCTGTCTGCCGTGTCGGGTGTGCATTGAATCCGGTCAGAGACGAGCAGTGTTTTAAGCCTTTCTTTTGCAATGGGTACAGAAGGTACTCGCATGGCTTATCCCTCCTAACTCCGATGAAAAAGACCTGATATCTTTTCAAGAAATCCTTCTGGTCTGGAAAAATCTTTTATGGGAATCTCTTCACCAAGAAGTCTTCTGCATATCCGTTCATATGCGCCTCCGGCAAGACAATCATCTCCGACTACCGGTTCTCCCTGATTCGTAGCGATAACTACATGTTCATCATCGGGAATCACGCCAAGCAGATCAACAGCAAGGATTTCTGTCACATCGTCTACGGACATCATATCCCCTCTCCGGACCATGTCGATCCGGATCCGGTTGATCAGAAGATTATTATTGCGGATTCCGGATGCCTCGAGAAGACCAATGATGCGGTCCGCATCACGGATTGCAGAGACTTCCGGGGTTGTAACTACAAGGGCTCTGTCAGCTCCTGCGATCGCATTCTGAAATCCCTGCTCAATACCTGCCGGACAGTCAAGCAGAATAAAATCAAAATCATTTCTGAGATCATCTACGAGTTTTTTCATCTGCTCTGGTGATACACTGGTCTTGTCCCTTGTCTGTGCAGAAGGGAGGAGATACAGATCATCAAATCTTTTATCACGGATAAGAGCCTGTTTCAGACGGCATTTTCCTTCAATCACATCAACCAGATTATAAACGATCCTGTTTTCCAGACCCATGACCACATCCAGATTTCTCAGTCCCAGATCTGTATCGATCACAATAACTTTCTTTCCAAGTTTCGAGAGTCCGATCCCGATATTCGCTGTCGTTGTCGTTTTGCCGACACCGCCTTTTCCTGATGTAATGACAATCACTTCGCCCATAATGTTTATCCTCCTACATTTTTTCCGGCGTTCAGTCCACAAGCGGGTCCAGATAGATCCGTCTTCCATCCACTGCGGCAATCTTGGGCCCGTTAATGTTCAGACTTTCCTGATAGATAATCTGTCGTTTTGCCTCGATATCACCTATACAGAGCTTTTTAGGCTGCATGGAAAGCGCAACGATGTACGCAGAACGGTCGTCAGGCGCGCCGGCATGTACCGAGCCATAAAGAGCTCCGATGATAACGATATTCCCCTTTGCAATTACTTTCGCACCGGGTTCCACATCCCCGAGAATTATAATACTGCTTTCAGATTCAAGGATATGTCTTTTCCCGAGTGTTCCTCGGTAAAATTGTCCTTCTTTTTTCTGTATATTTGTAAGAGTCTGTTCTACAGCACTTTTGTACATCTGTTCATTTTTTTCATCTTTTTCGACAATACACACAATATCGAGCTCCGTATTTTCGCTGATTATTCCAAGGATCTGATCCTCTTCCGTTCTGCTAAGAGAGCGGCCGCTGAAGCTGACCGCCATCCTTGCATCTTTGAAAAAACGGGATGAATCCCTGAATTTTGAAGTAAGTACTTCACACAGAACATCAAAAGGCGCTTCCGCACTTAACTGAATATCCATGCCGTATCTGCTGCTTCTGATTGTAACAAGCCTTTCCACCCTAAATCACTCCATCTTTTTTATCCGTACAGCCGGCGTGTCATTCCGGAATCATCAGTCGCCTGTAGTGGCAGCGCCAAGACCTGCAGCCTGTCCGGTGATCAGTTCATCTTTGAGATCTGGATCAAAATAAATCCGGGCAAGATCTCGTGACACTTCAGCCGCGTAGGAGGAACTGTATCCATAGGCAATACGTGTTGCGATTGCAATCTGCGGTGAATCAGTCGGTGCATACCCTACGAAAAGTCCGTGATCCGGATGAACAGAACTTTGCTGTGCCGTACCGGTTTTACCTGCCATGGAAAGATCATATCCCCGGAAAGTTGAAGAATGACTGACCACTCGTTCCATACCTTCGTGGACAAGACTCCAGGTTGAATCACTTACATCATCCAGGCTGTTTACCACTTCCGCCGAATAATCCTTGATTAGATTGCCTTCGGAATCTGTTGTTTTGTCAATCAGCGTCAGGCTGTATACTGTTCCACTGTTTGCCACGGCGGTAACATATCTTGCAATCTGGCTGACTGTATATGCATTGTTGCCCTGGCCTATCGCAGAACGGACGGAATCCTGTGTCGAGATCTGTGGTGAAGACTCAGGGATCTCGACACCTGATTTCTCCCCGAAGCCAAACATTTCGGCATACTTTGAAAGCTTTTCAATACCTCTGTCACTGTCGTAATTCCCGTTATCATCAAGCCCCAGTCTGTAGCCCACTTCATAAAAGAATACGTTACAGGAATTCTGAAGGGCGCCTGCCACACTCAGGCTGCCATGACCGCTGTGGTTCCAGCAGCTTGGACTTGGAGTGATCTTGGTAAACTTACCATTACAGGACACTGTAGTGCCTCCTGTGATTACTCCCTCAGTAAGTCCGGCTACGGAAGAAACCATCTTGAACGTGGATCCCGGAGCAGTTACTTCCTGAGTCGCACGGTTATAGAAAATCCGTGCTGTTCCGGTATTAAGCTGTGTATAATATGCCGAGTCCATTGTGTTCGCAAGTCTGTTATTGTCATAACCTGGATACGAGACACAGGCGAGAACATCACCGGTATTCGGATCTGTAACGACCAGACCGCCGGAACAGGGCTCCAGGCCAAGCTGACCGGGAGTGATCTCCAGATTCTCAATCTTATCCACAAGCCAGGAATAGGCACTGATGCTTCCGGCGCGAAGGCCGTTGTATGCATTCTCATCCATATCCAGGACACCTTGTTCGTACACAATGGCACAGATCTGGCTGCCGCTGACACTTCCTGATTTTATAAGATATTCGTAGAGAAGTTTGTCGAAATCGCTATCATCGTTTAAATATTCCTGCAGATAATCAAGCAAAGCCTGATAAATTTCGTCTGAACTGGAATATGAGCTGTCTCCGATCACGGATGTGTCAATCCAGTTCTGTGAAATCGCATAGTTTAAATACGTATAGAGATTGATTGTCTCATCCTTTGTCCACGCAATATATGTGTCATCTTCTGTGTCAATCCGATCCTTGATAAGCAGACCAGTCTGATCTCGAAGAACATCATTGACAATATAAGACATGTATGCCTGCATTTCATCTGAAAGATCACGGTAAGCATCTGCATTCGGATCCTGAAGCTGACTCATGATCTTCGAAAGCGTAGATTCGTGTTTCTGTTGGTAGGCAGCGTATACTTCCTTTTCAGCCGGCTGTGCATCCTCTGCTGAAAAATGTTTCGTATTTAAAATTGAGTTTGCAATGAAAGCATAATATGCATCTCCTACCGGTATGATAATATCACTGGCATCTGCTGCTGTGGAAGGATCATAATCCAGTACATTCCGAAGCTTGGATACAATAATGCCGGCTAGTTTTTCTTCCAGAAGATTGTATGCATTGATCTGGATATCTTTGTCGATCGTTAGATATACATCATTTCCGGCCTCCGGTTCTGTCCGGCTGATCGTATCGAGGACCTTACCTACGTTGTCAACATACAAAGCGGTCTCGCCCTTGGTCCCCTGCAGAACGTTATCCAGCGTCTGTTCCAGACCGGCTTTACCCACAATATCCGAAAGCGAATACTTTTCTTTCTCATCATCATCAAGTGCATCGTATTCTGCCTGAGACATGGGACCCGTATAACCGATTATCGATGAAAAATATTCGGCGTCATTGTATCGGCGAAGAGATTCTTCATCAATATCTACCCCGGTCAGTTTGTCCTGATTTTCCATAATAGCAGCAGCTGTCTCATCACTGACATCTGAAGCCAGAGTCGTTGCCTGATACTGCTGATAACTGTTCAGACTCATAGCGTAACGCATATTGATGAGTTTCAGCAGATATTGTGGATCCAGACTCTCATCCAGTCCATATCCGTTTACTGAATCTGTACAAAGATAATGAATAATATCTGCAGCAGTGGAATTCCTCTGTTCCGGCTTCAGTTTGTCAATATAAGACTGTCCGTAAACATCCGCTACAAAACGAAGCCGCTGCGTCTCGCTTGACTGAGTAAACTGATAATTCCCAGAGGAATCCACTGAGATTCCAAATGTGTTGATCACAGAGTCGCCATGTGCCTCAACAATATCAATTACATCCATAAGAATCTGATTCAGCTGTTCATTTTTATCACTTTTTGATAATCCGGTGGGAAGCATATCCGTAATCGTTACAGAATATGCCAGTTCATTATAAGCCAGCAGATTTCCGTTCCGGTCATAAATATTTCCTCTGGTTGCAGGAATAGTCTCTGTTCGGCGAACCTGCATTTCAAACTCATCTCTGTAATATTCGCCCTTAACAATCTGCAGATAAAACAGCCGTCCCACAAGAACAGTGGATGACAGACAGAAGACAACAATAAGCATGACCAGGCGGGAACGTAAAAGGTAGTCGATGGCTTCTTTTATCCGGTCTATAATTTCACTAAACAAATTTACTTGCACTCCTTTTCTCTTCTGCTTCCAGTTTGTTGTTTACCAACAAGATAAGCGGATATACGATGATCGTTACTACGATCGTATAGATTAATTCAGGTACAATAATGCTGTTGAGATAGAACAGAAAATCAAAATCACTCTGCAGCATAAACATAAGCAGATAGATGACAAGGCCGTAAATAAACTCACTGAGAATTATAAGAAACAGTGGAAGTTTTATATCTTCGTCATAATACATCTGCTCAAAAAAGCCATTGATAAATCCGATAAGAAGATAGATCAAAGCATAAAAACCAATCATATTGCCAAACTGGATATCAATCAGAAGCCCGGAAAAGAACCCTACGAGCATTCCTTCCCTTGAGCCTCTCATAAATCCGAACGAAGAAGTAACGATGATCATCAGATTCGGTTTGATTCCGGCAAGTTCAAGCTTCGAAAATATCGTACACTGTAGAAGATAAGCCGCAAGCAGGATCAGTACTGTGGCGACAACCCTCTTTAGCTTTAAAACTTTCATGGGTACACTCCTCTCCTACTTTGTCTGTCCGGCTCCGGTCAGTTCAGCTTTGGTTGTTGTAATAACCAAAACCTGCTGAATGTTTTTAAAATCAACAGCCGGCGTGATATAACCAGAACGTGTAAGGTTATTGGAATCTACATTAATCTCACTGACGGTTCCGATCAGGATTCCCTGAAGATATTTATCACTAATGTAGGATGTAACGATCTGGTCACCTACGTTTACTACATTTTCGTTGTTTTCCATCTGTTCAAAACGCATCTGTCCATCTGACATAAGAGAAAGATCTCCGCTGACAATACAACGGTCTGATGTGGACAGTACCATTCCGCTGACATTACTTGAATCGTCAATGATGGAACGCACGGTAGCCCAGGTAGGGCCGACTTCGGTAATTATGCCGACCAGACCGGTCTGCGCCATAACATTCATGTCAACTGCGATACCGTCCTCACTGCCTTTATCAATCGTAAATGTACTGAACCAGTTTCCTGCGTCCTTTCCAATCACATTTGCCGCTGTCTTTTCGTAATCAGCATAATTCTGATCCAACTGATACAGCTCCTGGAGCTGTTCGAGTTCGGAGCGCTCTCCCTGCAGATAATTATTCTCCGTTGTAAGAGAATCCACCTGTTCGCGGAGCTGCTCGTTTTCCGAACGGAGTTCTTCCATGGTGTCAAAATTGTCTGTCATATCACCCAGCCATCTTCCGACATAATTGATTCCCTGCTGAAGCGGTATCACTGTAACATTGGCAACAGCCCGGAAAGGCCCGCTCACTTTATCTGAAAAGGAAGAGAGAACCATCATAAGAATACAGAAAATGGTCAAACCTGAAAGTATATATCTGTTTATAACCGAAGTATGATTTTTTCTTTTCATTATCTCACCCACCTGTCATTTATCTCAGCCACCTGTAATCTTCGTCCAGCATGGAATAGGTCAGGCGCCTGTAATATGCTTTATTCTGTATGATCTTTTGGAGTCCTTTTACGACACATAGTTCCGGTTCCGGAACTGTAGAAACAGGAAGTCCTGTACTCTCTTCCAGATATGTAGCCAATCCCTTCAGATTTGCCATCCCTCCGGTCAGACAGATCCCGTTTATGTCAATTTCCCGCCTTACATCAGGCGGGGTACGGTCCAGCATCGAGCGGATTGCACGTACACAGTCCTCCAGAGGCTCTTTCATTGCAGCGCGTACCAGACTGATCGGTACTTCTGTCTGTGAGGGCACTCCGGTGATCAGATCCCTTCCGGCCACTGTAAGACAGGTGCTGGTCTGCTGCTCAAATACCCCGAATTCATGACGAAGCCGCTCTGCTGTCAGTTTCCCGATCAGAAAATCCTTCGTATGTCTGACCAGCCCGGAAATAGCAGCGTCAAAATGTTCGCCGCCTGTCTTGACCAGGCGGTTAAGAACCATACCTCCGGACGCAAGAACAGAGAGTTCTGTCGTCCCACCCCCGAAATTAGCGACAAGAACTCCCTTTTCACTCATAACATCAATTCCGAATCCAATAGCATCTGCCAGCCCGCGCTCAACTATTCGTACCGACTTGGCTCTTGCTTCCGAGTGAAGAACAAGATCGTAGAATGCCTTTTTCTCTACTTCTGTGACATCCGTCGGTACTGCGATCACATATTCAGATCCTCTCATAAACTGTCTGTCCGTCTGAAGAAGATTGCCGAGAAGATACTGCATATCGTCAAAATGCGCGATCACGCCATTCTTCATAGGGAAGACAACCTGAATATTGTCCGGCGCCTTCTCGTACATCTCATAGGCTTCATCTCCTACGGAAAAAATATATTTTTTATCTTTCATGGCGATCACGTTTTTCTCACGCCATATCCTGTCTTTTTTTCTGTCGAACACTTTTATTTCATATGTTCCCAGATCCAGTCCATAAATATTCCTGGCCATAAATTCCATCCCTTACCAATTATTCGGCTGTCCTGATCGTCCTGATCATATCCTGCTGTTCCGGATTATGTTTGTTGTTATGATCTCTCAGAATCCATTTTATCAAGAAAGCCCTTTTCCCTCATACTTACAAAACAGTTGTCACCTATAACAATATGGTCGAGAAGTTCTATTCCGATCATCCGTCCGGCTTCAAAGACACGACGTGTAACGCAGATATCATTTCTGCTTGGAGTCGGATCGCCACTTGGATGGTTGTGTATCAGAATAATCGATACGGCATCTTTCAAAAGCGCCTCCACAAGAATTTCCCTTGGTGAGATCAACGCCATATTAACTGTCCCGATAGAAAGATCCTTTTCACCGATCAGACGGGATCTGGTGTTCAGAAGAATAAGTTTGAGTACTTCTCTGTTCCGGTGTCTCATATCCTCCATATAGTATCCGGCAATGGTTTCCGGAGCAGAAAAATTCAGCCTTTCCTGTGCGGAAGCCCGGGCCATTCTTTTAGAAAGCTCACACAAGCAGAGTATCTGGATGGATTTTACTTTGCCGATCCCTTTTATTTTTTTCAGGCGTTCGCCTGTCCAGCGGTGAATATGGAGGAGCCCTGTGCCGTTTTCTTCTGAATGAAGGAGACGGGTGGCAAGCTGCAGGGAATTCTCCCCTTTGGTCCCTGTACGCAGCAGGATTGCCAGAAGCTCCGCATCAGTAAGATTTTCCGGACCATACTGTTCACATTTTTCATATGGCCGCTCTTCGCGGTACATTTCTTTTATTGTATTGCTTTTCATATAATATTCTACTACTGCGATGATACAATACAACGATTTATTTTAGCACAGTTTAAAATTCATGTATAGAGGCGGTCTATTAAAATTCTGTGAATCTTTTTATAACTGCCTCGGCAGATTTCAGTCCGTCCATGGCTGCGGAAGTGATTCCTCCCGCATATCCTGCGCCCTCACCGCAGGGATAGAGCCATGGAACTATATCTGAGACAAAGTTCTCATTGCGGCGAATCCTCACCGGGGAAGAAGTTCGGCTCTCTACCCCTGCCAGAATCACATCCTTGTCTGCAAATCCATGAATCTTCCTGTCCATTGCACAGATGCCTTCTTCAATGGAATCACCGATCACGGCTGGAAAAATTCCCCGCACATCCCCAAAGCGCCAGCTTCCTTTCATGCATGGATGTATATGCCCTGCAGCAGTACTGATTCTTTTTGCCTGATAATCTCCAAACCGCTGGACAGGAACACTCCCCTGACCTGCATTCCACGCATTTTCTTCCAGTGTTCTCTGAAAATATACGCCAGCCAGCGGATGATCCGAGCCATAATCCTCCGGTGTGACAGTGACAATGACTGCACTGTTGGCATTTTCTCCAGCCCGGTCATGATAACTCATGCCGTTAACCGCCAGGCGGCCTTCCTCTGAGGATGCATTGACTACATAACCGCCAGGACACATACAGAACGTATATACGCCACGCCCATTTTCCAGTTTCTCGGTCAGCTTATATGCGGCGGCAGGAAGACTGCCTCTGTCTGTACGTCCGTACTGTGATTCGTCGATCAGATGCTGGGGATGTTCCACTCTGACGCCTACCGCAAAGGACTTGGCTTCTATCGGGATGCCTCTGTCATATAGCATCTGGAATGTATCACGGGCGCTGTGGCCGATGGCAAGAACCGCTGCATCCGTTTGAATCTCACCGTTCGTAGTAATCAGGCGGTTCTCTTCCGGAATCAGATCTGTAACTGTGGTGTGAAAGCGAAATTCTCCTCCAAGTGTTGTAATCTCATTTCTCATATTTTCCACTACATTGATCAGAATGTCTGTACCGATATGTGGCTTCTGCTCATAGAGGATTTCTTCCGGCGCGCCGAAACGGACGAAAGTCTCCAGAACAAAACGGTTTCTGCCGCATGAGTCCTTCACAAGAGTATTCAGTTTTCCATCAGAGAATGTGCCTGCACCCCCTTCACCGAACTGGACGTTTGATGATGGGTTCAGGATTCCCGTCTTCCAAAAATGTTCTACGTCTTTCTGCCGTTCCCGCACAGATGCTCCGCGTTCCAATACAAGGGGACAGTACCCCTCTTTTGCAAGAAGATAAGCGCAGAAAAGACCGGCAGGACCGCTGCCGATGACTACAGGTCTGTTCCGGAGCGGCTCAGTTCCATGAACCGGGGCCCGATAGACTCTCTCCGCCATTTTTGTAAGCTTCCCTCTGGAACGCTTCAGGATTTTCTCTTCGTGACTCACATCCAGATCGATTGTGTAAACGTAATACAGTTCCGGTTTCTTTCTTGCATCAAGGGAACGTTTTCTGATAGAAAATCCACGCAGTTCCTCTTCTTTCAGATGAGCTGTGCGGATTATCTTTTTTCTAAGTTGATCCGGCGTGTGTTCTACCGGCAGTTTAAGCTGACTGATCCTGATCATTGGCAGCCTCCTTTCCGCTGATATGACCGCTTGTCCAGGCCCACTGTAGATTATATCCCCCGCAGATTCCGTCCACATCCAGGATCTCCCCTGCAAAATACAGTCCAGGTACATAAAGGGATTCCAGAGTGTCCGGATTTACTTCTGCGGTGTCGATCCCGCCGCAACAGACCTGCGCCTGTTCGAAAGAATTTGCTGCCGTGACGGTAGTGCGGAATTTTTTGATCAATCCGCACAGGTTTTCCATATCTTTCTCCGTGAATTCTCCCGCTTTTTTTTCGCGGCCGATGCCAGATAGACGGATCCACAGATCAGAGAGTTTTCTGTGAAACACCCCGGTCAGAAAATCTTCCGCACGTTTCTGCGGCCTCATAGCTGCTCTGGCCTTCAGAAACGCCAGAGTCTGTTCAAAACTGTAGTCCGGCATAAAATCAAGAAATGCCGTTACTTCTTTTCCCTCATAAAGGGCGCGGGAGGCCCATCGGCTGACCTGAAAAACGGGAATCCCTGAGATTCCGTATGCAGTAAGCTGTATCTCTCCGGCATTTTCTGCAATACATTCATCCCCGCAGTACAGAGAAACCCGACCATTGGTCCGTACGCCTGCAATACTTTTTAGAAACTTTTCCCGGCACCTGAGCTGCACAAGGGCCGGCAGTACAGGAATCATCCTGTGTCCCAGATCCTTCGCAAGATCATAGCCGGATCCGTCGGACCCTGTATTAGGCGCGGCTTTTGACCCCGTACAGAGAATGACGCGGTCAGCGCGGACATCTTCCCGGTCTGTCAGGATACGGAAATGCTTTTTCCCCGGAATGATCTTACGGCACTCGGTTCCGGTACGGATTTCTACCTGGAGACGTTCCATTTCCATGCGGAGTACATCCGCCACAGCAGACGCCTGGTCAGAATTGGGATAAATGTATCCATTCCTGTTTTTCGAATATACACCCAGCTTCAGAAAGAACGCGATTGCATCCTGAGCACCAAACCGTTTGACCAGCCTCCATGGGAAAAGTGGATTGTCTGAATGATAGCAGAAAGGTTCCTGCAAAGTATTGGTAAAATTGCATCTTCCGTTTCCTGTGGATAATATTTTCTTCCCGACCTGATTTCCGTGTTCCAGCAGAATCACGCGGGCTCCTTCCGAAGCAGCGGTCACAGCAGCCATCATGCCGGATGCACCCCCGCCGATCACAGCGATAGTTTTCATAGCTAAATCCTTTCCGTGATGTTTCGTTTTGTAATAATACAGGGATTATTTGCCCCCTTTGCAGGCAGACGGAACGCCTGTCCGCTACAAAAGAGCAGTGATCCTGCCCGGATCCAGAACTCCTGCATCCACCAGGCTCTGGACGGATTTCAGGATACCCAGTTTTGCATGATACCACGTCAGCCCTCCCTGAAAATATACTGCGTAAGGCGGTTTAATAGGGCCGTCTGCACTCAGTTCGATGGAAGAACCCTGAACAAACGCTCCCGCGGCCATGATCACATCACTGTCATAGCCGGGCATGGCCCATGGTTCCGGACTTACATAACTGTCTACAGGAGCTGCCGCCTGGATTCCTTTACAAAAAGCAATCACACCTTCCGGTGATCCCAGGGTTACGGCCTGGATGATATCATGCCTGGATTCAGACCTATCTGGGATTACGGGATACCCCAGCTTTTCATATATATTTGCAGCAAATACCGCTCCCTTCAGTGCGCCGCAGACCACGGTGGGCGCCAGAAAGAATCCCTGGAAGAAAGACTGCATTACTCCCAGTGAGGCGCCAACTTCTTTCCCCAGTCCCGGAGAAGTCAAACGCACGGCACAGTTCTCGATCAATTCTTCTTTTCCTGCAATATATCCGCCGATAGGAGCCAGACCACCGCCCGGATTCTTGATAAGGGAACCTACGATCATATCCGCCCCTACATCGCTGGGTTCGATTGTTTCAACAAACTCCCCATAGCAGTTGTCAACCATACAGATCACGTCCGGTCTGCGCTCTTTGATAAAGGAAATAAGCTCTCCGATCTTCTCTACGGAGTAGCTGGGGCGGGTCTGATACCCTTTGGAGCGCTGGATGGTAACCAGCTTCGTTCTCTCGTTTAAGGCAGCCTCGATGGCAGGATAGTCAAAGTATCCATCCTCTAAAAGCTCTACCTGTCGGTATGTGACGCCATACTCCGCCAGTGAACCTCTGGATGGGCGGATCCCGATCACTTCCTCCAGTGTGTCATAGGGTTTCCCCACCGGAGAGAGAAGTTCATCTCCGGGGCGCAGGTTGGCGGAAAGAGCCAGTGCCAGCGCATGAGTACCGCAGGTGATCTGGGGCCGGACAAGGGCCGCCTCTGTATGGAAAGCGGAGGCATATACCTGCTCCAGGGTATCCCTTCCCTGGTCACTGTATCCGTACCCGCTGGCATAGTTGAAGCATCCTTCGCTGACCCGGTTGTCCTGCATGGCCTTGATGACTTTCAGCTGATTGTACTCTGCTGTCCGGTCAAACTCCAGGAAACGGTCCTCAAGTGCCTTCTCTGTCTTCTCTCCCAGCTCCCATACTTCACGGGATATTCCCAGCTGTTCGTATAAGGTTTCTGTCTGTATCATAATATTTCTATCCTCTCTAATGTACAATTCTTTTCTGTTCTCTGGCAGCAATTCAGATTCTTAACTGCAATTCGGATCAATTCAGATCCCTGACTGTGATTCAGATGATGCCTTTGTCTCTGAGTATCCCAAGCATCTGATCCAGGATGTTCTGCTCATTATACCCGGCTGCCTTCTTGTCGATCCAGATCACGTCCCGTTCTCTGCGGAACCATGTCAGCTGCCGTTTGGCGAAGTGACGGGTGTCCCGTTTGATGATCCGTACCGCCTCCTCCAGGGGGTATTCTCCGTCCAGATATGCCAGCAGCTCCTTATAGCCCAGGCCTTGCATGGCTGTACTCTCCCGCTTTACGCCACGATCCTTAAGCATGCGTACTTCATCAAGAAGCCCCTGCTTCATCATAAGGTCAACACGCCTGTCAATCCTGTCATAAAGGGCAGTCCGTTCATCTGTCAGCACAAAATACGCAGAATGATAGGGAGCTACCTTCTCTCTCTCTTTTGCGTTATGTTCAGAGATCTGCTGTCCGGTCTGACGGTAAAACTCCAGCGCCCGGATCACTTTTTTTACATTGTGCGCATGGATATCCTCCGCCGATTTTGGATCTATTTTTTTGAGCTCTTCATGAAGATATTCCGGCCCTTTCTCTGCCGCAATCTGTTCCAGTTCTATTCTGTATGCAGGATTTCCGTCATTCTCGGTGAAATCGATATCATATAGAACAGCCTGAATATAGAAACCGGTGCCGCCTACAATAACAGGAATTTTTCCTCTGTCATAAATTCCTTCCATGGCTTTCTTTGCCATTTGCTGGAAACGTACTACATTAAACTCCTCTTCCGGGTCCAGGACATCAACCAGATGATGAGGGACCCCATCCATTTCTTCCCGGGTAATCTTGGCAGAACCAATATCCATGGTACGGTATACCTGCATGGAATCTGCTGAGATGATCTCTCCGTTTACTGCTTTTGCAAGACCGATAGACGCGGCAGTCTTTCCGACTGCCGTTGGCCCGGTCAATATGATCAAAGGTTTTTTCATTTATACGATCCTCTTGAATTTCTTTTCCAGTTCCCGTTTCGTCATAGCGATGATGGTGGGGCGTCCATGAGGACAATGATAGGGATTGTCCAGAGTCAGGAGCTCTCCGATCAGCGCGTCCACCTCTTGGGCGGACAGACGGTTGTTGCCCTTGACTGCGGCCTTGCATGACATGGACGCCACTTTCTCGTCGATCAGATCTGGCGCCATATTTGTGGTCAGTCCATCCGCCAGATCGTCGATCATTTCCATGAGCAGATCTTTCTTCGCAATACTGAACAGATTGTCCGGGACCGCCCGGACTGCATATTCTTCCCCACCGAAAGGCTCGATCTCGAACCCAATCCTGGTAAAGCGGTCCATGTTGTCGTTCAGCACCTGGGCTTCCTGCATGGACAGCGTTAAGATAATCGGCGGACTCAAATACTGAGATGTAAACTCACGATTTTTCATCCCTTTCAGCGTGCGTTCATAGAGCACACGTTCATGAGCGGCATGCTGGTCTATGATATACAGGCTGTCTTTGAACTCTACCAGCCAGTAGGTGTCAAATACCTGTCCGATCAGCTTGTATTCGGCCTTTATCTCCCGTTTCAGGAAATTTTCCTCGAAAAGGTCCAGCTGTTTGGGCTTGAAAGGTCCAGGATCAGCTCCGGCTTCGGGTTTCGGAACAGACTTCGGCATAGACTCCGGTACAGGTCCGGGAACAGGTGCTGTATCAGACTCGGGAGTTGGCACAGGAGAAGTCGCCGTATCCGCAGCGGCCTTCACTGCATCCCTGATCCGCTGCTCCTGTACTTCCGGGCGGAAGATCCCGCTCCTGTCTGATACCTCTGCCGAAGAAGAACGCTGGTGATAGGCCAGGACACGTTCTCTCATCTTCCGGATGAAGTAATCCTCGTCGCGGACTTCAGCCTGAGGAATCGCTGGCTTTGTATCTGAAGACTGGCTGACTCCTTGGGCAGTTCCCGTATTTTTGGCAAAATCCTTTCCTTCTTTGCTTCCGTAAGGTACCGTATCCTCTTTTAATACGGCCGGCATTTCATTCTGCTCTCCGGCAGTCGCAGAGGGATAAGGAGCCGTCTTTGGCCTGAGCAGGAAGGGACTTGCCCCCTCCTGTCTGCCGGCGCTGGATTCGCCAGTCCCTCCTCCGGCAGGACGGGAAATGAATTCCTGAGTAGCCCCCTGTTTTACAGAATCCGATTTCTCCCCTTTGGGATCCGGCACTTCCGCGTGCTGGATCAGCTCCGGTTCCAGGAGCGTCCGGTGGACGCCTTCGAAAACAGTATTATACACTTCCTGCTGCCTTTGAAAACGAAGCTCCATTTTGGTTGGATGGACATTTACGTCGATCTTCTCTCCATCCACATGAAAATGCAGCACCACAAAGGGAAACCTGTGCTGCATGGTAAAGTCTTTATAAGCGTCTTCCAGAGATTTTGAGATCATGGGGCTCTTCACATATCTTCCGTTTACGAAAAAGTTCTCAAAATTTCTGTTTCCTCTGCTGATGACAGGCTTGCCCAGATACCCTGTGATCCTGAGTCCTCCCTGTTCATAGTCTATATCCAGAAGGTTTGCCGCGATATCTCTGCCGTATACATTGTAGATCACGTCTTTCAGCTTGCCGTTGCCTGACGTCCGCAGCTTCTCCTGCCCGTTGTTCAGAAAGGTAAATGCAACCTCCGGATGAGAAAGAGCCAGATGCATGAGCAGATCCTGCACATGTCCCGCCTCGGTCATCGGAGTCTTGAGAAACTTGCGCCGCGCAGGCACATTATAGAATAGCTGGCGTACAAGAAATGTAGTGCCGTCCGGCGCCCCGGTCTCCTCCATGGATACTTCTGCTCCCCCTTCGATCACATAGCGGGTGCCAAGTTCTTCCTCACGTGTCTTGGTCACCAGCTCCGTGCGGGTAACGGCCGCGATACTGGAAAGTGCCTCTCCCCGGAATCCAAGGGAACTCAGGTGAGAAAGATCCTCAACACTGGTGATCTTACTGGTAGAATGGCGAAGAAATGCTTTCCGCACTTCATCGTGAGGAATTCCACAGCCGTTATCCTGGATTCGTATCAAAGAGATACCTCCGTCACGAATCTCCACCTTTACTGAGGATGCTCCTGCATCAATCGCGTTCTCCACCAGCTCCTTTACTATAGAAGCAGGACGCTCTATAACCTCGCCTGCAGCGATCTTATCAATTGTTATCTGGTCTAAAACCTGAATATGAGGCATGATTTACTCCTTTAAAATCTATGTTACCATCGGTTTTTCAGCTTGTTCTGAAGCCGGTAAATCGTATTCAGCGCATCGACAGGCGTCAGATTGCCTACGTCGATATTTTTAAGTTCCTCCAGTACATCGTCGTCTTTTACCGTATCAAAGAGGGACATCTGGGCCAGATCAACCTCATCGTATTTCTTAACCTTCGGACGTTTCCGGGAGGCTTTTTCTTTTGCTGATGCAATCTCGCTTACCTTTCCGGTAATATCCTCCTCACTGAGTTCTTCTACAATCTCCTTTGCCCGGTTGATCACCAGATCCGGAACTCCTGCCAGCTTTGCCACCTGAATTCCGTAACTCTTGTCTGCGCCGCCTTTTACGATCTTTCTCAGGAAAACGATGTCGTCTCCCTTTTCTTTTACAGCAATACAGTAGTTATTTACGTTATCGATCTTGCCCTCCAGTTCGGTGAGTTCATGGTAATGGGTGGCGAACAGTGTCTTGGCTCCCAACAGCTTGGAATCACTGATGTACTCTACTACAGCCCATGCAATGGACAGACCGTCAAAGGTACTGGTGCCCCTGCCGATCTCATCCAGGATAAGAAGACTCTTTGACGTGGCGTTCCGGAGGATATTTGCCACTTCTGTCATCTCCACCATAAAGGTACTCTGCCCCGAAGCAAGATCATCGGAAGCGCCGACTCTTGTAAAGATCCGATCTGAGATACAGATGTCGGCGCTCTTGGCAGGAACAAAGGAACCAATCTGTGCCATAAGGGCGATCAGAGCAGTCTGACGCATATATGTAGATTTTCCTGCCATATTCGGACCTGTAATAATGGAGATCCGATGCTTTTTGTCATCCAGATAAGTATCATTGGGTATGAACATATCGTTGGGGATCATTCGTTCTACTACTGGATGCCGGCCTTCCTTGATGTCAATAACACCTTTTTCATTGATCTTCGGGCGGACAAAATTGTTCCGCTCCGCCACAAGAGCAAGAGAAGCAAACATATCCAGCCCGGCAATGGCCTTTGCCGTCTTCTGGATCCGTACAATCTGTGAGGCAATCTTCTCTCTGACCTCGGTATACAGATCATACTCCAGAGCATAAAGACGGTCCTCAGCGCCGAGGATCATGTCTTCCAGTTCTTTCAATTCAGGAGTGATATAGCGTTCCGCATTGGCCAGTGTCTGCTTTCTGGTATAGTAGTCCGGAACCATAGATTTAAAGGAATTCGTTACTTCCAGGTAGTATCCGAACACCTTGTTGTATTTGATACGGAGATTCTTGATTCCGGTCTTCTCCCGTTCCTCATTTTCTAGCTTGGCAAGCCAGTCCTTTCCGTCGGACTTGGCGTGCCGGAGCTTGTCCACCTCTTCGTTGTATCCGTCACGGATGATATTGCCCTCTTTCATAGCAAGAGGAGGTTCATCCTGGATTGCTCTCTGGACAAGGTCGCACAGGTCAGACAAGGGATCCAGGTCTTCACAGATTTCTTTCAGGATCGGAGCGTTCATTTCCTCCAAAATATAGTGGATATGAGGCAGCATCTCAAGAGAACTTCGGAAGGCAATGAGATCTCTTGGGTTAGCGGAACCGTAGGTGATTTTAGTAATCAGACGCTCCAGGTCATAGACCGGTCCCAGATATTCCCGGATTTCCTCCCGCGAGATCGCCATATCTTTCAGTTCCTGAACTGCATCCAGGCGGCGGACGATTTCCTTTTTATCGATCAAAGGCTGTTCGATGGATTTTCGCAGGTTTCTCGCTCCCATAGCCGTCTTCGTCTTATCCAGCACCCAGAGCAGGGAGCCTCTCTTCTGCTTCTCCCTCAGTGTTTCGCAGAGTTCCAGATTACGGCGGGTAGAGCTGTCCAGCATCATGAACATGCCTGCAGCGTATGGGGTCAGTCTTGTTAAATTGTCCAATGAGTTTTTCTGTGTCTCTAGGAGATACTGAAGCAGCGCCCCGGCACTGATAATACCGCAGTCGTAGTCGGCAAGGCCAAGGGCTGTGAAAGAAGAAGCCTTGAAATGCTCCAGCAGTTTCTGCCTGCAGATGTCATCGTCAAAATACCAGGCATCCAGCGAATAGATCGTGATGCCCAGCTTCTCCTTCATATTGTCCAGATCCATTCCGCTCATGTAAAATGCTTCGTTGCAGATCAGCTCCGAAGGCATAAACTTGTAGATTTCATCCATCAACTTCTCGCTGTCCGGCAGCTCCGTTACAAAATAATCCCCGGTCGTGATATCAGCCACGGACATCCCATATCTGTCAGCGATGTATACAATGCACATGATATAATTGTTCTTCGTCTCATCCAGTGCCTGGGGATCCAGATTGGTTCCCGGAGTAACAATACGAACTACATCGCGCTTTACAAGCCCTTTTGCAGTCTTGGGATCCTCCAGCTGTTCGCAGATAGCCACCTTGTATCCTTTAGAAACCAGTTTGTTCAGATATCCCTCCACAGCATGATAAGGGACACCACACATGGGTGCCCGCTCTTCCTGTCCGCAGTTCTTGCCGGTCAGCGTGATCTCCAGTTCTCTCGACGCAGTCAATGCATCATCGAAGAACATTTCATAAAAATCTCCTAATCTATAGAACAGAATGCAGTCCGGATACTGGGATTTCGTCTCCATATACTGTTTCATCATTGGTGTTAATTCAGCCACATTCATACTCCTTTATATTTGTACTGTTTTTTGCTCTTTGCGGTTTAGTATAACATTTTTGGAAAATCAGTTCAACAGCTGAATTCAGAGTACGTGGAAGTGAGGTTTTTTCTCATTATAGATGTAATGCAGTAGCCAGCCGCTGGACAGGATTCCTATGGCGCACAGTCCGGAGAATATTATGATGAAGGGAAGGCAGATCTGTCCCATGAGCTGGAAGGGCAGATCTGTATAGTCCCAGACGTTCCACCGTAATATTTTGTTTACGATGATTCCTGTCGTAAATTCACTTGCAGTTACAAAGATGACGCACCATCCCACCTGCTTCCACAGGGGCGCGTTCCACCCGGTCCAGATGCCCTGTTGGGCGCAGAAAACGAAGCAGAGTCCGCCCAGGATGAACATGGTCCAGTGGGAAAATCCTCGAAAAAACATTTCAAAAGCATAATATACTGTTCCTCCGAGAGCCCATAAAAATAAATATTCACTGAGTTTCTTCACGAAAAAAAGTCCTTTCTCTCCATGTTTCCATAGATAGTCTGGACTTTTTTTCGTGTTTTATGCCGGATCACCAACGGTCTGTCAGTAAAAAATCTGACAGATGCACGATCCGGATACCATTTTCAATCCCCACATCCATATTGTTTGTCGTCACAACGTATTTGGGGTAATGGTCGGGGATCTCCATCAGGTTGCCGATTTCCCGGTCTGAATTCTCAGGCAGCTGCACACAGACCTGCACGTATACTTTTTCGTCACGACGTTCACCTATAAAGTCGATCTCTTTGGTGCCGTTCTTTCCAATATAAACATCATAACCACGGCGCTTCATCTCCAAAAATACAATATTCTCCAGAGCGCCGTCCAACATTTTCCGGTTGTAACCCAAAAGGCTGTATTTTAGTGTAACATCTGAGAGATAGTATTTTTCCTGTGTCTTTAGAATGCTTTTTCCCTGGATGTCATAGCGATGACAGGGATAAATGATAAATGCCTGTTCCAGCCAGCGCAGATAGTTGTATATAGACTCTACTGATACACTGCGGTGCTCGCTTTTCAAAAATTTTGAAATGGAGTTTGCCGAAAAAGTTTTTCCCATATTTTCAATAATATACTTCACAACTCGATCAAAGAGATCCTGTCGGTTGATCCTGTGACGTTTTACAATATCTCTGGAGATTACTGTATGATAGATGCCGTTGACAATCTGATAGGCACTTTGTTCATCATAATTTCCTAATGCAATGATGGGGAAACCTCCAAAACGGATATAATCCTCAAGCAGCTCCTTCTCAGATCGGGAATCCCTGCTCTTAAAAGTCAGATACTCCTTAAAAGATAATGTATATACAGGAATGGATACAAAGCGTCCAGTCAGATAAGTGGATAATTCGCTGGACATTAACTTGGAATTAGAACCAGTTACATATATGTCTACATCCTGTCCCTCCAGAAGGGAGTTGACACAACGCTCCCAGCCCTTAACTTCCTGTATCTCATCCAGCAGGAGGTAGCAGCGGCCTTTTCCCTGAATATGTTCCAGCAGTTCCTTATACATATCTGTTGCAGAGATGTCTTCCGGAATATCCATTTCTGTATATCGTTTCAAGATAATATGGTCATCCGGAATGCCCCGGTTCCGGAATTCCTCCACAAGCATTTCAAAAATGGTCGACTTTCCGCAACGGCGTACACCTGCAAGAATCTTCACCAGAGGCTGATCGATAAAAGGTGTGATCGCCTGTATATAGTCTGGTCGGATGATCATTTGAACGCCTCCTTTATTGCTTTTTATTTTTATTATATCCAAAATACAGAAGTTTCACAAGTTTTTATTGTTTAACCAGAAAAAGTTTCGAAAATTTTATACTTTTTCGGCTTATATTACTTCTGGGTTTTTGCATAGTAAAAAGTCCAGACTCTCCTTTTTCATAGGAGGTCCGGACTTTTCCTGTGTTTTGGTCGGCTGCTATTTCCTCTGACAATGCGCTGAGCGCACATGCCTGCTATCCATTTAACTTTCTTTTATCGTCTTATCTTTCTTCTGTATCCTATCGTTGCAAGAGCTATGGAACCTGCTGCCAAAGCAGCTGTGGCGTATGGAATACAGCTGGTATCATCTCCGGTCTGAACAGATTGAGTTTTCTTTGAAGATGTATCCGTATTCTTATCAGAAGTCGGAGTGCTGCCGGATGACTGATCTCCGTTTCCATTTCCCTTGTTTCCGGCGCCGGGTTTATCCGTTCCGGGAGTTTCTGTCCCTGGCTCATTCGTGCCCGGTTCATTCGTTCCAGGCTCTTCCGTTCCCGGTTCGTCTGTTCCAGGATCACCGCTTCCGACTTTTTCAAATACCGCCTCGGTGACGCCTGAGGATACGGCTGTGATCTTGTCATAGATGATCGTTCCTGATACCATGCCGTCTTCGCTGATCGCAGCGGATCCCGGGATAGCATTTACCCACAGACCGAAGGAGGTTATGCTTGTCTTATCCTGGGCAAGTCCTCCTGCCGGATTCCCCGGAGTGTCTCTTTCCACAAAGTCTGTAAACGGGATCGTCACTTTAAGTGGAACTGTGCCGTCGTTTGCCGCATAGTCATCATATTCGTTCAAGTAAGCTTCATATACTTTTCCGTTTGCCGTCAGCTGGATAACGTCTTTCTGATGCATTCCATCTGGTATGGTATAGAATTGGAGCGCATCGCAGTCCGACCAGTCAACTTCTTTTGAAATGGTTGCGCCTGCCCAGCCGTTCTCTGTCTCATTGTAGGCAAAGCTCATAGCATATTGGCCGTCAAATACGTTTCCTTCTTCTGATGTCAGAGTCAGATCGATGGTGCATCCGGTATCTTTATTCGTAGCCCAGCTGTTTGTGAGCATACTGTCTACCCCATAATAATTTTCAAATCCGTCAATTTCATATGGATCTTCCTCTGCAACGGGAATATTGTAAAGCAGCCCGATCGATGCGATCACTTCACCGTCTGCTGTCAGATCCATCGTGCCGTCAGCTGATTCGCCCAGTGCTGCGAGAGTATCTTCCGTCAGCTGAGCCGTTGCCGTGATGCCATTCCGCTCTGCTGCAACCGTCTGCTCGGTCTTGCCTTTTAAAACAAAGGCAATTTCAGTATCTTCGGCAGCGCCGCTGATCCGTGCGGTAAGTTCCGTCGGCTCCAGTACACGGCTTCCTGCTACGGGTGCAGTAATATAGCCATATACACCATCTGCCGGCGACTGAACATCCGGAACATTGATGTCGGAGAGAACTCCCTGCTGATCAGAAGCAAAAACAGAACGGCTGTCATTGAAGAAACTGATAAATCCGTCCAGAGTCTCATGTCCATGCAGGGAACCGTCTTCATTTACCGAATCTACGTATGGGGTATAGTACCCGGATGTTTTTCCAAAGTTTGCCCACAACAGGAAATAAGATGCATCGCTTTCTGAAACAGCATCCAGTACCATGTTGTACCAGTTCAGATTTTTGTTTCCTGTTTCATGAAGAACAGTCTGGCTGTGTCCCGGATCCGGAGTGCTGCTTGCAAGTCCTGTCTCAGTCACTGCCATCAGTTTCCCGTGTTCATCTGCAAAATTCTGTACAATACGGAGTTGGTTCCTGAGATTGCCGAACCATACTTCTTCTTTGTCATCTACCGGATCTGAGTCATACATATCAAATCCGATCAGGTCAACGTATTCATCGCCGGGATAACGGATGCCATATTCCTCTTCCGAAGCCGCTTCGCTTCCCGGTCCATAGAGATAAAGGAAATTATGTACCCCTTTTTCGTCCCGCAGATACTCCACTGTGTATTTAAATACACTCTTATATGTTTCCGCGTCGCAGAATGCAGCGCCCCACCAGAACCAGCTTCCGGTCGCTTCGTGGAACGGACGGAACATGACTGGTCCGTCTACCTGTCCGGCGAAATCCGCGATCATATCAAGATAAGCATGAAATACCTCGTTGTATTCGCCTCCGGGAAGGAGCTGGTTCATCACATCCCCGGTCAGTGTATTCGGCGTATATCCGGTAAAATCATATCTGGCATATGGCGGATCTGTCTGAGGATCATAATCCGGATTTTCTGTCACTACTGAGAAGTTCGGCATATGGGATGACAGTGTGATAAAGGATCCGTTAGCAATGTTATAGTTGGCCAACTTTGCAGCAGCTTCTACATTTGCCTCTTCCAGTGACTGTCCCTGTGTATCTACCGCTTCGAAACCAGGCGTCTCCGTCATTTCGCTGTTGTACCGTTCAGCGCTGTACTCATTTCCAGTGAGTGACAGCGTATCCATTCCTACGACTCCTGCATAGTTACCGGTTACATCATAGGTGTCAGAGTCTGAAAGTTCTGAATTTCCGGCTTTGTGCCATGTGTCATTCTGATGCCCGTAGATCACGCTGTCCGTTTTTCCCATTGCCTGCAGATACTGATAAAGAGCTACGGTTTCGGCTGTAGCTTCCGGATCGGCAAGAGATAAGGAAGCAGCGTATTCTGTCGTTTCAGAAGTCCCGTCCTGTCTGGTTACGGTCAGCGTGCCGCCGTCTGAGCTTACCGGATTTCCCTCGTTAGCGGTAAGAGTGGAATCTACGCTTGTATCGGATGAGGCACTGTTATCAGCTGCGAACTCGATATTATCCAGCCAGACAGCTCCTGAATATCCGGTATAACAGCCGACGATCTTAACAGCAAAATCCTGTACCGCATTGGATGAGATGGCAGGGCATGTAATAACGGCTTTCGCCCTGGTAAGACCTGTGTCATCCTCTTCCTGAATATCTGAAAGACTTGTGTTAGCATCGAGACCGCAATTAGAATATACTGCGATTTTTAATTCCCCTTCTGTCAGCTTATCTGTCTCATACCACACATCCATGGAAATCTGTGTGACGCCGGTCAGATCGGCTCCCGCATCACTCCACCAGCATGCGGCAATATTGCTCCAGTCCTTGTCAGCATCCTGACTGAAATCAACCGTGATCTTCATGCGTCCATTCTTCGTATCACTTTCTACAGTAGGAAGCGTTCCGTTATACTGGTACTCCCAGCCATCGCCATAGTACCATCCATCAATGCCCTCTTCAAAATCAAAAGCGTACACCGTTTCCATCGCATTTTCTTCCGCCTGTACGTAAGGCATAAGAAGCCCGGATCCGGCTGAGCCCGCCAGAAGAACTCCAGAAAGTGCAGCCACAGCCAGCCTTTTCAAACAACTCTCTTTTTTCATACACTCTCTCCTTTTTAACTTAATTAAAGCTGTTTTGTCTTGCATTTAGTCTATCATTAGCTATAATTAAATTCAATTTATTAGTGCTTATGCCAATATTTTCTCTGATTTATATAATATAAATTGTATATTTTTGTACATTATATCATATTGATTTTATTAAATTTTGTACATTTGAAGTAATTAAACTTTGTTAAATTAATTTAATTAATGATTAATTGTTTCGTTGGCTTAAGTGATGTATTCGAAAATTTTTATTATTAATTTAAGAAAAATATGGTTACTGCTTAGCCCGATCTCAATATCCAGCTATAACGGACGCCCGAGAACATGCAAACAATAACAAAATTTACTCATCTGTCATTTTTCATTTTACATAAGCTTAAACTGTGTTATGATTTGTTTTAGAATTCAGGAAAGGATGAACGAGATGAATACAGCAGTAGAATTAATGAGAAAAGAACAGCAGAGAAAACTAGAAAATTACAGAGTATTAAACAAAACCGCTGTGAGAGGAAAAATTCTTTTTACAGGTTCTTCTCTTATGGAGATGTTTCCGGTGGAGGAATTTCTGCAGGAGGAGGGTTCTGATCAGATCATATATAATCGCGGGATCGGGGGTTTTGTCACAGATGATATGCTGAGGAACATGAATGAGCAAATCTTTGATCTTGAGCCGTCAGCGATTTTCATTAATATCGGAACGAATGATATCGGCGATTCTTCCAGGACGTTTCCGGAAGTCCTCTCTCATATGCTCAGAAACTATGAAGAGATACTGAGACAGATCAGTGAACGACTTCCGGATACAAAAGTATTTACTATGGCATATTATCCGGTCTGCTCGACAGGCAAGGAAAATGATCCCGCCTTTATCAACCGGAATAATCAGAACCTTCCTGCTGCCAATAAAGCTGTAAAAGAACTTGCAGAGAAAATGGGTTATTGCTTCATTGACGTAAACGACGGACTTACGGATGAACAAGGAATGTTGAAGGAAAGCCTCACCATAGACGGGATCCATATGTATCCGGAGGGATACCGGATCGTCTGGGAGAATCTGAAACCATACTTATATGCACTCAGATAGAAACTATCTCTCCAATATAATAGAACCCTTTGCACTCATCCAGCCTTACATCCACCAGCTTCCCGATCAGCGATTCATCTCCCGGGAAATGCACCAGCAGGTTGTTGCTGAGCCGTCCGGTCATAAGATGGGGATCGTGTTCGTTTCTGCATTCCACCAGTGCTGACTGCACGGTTCCCTGATGCACGGTGCACACTTCCGCTGCAATCTGCTGCACTTCAGCCAGAAGCCTGTCAAAACGGTCTTTTATTACGTCTTCCGGCACCTGATCTTCCATTACGGCAGCAGGTGTGCCGCTCCGTTTGGAATATATAAATGTAAATGCACTGTCATAGCGTACTTTTCTCACCACATCCAGAGTCTCCTGGAAGTCCTCTTCCGTTTCACCGGGGAAACCAACGATGATATCTGTGGTCAGGGAAATATCCGGCACGGCCCTGCGTATCTTATCTACAAGAGTGAGATACTGTTCTTTCGTATACCGGCGGTTCATCTTCTGAAGGATCCTGCTGCTTCCGGACTGGACAGGAAGATGAAGATGCTTGCATATTTTTTTCGAGTTCGCCATCACCTCGATCAGCTCGTCAGAGAGATCCTTGGGATGAGAAGTCATAAAGCGGATCCGTTCCAGTCCGTCGATCTGTTCGATCTCACGGAGCAGCTGGGCGAAAGTCATAGGTTCTTCAAGCGTCTTTCCATAGGAGTTTACATTCTGCCCCAGGAGCATGACTTCCACGACGCCGTCGGCCACCAGACGCTCGATCTCACGGATAATAGCCTTCGGGTCCCGGCTCCTCTCCCGTCCTCTCACATAGGGAACGATACAGTAGCTGCAGAAATTATTGCAGCCGAACATGATGTTGACTCCTGACTTGAAAGAGTATTTTCTCTCTACAGGCAGATCCTCGACGATCTTGTCCGTATCCTTCCAGATATCGATGACCATCCTTCCGGACTCCAGGCGGGTGGCAAGAAGCTCCGCAAATTTATAAATGTTATGGGTTCCGAAGATCAGGTCCACGAAACGATAGCTCTTTTTCAGCTTCTCTACCACATGAGGTTCCTGCATCATACATCCGCACAGGCCGATCATCATATGGGGATTGCTCTTTTTGGCATGTCCAAGCTGACCAAGTCTTCCGTAAACTCTCTGGTTGGCATTCTCTCTGACTGTGCAGGTATTGTAGATCACTAAATCAGCTTTTTCCTCTTCTGCTTCCTCTATGTATCCAACCTGTTCCAGAATTCCGGCAAGTTTCTCGGAGTCGCGGGCATTCATCTGACAGCCGAAAGTGACAATCTTATAACGTAACGGAAGGCCCCGCTCCTCATTGATCTTCTGTACGATCTGACGAGCTTTTCTTATAAAATAGTATTGACGTTCCGGTTCATCAACAGGCGGCACATCCGGGAGATCATGAAAGGTTTTATCCCATTTTTCTTTATCTATCATTTATTTACTCACTTTCATTCAATATTACAGTTTTATCAATAATCACTTACACCATCATAGAATTATAGCATGCTGTCCATGTGCAGGCAACTCGAAAAATTAATATGAATCTGAAAAATTTTGCATATTTTCGGAACCCTCTTCCTGCTAAGATATCCAAAACAGATATATTTCAGGAAGAAGGTTACAAGATGGCTGTAGAATCTTTGTTAAGTAAATACAGATCCGAAATAATGGGAGCGGCTGCACTGGGGGTCATATTGTGTCATGCAGTTACCAGTGATGTGCAATTGCCGCATATAATAGTCAGACTGCTGGTTTTCTTTAATTTGGGAGTGGATGTATTTCTTTTTGTTTCCGGGTTTGGCATGTATTTCTCATTGAGCCGGGCCTTCGAGAAAAAAGGTGTTATCCTATGGTACAAAAAACGTTTTGTGCGGATCCTGGTTCCGTATGCTTTGATCATGGGACCTTACTGGATCGGATATTGCCTGTTTCACTCTTCTGGTCCGGACGTTTTCTTCTATCATTTTTCCACACTGTCTTATTGGACGGAGCATATCGGCGTTTGGTATGTGGCAATGTTGATCCCACTTTACCTTACACTTCCGCTATTTTTTGCTCTTTGGAGAAAGAGTCCGTATCTCATGACTGTTATTTATGTTCTTATTGCCATGATATTTGGCGCATTTGATTTTGGATCATATGATCATTATGCCTCTGTGATCACGAACGTGCAATTCTGTGTCATGAGGATCCCGGCGTTTTGGATTGGCACGCTTATCGGATATACTTCAGAAAAGTACCCGCATTTTTATAGCAGAGAAAGGTATTTATTAATATCTGTATTGAGTTTCCTGGCATATATTGTTCTGTCCGGTTTCAGATATACAGAAAGCTTCTGTTGGTATTTTCTGGCGGCTCTGGGGCTTTGTTCCCTTTTCTGTTATGTAGGGCCTGTTATTGAGAAACTGCATCCTGTCCGGTATTTTTTTAACTGGCTCGGAGCACGTTCGTTAGAATCCTATTTGACCAATTATGTTTGTGCCCATTTTTTTGCAGTCTTTTCTTATACGATATCTGGAATCAATTTGAATGCTGGCAATTATCTGAAATATGCCCTGGTAATCCTCGGGGGTCTGGCTCTGACTCAGTTTACCTATTGGTTAAATGCAAAGATCGTAATGCATAAACATTTATATATCTGACTCTAGATAAACAAGTTCTGCACTGGCAACATCCTCAACCGCAAGCCCCAATGCATCGAAAACGGTTATGTCTTCTTTGCTCTGACGTCCCGGCACTTTTCCCAGGAGAAGCTCTCCTATAGAACCAATGATATGATCTTCTGTAATGACGCCCTCCTTCAAGGGAATAAGATATTCTCCGCTTTCCTTTCTGCATGAGGGAGTGTAGTCCGAATAAAGCCTGGCTGCCTCGATCAGATCTGATGCCACTTCACGTGTAGTCGGTGAAAATGTACCGACTGCATTAATATGAACTCCTTTCTTTACCATATCCCTTGTAAGATATGCTTCCTTAGCGGGACACACCGTACAGATTATATCTGCATCAGCTACCGCGTCTTTTACGTTTCTGCATGCTCGAACAGAAATCCCGTATTTGTTTTTCATTTCTTCAGCATACCGTTCAGAAGCTTCAGGATTTTTGTCGTATACGGTAACCTCTGTGATTTCCCGAACAAGACGAATAGCGGCAAGATGGCTCCTTGCCTGAGCTCCCGCCCCGATAACTGCCATTTTGTGGGCATGTTCATCTGCCAGCAGATCTGTAGCTACAGCAGAGACGCAGCCGGTTCTTATTTCTGTAATACTTCCTGCTTCAATCATACCGCAGACTGTGCAGTGGCTGCTTTCAAAAAGGATGACATATCCGATATGAGAAGGATATTCTGTCCCCATATTCGGCTCATAGGCTGTGATTACCTTTGCGCCAAAATAATCTCCGGTATATGCCGGCATAAATCCAAAAGCTGCTGTGTTCGGCATTTTGCATATCATTCTCTGAGGCATGGCACAGTTACCCAGTTCCAGATCCATGAGGGTCCGTTTCATAGTGTTTATACATTTTTCCGGTGTAAGCAGCTTTCTCACCTGTTCTTCTTCTATAATCTTTATTTTTTTATCATCCTCCATACGTATTCTCCTTTCTGAAAGGTTGATAAATTGTCAACCTGATGTTAAAATCATAATAATTTAGTAAGCGAGGTAATTACCATGAACAAATCCGAGGCTTTTCTTTTCCTTGATCGTATAGCGCGCGGCATTGCTCTTATTTTCGGCGAGAGCTGCGAAACCATCATACATGATTTCTCAGAGGACGGAATAATGACAAATGCAGCAATCTACAACGGGGGCGTCAGCGGACGTACCGCAGGCTCCCACAACGGTATCCTTGACGCCTCTCTGGTCGATACAAGCCAGATCCAGAAGATCGGCACAAATGATATCGTCAATCAGCTGGTTCATTTAAAGAACGGACGAATTGTAAAATCTTCCACATTTTTTCTCACTGGTGAGGATTATATCCTGGCCCTGGGAATCAATTATGAGATCACCCTTATGACGCAGATGGAACATTTTCTCAGCTCAGTTACTTCCGACAGCGGTGATCTTTTTTGCACTATGTCTGAGAACAAACAATCTGATGCCGATCTGCTGGCACAGATCTTTGATCAAACGTTGTCCAGGCTCGGAGTCCCTGTCTCTGATATGAAAAAGCAGGATCGTTTTTCACTTGTAGCGTTCCTGAAAGAACAGGACTATTTTCGTCTCCAGAGAAGTGTCCGCTATGTGGCTGAACAACTGAAAGTTTCAAAATACACGATTTATAAGTACCTTAAAGAACTGGATGACAATAACTGACATCCGTATTTTTTCATCAATTGCTTCTGACGATTTTCCCTCTTTTTATCACAAGATCCGGCCTGTGATACATACAGCTGATGTCCTGATCCGGTTTTCCATTCACAAGGATCAAATCTGCAGCTAATCCTTTGCGGATACTTCCGACCCGGTTGTCGATCCCGGCGATCACTGCATTATTTCTAGTACACTGGAGCAGAATATCCAGCGCTTTCATCCCGCATTTTTCTCTGCGGAACCGAAATTCAATTCCATTTTCATAGCAGAAGTCTCCTGCAGCACAGTCAGTGCCGAAACCGAGATACATTCCCATTTCATACGCTTTTGTCATTTTTTCTGTACAATGACGCAACATCGGACCAAGGCGGCTTTCCCAGTACTCTTTCCTGGGACCGTCAGATACATACATAACCGCCAGCGTAGGGATCAGATAAGCTTTTCTTTCGGATGCAAGTTCCAGTGTCTCATCGGAAATCAAAGTGGCATGTTCTATTGTTTTTACCCCGGCAAGTATACTGTTTCTAACCGCATTATCCGCATGACAGTGAGCTGCGACATAACGCCCTTTCCTTTCTGCTGTTTTGACTGCCGTTTCGATTTCATCGGGGAACATGATGCTCTGTTCTGGTACGCCTGTGGAAATGGCCGCTGCTCCGGAAGCAAAGATTTTCACAAAATCAGCGCCTTCTGCAATTTCCTTCCTTGCCGCCTTTCTTACTTCATCTGCTGTATCAGCAAAATGTACATGTTGCGCCATAATATGCCTTTCGTTTCCTTCTGTGGGCATGATCGCTTTCCCGCAGGTAATCAGGTCAGGGGCATCGATCAGACCGATCTGTACCATATGCTTCACTTCATTTGCGACACGATGCATACTTCCACAGTCACGTATCGTTGTAAACCCCATATCCAGATAGTGAGATGCGTGCTCCGCCGCTGTTGTCAAAAGCGTCATATCCGAATGCAGACAGTCAAACCCCACCTGGTTCAGCACAGTAATATGAGTATGGAGATCGATCAGCCCTGGAAGAAGCGTTTTCCCTTTGCAGTCCAACACAGTTATATCTTCGGCATTCTCTGTTCCCGTTTTACCTGAAATTTTATCCGTAGACCGGAAAGGTGTATCAGACACTTCCGTGATCATTCCATTTTCCACTTTTACAAATCCGGATTCTGACGCTGTACCGGAAGACAACTCCCCGACCAGTCTTCAGAGAACATATTTCCCTGGTCCACAGATATCCTTCCTCTGTGTAAGCCGCACAGAGCGCATTATAGAAAAAGGGATCAATACTTCCTATATGATCCTTTTTCTGCTGCTCTTTAAACTTTTGTCTCACATCCTGATCCCGGATCAGCAGATTTGCCTGATTGACGCCTGTGAAGTTAAAGCTCTTTCCTAAGGATATTGACACAATGCTCCCTTTTTCGGAAACATTAAGCAAAGAATAAAATGCATATCCGTCCAGGACCAACTCCCCAAAGATCTCATCACAAAAAATGATCATATTATTTTTCAGGGCAAGATCTGCCATCCTCTCTAGTTCTGCTTTTGTAAAAACACGGCCAGTGGGATTGTGCGGGCTGCAGATCAGAAGCATCCTGTTTTCAGGCACACTGCAGCACCTTTCAAGATGTTTGAAGTCAATCCTGTAGTTTCCGTTTTCATAGATCATTGGATTATATATAACTTTTCTTCCATGATTCCGGATCGCACGGTCAAACCTGTAATAGGACGGAGCCTGAAGAACAACTCCGTCTTCCGGGGAAGTAAAGGCTTTTACAGCAGTATTTACAGCAGAGATGGTGCCTGTTGTGACTACGATTTCCTCTTCTTTAATATTTGCGGACCGTGTTCTGGCCATCCAGCTTTTTACTGCTTTATTATACCTTTTATCCTGAACTGTATAACCGTAAAGGCCGTTCTCTGCGAAAGCAGAAAGACACTTCCGTATCACAGGGGCAGTTTTCAGATCCATCTCAGCCCCGCTTAAATAAATCAGCTTATTATCGTCAAGAAGTTTCATTACACCTGAGGATAATTCTTTCTGGTCCAGACCTTTCATATTTCCGATATGATCCCTGTTTGCAATTTCCATCATCATGCTTTTTGGCAGGAACCGGCATCCTGCTCCTCCGCCTTTCTGTTTTTGATCAGTTCTCTTAGTTTCTTTTCATATCGTGATACAAATATAAATCCAATGGCGAGACATCCTGCCAGGAGCATCGGAAGAATGATATTCTCTGCGAAAAAAAGATCCAGTACAGACCGCTCCTGAACCTGTGCATTCGCCACATAAGGAACCAATTCAAGCATCCATCCTGCAATGACGCCGCCAAGTGCCTGCCCCAGTTTCTGTGAGAAAGTAAACACAGCCATTGTCGTTCCCTGATTGTCCGCTCCGTCTTTCAGCCTTGCATAAGTGCATGAATCCAGAATGCACTGTATAGAATAAGAACCGACCATACCGCTCCCGAAGCCAAGGATGATCATTGCGGCAACAAATATTACCAAGTTCTGGTCCATGGTGATCCACCGGACAATGCATCCTATTACACAGGCTACACCGCAGAACGCGCAGGAGCCGGCATTTCCAAAACGTTTGTGCATGGGCTTCATAGTCAGGATACCAATAATATTTCCAATCATTACTGTCACAGAATATACACTGAGCAGATCTGTATTCTGAAGGTTATATTTAAAATAGTATACCATTGTGCTTCCCATGATCGCTGAGATCAAAAGATAAAATATGTAAGAAACAGACGACAGAAGAGCATAATGATTTGCCGCAGTCTGCCGGATCAGAGAGACAATGCTCTGACCGGACTGCTTTTTTCTATATATTTTTCATTTTGATTGCTGTCTGTATCGTATCCCTCTGTTCCTTTCCAGGATATCAGCCTGAGAACTCCATAGATCACAGAATAGACTGCAACAACGCCGGCAAATCCCATAACAATATTCTGATCCTTGCCTGCAAAAACTGTTGCAAGCGGCAGAGTCACAGAGGGGATCGTCAGAGACAGTGCAATATCGCCCAGCGAGGATATCTGCTGGATCAGCACACGTTCATCCGGATCATCTGTCACACGGGCTGTCAGTGCATTGGAAGAAACGGAGAGAACTGTGGACGCCATTCCCTGAAGGATATATGTAACCGCAACCCATGCCACTTTACCGGGCGTGGATACTGCCGGGCAGAAATAGCTCAGAAATAATACAACAGCTGCAGGAACGGAAAAATATTTCAGCCAGAAGCGGCATTTTCCCTCTTTTGACCTGGTTTTATCTACGATAACTCCCATCATAGGATCATTTACCGCATCCCAAACGCGGGCGATCAGCATGATAACCCCGGCGGTTCCTCCCGATATACCCACGATGTCTGTATAAAAATACAGGAGGAAATAGGTGTTCAGGAGTATCAGCAGATTGTTTGCCCAGTTTGAAACTCCCAGGGCGAATTTTACTTTTAAAGGCAGTTTTTTATTTATCATTTGAATGATTCTCCTTTTTATTTTTTGTCTCAAAGTGATAAGAAAGTACTTTCTGACCGTTCAGTTCGATTTCGTCCTTCACTACCCGAAATCTGTTTTCAAAAATATCAGGATCCGGCTCAAGCAGTTTTCCTTCTGTCATCTCATCAAACTGCACTACAGCATCTTGTCCAAGGCGTTCCCGCAGAAACTCTCTCCAGTCTTCCGGATGCATCGGACGGTCCCAGCCAAATTGTTTAATCATATCGTCAATACTCCCTTTTCCTGTCCGTCGAAGCTGTGCTTCCGTATTTGCCAGATACAGGAAACCTCTTCCATAAGGACACTCCTGAGCATGGCGTTCCTTCCATTGAATCTTTGGTATTTCCATATTCGGCATCTCCCGGAACGGATTCTGGTAATACCTTTTTCCAATCTTTTCATTTAAGCACTTTACAGTAAAATCGTCATCGAGGAATCCTCCGATATAAGGAAGCCAGGTACAATAATATTCTGTTGCACCTTCTGTGAACCAGGTCCCTTCTCCTACGTTATTGTCGTCCATATACGGCCAGGTATGGGTCATTTCATGAAGAAGCGTATTAAACCATTTATCCGGATCAAAGCCTCCGAATGCACTGTACCCTGATATAAATGCATATCTGCAGGCTGATCCCCCATTGCTGATCACAAAAGGATCTCTTCTCAGGAAAATCTTGAAACTCGCATTGGGATCATTAAAGTATTCTTTCTCATATTGAAAAATCGGAAATAGTTTTTCTGCAATAGGTCCGACCTGAAACTCCGGTTCCGACAGGTAATAGATCCCGAGAGAATCATTTTCTACTGCCCGGATCATGCCTACAGTAAATAAAGAGATTCCCAGATCTATCACGTTCATGGTTTTCTTTATATTCCCTTCTCCAAAGGAAAAGATTGCTCTGCTCCCGGCCGGCATACAGCTCATATCCCAGCTTAGAGAAACATTCATCTCTTTCTCTGTTGCCGGCAGAAGAAATGAAAAAAATCCGGAACCGTTTAGTCCCCCGGGTTCTGCACGGAAATCATAATATGGACTGCTTCGGTATCCTTCCGGAAGAACTCTGGGGAGGGCGCGATAACACCACCGTAGTGTACCCTCTACAGCACGTTCCGGAAAATACCCAAAACATTTGATTCCACTGTTAAAAGAAGGAATTTCATTTTCTTCATACCGAAGAACTCCTTTTTCATCCTCGATCTTCAGATATTCCATAACAGGGAACGGGCAGAGTCCGCCAAAGGCATCATCAAATCGACAGATCATGGGCTCACCGGAAGATATCGTAATATTGGGACTGTTAAGCTCATAATCAATAAAAGAAATCGTATCATTTTCCCAGTGAGGTCTGATCATAATATTTAACTCTAAATTCATACTTCCTCCTTTACCGCTTTAGATTGATAAAGTAAAATAATATATTTAATATTCAATCATTATAATTAAAAGTTTACAATTCGTCAATATTATATTGATTACTTGTCAACTTTATTTTGGGTAAAAAAAGACAATACCATAACATTCAGTCTTTTTGAGAAATGAATGTTATGGTATTGTCTCTTTTAACATATTTTGTACTACATCAGAGTGCAAAATATTGACGGAGAACTATGAAACAAGACAGAGTACTCTAATCAGATAAACTGATTTCTTCCCGTATCATATTCATAATCAATAGCGCCAAGCTTCTCTACAAGTTCTTTCTCATCAATCTCCATGTCGTCACACAGCTCATCGAGAGAATGGTAGAAATCTCTCAACTTTGTGTTGATGACACCGAGAAGTATGACCGGATCTCCCGGAAGTCCTTTCAACATATATTTCTTTCTCCTCATAATAATATATAGCAGCTACAATTTGCAAAGATAGCGGTGTATCAGCTGCAGACAATGATTTCTTTTTCTGTAATGATCATATCCGTTCGTATATCATGTGACTCTGACGGTATATGCTCCAGCAGCTGAGCGGAAAAAGCAAGAGCAACCCTTTTGCCTGAAGCATGCTCCTGCAAATATGTATCATAGTATCCTCCCCCATAGCCAACCCTGCCGCCGCACCGATCAAATGCAGCTCCTGGCATAACTATAAGAGAATTTTTGTCAGGTATTGCTATTTTAGATAATTCCTCTCCCGGTTCCAGTATTCCCCAGGCGCCGGGATGCAGTTCTCCCAGGCTGCCGATATAATAGAATTCCATTCTTCTTCCGGTATCTTTTCCGCTAAGAACTCTGGGGACGGCAACTCTGTGTCCATCCTTGAGTGCCTGAAGGATCAGTTCTTGTGTATCCACCTCATCCCGGAAGGAAACATAACAAAATAAATCACGGCATTTATTATATAGTTTGCAGGAAAGAAAATGTTCCCGGATTGTCTTTCCCGCCTGTGCCCTGAAATCAGGAGACAGTGCCCCTCTCCGCTCCAGAGCCTGTCTCCTAATTTCCTTTTTTATTTCCGTATTTTTCACCAAGGTTCACGACCGTTCCGTCTTTCTCTTCGATATCGATATTATTAAGCTGATTTCTCAGATTCCTTTTTACCAGCTCCAGGTACTCCTGACGGAGAATCTTCTGCTCTTTCTTCTCTGCCTCAGTGAGACCTTCTGCTTTTGATTTTCTGTATAATTCATTAATCCTGTTGATCTTCTGCTGTTCCATTGGGATATTCCTTCTCTTTCTGTTTCTTATCTCTTCTTTTCCAGTTTTGTATTATACACGAATATCCTACTTTCGTCCATACCGGATTCAACTGGAGTAGTTCTCGAGAAATCCATAGAGTTCGTCCTCTGTAGAAAGTATTTTTCCCTCCCGTATCTGCTGCTGCAGTTCTTCGGGCAGATCAGACAAAGGAATCTCTGTCAGTTCGTATATTGTTTCTCCGTCTGCAAGATAGACGGCAACAAAACCGTTCAGCTCTCTGAGCAGATACCCGCTGTCCCGGTCCATCTCTTCTGTTACAGCCTCTCCTTCTGCAGAAATGCTTCTTGTCACAGCAGACTGTTCTTCCTCAATGGACGCCTGCCTGTCTATAACATGACGATAACTGATCTGATACCCCGCGCCAAGCAGGAAAACAACAAGGAAAAGGGCAGTAAAAAAGCCAATCACGTATTTCTTTTTCATGGGAATCCCACTCCTTTTTTCATACAGTATTGGCTTTTTTCGCTTATTTATACATATTTATACATTATTCATCAGAATCCTGATCATCATCCTCGTTCTCTGATGCCCTTTCTTCTGGAAGCAGGTTCAGCTTTTTGCACCCTTTCAGGAGACGAGCCCCCATAGGAAGTGCCAGGATATCATCCTCGGAAAGTGTTCCAAGCTTTAGTACTGCCACTACATATACAGCTACCGCAACGATAATAGAAAGAATTGTCGGGATAAATCGTCCTCCGATCAACAGATCAAGAACAAGATGTACTGCATATGTTACCACGCCCATAATAGCCGCAGCTGCAAGAGGTTTTACAAAAGTATGTATAATATCAATTTTAAATCCGCTGACTTTCCGGATCTTCAACTGATTCAGGATGCACATGCACAGTGCGAATACAATATTACCACATACGAGAGCATATACGTTCATCCGGAATACGATCATCATCACACAAAAGGCAACCAAATGAATCGCAAGAGAAGCCGCTGCATTCTTTGCCGGACTTGTCATATAGTTCAGACCATGCAGGATAGAGTTTGACACCGAGGACATTCCATACAGGATCACTACGACAGAGCCGAGCATCAGCAGATTCGCAGGAGTTGCTGTAGCATCATTATACAGCAGTACCATCAACGGCGACGCCAGGACAAGAAACCCCATGCCGCATGGAATGGTGATCACACATGTAAGACGAAGGGTCTGTCCAATCTTGTCATGAACCTGTTTTGTTGTCCCGTTGGCAATAGCGGCCGTCAGACTTGGAACAACAGATGCACCAAGTGCGTTTGCAAGAGCCATAGGCACGTTGATCAAAGTGTCATATTTAGCAGAATAGATTCCCTGGAGGGCCATATACTCTGCTTCTGTATATCCCTGAGCAGACATGATATGGTTAAATACTGTAAGGTCAATGATCATGTTAATGTTATAAATTGCCGTACTGAAAAGTACCGGAATCGCTGTAAAGATCAGAGCCTTCGTAATGTGGCTGTAACTCTCCACCTTTCTGCTCCGATCCCGGCGCAGCTGCTTTTTGATCACTCCCTTATAGACCCATAGTACAAACGCCAGGAAAATCAGTCCGACCAGAGCGCCGCTGACAGTACCAAGCGTACTTCCTGCTGCGCCGTAAGCAGGGCCCAGAAGGTCTTCACCGATCTTTTCTCCAGCCCGTGTTCCAACGCCGACCAGGATGCTGGCTCCGACGATACTGACTACTGCATTGACAATCTGTTCCAGAATCTGTGAGGCCGCCGTAGGCACCATAGTGCCCAGTCCCTGAAAATATCCCCGGATCACGGCCATAACAGCTACGATCAGAAGTCCGGGAGCCAGAACCCTGAGTGCGTACACACTGAGAGGCGACCGCATAATGTGAGTAGAAATCGCTCCGGCTCCAAAGAAGATAGCCAGAGAAATCACCAGCCCTACGGTAAATGCAAATACAAGGGAGCAGATGAAAACCCGGAAGGCATTTCTCCGCTGGCGCACAGCGACCCGGGCGGATACCAGCTTGGATACCGCTGTGGGAAGGCTGAAGGACGATACCATAAGCGCCATTGCATATACCTGATATGCATATCCGTAAAATCCGTTTCCTTCATCTCCAAGTATATTTGCAAGAGGAATTCGGTAGACTACACCGATCAGCTTTGCGATCACGGCCGCGGAAGCCAGGATTGCTCCCTGTACGATATAGTCGTCTTTTTTTGATTTCTTTCCGGTGTTCATAGATGTTCCAGCCATGAGTTCCTCCTTATGTCATATGTTTTATACCGTGCGCAGGCTCAGCGCGGTATATTTATCTTCTCCATGATCTCCCGCTGCTTCTGCTCCATGACCTGCCTCTCGTCTTCTTCCATGTGGTCATATCCGAACAGATGGAGCATGCTGTGGGCAATGAGAAATGCGTATTCACGAAGCGGGGAATGTCCATACTCTTCCGCCTGAGCCAGGACCCGGTCTTTGGAGATCACGATATCCCCCAACAGCAGCTCTCCGGTCTCCGGATCGAAGGCATCTTCCTGTTCCTCCAGGCCGCTGAAATCCCCCGGCGTCTCATATTCCAGCATGGGAAATGAAAGCACATCAGTCGGACGGTCGATATCTCTGTATTCCAGATTCATACGGTGGATCTCTTCATCTGTGGTAAGGAGAAGATTTATCTCCGCTTCATAGGGGCAGCCGGCGTAATCCAGGGCGGCGTTAACTACCAGTTCGGCAGTCTCTTTTTCATCAAAGGGGAGTGATGTGGTTCCTTCTTTTTCTATAAACAGACTCATGCTTTTCTCCTTCTGTGGTTTTTCTGCGGTCCGGCACTTTTCTTCTCATATTCTTCGTATGCCTTGACGATCTTCTGTACGAGAGGATGACGGACAACATCCTTGCTGGTCAGAGTGCAGATACTGATCCCCTCCAGGTCCTTTACTACTTTCACCGCTACATCCAGTCCGGAAACTGCTCCGGACGGTAGGTCCTTCTGAGTGGCGTCGCCTGTGATGACCACCTTGGATCCGAAACCGATCCTGGTCAGGAACATCTTCATCTGGGCGGGGGTAGTATTCTGCGCTTCATCCAGGATGATAAATGCATTGTCAAGGGTACGTCCCCTCATATAGGCGAGCGGGGCGACCTCGATCAGACCTTTTTCCGAATTCTTCAGAAATGCCTCTGCTCCCATGATCTGATACAGGGCGTCATAGAGAGGTCTGAGATAAGGGTCGATCTTGCTCTGCAGGTCTCCGGGCAGGAATCCCAGTTTCTCACCGGCTTCAATGGCAGGCCGCGTCAGGATGATCCTGCCTACTTCGTTCTGCTTGAAAGCAGTGATAGCCATCGCCATGGCCAGATATGTCTTTCCAGTTCCTGCAGGTCCGAGACCGAAGGTGATCATGTCGCTGCGGATCGCGTCTACATAACGCTTCTGTCCCAGTGTTTTGGGCTTGATCGGTTTCCCCTGAAGGGTGTGGCAGATCAGGTCTTTGTCAATTGCTACGATTCCTTCCTCCTGATCCTCGAAGACCAGCGATATGGCATAGTCTACATTCTGTTCTGTGATCGTGTTCCCCCGTTTCGACAGTTCTACAAGCTGAGTCAGAACTCGGTGGGCTTTCTTTACCGCCGCGTTCTCTCCTACTATCTTGGTCTGCCCGTCCCGGGCGATCAGTGTGACATGAAATGTCCTCTCAATTTTCTTTGCATATGCATCAAACTGGCCGAACACATTTGCCTCATGTTCGGCCGGTATGTCAATTATCAGTTCCGACAGACTCATCCAGTTTTTCTTTCCTTTCAATTGCTAAGATTTCTGTGTCGGCTTCCCGGGTGATCTTCTGATTCAGATATAGAGTACCGGAAACCGTGGCAGAATCGCTGCCTATGTGTATTTTAACACTATTTCCCCTGATTTGAATACCTTTTTCCTCTAATTCACTGCAAAAATGTGCAAATCGCGCGCTCAGTTCCTGCTGAATCTCCTCCCTGGTGTATGTGCGTTCCTCAAGAGTATATTCTCTCCGGCTCCTCATTCCCAGAGAAATGGGCAGATAAAAGTTTTCTCCAAGTTTCAGTCTGGACTCATCTGTAGAGGTATCGCTGTACTCGAAATCTGCCTTCAACGTCCCCACAGAGACCGTCCAGCCGAAGATACGCGCATAAGGCTGATACCGTGACTTCCCGGTATAGACTTTCTCGTCATATGTCAGAGGGATCGAATCTGTATACTCCATTTCCGTATCTGCATAAATATCTGCATCCGAATGGCGGTATTCGTATCCAGTGACTTCTCCGCTGTCATTCAGGATATCTACCCTGCCAAGGACAAGGATATCACCGGCTTTTACCTCATCCCCCTTATGGACCTGAGGGACACCGGTTCTGGTTACAATATCAGTAATAATCCCGTCGTCAGCGGCAACAAGATCCACAGCCTTGTTCTGTCCGGACACCTCCGAGTCCTGGCGGGAAGAACTTTTCTGTTCGGACTCATCCTGAGCGTTATCTGATTGAGCCCCATCCGATTGAACGGCGTCATCCTGAAATGTATCTTCATTCTCCTTGACACGGATCTCCAGAAGGCTTCCCTCGATAGACGCGGAAACCCAGACTATATCATTATATTCTCCACGGATGGCTTTGACAATACCCGGACAGTCAACATTACTTTTCAGCATACTTGGCGCAACCCCCTGTGTATCCAGAAATTCCAGGAGCGTTTCGTCCGGCCATTTTCTATTCCCTTCGAAATGGATATCCCAGATAAACAGGGAATAAGTCTTCAGCAGGACAATACAGAGAAGCAGCCCGATAAAAAACAGTTTCCGCTTCCGGTAATGCAGAAGAAAAAAAGTAAAACCGTGGCGTTCGAGGATACGAATCCTGGTATGCGTTTTGCGTGCGATCGGACGGATTCTTTTTAAGCCGGGGATATCCAGATACATCTCATATGCATTTTCTACAGGGCTTAGTCCCCATATATAAATCTGATGAAAACCGCACATATTCAAGAAACGTTCTGCTGAACGTCCTTCTACCCGGATCTTTACATATCCTTTCAGATAACGAAGCAATGAACGGATCAATCCTGTCCCCTCCCATCCGGAAAGTCGATGCTGTGGATCACACCAGTAATCTTCATCTCATCGTTGGTATAATACTGGATTTCCAGTCTCTTTCCGGTCAGTCGGATCTGTCCGTCCTTCGCCTGGACACGTACTAGAGTGTCCGTATATTCTATAATGCCGCGATAATTCTCTATACATACCTCGCTGCGGCCGAGCACTGTGATCACAGCAGCCCCCAGCACCACATCCTTCGGCATACTTGCAGCCGACACCAGTTTTTCCCTGAGCTGTTCCCGTTCCATAAAAATGCCACACATACGCCTTTTATAGCCAGTATATGTGCGGCATTTCATGTCCTATTCTCAGAAAATAATGTCCTTGATAAGCGGTTCGGGAGCAGGCTTCTCTCCTGCCAGTTCAAATGCTGCCTGAAGGCGTCTCTCTGCTTCCTTGAGCTTCTGCATATCATTGGCATGGATCGTGGCAAGAGCCTCTCCTGCCTGTACGGAATTTCCCTTCTTTTTGTGGAGTACGAGACCCACGGAGAGGTCGATACAGCTGTCCTTTTTCTCTCTGCCTCCGCCCAGCAGCAGACAGATCCTTCCAATCTCTTCTGTATGGATATTGCAGACATATCCGCTCGTCGGTGCGGGCACCTCCGCCTGATATCCGGCGGAAGTAAGCAGATCCGGATGATCAGCCTGTTCCGGGTCGCCTCCCTGTGCCTGTATAAATGCTTTGAACACATCAAAGGCTTTTCCGCTATTCAGAGAATCCTCCAGCATCTTCCCTGCCTGCTCTGTGTCTTCTGCTGCTCCTGCCTTAACAACCATGAGGGAACCAAGTGTAAGGACCAGCTCCTTCAGGTCTTCCGGTCCCTGACCCCGGAGGGTATCAATGGCTTCCTTCACTTCCAGAGCGTTCCCTACCGCATAACCAAGAGGCTGGTCCATATCAGAGATCACTGCGGATACATCCTTTCCCGCCAACTTTCCGATACTGACCATCTCCTTTGCAAGGGCTCGGGCGTCATCCAGGCTCTTCATAAAGGCGCCGTCCCCGGTCTTCACATCCAGTACAATGCCGTCGGCTCCGGAAGCCAGCTTCTTGCTCATGATGCTGGATGCGATCAGTGACATCTGGTCTACCGTGCCGGTTACATCCCGGAGCGCATACAGCTTTTTGTCGGCAGGAGCCAGGTTGGCCGTCTGTCCTGCAATCGCGATATGGATCTCATTTACATTGCGGATGAACTGCTTCTCGGTAAGACTGGTGGTAAATCCGCGGAAACTTTCCAGCTTGTCAATGGTGCCGCCGGTGTGACCAAGTCCGCGCCCGGACATCTTCGCCACCGGGACGCCAAGAGAAGCCACAAGAGGCGCCAATACGAGAGAGGTCTTGTCGCCCACTCCTCCGGTGCTGTGCTTGTCCACCTTAATACCATGGATTGCTGAGAGGTCCAGCATGTCTCCGCTGTGGGCCATGGCAAGAGTCAGATCCTTTGTCTCCTCGTCTGTCATACCTACAAAACAGATCGCCATCATCATGGCCGACATCTGATAATCCGGGATATCTCCGTCTGTATAGGAACGGATCATCCACTCTATCTCATCCCGGGACAGCTCACCGCCCCGTTTCTTCTTTACGATAAGGTCATACATATTCATACGCGCCGCCTCCGGAAGTGCATGCTCATATCAGCTGCTCTTTGCTTGTATTATTCGTAGTCCAGACAAGCCCGCTCTGTCACAAAGGGCCGTACATAGGTGTCTGCTACAGCTACGTGAGCCGGATGTTTGGAATAAACCTTGATGTCCTCCGCCTTTTCCATCGTAGTCACAAGCGCCATATCATGGGTGCTGGACGGCAGGGGCTGTTCAACAAACTCTACAGTCAGAAGTCCCGGAACCTTTCCTACCAGGCTGCTTAAGTTCTCTTTCATGGCTTTTTTAAGTTCCGGCTTTCTCTCCTCTTCGATTTCAGGTCTGAATTTCCACATAACAATATGATGTACCATGGGTGTGTCCTCCTTTTGAATGTCATTTTTTCATGATGCTCCGCTGTCAGCGGATGCCAGAATCATTATATCATTTTTACAGGAGAGCCGTAACCCCTGATTTATATTCATGTCACAATTTTCTAGGCCAGAAGAACCAGATCAGGAATGCGGCCAGAACTGCGATGCTCACCGTAGGGATAACAATAACCAGGACAGATCCGATCCCTCCTGCCCGTATTTCTTCCAGAACAGCCTGTTGTTCTGCATTCAGCTCCTGCGCCGGTATCAAGTCTTTCACTTCCCGCTGTGGGATATTTGTGGCGTTCATATCTGACAGACAGATCCAGAAATCCCGGACGCCATACATATAGAAAACATAGCCCCATTCCCGTCCGTCAGGGTCTGTGTAGAAGGTAGTGACGGAGAGATCATCCGGAAACGAAAGTGCCTCGTCATAAACAGTACCGGATTCCGGATAAGTCCAGGTGACAAATTCGGTATCTTTCTTAATGACAACAGGCTCTCCTTCTGTGATCTCTGTTTCATGTTCCTGCTGGAATTCCCCGCTGCTGTAAGTAAACTGAAGATCAGGCATGAGGATCCATTCGTCTTCAAAATTGGCAAGTCCCCACTGGATCCCGTCTGCATCAGTATAGATGTAGGAAATATATACACTATCTCCTGCTTCCATATCTTCCTTTCGAAATGCAGAATTCGGCGAAGACCACAGAGGTGTGTCCGTCCCGACAGTACATGTGCGGTTCAGATATATGCAGTCTTCGCTGTGCTTCTGATAGAAACTGTTGGGAGGCTCCGCGATCACATCTGCATTTACTGCAGAGGGCACAGATAAGATCAGAGCCGCAGCAGCGAGCAGCCCTGCCGTCATACTTCTGAAAATTCCTGTTTGTCGATCTGTCAGTCTCATAATGTTCCTCCTTTCGCTCAGGAAGCATTTTACCTCTATTTCTGTTTTCGTTCCTTTCCGGTAAAGCTGTCTACATTAATCTGGAACACTGCGGTCCTGGCAAGCATTTCCGGACTGAACTGGATCTCTGCCTCTGGCGCCATATGTTCCATGATCCTGGTCAACGCGTATATCTTCTCTTGTTTGCCGTCCAGCCTGCGGATCGAACCGTTTCCCATGATGCTCTGGTAGGCGCAGGAATAGCTGCATGTATAATCTCCGGAGATCACACTGACCATCCGGTCCATCTCAACAGCTACCAGGGGATTCGATGCAAATGCTTCTGCCTTCCGCCCCTCTCCCGCTCCGTGGATATACAGCTTCAGATCAGCCTTACCATTCTGGAAAGAAAGGTCATAACCATAATTCACCGGGACAACAAAGATTCCATCAGAATCAGAGGCTCCGATTCTTACAACATCACATTCTTCAATAATCTCTCTCAAAATTTCGGGATCTGTTATTTCCCGTTTGTGTAAACGCATTGGTCTCATAATTGCCATCTCCTTATTTATATAGTATTAAGAGTCACCTCCCGGGAGTTTTGTTGCACTCTTTTCGAAAATCCGGGAAGGTCAACCTGATAAGGAATCCTTCCCTATATTCCGACTCTGCTTCCGTCTCGATGTTCAGATCTTCCGCCATCTGTTTGACCAGATACAGCCCCATACCGGTGGATTTTCTCCCGGTCTCACCATTTTCGGAACAGAATCCTTTGTCAAAGATAAATGGCAGATCCTGGCCCATGACTCCGGTCCCATTGTCAGCTACGGTAAGAGTGACGCAGTTCGATTCCGGATCCCGGCCGGTTTCGATGCTGATCTCCGGCTGAGTTCCGTCTGTTTTCCTGTATTTAACCGTATTTGAGAAGATCTGCCCAAGCATGAACAGGATTCCTTTCCGGTCGGTAAGGACCAGATCTTCTCCATAACTCTCTTTTATACGGAAGTCATAGGCCTGCAGGAAAGATTCATATTCGTCAAATGCCTCCCGGCAGCAGTCTGAGAGGCTGCATTTCTCCATTACATAGTCTTTGTGGTCACTTTTCAGTCTGGAGTAACAGAGTATCTGCTCCACATCCTGCTGCATCTGGATCTGGGCACAGGTAAGACGTGTCCTTACCTCTTCGGACATTTCGTCATTCCTGCTGTCCAGCATGAGTGCAACAAGCGAAAGAGGCGTCTTGATCTCGTGGGCCCAGGATTCGATATATTCTTCATAATCTCTGCGCTTCATTTTTTCAGAGGATAGCCGGGCAGCGTTTTCTTTCAACAGTGCGGCCGCTGCCTGGATCTGTCTTTTTTCCCTGCTGTTTACTGCTTCTGATGCCTGTTCCATATGATAAGCATCCGCATAGGAAAGGAATTCACCATACAGCTTTTCTCTTCGTTCTTCCCGCCTGCATATCATAAACAGAGCAAAGCAAAATACAGCGGCTGAGGAGAAGAACAGAAGTCCGGCAAGTGAAGGAAAGATCGGAAGATCCGCCAGCCAGAGGAACAAAGCGCAGATGACATCTGTCAGGAGCAGGACAACGAACCAGAGCTTATATTCCTGCAATGCTTCCCGGACTCGCTTGATCCGCTTTTGTTTGTCTTGTGTCATTTCTGCCCCTCCTCATAATTCTGTACGAAGCGATAGCCCTTCCCCCTTACTGTCACGATGTGAAAATCCAGGCCCAGTCTGGACAGCGTCTTTTTCAGCCTGGTCATATTGACCTGGAGAGCATTTTCATCGATATACTCTGAGGTGCCCCACAGAATGCTGCTGAGATGTTCTTTCGTCACTGTCTCTCCTGCGGCTGTCATCAGCTCTCCAAGGATGATCCCCGGATTGTCGGGAAGCAGCAGAGACTCTCCTTCGTAAAAAATTGTATGTGTGTTCCGGTCGTATCGGAAGTCTCCGCCGTCCAGGATATTCCGGTTGATCTCATACCTCCTCAGCAGATTTTCAATCCGGGCAGTCAGGCGCTCGCTCCGGCAGGGCTTTGCCAGATAATCATCGGCTCCAAGCTCCAGCCCGTGTATCTCATCCTTCATACTGTCCCGGGAGGTGAGGATGAGCACCGGCCCGATGCCCTTCTTCTTCAGTTCCCGGCAGATGTCGAAACCGCTCATCCCCGGAAGATTCACGTCAAGAAGGACGAGATCCGGCTTCTGCCGGATGATCTCGTCCACGGAATGGTCAAACGATTGGAGGGCGCTGACTTCATACCCCTGTTTCTCAAGGATCCGAGCCAGCTCCTCCCTCATAAACGGTTCATCCTCTGCGATTACGATCTTTTTCATAGTCTCTCCTGGCTTTCCTCCGCCTGTCTGATCAGATACAGAAGCTGTCTGTTGTTCAGATGCATAACAGCTCTCATGTACACCCATTCTATCACAAAGACGCCGGCGATGACAACCAGACCTGACAGAAGGAAACCAGTTCCCGTTCCTATGGTGCCTATTCCTGTGATCAGGGACGGCAGACCGAAGCAACTGTTCACCACTGCGGCAGCAAGCGGCACCATAAAATACCACTGTACCTGCGTCTCTGCGGAATCGCAGAGCATATCATACCCGGCCCCCAGAAGAGACAGGATACCGCACCGTCTGCCGGTCTTCCTCTGATGCATGAGGAACTGTACCGATATCACCGTATTTGCGATCACCAGAAGGATCACCGCCAGATACAGAGTCAGATACGAGGATGCAACATTATAAAACAGCTGGCGGCCCATACTCTGCAGATAGCTTTCATATGTCAGTCCTGTGTCTTTGAGCATCTCATTGACGGTATATACTGCCTGCATCAATCCCTCCTGCTCCACGTAATCCTGTTTTAACTTTACATTCCAGTAGGATTCCGGATCCGGTCCCGTAAGCTGTTCGAATAATTCATCCGGCACGATCAGCGCGTCATCCAGCGTGATGATCCGATCCGCCACCAGAGGCTCGAAACAGACTGTTCCATACAGGCTGTAATTCTTCCCGTCGATGGTGATCTCCTGGGGATCTTCCAGGATCTTTTTCATGCCTGAGCCTGCTGGTGAAGTGCGGAGCTGAGGATCTTTATATATCGCCACCTGGTCTTTGCCCAGAGTAATCGGCTCTTTTCCCTCAGCTTTCAACACTTGGTTATAGCCGGACAGGGCGATCAGATAAGGATTCGTCTGATAAGACAGATTGTTTTCCAGTATAGTCCTCTCGTTTTGGTCGGACAGTTTCCCTACTGATTCCAGCACTGTTCCCCAGGAAAAATCATGGACATATTCCGGATAGTCTTCCTCCCATATATCATCTGACATCATCATTGAGAGCCGCATTTCATATATTTCATCCAGATATTGTTCCGCACCTGTCTTTTTCAGTACAGCCCGAATGTCCGCTTCTTCTCCCTGGAAGGTGAAGTCCGCTCCGTGGGAAGCATTCTGGCTCTTGAGTGTACTTGCAGCACTGATCCCATATCCCAGGAGGCAGAAGGCGGCGAGGAAGAGAAGGGATGCCACGGTCAGGGGCTTCCACTGGATGGAAATCTGTTCTGTCAGCTGTCTGGATGTAAAAATGCCAAGCCCCTTCTTCCGGCCCTTCCAGAAACGCTCCAGTACCGTACTAAGTCCTGAAAAGACCAGAAACATTCCGATCAGGCCAAGTATGACTGTAGCTCCCATAAAGATCAGCTCCGCCCATGCGATGCCTGAGATGGCAAGGGCATAAGCTCCTGCCAGACATAAAACGCCAGCTCCCAGCCTGAGGTAACTCCCGGTTCCTCCCTTCTTTTGCTCAATTGCCTCTTCATCCTGGAAATAGTACTGTATCTCCCGGTGTACCATCTTCCCGCTGAGGATGGCAAAAGCAGCCAGCTTGATTCCTGCAAATCCCGCAGCGGTCAGAAGGACAGCTTCCAGCGAAAAGGAAAAATGATGTCCGATGATACCAAGCCCCACGGTCTTGGATGTGATCAGACTGATCATCTCTGAAAAAAATACTGCCACAGGAATACCAATCACAAGAGAAATCAGGCTGTTCCATATATCTTCAGCCAGCAGCAGAAGAAACAGCCTGCTTCTCTTCATTCCAAGCATCAGATATACGCCCAGTTCATATTTTCTCCTTTCTAGCTGATACAGTCCGGAAAAGTAGACCAGGAAGAACAGCAGGAAAAGAGACACATCATAAAAGACCGGAAGCAGTGCCAGCAGTTTCCCTACCGCATCGCTCTCCATGGATTTCAGAAAAACGATAACGTCCTGATCCTCAAGGGAAAGGAAGATGTAAAACGCAATGACCGCCACGATCAGAGATACAAAGAAAATACTGTTTTCCCGGCGGACTTTCTTCCCGTTTTTTCTTACCAGCTTAAAGAACATGGTCTCCGCCTCCTCCCAGCTGTGCCATTACGTCTGTGATGCGCCCGTAAAATTCACTTCTTGTCTCTCCGTTCTGCTTTTTCCGGAGCTCATGAAAGATGGCGCCGTCCTTCAGGATCAGGATCCGGGAACAGAAACTGGCCGCATCCGGATTGTGAGTGACCATAAGGATCGTCCTTTTCTGTTCCTCGTTCAGCTTGCGCAGCTCTTCCATCAGTGTTCTGGCATTCTTTGAATCCAATGCCCCTGTCGGCTCATCGGCCAGTATTACAGAGGGATTCAGAAGAAGTGCTCTTGCAGCTGCAATCCGCTGCCGTTCACCGCCGGACATCTGGGACGGGTATTTGTTCAGCAGATTCTTCAGCCCAAGATAATCTGAAAGCCTGCGGATTTGCTTCATGCTTTCTGACATTTTCACTCCATGGATAGCTGCGGGCATCAGGATATTTTCTTCGCCGGTCAGATTGTCCAGCAGTTTAAAATCCTGGAACAGATAGCCCATTTTGCTGCCTCTGTACTTCATTTGCTGCGTCTCATTAAAGGAAGCAATATCCGTTCCCTCGAGGAAAATCTCCCCCTCTGTCGGCCGGATGATCGAAGCAATACAGTTCAGCAAAGTGGTCTTTCCGCTACCGGAAGGTCCCATGATCCCTACAAATTCTCCGGGAAGCACATAGAAGGAAATACCGTCAACTGCTTTCGTGATATTCTCCCCTGTTCCATAATATTTCTTTAAAGATCTGATGTCTAATATTTTCTTGTCCATAAAAACAACCTCCTTGCAGATCTTATTATACCTGCAGGGAGGCTATATGAACACTTACAGATGATGTAAGGTTTTGTTATTTCATTTGTATTTTATTTTTCCTGAGGATAGACCAGTCCCCACTGTGCACGGAGCTGATCCATCTTCTCCATGACCATTACCGTATCAGAAAGAGGCATGGAATAACTCTCCTTCTTCCCTGCCTGGACAGCGTGGATGCACTCTCGCATCTCATACTCATAGCCACTGATCTGTTCCGGTACATCCGCATGATAGATCAGCTGGTCTGACAGGTCATAGACGGATATACTCTGAGGATTATTGATGTTTTCCACGATCATATATCCTTTTTCTCCATAAAAGATGCCCTTTCTATCGGAACGGCCATAAATGTCATGGGTCAGGACTGCCATCCGTCCGTCTTTGAAAAAGAGAGTAATGGATTCCATGGCGTCAACGCCGGTCTCCGTCATCTGCACGGAGGATTCCATCCGTTCAATATCTGTCCCAAAGTGCATCAGCGCAAAGTTCAGTCCATAAACTCCAATATCCAGGAGCGCTCCGCCCGCCAGCTCCGGTTTGATGATCCTTTCCTTAGTGCTTATCGGATAGGACAGATTGGCGGTCAGAGCAGAGACCTTTCCGATGATGCCGCTGTCCAGCAGCTCGTTGATCATATTCCGTGATGGCATATACCTGGTCCAGATAGCCTCGGCCATAAAAACGTCCTCTTTTTTTGCAAGATCAATGATCTTCCTTGCCTGGCTGCTGTTAAGCGTAAATGCCTTCTCGCAGAGGACAGGCTTCTTGTGGCGGATGCACAGTTCCATGTTCTCATAATGGAAAGAATGGGGCGTTGCGATGTAGATCAGCTCTATCTCAGGATCTTCGCACAGCTCCTCATAACTGCCGAATGCCTTTTCAAATCCATATTCCTCTGCAAATTTTTCAGCCTTTTCCTTTGATCGGGAAGCCACGCCATAACACTGAACTTCCTCCATCTGCGCCAGTGTCTGGGCAAAGACACCGGCCATCCTTCCTGTTCCAATGATTCCGATCCTCATGTAAACCTGTACCTCCTGTTAATATCAGCTGCAGTCATCTGTTCTGCAGAAAAATGTTGAACATCATAAGTATCATGATCACCATAAAAATAATCTGGATCACATTGCCGTTACCTGCAATCGTATCTTCAAATTCTCTCGGATAATCGAAAATATCCGGATCACTTTTATGCTGCTTCCACTGAAAATCTTCCAGGTAATATTTCCATCCGCTTTTGTCTGTATAGACCCTTACTTTATCCGAAGCCAGATATCTGTGTATGGGCTTCGAATACCCCTGGCTCCGAATCGTATTCGTCACGCCGGTATCGGGATTGATCATATCTACTTCCAGAAAATAGTACCGGCGGTATCTCAGACGACGATGTTCACTCGAATCGTCCAGATAAGGCTGATCCTGTCTTACCACGCTGCGGATCCTTCCGGAAAAAGACTGACCGTAAGCAATGGCGTCCGCCCGTTGTTTCCGGTAAAAGAAAGCCCGTCTGATACTCATTCCCACACTGTACAGTGGGAGCAGTCCTGCCGCAAGGAACAATAGCAGTATAGTATCAAATCCTGTTGAAGCCATCATACCCAGCAGTCCGGAATACCACAGAAACACGAACAGGACCGTGGGAATGATATTTCCTACTTCTTCATCTGCAGGACGGATTCTTCGTTTCATTGTATTCTTCCTCCCAAAAGGATCTCTGTAATCTTTTTCATATCCATATGCTGCAGAACATGATCTGCAGCAGGCATTTCTTCCTTCGGAGATATATTGGAATGGACATAAAGTGTAGAAAGTCCAGCCTTTTTAGCGCCCTGGATATCACAGATCCCGTCGTTCCCGATCATTACTGCACGCTCTACAGGAATCTGATATGTATCAATCAATTTTCTGTAGAAAGCTATATCCGGTTTCTTGCACCCCTGGTCTGAGGAAATGAAGATTCCGTCAAAATAGGGTGTGATTCCAAGCGCATTCATCTCATACCATGTGAATACGCGCTGGGCATTGGAGAGAAGATAGACCTTTTTCCCGGCTTCTTTCAATCTTCGGAGCATTTCTTCCGTCCCTTCATACAGACGGATATAATCCGTAGACAAAGCACGGAAAAACTGAGCAGCATGAGTCACCAGAAACTGCTCCGGCTCAATCCCTTTCTCTGTAAACATCGCACGGAAAACCTCCTCGATCTGGATTTCCGGAAACGCCTCGTGGGAATCCGACCGCAGTCTCTTTGCTCCGGAAGTCATAGAACAGGTAAGCCGTTCATAAGCTGCGCGCAGTTCTTCCGGTTTCCATTTTGCCTGATAATATCCGTAGAACATGGCCAGTTTTTCCCATAATTCTGGTTTCTCCTGATCTGTATGGATATCCACCAGAGTTCCATACAAGTCAAAAATACAAATTTCGTACATCGTCATCCTCCTTGCACTTTACGGTTTTACCGCATATTTTATCACATGTTCTTTTTTACTTTCAAAAATATTATAAGCGTCCATAATCTCATCCAGTCCGCATCGGTGAGTGATCATAAAACCTGCATCCAGTTTTCCCGCTGAGATCAGATCCATGATCTCCTGGCAATAACAGCCGTCCACGCCTCCAGTCTTGAATGTAAGATTCTTCCCGTACATGGACGGAAGAGGAAGAATCTGATCCTGTTCATACATAGCTACAACTACAACAACTGCATTAGGACGTGCTGTCTGCCACGCAAGCTGAAAAGTATCGGCTCCTCCGGCCACCTCAAAGACTACATCTGCACCTCTGCCTGAAGTGGCGTTACGGATATATGCCCCTATATCGTCCTGTCCAGGTATCAGTGTCACATCTGCAAGTCCCTGCTCCCGGGCTACATTGAGCCGATATTCATCTGTATCAATAGCAATGATCCTGCCCGGTCCGTACAGCCGCGCACACATCATTGTACACAGACCGGTGGGGCCAGCGCCGATCACGGCAACTGTATCCCCCGGAAGGATCTCGCCGATCCTGGCCGCCCAGTATCCGGTAGAAAGCAGATCGCCGGTAAACAGAGCCTTCTCATCGGGCACATGATCCGGAATCCTGGTCAGTCCGTTATCGGCAAACGGGATTCTGGCATATTCCGCCTGCCCGCCGTCAATCCGGCATCCAAGAGCCCAGCCGCCATGTTCATCTGAACAATTATTGACAAATCCCCGCCTGCAATAGAAACATTCTCCGCAGAACGTTTCAACATTCACCGCTACCCGGTCTCCAGGTCTGACCTTCCTCACTGCTTTTCCAGTTTCAACAACTCGTCCCACAAACTCGTGCCCCAGGATCACACCGGGCACCGCTCTCGGCACCGCGCCGTGTCTGATATGAATATCACTGGAACATATTGTTGTAAGTGTCACCTGGATGATCGCATCTCTTTCATCCTGAATAACCGGCACAGGGCGCTCTCCCAGCCTGATCCTTCCGTTCCCCTCGTAAATTACGGCTCGCATTTTCACGTTCCTCCTGTTTTTCGCTGCTTTCATCATTATACCTGAAAGGAAGTAAAAGCTCAATATTTCTTCCTGTATCAAAAAACTGCAACAAAGGAGCAGCACAATATGGCTGCTCCTTCTCAATATAGTCACTATTTCAGAAATGTCTTGTAATCCTCATAGTTTCTGGCCAGAAGTTCCGGCGTATTTAATCCATAGGGACATTTCTTCATGCACTGTCCGCAATGCAGACAGTTCTCGATCTTCTTCATCTTCTCCTGCCACTCCTCGGACAGCCAGCCTGACTGAGGAGCCCGGCGAAGCATAAGACTCATACGTGCGCAGTTATTGATCTCGATTCCCGCCGGACATGGCATACAATAACCGCAGCCACGGCAGAAGTCGCCTGACAGCTGCTTCCTGTCCTCTTTGATTATCTGCAGCAGATCATCGTCAAGCCGGGGCGGACATTCCTGATAAGACAGGAACTCATCCAGCTCGCTTTCTCTCTGAACGCCCCAGATCGGAGCCACGTGATCAAACTGTGGCTGAGCCATATATGCGTAGGCAGCAGCCGAATTATGTATCAGACCGCCTGACAGACCTTTCATGGCGATAAATCCCATTCCTGCTTTCTTCGTCTCTTCTACAATTTCAAGATCCGCATCTGCAGCCAGATAGGAGAAAGGGAACTGCAGTGTCTCATACAGCCCGGATTCAATGGCTTCTTTTGCCACTGCAATCCGGTGATTCGTGATTCCGATATGCCGGATCTTTCCCTGTTTCTTTGCCTCTAACGCCGCGTCATAAAGACCGCTCTCATCTCCCGGTTTTGGACAAAATGCCGGATTGTGGAACTGGTAAATATCGATGTAGTCCGTCTTCATCTTTCTCAGACTCTCCTCCAGATCTTTCCACATATCCTCGCCGGTCTGAGCGGCTGTCTTTGTACTGATAATGATCTTGTCCCGCGTATACTCAAATGCTGCTCCAATCTTCTCTTCACTGTCTGTATAGGCGCGGGCTGTATCAAAATAATTGATTCCGTTGTAAAAGGCTTTCTGGAGCAGGTAAACCGCATCCGCTTTGGATATTCTCTGGATCGGAAGCGCGCCGAATCCGTTTTTGCTTACTTCAAGGCCTGTTTTTCCAAGAATAACTTTCTCCATCGTTTTCTCTCCCTTCTCATTAATAACCCAGTTCGCTCATCTGCTCTTTAACAGATTCCTCACAAGAACGCATGGCAAGAATAGTTTTCTCAAACAATTCGTTCAACTCCCATCCAAGCATCTCCGCTCCCTTGCGAATCACATCCCGGGAACACCCTGCTGCAAATCTTTTATCTTTGAATTTCTTTTTCACACTGGACACTTCCATATCCATTACACTTTTGGAAGGGCGCATAAGTGCCGCCGCCCAGATCAATCCTGTAAGCTCGTCTGCTGCAAAAAGCACCTTCTCCATCTGATGGATCGGCTCTTTGTCACTGCAAATCCCATAACCGTGAGAACAGACTGTGTAGATCATATCCTCTCCAACTCCGCCTTTTTCAAGCAGCTCCGGTGCTTTCTGACAATGCTCCTCCGGATACATTTCAAAATCAATATCATGCAGCAGTCCGCTGATTGCCCAGTAGTCTGCTTCGTCTCCATATCCCAGTTCATTTGCGTACCAGCGCATGACTCCTTCAACTGTAAGTCCATGCTGGATATGAAAGCCTTCCTTGTTGTATTCCCGAAGCAGAGCAAGCGCCTGCTCTCGTGTAATATTGCTAGTTCTCATGAATGTCTTACCTCCTGTACTGCTGAAGTCTTTCCTGCTGGTAATAATATTACTACACGAAAAGTGAAAGTTCAATAAAAACACCGGATGCAGCAGTTATATGATTCTTGCTCTCAGTGTCCGCCATAACGGAGGTGTATTCCCCGGCGACCACGCTTTCGCTCGGAGTATAGCGCAAGAGACAGTAACTCTATAAAAAAACGTGAGGTGTATCACATACTTTTCCTCATGTAATACGCCTCACGTTTTTTGTTATTACTACATCTCTACAGCTGAGCTTTTGTCGGGTTTATCCGACAACTGTTCAATCCTATTTTTCAACTATTCCAATTTGCAGAGTGTCCAGTGTTTTTCCGTATTTCACACTGAGCGTCTGGGTTGCTGCCGCCTCATCAAAGTCTTCTGCAAATGTGTAACCTTCCGGCAGAGACCAGTCCTCTCCGTATACGAAGTTTGCTGTCTCGCCTTCCGGGCCATTCTTTGTCACTACTACTGGATCAACACCAATGTCTTCTCCGAACTCACCTACGAAGTTCACCTGGAGTGTTGCCGCTGCTTTGTTCACAGTTTTCTGCAGTTCTACGTAAATCCAGTTGTCATTGATCTGTACCGCTTCTGTGCTAATCAGTTCATATCCTTCCGGAATATCTGTCAATGTTGTCGGATCTACGGTTGTAGCATCTTTATCTACTACAATCTTGCCTTCTGCATATCTGTCTTCTGCTGGAATGTAGTAGTTAACTCCAACTTCTTTTGTTGTCACGATTTGCTGCAGTTCTACATAAATCCACTTATCGTTGATCTGTACCGGATCTGTGCTGATCAGTTCATATCCTTCTGGAATATCAGTCAATGTTGTCGGATCTACTGTTGTGGCATCATCATCTACTACAATCTGACCTTCCATATATCGGTCCTCTGCCGGAATGTAATAATTGACTCCCACAGTCTGGGGGATGTTCAGGTCTACCGTAAACTTATATTCAGTGGAATTTCCTGCCATATCCCATACAACCAGAGTATTGACTCCATCCACCAGATGGCCTTTAATGTTCTGCAGATTGCCATCTCCCCACTTATTTCCTTTGATACTTGTGGGGCCGGCCTGACCATTCAACTCATATCTGTCAAGAGCTGCATTATCATAGAACTTAAGGCTGACGCCATCGTTATAGACTACACTATCATCTATTGGATCAGTTCCGTTAACATATGCTTTCGGCGCAACTTTATCAATTCCTTTTACAGTAATCTGCTGGCTGAGTTGCTGTCCTGCGAGACTGACAAGGTTCACTGTTTCTTCTGCATCAGCGGAGAATGTCTTTTCAAACTGGTTTCTCTTATTACCCGTCTGTGTCCATCCTTCCGGTGTCTTGCACTCTACGTTGGTCTTAATGGTTACTGTCACATCCTGGTTTGTATATTCAAGACCTTCATTACTGTAAATCACTTTTGACTCAAGCTTAGCGTCTTCAATGCGTTTCACCTCAAAGTTGATGGGGTCTGACGTATTTCCTGCAAGGTCAGTCAGGGTAATGGAATCCTTCATGGCTTTCTCATATGTTTTCTGCCATTTTGTTCCATTGCTTCCTTCCACTTCCGACCAGCCTTCACCAGGTGAAACGATGGCCTCGTTTGCCTCGAAGGAAACAACTTTTTGCTGGCTCATCTGGCTGTTGTCCGGTGAGAAGGAAATGCTGCCTATAATCTGGGGAGCTTCTCTGTCAATATTGGAAATCTTAATATCAACTGAAACATTTTGTCCGCCAAGGCTCAACAGATTTACAGTTTCTTCCGTATTCTCTGTATATACTTTCTGGAACTGTGTTCTCTTACTGCTGCCCTCTACTCTTGTCCAGCCTGATGGTGTATTACACTCTACTGTACCTGTGTTGATGGTTACAGTTACATTCTCCTGAGTAGGATCTGTAATACTGTATGTAACCTGAGGATTAAGTGTCGCTGTCTCGATGTTTTTTACTTCATATCTCTCTGTTGTGATTGTGTTTCCAGCCAGATCCGTCAGTGTCAGAGTAAATTTCTCGTTATTCGTAAATTCTTTCGCCCATTTTGTTCCATTTTGATCTTCACTAACGTCTGCCCAGCCCTCTCCCGGAGACTGAATAGGCTCAGAAGTCTCAAAGGTAAAGGTTTTTGCGCCATAATAGACCTGACCGTTTCCCGGGGAAACAGAAGTGCTTGTCACTTCGGGAGCCACATTGTCGATATAGAAAATATAGGTATTCGTAACTCCCTCAAAGTCTGTGACTTCAAGAGTGTTCTTTCCGTTATCTCCGTTTCCGGTCTTCAGAATCTCCGAATCGGGAGTAATGGAAACTTCCTTTCCGGTTGTTTCAATTGTCAGATTAGTCCCATTCAACTTAACAGAGTTTACAAGGATATCGTCTGTCAGCTTGATGGAAGTGCATGCCTTAAATGCGTTTGTCCCATTCGTACTCAGTTCTGTCTCTTTTCCGTCTACTGTAATATAGGCTTTCGGTCCTTCAAGCTGTGCGTTCTTAGGATCCAGCGCATTGTCTCCAAAGGTGCCTCCGTTAATCGTCACATTTTGAAGAGCTTCTTCTATTGTCTGATTTATCTTCCCCGGAACACGTAGGTTCCATCTACAGCGGAAAATGTACCGCCGTTGATCACAGTCTGAACGTTTGCTCGAACAGTACTCGCGAACATAGCGCAGTCAGCGACATTTCCCACAGACTCCATTCTAAAGTTTCCGCCGTTGATTACAATCCGGGGGCCACTTGTAGAAGTACTTGCAAACATGTACTTTGTATTAGTCTCTTTTTTACAAATATAGTTTCCGCTGTCAATGGTCAACTGAGCATTGGATCCTATATAAAATAAACGATTCACATTGACAGCCGACATAGTTCCTGTCTGCCCCGGACTGCTGTCCATAAGACGAAGACTAGTACCGGTAGAAGCCGAGAGATTCCAATGGATTCCTAAATCATGTCCATTCAGATCAATGGTGAGATTGGAATTCGCAGGTACAGTAACACTACTGATATTCATATCCGCCGTCAGCTTATAACTGCCGCTGCCAGTGGCAATTGCGTTTTGAAACTCCGTAGCATTACTGATTTCCTGAAATTCTTCTGTCTGTTCCTGCTCCGCTGCCATAACAGTAGTACTGTTTCCCAGAATATAAGATCCGGGTGATGTGATCGTAACAGCCGCAGCCAGAGCAATGGCTACTTTTGCATATTTTCTTTTCATATGCACTCCTTCCTCCCTATTTTTCGTCTTAATAAGGGAATCATGAAAGTACAGATATATTCCCGGCAGAGCTTCCTTATGAAACACATCTGCCGTATTAATTTCCACTTCGATTTCAATCGGCACATACGCGCAGCAGATGTTTTCAATCATCTCGTCTATGCGTGAATACAGACTGCTGATCCTGGTTATCTGTACGGTCTACAGTTGCATAATTAGTGGAATTGGATCAGGCAACAAATTGCACCTACTATATGTTGTACTACTTTCCCCAGTGGTGTCAATGCGTTTTTGCTTTCAATAAAATATGAGGTGCATCACAGACTGTTCCTCTTGTGATACACCTCATGTTTTCTCTTATTACTATATTTCCGTTTTAATTAATCTTCTGTTTGACCGATAAATGCTGAACCACATTTTTCAAATACGTCACTCTGAAAAATGTATGGTTGCTACATCCTTATCTGCTACGATTCTATCCTCCGAAGTTCTACGTAAATCCACCCGTAAGTAATTTCAGGTATTGATCCTTCCATATCAACTTCATATCCTTCCGGAACATCTGTCAGTTTTGTCAGATCCACGACTGTTGCATCTCCATCTACAATAACCTTGCCATCCATTGCGTATCTGCCTTCAGCCGGGATGTAGTAGATGATCCCTACTTCCTTGGTGGTTACAATCTTCTGAAGCTCTACATAAATCCTTCCGTTAACAATGTTCTTTTTCTATAATCATGAATCATGCCTTCTATAAGTAAAATTTAATTATATGAAACAATCTTTTCCTCCAGCTCACGCGAAAGCCGCCCCTGCTCTTCCTCTGTCTGAGTCCGCAGCATCCGCAGCTGATCCAGTACTCTTTCTATCTGGCTGTATGTTCTTTCTGCCCGCTCCTTTGACTCGCTGATCCGGTCATATACCATCCAGTCTGTGAAGAGTCCATCGAAGAAATAGTCTGCAAAATGAAGAAAATCTCCAATCTCCAGATGAATATCAGCGGAAATATCTTCCTTCACATCAGCCAGTTCGGTCCGTAAACTTCGTAAAGCATCCTGAAGATCATGGACATTGGCCTGAGCAGAATTAAGCTTGTCATATTTCACCATGTCTGTGATCAAACCGCCGCCGATCATATCCCAGGTTCCCCAGTCTTTGGCGCTTTGCAGGTCTTCCACTATTTTCTGTGAGATACTCCTGGCCCGCTGACCGGCATTGACAGCCTCATCGATCTCTTTCTGCTGATTCCGAAGAAAGAATATCTGTCTTTCCAGCTGAAGGATCTGTTCCACTTCCGGTCCGTTCTCAGCTTTTATCTGCTTTGCTTTCTTCTCGATCATTCGCTGATATTCTCTCTCACTCCACTGAAGTTCAGACAGACGCCTTCTGCATTCTGTAATATCGTAATTTACTCCTTCAAGCTCTCTTTCTGCCGCCGTATATTTTACAGCGGCAGCATATGCCTCCGCCTGTTCTTTCGAAAGCTTTTCATCCATCTTTCCTGTAGCTTTATAAAAGAATGCAGCGAGACTTCCCTTCTGCAGACGGTCTACATCTTCCTGTTCTTCCTGCTTTACCTTTCCGAGCTCTGTAACCCTTTTCTCAAGTTCAGTCTGCTGCAATAGCAGATCGGATAACTGAGCTGAAAGCCGTTTCTTTTCCATGATTTCCTTCTGCAGACGCTGCAGTTCACTGTCGTAATAATTCATTTTCAATCCCCCTTCTGACTTTTGTTTTCGCAATCAACGAACCAAGTGGACATGCGTTTTCATGACCATTTACTCTACTCTGACTTAGATTATACTGTATTATAATTTCACTGTACAGAAAAACGGCTGATGTTTAAGAGAATACTTGTAAAAAGCAAAAGGGATTCCTCCGCTATAAGGAAGAATCCCATGTTATTGATCATTTACGCTGTGATTGTCTGATTCTTATGGAGAATTCTCACAAGCCATGCGATCAGCAGACCGCCAGCGAGATTACCTGCTGTAACAAAGAATAGCACCTTCACAACAGATACCGGATCCGCACCGAAATTAAAGGTATAGCAGGACATATAAAACATATCTGCCACAATATGTTCGAATCCGCAGAATACAAATGCTGTAATAAACAGCCATACATAGAAGATCTGGCCGACAGATCCCTTGTCATAAATTGCTCCTACCAGAACTGCAAATGCAACAAAGCAGGCGCAGAGAATTCCAAGCAGGAACAGACTCTGAGGCGAGTCATTCAGTCTTGTCTCACCGATCCGCTGTACGCTGTCACGTATCGTCTCATTGAAACGTGTGACGAATATGATTCCCGCAGCTGCCAGCGCTCCGATCCCATTGCCGCACCATCCGATGATCACATCTGTCCATCTGTATTCCCCTGTGTATACCATCAGCGGGATTACTCTTGTCACCAGCATGTTGTGAAGGTTCAGGACGAGAAATATGCCCGTTGAAAAGAACAGGCTCCCGACCAGACTGTTGGGAATCGACAGGTAAGTCATTGCCCCAAGTGATATAAAAACTCCTGCCATTATGCTGCTAATCCATTTTTCTTTCATAATCTTTTTCCTCTTCTGTATTTGATCCTCTAGCATTCTACAGGAAAAGACCGGACTATGCAATGGAAATTTATACTGTTGAGAAATAATCTGTAATTTTTCTGATATCTTCTCTTGGAATGGCAGCGCTTCCAAAGGGCCTCATGGCAAGAGCCATCAGTCTGGCAGGATTATCATCTGCTGCAACACGGTTTGAACTGATCTTTCCGCATATTATACATCTATGGATAATGACCCATTCGCCGTTTTTCCTGACCCATACACCGATGGGCTCCATACGTCCGTAACAATCAGATCCTCTGTCTCCGGGCTCATTGTCCAGATGTATGCTGTAGAGACAGTTCGGACAGTGATTCCTGTGACTGGTTCCTGCTCCCGCAGGAACTACAGGCCATCCGCATACTTTACATGTAAAGGGATCCGTACATGGATGTGTCCGGAAATATTTTCTGTCATATTTTCTCTTTTTATTTTCTCTGTTCATTCTATTCTCCTCCTTCCGTTTCATCATCTCTGCCCCCAATGCCGCGCAGTTCTTTGATCCTTTCGATCGGGAATGGCGGCATCGACAGCGGTCTGGATGCAATTGATAATACTTTGATCCGATTATCCTTCCCATTCATTGGCGTCGTTCTCATTTCCCCGCAAAATCTGCAGCGCTGAATGATCTCCCATTTATCATCGTCTTTCACCCAGAACCCGACCGGTTCCAGGATCCCGCCGCACTCATAGCCTTCCTCCGTTTCCCTGTGAATCCCCGAAAGGCAGTTCGGGCAGTGTTCCGGGAGACTCCCCTTCCAGTCAGAGGGAAGAGTCCAGCCACAGTTCAGACACTCCGTCATCTCACAGTTCTTCCGTGAATCAGAGATGTTCTCCTTACTCCTGTTCTTAACATATCGTTCTTGTGTATTATTGCGATACTCATTATCTTCAAATTCGTAATCCTCATTATGATCCTTATATCGTTTATATTTCCTGTATTTCATTGTTTACCCCTTTATAGCAGACTTCTGCTGTATAAGCTTCTGGTTTGATGTATTTGTTCCCGCGGACAATAAATTTTCTTAAATAAATTTTCCTAAACAAAAAAGGGATAACCCGTACTCCGAGTTATCCGCGTATCTGTCGATATAAATCCTCAGTTTTAAATGCATACAGAAGAAGCCCTTTCTCTCAAAAAGGCGGTATCTGCTTAACAGGCTTTGCCCCTGTAAGTAAAAATAAGCATAAAAAATACACATAGGACAAAGCAGGCCTGATGAATCTATCCGTAAAAACAGGTACAACAAAATAACTCATCGTCACAGATCAAGATGAGAAAATAATTATTGTCCGTATTTCAACGAATAGCCGACATCAAGCCACCTCCCTTACATGTGCTTTCTAAATACTATCATACATATCTTTCATTTGCAACCCCGGACTTCTAAAATTCATCCTCATGCTCCTTGAAAAAGTTATAATATGCACGGACATTTTCAAGCTCCGTCCATCTCTTTACATCTACCGGATCATCGTCCAGGTCATAGATCTTCGCATCGCGCATAGCAAGTAAGAATGGAGAATGGGTCGCAATCACGAACTGACATCCGAAGAAACGGGCCGAATCCTCTATAAATTTCACCAGCTCCTGCTGTCTGGCAGGTGACAGGCTGTTTTCAGGCTCATCCAGCAGGAAAAACCCATTCTCCGTTATCTTTTCAGAAAAATACAGGAAAGCACTTTCCCCATTGGAGTACTCTCTGATATTGTCCATCAGTTCAGAACGGACGAACTTTGACTGGGTCATCCTTCTTGCCTTTGTCACTTTCTTCAGGGATTCATAATCATCCAGTGACCGCATACGGAAATCCGAATATTTTGCATCCAGATAGTCTTCAAAGAGGCTCTCCTTCTTCCGGTCGATTCCTTCATTCATACTGCGGATATTCAGCATATAGTCAAACACGTCATCACTGGTGATCACACGACTATTCGACGGGACTGCCCCTCTGGTCTCATAATCACACAGCTGCAGATACTCACTGTAAAAATTGGTTTTATTAAACACACTGTCCCGTGAAAGCTGCAGCTTCTCCGCAATCACATTGAGAGCTGTCGTCTTGCCTGTTCCGTTTCCGCCGTAAAGGATGGTAACCGGCTCAAAATCGATCCTGCGAAACCTGCGGGCGGACAGGATCTGAAATGGATAATAAGAATCATAACAGGTTCTTTTCTGCCGCAGGAAAAAATCAAACTCCATATCACCGTCCGGGAAAGTAAAATAATCCAAATAAATCATCAGCGTCCATCCTTTTCAGATTACCTGTTTTTTGTTCATTTCTTCTATTAATCTTGCTGACCATTCCTGAGGAAAGAGAGATATCTTGTCCCCTGAAAAGTGAGACGGCCTTCATCTCCTTCAACCAGCATACCATACTCAGTTCCGCTGACCGAGAACTCCATCCTGTCCCCGCTTTCCACCTGAAAAGTCACATAATATGTCGTAGAAGAAGTGCATCCTTTTATCATAGTAATCGATATTCATTGCAAAGTAAATATCTAATCAGTAAAATACAAAGTATTAGAAAAGAGGACGCAGATTTCCGCGTCCTCCTAATAGCAGTGATTTATAAAATGCCTGATCTTACTGAAGCTTTTTTCCAGTCAGCATCTCATAGCTCTGAAGATATTTATCAATTGTCTTCTGAACAATATCATCCGGCAGTGTCCAGTCATTGTCCGGATTTGCTTTCAGCCAGTCACGTGCGAACTGCTTGTCAAAGGACGGCTGACCATGTCCCGGCTCATATCCGTCTGCCGGCCAGAAGCGGGAGCTGTCAGGTGTAAGCATCTCATCTCCAAGAACAATGTTGCCATCTTCGTCCAGACCAAACTCAAACTTCGTATCAGCGATGATAATGCCTCGGCTCAGCGCGTAATCAGCGCATTTCTTATACAGAGCGATCGTATAATCACGCAGCTTTGAAGCATATTCCTCGCCTTTGCCCGGGAAATATTTCTCAAGATGAGCTACACTCTGCTCATAGGAGATATTTTCATCATGATCTCCAATCTCTGCTTTGGTAGAAGGTGTATAGATTGGTTCCGGCAGCTTGTCTGACTCTCTCAGTCCTTCCGGAAGTTTGATACCGCATACAGTGCCGTTCTCCTGATAGCTTGCCCAGCCGCTTCCGGTTATGTAGCCGCGGACGATACACTCGATAGGAAGCATGTTCAGCTTCCGACACATCATGCTGTTTCCATCAAACTGTGGCTGACGGAAGAATTCCGGCATGTCATTTACATCTGTAGAGATCATATGATTCGGAAGGATATCCTCTGTCATCTCAAACCAGAACTTGGACATCTGTGTAAGTACAGTTCCCTTTTTAGTTACAGTATTTTTCAGAATAACATCAAAGCAGCTGATCCGGTCGGTAGCCACCATGATTAAGTTGTCGCCGTTATCATAAATCTCACGGACTTTTCCTTCTTTGATCGGTTTCATTCTTATACCTCACTTCCATTTGTCAAGTTACTTCCGTAACATTATAGCATCATCAGGACAGCTTGTCAGTCTTTTCTCGATAAAATTTCTTTCATATTGACAATATATATGTAATATGTTACCTTTTAATCAGATAATAGAAAGCAATATCTCTGGGAGAGAAGAATCAATGAATATCAAAGAAGTATTGCAAAGTGAAAATATTGATTTCAACGGTATAGAATCACCTTATTTTCTGATCGGACTGCTCAGTGCTTTTGATAACCGTTTTCAGGCTGCAGCTGATAGAACAATGAAAGAGATCAGCTGGAAACAGTTTTTTGCGATCATATGCATTGAACTGTGCAAAGAAAGTCCGACTATCAGAGAGCTTTCCGAGATCATGGGCAGCTCCCATCAGAATGTCAAGCAGATCATACTGAAACTTGAAAAGAAAGGATTCGTAAGCATAGAAACAGATTCACTGGATAAAAGGAAACAAAGGATCAGCCTCACTCCGCTATGTCGTGAGTTCTGTCGTAAAAATGATGCATTGACTACAGGAATCATGAATACATTATTCAATGGCATCTCTGAGGAGCAGCTTCAGACTACAATTCAAACAATCACGCAGATTGGGGAGAATCTGAATCAAATATAAGGAGGGCAAGTAGGAAAAATGAAAAAGGGAATTATCTTATATCAATCAAAATATGGCGCTACTGAAAAATATGCCCGCTGGCTCCAGGAAGAAACCGGATTTGACATTATAAAAACAAAAGACGCAGATATCAGCTCTCTGCTGGAATATGATGCGATTATTCTTGGTGGAGGAGTCTATGCATCAGGAATTGCAGGTCTGTCTTTCCTGAAGAGAAACATAACAAAATTAAATGATAAGAAGATCGCTGTTTTCTGTGTCGGCGCGTCACCTTATGATGAAAATGCCATTGATCAGATCAGAAAACTGCATTTCAAGGACCAGCTCAGCGCGATTCCTCTGTATTACTGCCGCGGTGCATGGTATGAAGAGAAAATGACATTTCCCGACAGAACATTGTGCAGAATACTGCAGAAGTCTGTTGCGAAGCAGGATCCCGACACATATGAGCCGTGGCAGAAAGCGCTGATGTGTGCTGTCGGACAGAGCTGCGACTGGACCGACAGAGCATATCTGACTGATCTGCTGGCTTATGTAAAATCGGCCTGATTCTGAATGACCTTTTTCCGTTTCTGTTCACAGGACTGTATCATTTAAGTACAGTCCTGTGATTTTTTTATCAGTAGTCCCGGCACGGATGATTATGCTTTACACAAATAATCCAAAGAGATATCATACAATTCATTTATAAGTTTGAGATTCCCAATCTTTTTAGCAATCGGTATTATCTCCGATAAAGTCTCTTTTGCCTTGATCTGCCTGCGTTCTTCAGGCATAAATTCCAGTGTCCGCATATTATGTAATCTTTCCGCCAGTCTTACCAAAAGCACTTCATCTCCCAAAGATATGCTACCCAAATCATAAGTTGACACAGCCAGCCTCTCAACAATTGCTGCCGTATTTGCCGGAAGTTCTTCCTTCATCTGCTCGATTGTGACAGAAGTTTTCTGCACAGCATCACAAAACATTCCGGCATAAATGGTGTCTTTGTCAGCTGACATTTCCGCTAAAAAATGATAGCAACATTAAGCGGATGGGTAATGTACTCATCTCCTGAATATCTTTTTTCCCTTCATAGACATGACAAGCCTGCAAATATACTCGTTGTAATTCCTCCTTATTGAAAACAATATTTGCAGACATCATCTCTTTCTCTAAACGCTCCAGTAATTGCTCTTTTGTAGAATGAATATCTGTATTCTTCAAAAAGATGTGACCCATAGCACTACCTCCTAAATCATCAATCTGCATCATCATTGCCTTTAGAAGTACCGGATAAAAGCCAAACTCACTCTTAAAAGATCTTGTAAAACCACTATGCGTTTTCCATCCGAAGCGAAACGCTGCATCCGCAACTGAGGAAACTGTAATTGGCTCTTCCAAATGATTATCAATATAAAGCAGACTGTCTCTGATCTGTCGCATCATTTCCATAACCGTCACTCCTGTATCCCACGTGGTAGTTTTAATATCAGTATTTTCAATCTATTATCACGGATTTGCAATTAATATCCAAATTAGTCATATACCGTATCTTCTTCACAAATGGATACTACTCTCGAAAAATAATTAACGGATAAATAGTAATTGTATCACAAAATGCTTTTCTTTCATGTTTGCTATAGATCCCCTCTGTTTTCAGTTTCCTTCAGTAATTTGGGCTGAATCAATAGAATTGTTTATCGCAATATAGCTTTCAAGAAATTTTTGAATATACCTTTCGTGAGGCATGATAATATCAATATTAATATCTGGAAATTGTATAGCATATTCTTCTAATATATTTTTCAGATTATTTTTTGAATCCATATAGTCTTTTATTATGTAATCCAGACTCATTCCCATCTTATAGAGAAGTATAGCAGATACAACCCCTGTTCTGTCCTTTCCGGCATTACAAAAATATAATACGTTTGCTTCCGCTTTAGAAATAGTATTAATAATCTTATCCATTTGTTCATCTGCCATTTTCAGATATGATTTTGAAACATCATCTACTGATTTCGGAATACTATTACTGCCGGTAACAGGCATGCAGTAATACTGAAAACGCTTGTTATTGATTAACTGGCATTTTTTCTGTTCTCTTTCCTTATCGTCTCTGAGATCAATAACTGTAGTGACATTATGATCAATCAGCCACTGCACTTCCTTTTCTGTTATACGATTTGGCACATCGCTTCTGATAAAACGGAATCCATCAGGCAGAATCGAGCGTGTATTGTATGTATTTTTAAATAAACTTCCCATTAATGATAATGCTCCTTTTAAACAATTCCATTAGCTATTCATATAATCAGCTCATCTTCTTTTAGTCAAATATGTTCTAATAAATTTTATGACACTCAATACAGCCATCACTGCTCCCATCAATATAAGAAATATTCCAGCAGGAATGTTATCATTATTCAGCGATATGATACCTACTCCAAATATGAATCCTATAACTGCGATAAAAAACAGCACGATCAATGCAGTAATGAGAAATCTGATCGGTTTCGGTATCTTGCTGCTTCTGCTTGCTTCCATACCACCCTCCAGGATGAGTTCTAATATGAGTTCAATGATATCTTCCATTCTTTAAAACCCCCGGCATATATTTAGATCAATATACTGAAAATATGGTTTTTTATTTACTTCTTCTTCATGTTCATCATACCACTCCGCTGCTTCCTTAAGTCCAGTATCTAAAGAAATAGTTTCTGAATATATCTTTTTTTGACGTTCAACATCTAATTTATATTCATAGTTGTAAAAGCTGAAGTAATTTCTTTGTTCTATGTCATCATATACACATATGAATTCTGGAGTTTTTCCATAACAAGCATAACATTTGATTACCCAGTCTCTGACAGATATAGATTCCGGATTACCAACATTCAGAATATGAGTCTCAGGTTTATTATTGATAATTACTTCTATCAATTTGCATAAATCTCTAATATGAAAGAACTGCAGCTTCATGTCGCCATTTTGAGGCAAATAAAATTTTCTGTCTGCTTTTGCACAATCAAATACAAACGCCTCTCTATATACATTATTCATTGGACCATATAAATATGGCGGACGTAAAATATATGCATCAGGAACCCTTTTCAGCAGGGCATTCTCTGCCTCTATCTTATCCGTTCCATATTTTCCCCAATATTTGTTAGCTCCCAATATAGTGTCTTCCGTGAAAGGCTGTGGAGAATATTCCGGATAAACGGCACTTGAGCTGATCAAAATGTACTCTTTATAACCGCCTAATGCATCAAGCAGCATATTTACATCGTCAGCATTATATGCCGTGTCTATGATAATATCAAAATGGAAATCCCGCAGGGTTTCTCCTAAATGATGTCTGTCAGCCTCAATAAGCTTAACTCCATGAGACTGTTTCCTGGTATTTCTGTTAAGGACATATACCTCGCAGTCTTTAGAAGAAAAGAACTCTGCAATATACCTGCTTACAAATACAGTTCCTCCTGTTACGAGTACCTTTTTCATCATTTTCCACCGCCTATTTAAGTATTCTTTTTTAAACGCCATAATGGTCCTTTATATTTTGACTCATTGGTTTCGGACGTTTTTCCTATTATACTATAGGCGGTTTTCTATGTCATTTCTTTTCTCTCTGTACTTGTCATTTGACGGAATCAGAAGTACAATGATTTCTATATATCAACCATTTACGGAGAAAACCTCATGAGTCATACAAATGACAAAAGCACTGATAAATATTTGGAAAAGATTACAATAAATTACTCAACTTTCCCACCGGCATAATCCATGTTGATGCTTGATTTATCCGGCAAAAAAGTATGGTTTATTAGTGCAT
>CALWLJ010000013.1 GCA_944381495.1 uncultured Mediterraneibacter sp. | reverse complement strand
TGAGTTTGGCTTGCGACACCATTCTCATTTTAGCATAGGAGGCTTTTTATTAATATCTTACACGCTCCTGCTTACTCTATTCTCCCCAGCATAGCTGGGGGATTAGGCCTTTCATTTATAGTCACTATAGTATGATGTTGGGGGCAAAAGCCCCCAACCATGATGCCGCTGCCTCAAAAAACTTCATATACAACAGATGACATCTATTCTCTCCCGGAAGGGGAACGCGCAGAACTGATCGACGGCAAGATATATATGATGGCGCCGCCAGGCCGAATGCATCAGAAACTTGTCATGGAACTGTCAGCAACTATCAGAGATTATATCAGAAGGAAAAACGGCTCCTGCGAAGTCTATCCTGCCCCATTTGCCGTTTTTCTTAATAAGGACGATAAGAACTATGTTGAGCCGGATATAAGCGTCATATGTGATAAAAGCAAACTCACTGATAAAGGCTGCAATGGAGCTCCTGACTGGATCATAGAGATTGTCTCTCCTTCCAGTCAGCGGATGGACTACATTACAAAGCTGTTCAAATACCGCGCAGCAGGTGTCCGGGAATACTGGATCGTAGACCCGGCAAACAATATGGTCCATGCTTATTTCTTTTCGGATTCGGAAGATTTTCGGCAATTTTCATTTTCCGCTACCGCTTATGTCGGGATTTTTAAAGAACTTGAACTCTGTATTGCAGATTTGCTGAAATAATCGCTGCCCCGGTACTCTCAAAGCTGCCGGGGCACTACATCATAATGCTTTCCTGTACTGCTGCCTTCAGCTCTTCAAGATCATGATGGTCCGGGTGCGAGAGCGCCTGGTCAAAGTTTATGAGCATGGCTTTTATTCTTTCATTTTCCGGGTCGCTCTCCAGCATTTTCTCATATCTGACTTTCACGGAAACCGGCATCTTTCCCTGACACATAAATGTACCGATTACTGTATTTTCATCCGGGATATGGCCTTTGACCTGTTCCAGGATCCGGGAGAAGTATTCTTTTGAACCGCCGAATCCTGCTGTGCCGAAAAGGAAGATCTTCTGTTCCCGCAGGCCTGCCAGATAGTTTCCTATCTCATCACTGCAGTTTCCTTTGTCTGTCCAGAATCCTGCAAATATAATATCTGCCGGCGGAATATTTTCCTTTGCTTCTCCGAAGTAAACGCACTCGGCGTTTTTCATATATGATCTGATCTCTTCTGCAAGCATGGCAGTATTGCCTGTAGCACTTGCATATACAACTGCGTATTTCATTTTGTATCATATCCTCTCTGTAATAAATTAGACTGAAAGATTAGATTGTCCGTTTACTATCATAGCAGATTTGATGCGATAATGCTACTACGCCTCTTCATAGACTGTCCGATCTCATAGACCAGCTCCTTATTCCATGTCTGTGCCGGGCGCCAGGAGAGATTCTCCCTCTTCGAAATCATCATAATCTCCGTTGTTCGTATAGCTTCCTCTTGTGTAATTATAATTGTCCGGAGCGCCTGCCACTTCTTCCGAAAGATCATATGTAGCATTGATCACTGCGTTCATATCTGTAGGCAGATCCGCGTTCTCCCCGCCGGGACGTCCGATCACGATGACAGCCGTATCGGAAAACGCCTTTCAGCTGATCCGTGGATGCATGGACCAGGGAGTTGTCAAAACACTTCAGACCGAATATCAGATAGAAACAGATCACTGTTTTCTCTTCCCTCGCCGGAAAGAATCCGCAGGCTGAAAAATCATGATATTTGGCGGATAAAATCATGTTCATTTTGTGCAAAAATGCCTTTGAAAACTCCGGCCTCCTTATTCAAGCCTCGCGGAGCGTATATCAGATGGGGGATTGACACCCGCCACTGATACTGATTTGTCACTCACCGCCTATAGAGGCGGGAGTCATCCCACATCTGATATACAATATCATCTGACGTGTAGCATTCTCTGCGTAAATCCAGTTGAAAGCTGCACGTTTTTTATTTTTACTTTTTTGATAAAAAGGGGAAAGGAAGAAGATAATATGCCAAAGAACAAATTTCAGGGATTCATTTTCGGACTGATCATGCCCTATGCCATGGCGTACGGCATGGAAGTCTATAATGTAGCGATCAGAGACGGCGTTGATCTGACCGCAGGAGGATTCAGCAACATGACAAACGCCATCTTCCTGGAAGCGCTGGAAGAAGCAGTTTTTATGGGTCTGATCGTCCTTCTGATATCCAGTCTCTGGGGGAACCGTCTGGGAGCAGCCATCGGTGCAAGACACTGTAACCCGGAGAAGGACAATCCTTACATATGCCGTCTCATGCGCCAGGCCGGAACCATAGCCGTCATGTGTCCGACCATGAGCCTTGTGGCGTCTGTTCTGTTCAACATCATCCTGGGAGACTCCTCTGTCATTCAGCTTCCGGCCATCTGGATCGGAACACTGCTGAAGAATTTCCCGATGGCGTTCTTCTGGAACATGTTCGCCGCGGCGCCGTTTACGCACTGGCTGTTCGGGAAGATCTTTCGAGAGCGGAAGTGAATGGCTGTTTTGTCAGTTGTTTAGCCACTGACTTCCGTCTTGATCAGCCCAGAAAACAGGGCTGATCTCGAAAACCTTTCTGCGGGGAGGGAGGATACGTTTTAGGAATCCCCCTGTTTTCGGATGTTTAATCATCGAAGTCAGTACCCTAAACAGCCATCGCCTCTTTCATGGACTTCACATATTCGCCCACGTATTTCGGCGCATCAGCTCCGTATTTTTCCAGCAGTTTTATGATAGCAGATCCCACGATCGCCCCATCGGAAACAGCGGCCATCTTCGCAGCCTGCTCCGGGGTAGAGATGCCGAAGCCTATGGCGCATGGTACGTCTGTATTCTGGCGGATGATGTCTGTTATGGCTCCCAGGTCCGTCTTGATCTCGCTTCTGACGCCGGTCACTCCCAGACTGGATACCACATAGATGAATCCCTCTGCTTCTTTTGCGATCATGGCGATACGGTTCTCGGAAGTAGGCGCGATCAGTGAGATCAGATCCACGCCATATTTCCGGCAGATAGGAAGAAACTCTTCTTTCTCCTCGTAGGGCACATCGGGCAGGATCAGACCGTCAATGCCGATCTCGCTGCAGGTGGAGATGAACCGTTCAGATCCATAGGAGAAAACAACATTTGCATAAGTCATGAACACCATGGGGATCTTCACATCTTTGCGAAGCTCCCGCACCAGGTCAAAGATCTTATCTGTGGTCACGCCGCCATTCAGAGCACGGATATTAGCTGCCTGGATCACCGGCCCTTCTGCTGTAGGATCAGAGAACGGGATACCAAGCTCGATGAGGTCCGCTCCGTTTTCCACAGCAGCGCGGACAACAGCAGCTGTTGTCTTCAAATCCGGGTCGCCGCAGGTGATAAATGGGATGAATGCTTTTCCGTTTTCAAATGCTTTTCTTATATTACTCATGAATATCCTCCCCTCTGTATCGCGCGATAGCAGCGCAGTCCTTATCTCCTCTGCCGGATATGGTGATCACAAGGATCTGATCCGGTGTCATTTCCGGAGCAATCTTCAGAGCATAGGCAACTGCATGAGCTGACTCAATGGCCGGAATGATTCCCTCTGTCCTTGACAGATACTCAAATGCATTTACAGCTTCATCATCTGTGACAGGCACATACTCAGCTCTTCCGATGTCATGCAGATAAGCATGTTCCGGTCCTACGCCGGGGTAGTCCAGTCCTGCGGAAATGGAATAAACCGGAGCAATCTGTCCGTATTCATCCTGACAGAAATAGGATTTCATACCATGGAAGATACCTACTCTTCCTGTATTTACTGTTGCTGCAGTCTCAAATGTATCGATTCCTCTTCCTGCCGCCTCACAGCCAATCAGCCTTACATCTTTATCTTCGATGAAATGGTAGAAGCTTCCGATAGCGTTGGAGCCTCCGCCTACACAGGCCAGAACCGCGTCCGGAAGCCGTCCTTCCTTTTCCATGATCTGTTCCTTGATCTCTTTGGAAATCACAGCCTGGAAATCACGCACGATCGTCGGGAACGGATGGGGACCCATGACAGAACCCAGGCAGTAGTGTGTATCACTGATCCGGGACGTCCACTCACGCATTGCCTCAGAAACCGCGTCTTTAAGAGTAGCTGTACCTGTTTTGACCGGTACAACTTCCGCGCCCAGCAGCCGCATCTTATATACATTAAGGGCCTGGCGGATCGTGTCCTCTTCACCCATAAAGACCACACACTCCATTCCCAGCAGCGCTGCCGCCGTAGCCGTGGCAACGCCGTGCTGTCCAGCTCCGGTCTCGGCGATCAGACGGGTCTTGCCCATCTTCTTCGCCAGAAGTGCCTGCCCCAGTACATTATTGATCTTGTGGGCGCCGGTGTGGTTCAGATCTTCTCTCTTAAGATAAATCTTCGCGCCGCCCAGGTCTTTCGTCATCTTTTCCGCATAGTACAGCCTGGATGGTCTGCCCGCGTATTCATTCAACAGTTCCGTAAGCTCCCGGTTGAATTCCGGATCCTTCTTATAATAATTATATGCTTCTTCCAGTTCGATCACAGCATTCATCAGTGTTTCAGGGATATACTGCCCGCCGTGAATACCGAAGCGTCCGTTTGGGTTCGTCATAGTCTTTCTTCCTTTCTCACGGCATGGACAAATGCCGTCATTTTGCTTTTATCTTTTTGTCCTTCTGTCTCAATTCCCGAGCTTACATCCACCCCGTAGGGCTTCAGCCGCCTGACCGCCTCTCCTGCATTTTCCGGATCCAGGCCGCCTGCCAGAAAATAGGGTCTTCTCATATATCTGAGCAGTTCCCAGTTAAAAACTGTTCCTGTACCGCCGCTGCCGGAATCCAGCAGGATGTAATCCGCACTGCTGGCTTCCGCTAACCGGATATCCTCCTCCGAGTCAATACGGAATGCCTTGATGACCGTCCGGTCTGTCAGCCTCCTAAGTATACGGATATAATCCTCATCTTCTCCTCCATGGAGCTGAACCAGATCAATGATCCCGGCGTCAAGAAGACCGGCGATCACCTCCGGTTCCTCTCTTACAAATACACCGACTGTCTGGATTTCGGGAATCAACATTTTCTTCAGTTCTCCCGCCTTGTCCGGCGGTACATATCTTCTGCTTCCCGCAGCAAAGACGAATCCGATATAGTCAGGCTTAAGTTCATTTGCCGTCTCAATGTCACAAACCTGTGAGAGACCGCACAGCTTGATTCTGATATGTGTATCCGGGGAAATGTTTTCCCCGCCGCAGCTGTCTTTTCCGACTATCGTCTCCTGTTCTACCGGTTTCATCACTGCTCACCTCTCAGTTCCCTGAGCCGTGCTTTTTTGTCCGGGGCGCGCATAAGCGCCTCTCCCACCAGCACTGCGTCTGCTCCGATTCTCCTCAGAGCTTCCACATCCTCCGGACCGCTCACACCGCTCTCGGAGATGAACAGCACATCCTCCGGGACCAGCTCTCTCAGCCTGCTGCTGTTCTCCGTGTCAACGGTAAAGTCCTTCAGATTCCTGTTATTGACGCCGATCATCCGGGCGCCGGCTCTCAATGCCATCCGGATTTCCTCTTCATCATGTGCTTCCACCAGCGCTGACATTCCCAATATATTACAGATTTCCAGATATTCGCAAATCTGTTTTTCACTGAGGATGGAACAGATCAGCAGGACCGCCGAAGCCCCCAGCACTTTTGCCTCATAGATCATATATTCATCCACTGTGAAGTCCTTCCGCAGACAGGGGATTCTGACTTCCGATGCGATCTCTTTCAGATACCGGTCACTGCCCAGGAACCATTTCGGTTCTGTCAAAACAGAGATACCGTCCGCTCCTGCCGCCTCATACTCCCGGGCGATCTGCAGATATGGGAAATCCGGTGCGATCAGTCCCTTGGAGGGGGATGCTTTCTTACATTCACAGATAAAGGATATCCCCGGCTTCTTCAATGCCTTTTCAAAGGCAAACACCCCTTTCGGCAGAGCCATGGCCCGCCTCTTTATCTCTTCCGCAGTCACTTTCCTTTTAGCCTGTTCGGTCCGCTCTCTGGCATGATCGGCCAGCTGATCCAGAATCGTGCCGGCTTTTCCGGTCCTATTTTCCCCTGTCATTCTTCCACCTCCGGACGGTTACTGATCTCGATCAGTTTTTCCAGCGTCTCAAGGGCTTTGCCGGAGTCAATCAGCTCGGCCGCAAGCGCGATCCCGTCTTTCATGCTGTCTGCCTTTCCTCCAATGTAAAGGGAAGCTCCGGCGTTCATCAGAACTGCATTTCTCCGGGGACCTTTCTCTCCGCCTAATACGGATCTTGTGATAGCCGCATTCTCCTCAGGGGTTCCCCCGGCCAGATCTTCTTTTGTGCAGCGTTCCAATCCGAACTGCTCCGGGGTAATGACATAGTTCTTCACCCATCCGTCCTTGATCTCGCACACTGTTGTAGGAGCGCTCATGGAAATCTCATCCAGCTTCTCCTGCCCGTACACGACCATTCCTCTTTTTACTCCCAGACTGATCAGTACCTGTGCAAGAGGCTCTACCAGATATTCGTCATATACGCCCAGCAGCTGCATGGACGGCGTCCCCGGATTGGTCAGAGGGCCAAGGATATTGAACACGGTACGGAATCCCAGTTCCTTCCGGATGGCTCCCACATATTTCATAGAAGTATGGTATTTCTGAGCGAAGAAGAAACAGATCCCTGCTTCCTTCAGCAGTTCTATACACCGTTTGGGGCTCTGCATGATATTGACCCCCAAAGCCTCCAGACAGTCCGCTGTTCCGCACAGAGATGAAGCTGCCCGGTTGCCGTGTTTTGCCACCTTCATGCCGCCTGCTGCCGCTACCAGCGCCGAAGTGGTGGAAATGTTGAAGCTATGAGCATTGTCTCCTCCTGTTCCCACGATCTCGAACACTTCCATTCCAGTCTCAACTTTGACTGCATGAGTCCTCATGGCCGCCGCGCATCCTGCAATCTCATCCGTCGTCTCCGCTCTGGCGCTCTTTGTGGAAAGGGCTGCCAGAAAGGCCGCGTTCTGAGTAGGGGATGTCTCCCCGCTCATGATCTCGTTCATGACAGTGTAGGCTTCGTCATAGGTAAGGTCTTCTTTGTTTACGATTTTTTCGATTGCTTCTTTGATCATGTCTGAAATCTCCTTGTATAGTTTTGTTTTTATAGTTATGTTTTTCTTATTTTATCAATCTTTTACTTGCGTCAAATCCTTTAACTTAGGCTTTATAATCAACGAGTGCCGGCCTTTCCAGAAAGTTCCGCAGCATGGTCTTGCCGTCTGGCGTCATGATGGATTCCGGATGGAACTGGACGCCGTAAATGGGATATTCTCTGTGGCTGACAGCCATCACTTCCCCGTCCTCCGTCACTGCTGTTACCTGAAGCTCCTCCGGGATCGTGTTTTCATCTGCTGCCAGGGAATGATACCGGGCCACCGGCGCCGTCTCCGGGCATCCCTGGAACAACGGGCACTTCCTGTCAAACCGGACCATGGACTGCTTGCCGTGCATCAGTTCCTTCGCATAAGTGACAACCGCTCCAAATGCAGAACAGATTGCCTGATGTCCCAGGCACACACCCAGGATCGGGATATCCGCACCCAGTTCCTTTACCACCGGAATAATAATCCCCGCATCCTCCGGCCTTCCCGGGCCTGGAGAAAGGATGATCCGTTCCGGGCACATTTCCCGGATCTCATCTACTGTCATCTCATCATTGCGGATGACCCGGATATCCGGATTGATCTCTCCGATCATCTGATACAGGTTGTAGGAAAAGCTGTCATAATTATCAATCAAAAGGATCATAAGTCCACCTCCTCTGCAAGCTTCAGTGCATTTACAACAGCCTTTGCCTTGTTAATGCACTCTTCATATTCCTTCTCCGGCACCGAATCCGCCACGATGCCTGCGCCGGAACGGACAAATACTTTCCCGTTTTTCTTATATGCGATCCGGATGGCAATGCATGTATCCATGTTTCCGGTAAAGTCAATGTATCCAATGGCTCCGCCATAAATCCCCCGCTTGTTGTCCTCCAGTTCGCCGATGAGCTGGCATGCCCGGATCTTGGGCGCGCCGGACAGTGTTCCCGCCGGGAGCACCGCCTCCACTGCATCCAGTGCGTCGAACTCTTCCCGGATCTCACCGCGTACCGTGGAGCCGATATGCATCACATGAGAGTATCTCTCGATGGAATGCAGTGTTTCCACCTGCACGGTGCCGAACCGGCTGATCTTTCCCAGATCGTTCCGTCCCAGATCTACCAGCATGTTGTGCTCGGCCAGTTCTTTCTCATCAGCCAGCAGCTCTGCCTCCAGCGCCCTGTCTTCCTCCTCCGTCTTTCCCCTTGGCCTGGTCCCTGCCAGAGGGAAGGTGTGGAGCACGCCGTTCTCCAGCTTTACCAGTGTCTCTGGTGAAGCCCCCGCTACTTCTACATCCGTACCTGAGAAATAGAACATATAGGGGGAAGGATTGATGGTACGCAGCACCCGGTATGTGTTCAGCAGGCTTCCCTCGAAGGGAGCGGACAGCCGGTTGGACAGCACGATCTGGAAGATATCTCCTTCCCGGATGTAATGCTTCGCCTTCTCCACCATACTGCAGTAACGTTCCCGGTCAAACAGAGGCGTCACCTCTCCCACCAGATGTCCGCCGGGTTCCTTTTTCTTCTCCCCGTTTCTCAGCAGATCCGCCATCTGTCTCAGTTCCCGCACCGCCCGGTTGTACCCGGTTTCCGGTTCGTCCAGAGAAATATTTACGATCAGGATGATCTTCTGCCGGAAGTTGTCAAAGGCAATGACCTTGTCAAAAAGCATCAGATCCGCGTCCTTAAATCCTTCTGTATCTTCTACCTTGCATCGCACCGCCGGCTCGCTGTAGCCCAGATAGTCATAGGAGAAATATCCTACCAGTCCTCCGGTGAAGGAAGGCAGGTAGTCGAACCGGGGACTTTTATAATGATCCAGGATCTGTCTGAGATATGCAGACGGGTCATCCGTCTTCACCTTAATGTTTCCCACCTTCATCTCCCCGTCCATACAGGTGATTTCCTGCTTCGGGTCGTATCCAAGGAATGTATATCTTCCCCATTTGTCATTTGCCACCGCCGATTCCAGCATATAGCAGTGGGTAGATACATTTTTCAGTATCCTCATGGTCTCGATAGGTGTGGTGAAATCCGAAAGGATCTCACAGCTGACGGGAACCACATCGTAATTTCCCTGGGCCGCGATCCTTCTGACTTCATTCAGATCCGGTAAAATCTTCATTGTCTGTACCTCCTTGTAAGTCTGCTGATTTCTTCGGACAAAGGGAAAGCTCCTCTGACCCGATCCTGTCAGAGGAGCTTAAAGAGAGAAATAAAAAAACGTCCCTGACAGAAATAAATATATGATCTGTCAAGGACGAATAACGTACAAATCAACACTATCCGCGGTGCCACCTTGAATTCACAGGAACGACCCTGTGCCCTTAGCAGGATACCAGCATATCCCCGGCAACTGACGTATGCCCACACGTTGCAGAATACTCTGTGATCTCTCACATTTGACTGCACCCTCCGCGGTCCATTTGACAACTTGTTTCTCACCTGATCTCAGCTTCCCAGGCTCTCTGTAAAGGCATCATTGCCGTTATCTCCGCTTCAACGGTTTAGCATATTAAATTTTTTATCATACTAACACTTACAGGTGACGAATGTCAAGCATTTTTTCAGAAAACTGTACCGCGCTCTGTCTGATGGTTACAGTTCACACCCAACTGATGATACTCAAAGAAGTCAAAATCAGCATATTTCTTATGCATCATCCGGTCCCCACAGGTTATTCCCACGAAAGTCCCTGTGAACTCGCCATATTCACAGTACTCATCCGAGAACTTTGTTGTGTCAAAGACTTTTCCTATTTTCTGATAATCCGCCCCGTCCCGGCTCCATTCAAACCAGGACGTTCTCCCGTCTACATATAACCGGAGCCAGATTTCTGCGTCGTCCAGCGGGGTACGTGTATCCAGATATTCCGTCCGGACTCCGTTTTCCAGCTGTAATACGGAAAGAGCACTCTGTCCCAGCGTCTCACTGTAATATTTTCTCAGGTAAATGAAATTCATATTGTCGTAATACATGATCAGTCCCGCGCTGTGCTGATATACTTCCGGGATGAAATCCATCTTTGTTGTCACCCTCACGTGAACGCTGGTAAGCTTTCTTGCCAGGATGCTGGCACGGTTCAGGGAAGTCCCCGACTCTTTGCCGCGGATACGGACATATCCCTTTCTGGCTGTGACGCTTGCAAAGGAGGATGGCATCTGCCGGGGAGCATAATAGTATATTCCCAGTTCGTCCGAGTCGAAATCATCATACTCCGGAATATCCGGAAACGGGCACTCCGGAAGTGTACTCTCCGGAACTTCGACTTTTGCCAGATTGGTTCCGTCTGCCATCCTGAGCCATCCATCTTCTGTCCACGTCATCTTCTGTACCGCTGTTTCCCGGCCAAGGGTACACCGCAGTTCCGGCACAAAGGGGCGGGAACAGAGATGAAAGAGATAAACTTCCCCCTGAGGCGTCTCCACATAACTTCCGTGACCGGCTTTCTGAAGCAGAGAGTCCGGATTAAAATACTTTGGTTTCAGATGATCCGGGTCATGCCGCTCATAAGAATATCCGGGAACGGACGTCACGATCGGATTCCGGGGATCTCCTTCATACGGCCCCCAGATATCCTTCGATCTCGCCATTGTAACACAATGATTATATCCGGTTCCTCCTTCCGCGCACATCAGGTAGTAATATCCATTCTTTTTTGTCAGGTGCGGCGCCTCGATGCACCCTCTGTCGGTGCCGCCGGTCCAGATCCGTTTCGGATATCCGACCACCTCTTTCTTCTCCGGGGAATATTCCACCAGGCAGATTGCCCCCGGCTTCTCATATCCTTCTCTCGTCTCCCACTCCAGCGCCACGATCCATTTCTTTCCGTCATCATCGTGAAATGCCGAAGCATCAAATCCGGAGGAATGAAGATATACCGGTTCGCTCCAGGGCCCTCTGATATCCTTTGCCGTGATCAGGAAGTTATCTACATCAAAATATCTGGCATTCATGGAATTCATCACGCCATACACTACATAGAACAGATCCTCCTGTTCACAGTAGGTCAGACTTGGCGCCCAGATTCCTTTCGCAGAGGGCAGTCTCCTTAGATTTACTTTCTCATCGTCTGTCAGTACATGGGTATAAAGTTCCCAGTTTTTCAGGTCTTTTGAATGATAGATTGGAATGCCGGGCATCCACTCGAAAGTAGATACCGCAAGGTAATAGTCATCTCCTTTTCTGCATACGCAGGGATCCGGGTTGAAACCCGGAAGGATCGGATTTCGGATCATTGATTTCCCTCCTCTTCGTTTTCTGATCTGATAAAATCATACCACCTATCTGCTCTCCTCACATTGCCGAAAACGACTAAAAAATAGGACGATTCCGACTTATTTCGGATTCGTCCTTTTCATCTGATCCCTTTTCTGTTTTGGAGTGCATCCATAGAACTCCTTAAATACACGCATTGCCACTCTGTAATTTGTACATCCGTTTTCTTCAAATATCTCTCCTACCGGCTTGTCCGTCCCCATCAGATCCTGATAAATCCTCGTCACGCGGTACGCATACAGATATTCATTGATAGTCATACCGGTCTGCTTTTTGAAAAATCGTGTCAGATAATCCTCGTTGTACCCGAACCGGTCTGCAAGTTCCGGCAGCATGATCTTCTCCCGGTAGTGCTCTTTCAGATATGTCATGATCTCATTCAGCCGTTCCAGATACTTATATTCCCTGTCAAAATTTTTCTGAACGATCTTATGTGAATAGGAGTGGATCAGCATAAACAACAGATCATACAGAAGGCTGTTGAACTTTAACAGATATCCTTCCGGGCGCACATCATAGATAACCTGCATATCTGTGAATATCTTCCGTATCCGCTCAAGTCTTGTCTGTTCTACTCTGCTTTCCGGATGATTTTCCACTTCAAAAATAAAGCTGTCAATATCGGGAACATATTTTTTCAGCACCTCTTTCGGTATCTGGAGCACAAGCGCCTTATTGTTCGTACTTAGAACTGAATGCACAACCCGGGAATTAACGATCATAATATCACCGGGACAGAGTTCCTGCCGCTGGTTTTCCTGGGAAACCGTCATATTTCCTTCTATCATATATACCATTTCTATGCTGTCGTGCCAGTGAGGGGTAACATAACTTCCTGCATCAACCGACAAATAAAACCTCACTTCTACATCTGGATTTCTTGATACGATCTCATGGCGCATGATTTCTGCTCCTTCCTTTATTCTTAGTGATTATATCATTTTATTTCCCGGCCGGAAATCTTTTTCCACTCATAGACATAACAGCCCACGTATGATATCATATCACCAGTACACAAAAATGTTTCTTAGCGTTTTATACAAAGGAACAAATACAGAAAGTACGAAAGGATAAAACCATGGAATTTACATTTACCGAACTGTTCTGGCTGCTCCTGATCTATTCCTTTATCGGATGGGTCATAGAAGCTGTGGTCGGAACGATCAAAAACAGAAGATTTACCAACCGTGGATTTTCCACCGGACCGTTCTGTCTGGTCTACGGTGTTGCCGCTGTTCTGATGACGGTCACACTGTCGGAACTGATGACACGTCCGGTCTTCCAGTTTATCGGATGTGGGATCCTGGCTACCATCGTAGAATGGATCACTGGAAAATCTCTGGAACTTGTAAACCGCAGAAAATGGTGGGATTATTCAAATAAGAAATGGAACTTCGACGGATATATCTGTTTCCAGTATACCCTGCTCTGGGCAGTGCTGGGCATTATCACACTGCGATATGGAAATGTATTCTTCCTGTTTCTGTATAATCTGATGCCGGAGCTGCTGCGGATGATCCTTGTCTGGAGCCTTACCGGTTATCTTGCCCTGGACTTCGCCGTATCTCTTGTGGCGGTCCTGCATCTTCGCCACAACACAGGATCCGTACGGGAAGGGCATCCGGCAAACCGGTTCATCGCCGGGATCAGCCGTGCCAGCCTGTCACTGATCGGTTTTGTAGAGCGTCGTATGACCCGGGCTTACCCGGTCATCGAAGAACGAACGGAAGAGATCCTAAAGGAGGGGAAATTTGCCGAGGGCTGCGGATTCTATAAGCTGTTCTGGCTCTTCCTGATCGGGGCCTTTCTGGGTGATATCGTGGAAACCATCTTCTGCCGCATTACCGCAGGAGTATGGATGAGCCGGAGCAGCCTTGTATGGGGCCCGTTCAGCATTGTATGGGGAATTGCAATTGCTTTGGCTACCGCTCTTCTGTACAAGGACAGAGATAAACCGGACCGGCATATCTTTTTTATCGGCGCATTCCTTGGCGGAGCCTACGAATATATCTGCAGCGTTTTCACGGAGATCGTATTCGGCCAGGTCTTCTGGGACTACAGCAAGATTCCTTTCAATCTGGGCGGAAGGATCAATCTTCTCTACTGTTTCTTCTGGGGGATTGCTGCTGTGGTCTGGATCAAAGGCTTATATCCACATTTTTCCCGCTGGATCGAAAAAATCCCGAAAATCGCCGGATACATTGCCACCTGGATCCTTGTCGTCTTCATGGCGGCAGATATCCTGATCTCCTCAGCCGCCCTCATACGATATAGCGACCGGGCCGGCGGCCCCGCCGCCGACAGCGGATGGGAACAGATCATAGACACAAACTTCGATGATCAAAAAATGGAGCAGATCTATCCCAACGCAAAGGCACGGTGATTTTTGTTCAGTTGTTCCCGGAAGGCCGCTGTCAAGGCGCTGTGTTGTCCCGGCGGCCACGCTCTCGCTCGGAGCATAGCGCAGCGGACACGTAAGGCCGCAAAGGACGCGGCCAAAGTGCCGGCGCTCTGCTACGGGCCTTCGTGACAACACAGCGCCTTGACAGCTAGATACCGAAACAGTCCTGAACAGTCAGAAATTCAAAGTGGCGCGGCTTGGGAAACTTACCATTTGTAAGACCTCCCGGCCGCGCCTTTGGTTTGTCAGCTGTTTGTCCACTGACTTCCGCCTTGAACATCCCAGAAAACAGAGCCGATCTCGAAAAACCTTTCTGCGGGGGGTGGAGATGGCGTCCGGGTGACTTCGGAAGGGTATTAGTTAAACTTAGAGTTCCGGGGACAGACGTTAGGGCTGGCGGTGAAATTGTCTGAGCCAAAGGCGAGTTGTTCACCGACAGTCCTTGTATTTAGTCTGTCCCCGAAACTCTTAGTTTTAACTTATACCCTGGAGCGGAGCCCGGACGCCATCTCCACCCCCGCAGAATACGTTTTAGAGACACCTCTGTTTTCGGATGTTTAATCATTGAAGTCAGTGTACTATACAGTTGGATGGCTTTCCGCCCACAGTTTATCTGCCGTCGGTTTCCATTCCTTCGCGTAAGGCACGCATCTCTCGCACAGCTCCTCCGCGCTCTCCGGATCCTGATAGTCCGTATTCACGGCTCCGGTCTCTTTTACCATTTCTCTTAACCGGCCCGGATTCTCCAGCATGGGGCAGGGTCTCAGATGATTGCTGTTGAACGGCTGGTTATCATGGTATGCCTGGAAGATAGGACTTCTCAGAGCATCCAGCAGGGAGCAGTCATGGATATTTACATTGGAGTAATGGATAAATACGCAAGGTTCCACATCTCCCTTGGCATTGATGTGCAGATACCTTCTTCCTCCTGCAATGCAGCCGCCCACGTACTCTCCGTCGTTCTGGAAGTCCATGCCGAAGATCGGCTTTGTCTGACGGAAATGACGGATCCGGTGATACATTGCCTCTCTCTGTTCCGGTGTCGGCAGAAGGTCTGTCACTGCGCCGTGTCCTACCGGCATGTAGTGGAAGTACCATACGAAGAGGGCCCCGCTCTCGATCATCATGTCATAGAACGCTTCGCTGCTGACGTCCTCGAAGTTCTGGCTTGTATAGCAGACAGATATACCGAATGGAAGTTTGTTTTTCTTCATCAGCTCCATGGCATGGCGTACCTTCTGATATACGCCCTCACCTCTCCGGCCGTCATTTGCCTTCTCAAAACCTTCCAGACTGATGGCCGGAACGAAGTTCTTCACTCGCAGCATCTCCTGACAGAACTCTTCATCGATCATCGTTCCGTTTGTAAATGCAAGGAACTCACAGTCCGGATGCATCTCACAGATCTTGAATATATCTTTCTTCCGTACAGTCGGCTCGCCGCCTGTGTAGATATACATGTATGTTCCCAGTTCTTTTCCCTGGCGGACGATAGAATCAATGTCCTCCAGACTCAGATTGTACTGATGTCCGTACTCCGCTGCCCAGCAGCCGGTGCAGTTCAGGTTACAGGCTGTAGTAGGATCCAGCAGGATCGCCCAGGGAATGTTGCAGTTATACTTCTCCATCATCTCGTTCTGGGTGGCGCTGCCCTTCAGGCTGGCATTGGTGATAAAGTTCTGGAAGAACGCCCGGCGTACGCCCGGATCAAGTTCATACAGTCTCAGGATCAACTGATACCAGTTATTTTTTTCTTCAATTGATCTGCGGATTGCATTTCTCTGACTGCTATACCAGTCCTTCGGCATAAACTTATCTACAAACGCCATCAGTTTCGGAATATTTTCCTCCGGATTTCCCTCCAGATATTTCAGTGCCTGATTAACGGTAAATTCCTGCATTGTCTCTTTGATCGTCTTTCCCATTGGTAACTCCGCCTTTCTTTTTCTTCTGTAATATTCCTACTCAATTTTCCGTCAGACAGACCGTGGGATCTGCCTGACAAACGACAGATCATTTATTTAAGATATTCATAAACTCTTCGCCGGTAATGGTCTCCTTCTCATAGAGATAGTCTGCCAGCTCATCCAGCTTGCCTCTGTTTTCCTCCAGGATGCGGACTGCTTTCTGGTGCTGTCTCTTCACCAGCTCTACTACCTGACGGTCGATCTCCGCCTGAGTCTCCGCCGAGCAGCTCAGCGAGGTGTCTCCGCCCAGATACTGGTTTGTCACTGTCTCCATAGCTACCATATCGAAATCTTTGCTCATACCATATCTGGTGATCATGGATCTTGCCAGCTTAGTCGCCTGCTCAATATCATTGGAGGCGCCTGTGGATGAGGAATGGAATACGATTTCTTCCGCCGCTCTTCCTCCGGTCAGCGTGGCGATCTTATTCTCCAGCTCCTCCTGGCTCATGAGGTAATGATTGCCTTCATCCACCTGCATGGTATAACCGAGCGCTCCGGATGTACGGGGTACGATTGTGATCTTCTGCACCGGCGCTGAATTCGTCTGTTTTGCCGCCACCAGTGCATGGCCGATCTCATGGTAAGCCACAACCTTTTTCTCCTTATCAGTAAGGATCGCATTTTTCTTCTGATATCCGGCGATAACTACCTCAATGCTCTCCTCAAGATCGGACTGCGTCACATATTTCCGGTTCTCTCTTACTGCCCGCAGAGCCGCCTCATTTACAATGTTGGCAAGTTCTGCTCCAGATGCTCCGGATGCCATTCTGGCAATGACGCTGAAGTCCACGCTCTCGTCCAGTTTGACTTTCTTGGCATGTACTTTCAGAATATCTTCTCTTCCCTTCAGATCCGGCAGTTCTACCGGAACCCTCCGGTCGAATCTTCCCGGTCTGGTAAGGGCCGGATCCAGGGACTCGGGACGATTGGTCGCAGCAAGGATGATTACTCCGTTATTTGTCTCAAATCCATCCATCTCTGTCAGCAGCTGATTCAATGTCTGCTCCCGCTCATCGTTGCCGCCTACGCGTCCGTCACGTTTTTGCCCGATGGCGTCGATCTCATCAATAAATACGATACAGGGTGCTTTTTCCTTGGCCTGCTTGAACAGATCACGGACCTTGGAGGCTCCCATGCCTACGAACATCTCCACGAATTCCGAACCGGACATGGAGAAAAACGGAACATTCGCTTCACCGGCAACTGCCTTGGCCAGCATGGTCTTTCCTGTGCCTGGAGGGCCAACCAGCAGAACGCCTTTCGGCATGGACGCGCCCACTTCCTTATATTTGCCTGGATTATGGAGATAATCCACGATCTCCGAGAGATTCTCCTTCGCTTCATCCTCTCCGGCTACATCCGAAAAACGGATTCCTTCGGAAGACTTCACATATACTTTTGCATTACTCTTTCCCATGCCGAAGATCATGGAATTAGGACCGCCGCTTGCCTTGCTCATAAGTTTCCTGGACATATACTGTCCGATTCCGACAAAGATCACGATCGGCAGTACCCAGGACAGGATAAACGTCAGAAGAGGCGACGCCTGTTCGACGATCTGCCCTGAAAATTTTGCGCCGGAGTCAAAGAGCCGTTGCGTCAATCCCGGATCTTCTACCATACCGGTCTTATAGACCTGATCTTCATCCGTATTGGTAAAAACAATCTCATTTTCCTGCTGATCAATTTGTACAAGACCGATCTTCTTTTCATCCGTCATTTTCATGAACGTATCATATCCGACTTCCTTGATCTGACGCTCCGCCGCCCACGGCATAACCAGAAAGTTGAACAGCAGCAGGATAATGATAACAATCACATAATAATAAATCAGTGGTTTTCTTGGTTTCTTAACTTCCTGCATTCTGTATCCTCCTCTTTATTGTTCTGACCCTTTTCATCGTCAATACTGTTTTTCCTGTCAAGGGCTGACAGCACAGAGAGCATCGCCTGCTGGACCGCAAGTGTAGCAAAGTCCATCGCGAACTCCGCATACAGCATATCTGCTTCTTCTTCGTCCTGCTCCGGACTGCTCTCCTGCGAATGCAATGCCTCCATGACAGGGCCCTTCATCAGTTCTTCCGTCTTTTTCCTGTAATCAAGCTGCGCCTCCGCCAGCTTTGCCACAGCTTTGGACCGGGAGTTATGTACTTTTTCCTCCATCAGAAGAGTATTTTCTTTATACTCATCCGCCGCCTTCTGAAACATCTTATGAATCCTGTCTCTGTCGTTTTCCTCACAGACCCGGATCCTGCACTGAAGCTTTCCATACTGCTCGCCCATCTCATACAGCTTCACGGCAAAAATACTGTTATCCATTTCCATTTAAGGCGCTTCTCCTTCCCGTAGTCTTCTCCTGAAAAAGCCGTTTTGTAATTGCTTACAATTTTTATATAGCAGATAATAATAAAATTTTCGACTCGCAATTTTTTAAATCTGTATTTACAAAATCGGGGATTTGTAAAGATTTTTTACACATTTAAGAAAATGTAAGGACAGATTGGAACATGCATAAACATAAAAAAAGAGCAGACCTATTCATCCGCTCTCCCAAATCTGCATTCCTTCTTCCATCCGGAAATGCATTTCCTTCCGATGTTATCGTACCGGAATATCTATTTATCCTGTGCCGGGAACATATTTCCCGTTATAATCTTCTCCAGCTGACGGACAAGCTTCTCTTCATTCAGCTGTTTCTTTCCCACATATAACATAAGCACTCCCACCATGCCGCAGGCATAAAACCGGAGCATCACATCCAGATCATCATAACTGATCTCCATATCTGGAGCCTCCTTGCGAGCGATCTCCCTGAGGTACATCATGACAGCCTCTACGAGCATCCCCTCGATCTGGACCCATCTTCTCGAATACAACAGCTTCTCCAGCTTTTTCCTGTGCTGTACGACAAATCCAACATAAGTCCTGAGCGCCGCCGCTCGTCCTCCTGCCGCCAGGCTCTCCTGCGCCAGCTCCTGTGTCGCCCGTCTGAACGTCCACTCCAGCACGTCCATGATATCCTGAAAATGATAGTAAAAAGTCTGCCTGGATATATGGCACTTTTCTATCAGCTTCGTCACGGTGATCTTGTCTATATCTTCCTTTTCCAGCATCTGGGTAAAAGTATCAGCTATCAGCAGTTTCATGTCTTCCTTCATTGCAGATCCCTCTTCTATACAAATACATTCCTCCGGTTGCCAAAAACATATTGCTATTTTATTACAATTTTTTCTGTGAGGCAAGGAACATTTTTACTGTTTGTGTACCCTTACTTTAAAGTCAGACAAGAAGGAGCCGGGACTGAGATGATCTCTCGCACCCGGCTCCTGCCTGTCTGTCATTTATTATTATCTTCAAAACTTACTTTCCAATCAGAACTTTCTTCCCAGGAGAAGCAAACCCGTATTTCCGGATTTTCTCCTCCGGTATTCCTTTAGCTGTCATAATCCGAGAACCAACTGTGGATCATTGACTCGAACATGACTTTTACTTCTTTATTTGTAAGTTCAAGACGATATTTCATCCTTCCGGTGCGCTCCATAAACTCAGCGCTCAACACCTTCAGATATCCCCCTGCGAGCAGGAGACTCCATATAGAACTCTCCTTTACAGAAAGTTGGTCATATACGATCTGCTCATCAAGATATACCTCGATACAACTGCCGTTTAAGAGATTCTCAAATTCCTGCTTGATGTCCTTGCTTCCTTCACGGATCAGCTTTCCTGCCAGGCTGTTGCTGCTTGTATTTGCCCAGTACGTACGGATTTCTCTTTTATCAAGATAATTGATGATAGACCAGGGATTGTAGATTCCCTTTATATCTCCAAATGCAAATCCGTCATACCAGTATCTCACTTCCTCTGCCTTACCAGACAGACCATATTCATCCAGTGCCGCCATGACTTCATTTTCCGTAAAGCCAAATGCATCTGCATATTTGGGGCTTGTCGTAGTGATCACTTCCAGATTGTTCAGATCCGAAAAAATGGATTCTTTACTAATCCTTGTGATGCCAGTCATAACAGCCCTCTCAAGATATGGGTTCGTCTTAAAAGCCGCGTTGAACATACTCCTCATAAATGCAGCCAGATCATCCCAGTAACCATTTACATATGCCTCCTGCATCGGTGTATCATACTCATCCAGGAAGATCAGCACTTTTTTCCCGTAATAACGGGACAGATAATCTGCCAGATTATGGATTCCCATTGTGGCGGCAGTCTCATCCATATCGATATCCACACTGTGGAAATATGCCTTTTCCTTCTCTGTCAGGAGATCTCCTTTCAGCAGGAACTCATGCTTATTATACAGGTCCGTTATGATCTGATTGATCCGTTTCCTTGTCATCAGGTAGGTTCGTTCTTTTACATTTGCAAAAGTAATACTGATGACCGGAAAGCTTCCCTGCAGCTGATGGAAAGCCTCTTCATTCCATATATCCAGGCCGTAAAATAATTCTTCTCCTCTCCCCTGCTGAACACAGATTTCTGATCAATTCAGGATCCTCACATCAATTATATCCTTCGGAGGTAGAAAGTACAACCGTAATCTGATCACATACTTCATGATATAAAAAGACCCCGGAGCCGCCAGGGTCAGCCATGTCTCAGATGTCCGACCCATAACGCCTCCGGAGTCTTTCCTGCAACTGCCGGATAAATCCCTCTTACCCCTGTCTTGCAGAAAATGTATGTACAACAGAGTACGGCTTCCTCATGAATACTTCCTTTGCTCTGTTGTCCACCTTTGACTCCATACCGGAATAACTGCGGGCAAGATCCATTTTAATATGCTTTATCTTTCTTCTTTCTCTTCTCATGATTTCCTCTTTCCGACGCACTTGCTGCGTCAATAAATAATGGTAGTTGTGAAAGTTGACTTTCGCACTATCACACTCTCAATCATAAATTTTCAGAATTTTTAATCCTGACAGAAGTAATGTATCACAAAAATATGGAATCTTTGTTAGCAGTATGTCAAATCCATGTTAGATTTCTCAATTGTTTTTACGCCTTTTTCACCGCATCCTCGAAGACCTCTCTGTAAGGTACGCCGTTCTCCCGTGCCAGATCCGCCACATCCTCGAACTCCGGCTTTACATGACGGATTCCGTATCCTTCCGCCGTCTTCACCCGCACATTGCCCCACCGGGTCTGCACCTGCTCTGAGCCAGTCTCAAGGAAATATTTTCCGCATCTGCGGGCTCTCAGGCCATTGGTCGTGGTCTGCTCCAGGATACAGCGTGCCATCCGCTCCTCCTCTTCCGGTCTGCACAGCACGGTCAGTACATGGCCGGAACGGCCTTTCTTCATAGTTCCAGCCACTGTATACACGTCCAGAGCTCCCAGTTCCAGCAGACGGCTGCATGCGAAGGCCAGCGCCTCCGGACTCATGTCATCAATATTGCACACCAGCTCTGTGATCCGGTGCTCCTCCTCATCCCGGGTCTCCCCCAGAAACACCCGCACACAGTTGGCCTGCTCAAAGCTCTTTGTACCGATCCCAACGCCGCTCTTTTCCACCTGCATCATGGGCATGGGACCAAAGGAATCTGCGAAATGCTTCAGCAGCGCTGCTCCTGTTGGCGTACACAATTCTCCCTGTACACTGCCGCCGTAGATGGGCACTCCTTCCAGCAGATTCGCCGTGGCAGGCGCAGGCACCGGCATGATCCCGTGGGCGCAGCGGACTGTACCGCTTCCCACATGGATCGGGGAGACGATGATCCGCTCCGGATGGAGCAGATATATAGCATAGCACACCCCAGTCACGTCAGCCACTGCGTCCAGTGCCCCTACTTCATGAAAATGGACGTCCCCCACCGGACATCCGTGAGCCTTGGCCTCTGCAGCGGCAATGGCGTCATAGACAGCCTCCCCGCTTTTTTTCACTTCCTCCGGCAGGTCCATTCCCCGGATCAGATCCCGGATATGGCCGGGAGAGGCATGATGATGACTGTGGACATGATCGTGGGAATGCTCGTGTTCATGACCGTGGTCGTGATCATGGCTATGTCCATGCTCATGACTGTGCTCGTGATCATGGCTGTGTCCCTGATCTTCTCCGGCCGGTTCTTTCTCTTCCTCTCCGTAGACAGTCACTTTCATATGCGTTCCTGCAATGCCGCAGGTGCTTCCCGGGCAGGCCTGGATCTCTGTCCCCGGCAGTCCGCTGTGGTTCATAACTGCCAGGAAGGATTCCTTTTCTTTCTCTCCCAACAGCTCATACAGAGCGGACATGAGCATATCCCCCGCCGCTCCCATATTACATTCGATATAAAGTGTTCTCATGATTTCCTCTTTCCGACGCACTTGCTGCGTCAATAATAGTAGATGTGAAAGTTTACTTTCACACTTTCTCGTCCTCTCTGATTCCTTCCATCTGGTTGATCCGGCTCGCCAGATAGCCTGCGCCAAATCCGTTGTCAATATTTACCACGCTGCATCCTGACGCACAGGAGTTCAGCATGGACAGCAGTGCCGACAAACCGCCAAAGCTTGCTCCGTATCCTACACTGGTCGGGACAGCCACCACCGGGCAGTCCACCAGACCGCCTACCACAGAGGCAAGGGCTCCTTCCATTCCTGCAACTGCAACCACACAACGGGCGCTCATCAGTTCATCCAGATTAGAGAGCAGCCTGTGCAGTCCTGCCACTCCCACATCATACAGTCTGGTCACACGGTTTCCCAGCACCTCCGCCGTCAGTGCCGCCTCTTCGGCTACAGGCAGATCGCTGGTTCCCCCGGTAGCCACTACAATATTTCCTCTTTTTTCAATCTCCTCCGGAAAAGCAATCGCCAGCCTGGGAAGGGGGTGATAGTCCACGGGTACTGCCTCCTGCAGCATATTTGCCGCTTCCTGGCTGATCCGGGTCACGAGAATATTTCTGCATCCCCGCTCTCCCATGGCAGTGACGATCCCCCGGATCTGCTCCGGCGTTTTTCCCGCCCCGTAGATCACTTCCGAAGCTCCCTGGCGCACACTGCGATGATAATCGATCTTGGCATATCCCAGATCCTCAAAGGGTTCCTCCTTAAGCTCCAGCAGCGCATCCTCCGGAGTTGTTTTCCCATCCGCCACGCTGCGGAGAAGCTTCAGGATATCCTGTTTATGATCCATATGTTGTCTCCTCTTTTCTCTGTATTTCCATAAAATTCCCTGTATCTGTTCCAGATCCGACTGTCAGTCTGACGCCCTGCGGGCCTGCAGATCCAGCAATACGGCCGGGAAGAGGGGGCTCAGTTCCTGGACGATCTCCGTCCTTTTCTCTACCGCCAGTGCAAGCTGCTCCTCTGTCACCTGCAGACGGGCGCCGCTGCCGAAAAGACGCACACGGAAATCCCGGAATCCTATCCGGTCCAGAATCTCCTCCGCCTGTTCCGTCCGTCTCAGATCCTCTGCCGTTATCTCTGTGCCTGTCGGGATTCGAGTAGCCAGGCAGGCATAGGCCGGCTTGTCCCAGGTAAAGAGTCCTGCTTCCCTTGACCTGCGTCTTACTTCATCCTTTGTCATGCCGCATTCTCTGAGGGGGGACCGCACTTCCAGCTCACTCAGGGCCTGCATCCCGGGGCGGTCTCCTGCGTCATCCGATGCATTGGTCCCGTCCAGCAGGATCTCATATCCATCTTTCCGCGCTCTCTCCCACAAAGTGGAAAAAAGAGCACGCTTACAATAATAGCACCGCCGTGGACCGTTGGCGGCCGCCTCCGGCACGGACAGGATATCGACCTGTATCACTGTCATCGGAATACCAAGCTCATCTGTAATCCTGCGCGCATCCTTCAGCTCAAACTCCGGCTGAAATGCTGTCTTCACATAATATGCATGGATCCTGCATCCATACCTTTTCGCAGCCCAGAGCAGGAAAGCCGAATCCACTCCTCCGGAAAATGCAACCGCCGCTTTCGGCACCGTATCAAAAAACTCTTCCAGCAACATATTTTTTCTCCTTATGATCTTTTCTTTCAAACAAAAGAAGGTATCTGCCCTCTTCTGAGAGCAGATACCTTCCTGGTATCCATTTTTAATACTGTACAATTTCTCCGCTCCATGTTCTTTCCCATAGGCTTCTGCCTCCTGCCCCGGCTTCCTGCCGGGCAATCTTCCTGTTATCCAAGGAGCTTTTCCAGTGCATTCACTGCATTCTGTACATTTTTAACCATGGAAGTCTCTCCGACTCCCACCACGATATTATCACAGAGGTTTACCGGGATCAGGATCCTCTTTGCCTGACTCTGACCGACAGCCACTGCCATTGCAGGTGTGATCTCTCCCAGCATGGAGTCTGCGATCACAATACCGATGGGTCCCATGATCACATCCGCCTGTCTGGAAGCTACAGCAACGGAATTCTCTCCTGTAGCTGCCTGGTCCGCTCCGGCCCGGAGCATGGCATTCGTAGCCGCGCTGTTGGTCCCCACTGCAAGAACCTCAATATCCGGGTGGGCCTCCTTGACAGCTGTGACCAGCTGTCTTCCAAGACCGCCGCCCTGGCCGTCTATAATAAGAACTTTCAATCATCCACCCTCTTTTCTGTTGTTGATCTATATGTCCGTATTCATTAATATCGGCACGGAATCGCCGAAAAGTTTCGTCTGCGCTGTTCTGTTAAACATCCGATAAACAGTTTAATAAAAAATCCCGCTCCTGTCAACCGCAGCCCGGCCTCTGTCAGCAGATCGTGCCCTGTCCACCGTGAACCGGCCCCATTGCTTCCTCACCGCCTGAGGCAATAGTTTCCAGCGCATATTCCAGACTGGCTGCAATATCACGCAGTGACATTCCCGGAGTAGAAGCATCCTTTCCAATCAGCTGCTCCATGGCATAAGGTACATGGATAAAACCGGCTTTCAGTCCATGATACTTCTTTGCCGCAAGATAGAGTACATTATACATAACACAGTTGCAGACATACGTCCCGGCCGTATAAGATATGCTGCAGGGCAGCCCGTGGCTGCGTACATTCTGTACCATAGCCCTTACTGGTATAGTGGCAAAATATGCCGTATCCCCGTCTGGCTGAAGAGGCTGGTTAAGAGGCTGTTCTCCGTCATTGTCTGGTATCCTGGCGTCCGCCAGGTTAATTCCCACCTGCTCAATCGTCACATGGGCTCTTCCTCCGGCCTGTCCCACATTTACAACCACATCCGGATCATACTTCCGGATTCCGTCTTCTACTGCTCTCCAGCTCTTAGAAAATACAGTCGGGATCTCCATTTTTATGATCTCCGCGCCTGCGATCTTGTCCGGAAGCATTTTAACCGCCTCAAAAGCGGGATTCACTTTTTCTCCTCCAAATGGATCAAATCCAGTTACAAGAATCTTCATATTTCATTCCTCCCTTTTCATCATTTATTTCTGTAGATACCCGAACCGGGCAGACATAACAGCATCGTTTCAACTATTTCATAACGATCATATAACTAATCTGTACCACGATCATGATCACTGCAATCACTGCCTGATTTCGGATTACACCGAATTTCTTCTTCATATCAAGCAGAGCGACCGGGACAATATTGAAGTTCGCCGCCATAGGAGTCAAAAGCGTTCCGCAGAATCCCGTAGTCAGAGCCACCGCCCCGATCACCACCGGATCTGCTCCATATGCCAGCACAAAAGGCGCTCCGATACCCACTGTCAGTACTGTAATTGCCGCATATGCGTTTCCCATAATAGCTGTGAAGGCCACCATGCCAAGAGCATATACAATAATTCCGACATTTACATTTCCTTCCGGCACAAAGTAAGAAACAATCTGTGAAATCACATCTCCGACTCCTGCAGCAGTGAAAATTCCTCCCAGGCAGGCAAGCAGCTGAGGCAGCAGACACAGCGGTCCCATCATAGACAGCACTCGTTCTGCGTCGTCCAGAAATACTTTCGGTTTATTATCCTTTGAATATGCCATAAGTATGATCATTGATATAATAATTCCCACTCCGATTCCCACAAGGGAACTGATGTCCGTAAAGAGCGCAAAGATCAGTGCCATGATTCCCATTGACAGGGCTGGAATAAATATTTTCATCCCAATCTTCTTAAACTGAGCTTCACAGTACTCTTTCGCCGGCGCAAGTGAAAATCCCGGCTTTACTCTCTTGAATATTGCCGGCAGGATCATAATAACTACCAGTGTACCTGTCACTTGCGCAGGAAGCCAGTTTCCAAACGCGCACGCAATACCGAACGCGCACCAGAAAACAGCAGTTCCGTATCTGCTTGGGTTCTTCTTATCCAGCAGGTTTTTGATCCCTGCATATATAGTAACTGCTCCGATCAGCATATATACAACTTCCAGGAGCTTAGAACTCAGCGTAACCCCCGGATCCATAAAAAATGCCATGATTTTTCTCCTCCTTACTTCTCATCTCCATAGTATTTCTTTCTCAGCTTCTTATCCCTCAGCAGGAAATATACACATCCCACGACAAGCGCAGTCAGCGCCATAGGGATAGACGCCGCCGCAAGATCGATCAGCTCCACATCATAGCCCAAGGCCTTCATTGTAGACTGTACGAGCAGACCGCCTGCTCCTCCTACAAACAGTACCTGGAAGAAAAACCATGCCACATTTTCCATGGCTGAAGCCATTCCCTTTACCTCTTCCATATAATCTTCCTTGATCTCCTTTTTCTGAGCTTCCAACGCACCTTCAGCCATTGGAAGGACTACCGGTCTGATAAATCCGGCCACTCCGCCAAAGTTCACATTGAATGCTCCGAAAAACGCTCTCATGATGCCATACACACAGATCAGCTTCCCACTTGTAACTCCCTTGATCTTACCGATCAGTGCCGCAGCCGCCTCACGTAGTCCATTTCTCTCCAGTGTTCCAGTGACAAGCAGGATCAGGATAAAAATAGCCATACTCCGGTTGGAAGTAAAATTCGTTCCCAGCTGTTCCAGGAAACCGTCCACCCCGAGTCCTCCAACGATTGCTGTCACAACCGCAGCTGCAAATACAATCAGTATTGAGTCAAGCTTCAGCGCGAATCCGGCAATCACAACCACAATTCCCAACAGTTTCAACAATTCTGTCATCTCCATGTTTCATTCCTCCTAAATTACATTTTCATAAATTGTAGCTTTAATATACTGTCACGTCAAGCTGCCAGAGCAGTAATGCTATTAAAGCAGTAATAAAAAGAAGGATATCCGATAGTCATATACGGATATCCTCCTGCTCTTCTCCTATATTTTTGCTTTTATCCTTCGAACGGTACTACATCCTTCACAGCTTCTTCCAGAGTAATCTCCTTGTCTCCGTTGTCAATATCGATCAGATGATACCTGTCATTTCCCATATGGAGTTCCTTCATATAGGTAAGCTGACGGAGGCCGTGACGGGATTCCATACGTTCCACAAGATCCTTATGATCTTCATCCTTCAGCGCGTAGACAAGATCCACGGACGCCTGATCTATGGCAAGGATATCTCTGGACGCCAGGATCCCGATATTAGGCGTTACTACAGGCGCCGCCGCGGTTCCCTCACAGTCGCAGGACACAGACATATTCCGAAGCACATTGACAAAACTGATATGTTCTCCGAAATGATCTACCACTGCCTTCGCAGACTCAGTCATCCTTTCCATGAATTCCTCTCCGGCAATATCCCACATGTCGTCCGACCCCGGCGTTGTGTGGATCATGGCTTTTCCGATCCTTCCATCCGCGCATCCGATCCCGATATTCTTGTTGGATCCGCCGAATCCGCCCTGTGTATGACCTTTAAAATGAGTCAGAACGAAGAGGGAATCATAATTCAGGATATTCTTTCCCATATACATCTCATCGAACCATTTGCCGCCCTTTACAGGAAGCGCTGTCGTCCCTTCTTCATCCATGATATCCACCGGGCAGAAAGTCCATCCGTTTACTTTCAGCGTCTCTCTGTGCTGCTCCGTTGTGTAGCGGTCTCCTTCATAATAAGTGTTAGTCTCCACGATAGAAGCCTCCGGCAGATCCGTTTTGATCAGAGATTCCACCCAGGGCCGCGGAATGATATTTGGCCCGTGCTGCTCTCCGGTATGAAGCTTGATCGCTACTTTTCCCGTCATATTTCCATTGATCCGCTCATAAATCCTGCGAAGTCCCTCTGCCGAAAGATCTCTTGTAAAATAAACAACAGATTCCTTCCCGGTACGTTCCTCATAAGGGATATACCTTTCTCCGCCGGTTCCCGGCACCGGATTTTTCTGTGACATAGTCCATTCCTCCTTCTTTCACTAACAGCGCAGGCCGCTTTCCTCACAGACCTGCGCGCCGACTACTCTGTTCTAAGTGCTGTCACCGGATCGCTCTTGGCCGCCTTCCGGGACGGAATGATCCCACCGATCAATGTCAGGATCACGCTGAGCAGGATCAGGATCACTGCCGGAACCGCTGGAAGTACTGCACTTACATCATTGGTTCCTGCCAGATAATGGATCAGTGCATTTCCAGGGATCAACAGGAGAAGGGACAGGCCGATACCGATCAGCCCCGCACACAAACCGATAATGATCGTCTCCGCATTGAACACCTGGGAAATATTTCCCTTGGACGCTCCGATGGCCCGCAGGATACCAATCTCCTTCTTTCTCTCCAGTACGCTGATGTAAGTGATCACGCCGATCATAATAGAAGATACGATCAGAGAAATCGCCACAAATGCGATCAGTACATAGCTGATGATATCTATGATATCTGTTACCGAAGACATCAATGTTCCTACCACATCCGTATAAGTAATCACCTGCTCCTCTTTTCCTTCCGCCTCCATTCGGCTGTTATAATCGTCCAGTATCTCAACCACATGCTCTTTGCTCTCAAAATCAACAGGATAAATGGATATGGAGCTCGGCACATCGAAATCAACATAACCAAGAGTTCTAAGATTATTTTCATAAGTCGCATTTGCGGTAGAATTCATAGACATCATAAGCTCTGTCAGATCATCACCGTCCATATTCATGGTAAATGCTTCTGCAAAAGCATCAGGATCAATGCTGAGGGCATCCTCCATATTATGTCCAAGCCGGGTCATGGCATCTTCCATGGCTCCCTGAAGACCTGTACTGATCTGACTCATGACCTGGGTCATGGCCGCTGTTACCTGAGTTTGCAGATTTTCCGCCACCTCTCCGGTAAAGGATCCCATCATCTGCCCCACATAGCTCTGGATAGCGCCTGTTATCTGCTGTTCCAGGCTGCCGGTATCTACCATACTGGAAATTCCTGCTGAAAGCTTCTGTTTTGCATCATCCGTTCCCAGATAATTCAAAAAATGTTCGCCCATTTTATAAGGATCGGGAAGGCCGTTAGCCTGGGCATATCCCTGATATCCCGCGGCAATATCCGAAGCCAGATCCAGAAGCTGATCTTCTGTGACAGTAAAGTCACTGTTCGCCTCAAATATCTCATTTCCCCAGCGGCTCAGTATCGCCTGAGCCTCATCTGTCTTCAGATATTCCAGCAGATATTCATCGAACTTATCCGGATCTGTATATCCATTGGCCTGGGCATAAATCTGATATCCGGCCAGTACCTCCCGGAACAGGTTCTCAATCTGCTCCTCAGAAACCGTAAGCCCTCCGTTTGCCTCCAGGATCTCCATAATATGATCGGTCAGGATTTTCTTTCCTTCATCTGTCTTCAGATAAGTGAGCAGATCCGAACCAATGTTGGAGTAATCCGCTTCCGGATGCTGTTCTGCATACTGCCGATACCCTTCCAGCAGACCGGATACCATAGTTCCAATATCCTCCGAAGATGCAGTAATGGTAATATTATCCATCATATCACTCATATTCAGTGCCGGCATCTCAGGAAGCTGCACCTGAATGCCACTCAGATCGATCATGGAGGACAGATCCAGGGAATCCCCACCGATCTCAAGTGAAGACAGATCAAATGCCCCGTCCAGCCCATCGGTCAAACCATCCGAATCAAATGCAAATGCGCTCTGCAGCTTCTCTGCATCGATGGAAAACAGGGAATCTGTATCAAACTCGCTGCTTTCCTCACCGAAGGGTTCTCCCGTAAATACATTGACCGTTTTATCCGCCAGCTGATCCTGTACGATCTGGCTGTTCTCTGCCTCTTCCGCCACATGTCTGGTCAGGGAAGCCGGATAACAGATTCCTGAACTCAACAGCAGACCCTTGGCATCCTCTGCCGGCTGAACGATACCTACGATCTTAATATCTTCCCCATTACGGACCAGATTCTTCATATAATCATCGTCGTCCGTCTTATCACGCCATACATGATACTCACTGTCATACTGATAATAATCCGCACTGTTTACCAGTTTAAATGTGATTCCAAGGATATCATCATAGGAGTAATCTCCTATATTCTCTGGTGTGTCAACATTTTCCTCATCAATGAACTGCTGGATCATCTCGTCCAGCTCCATGGAATCTCGAAGTCCGAGGGTATAAAGCATAAAATCGCTCATCCCGCCGCCTGATGTAAGCACAAGAACACACTCGTTATAATTTTCCGGCCAGCGCCCAGCTTTCACATCATACTGGCTTTTATAAAGACTGTCTGCCTCCGGCATCTCGTAAAATACATCTGTACTCATCATGGATGACATCAGGCTGTTGGAGTCTGTGGAAGAGCCCAGTCCGAGGGCGTCAAATGAAGTGTCCGGATTGACCTGACGCACGCCGTCTCCATCCTCTCTGTAGATCTGAGGCGCCACATTGTAAGAATACTCGATGGCATTGGTATACTTCTCAATCCCGCTGTCTCCGCTGTCCAGATAGGCCTTCAGAGATTCCAGGTCATTAGAATCCATTGTCGAGAACATGCCTGAGATCATCTCGATCACATGAATATCTCCCTTTTCCCCGTCATCTTCACTTCCCGCACTGCTGCTTCCATCTGCAAGCATAGAGGAGAAATCAAATCCCGTACTCTGGATCTGAAGCGGATACTCGGAAAGTGTCTCCTCCTCCACTGTCTTGATATACGCATTTACTCCTGTAGAAAGGGACAGGATCAGCGCAATGCCGATAATACCGATAGACCCTGCAAAGGATGTCAGCAGAGTCCTTGCTTTCTTTGTCTTCAGGTTGTTAAAACTCAGCGACAGAGCCGTCAGGAAAGACATGGATGATTTTCCCATATTCTTGTGCTTCGGCTCCTCAAGCGTCCCCTCCTCGATAACAAGAGGATCGGAGTCCGCCCGGATCTTCCCGTCTCTCAGTTTTACGATACGGGTTGCATACTGCTCCGCCAGCTCCGGGTTGTGAGTGACCATAACAACCAGACGGTCCTTTGCCACCTCTTTCAGGAGATCCATGACCTGTACACTCGTATCGCTGTCCAGTGCTCCTGTGGGCTCATCTGCCAGCAGGATATCCGGATCATTGACCAGCGCCCGGGCAATAGCTACTCTCTGCATCTGACCTCCGGACATCTGATTCGGTTTCTTGTGCAGCTGATTGCCAAGTCCCACCTGTTCCAGCGCCTTCACAGCACGCTCCCTGCGTTCTGCCTTGCCGATACCGGATATGGTAAGCGCCAGCTCTACATTGGCCAGCACCGTCTGATGAGGAATCAGGTTATAACTCTGGAATACAAAACCAATCGTATGATTTCTGTAGGAATCCCAGTCCCTGTCCTTGTATTGTTTTGTAGAGATCCCGTTGATGATCAGGTCGCCGCTGTCATAACGGTCCAGACCTCCGATGATATTCAGAAGTGTTGTCTTTCCGGATCCGCTGGGGCCCAGGATGGCAACAAACTCATTATCCCTCAGGTTCAGGCTCACATCATCCAGCGCTTTCTGCACCAGTTTTCCAGTCCTGTACTCCTTACGGATATGTTGAATCTGAAGCATATGTGTTTCTTCCTTTCTATAAGTTATGTATTTGTTCCCCTGTGAAACACATTCCCATTGTTCCGCAGCCCCCCCAAAATCTGTCTTTCCTGATCTGGCAGGACATAACCGTACAGCCGGTAAACGATCTCTGCCCTTTACAAAGAAAAAACGTCCATACCTATAGAAGTATAGACGATTTTTTCTTATTCCACAACCGTTTTGTATAATCTTGTTTTGAATAGATTCGCCCCGCCGGCCGTCTGAGAGAAGCTTAAACAGCAATAAATCTATGATGTACTTTCACCCTCCGTGTCTGTATATGTGGAGAAGTACTGTTTGATGCTCTCTAATGTGAACTCATCGGAGGAATAATCATGTACTCCGTGGGCTGCCGCCAGTTCTTCTGTATAGTCATCCAGGAAATAAACTCTGGCGTTTGTCTGATCTTTCTCGTAGTGCATGACAAGCGGTACCAGGGAATAATCCTGGATTGTCACTTCACCGGTATCTGCATCCTTTTTCAGGGTTATGTCCGCCATTCCTTCCAGAAGCTGCGGCACCTCTTTCTGGGCTGATACAAAGTTTCCAAGAGAATAGTAAACCAGCATCTTCCCGCCGTCCGGCCGGTCCACCTGGCTGACCGGTCTGAGTACATGGGGATGGGAACATATAGCGATATCCACACCTTGCTGAGCCAGATAATTGATCCGATCCTGTGTCTGATCATCGATCTCGTTCTGATCCTCCACTCCGGTATGTAGGAACACCATAACCAGATCAGCCTGTTCCTTCGCTGCCGCCACATCTTTCTGTACTGCTTCCTCGCTGTAGACATCCACTGCATAGGATTCATCATCCGGCACCTGAGCATCCTCATTGATCAGACTGGTATAGTTGATCATGGCGATCTTGAAATTCTTCTTCTCTACAATCCGTACACGGTTGGCATCCTGGTCTTCCTGACTGTCGTGAATTCCCAGCACGGTTATCTCCGGATGCTGTTCCCGCCAGAAGGTAAGTGTGTCAGAGATGCCTGCGCTTCCCTTATCATAAGAGTGATTGGTAGCCATAGTCACCACATCAAATCCTGCCGACACAAGAGCCTCGCCGCCTGCGAGAGGCGTCCCGAACTTTGGATAACCGCTGGCATCTGCCGGATCTGATACAAGCGGGACTTCCTGATTGACCACAGCCAGATCCGCCTGCCCGATCTCATCTTTTACATTTTCGTATATGGAATCAAAGTTCCATCCTGCAGCTTCGCCCTGAGCAAGAATCGCATCATGATAATAATTATCACCCACGGCCAGCAGGTGAAGGGTATTGTTTTCCTCCTCCTGCTGTGCAGCGGCCTTTGCCGCCGCATCTGCCGCCTCCTGCTTCTCATTTTCAGCCGCCCTGCTCTGGCAGGACCGGACAGAGACTGATATCGCCACAACAATAAGGAGCAGCAGAAGGATCCCTCCCAGCATGATCTTCTGTCTCCTGACCTTCCGCCTCCTCTGGATCATCCTTTTCTTTCTGCGTCTCAGGTATTCTTCATACCTTCTTTCTTCCTCCGTCACGGTACGTTCCCCCTCTCCTCTTTTGTAAACATATTTATAAACATTCGTTCATATCCTGTTGTTTACAGTTTACCCCTCCGGGAACCGCATGGCAAGTAAATTGTGGGAGAGGAACCTCTTCTGAAGATATTTTCAGGGAATAGGTCCGCTGCGCCGGATTCCGAGCGAGAGCGCGTCCCGGAGGAGACCCTCCCCGCAGCGCACTGTCCCCGGCCCGCTACCGTCCAAAATATTCGGCAATCTCCTTCATCCTTCCGGTCTGCTCCACATGAAACGGGCATCTTCTGTCGCAGTGTCCGCAGCTGATACAGTCGGAGGCAGTCTTCTCAAGATTCATATAATGATCTCTGGCAAGAGCGTCCCCTGCCTGCGACAGGTCGTAATACTTATTGATCAGTCCCACATCAAGACCTGCAGGACATGGCTGACAGTGGTTGCAGTACACACAGACACCTTCCGCGTCCTGAGGAGCAAATGACCCGATCACAGAGTAGTCCTTCTCCTCCGGCGCCGCATCCAAAAAGCCCAGAATCCGTTTCAGATCTTCTCTTCCCCGGATTCCCGGCAGTACAGTCAGCACCCCCGGCTTGTCCAGGGCATACTGAATACACTGATACTCGGTCAGAGCCTGTTTGAAAGGGGATGTTTTCGCGTTCAGCAGCTGGCCTCCGCTGAAGGCTTTCATTACAGATATTCCTACTCCCTCTGCCTCGCATCGGCGGTACAGTGCCGTCCTTTCGTCTACACTTCCGATCGCATACTCACCGTGGCGGTAATCATATGCCGGATTAATACTGAACATCAGCATGTCGATGATTCCCATATCCAGAACCTTTTCCACTACTTCCGGCGTGTGAGAAGACAGTCCGATGTGACGGATCACGCCGTTCTTTTTCAGTTTTTTCATATATTCCAGAGTACCGCCATCCACGACTTTTTTCAGATCTGCATCTTCATCAATACAGTGAATAAAACCAAAATCAATGTAGTCTGTTCTCAGCATCTTCAGCTGCCAGTCTACCGATTTTTTGATCTTTTCCAGGTTCAGTGTCCATCCATATGTCCCGGTAGTATACTCTGCTCCGAAGTGGATCTGGAAATGCACTTTATCACGGCATCCTTTCACTGCTCTTCCAAATGGAGCAAAAGGTGCGGAATCTGCCGCGGCCATATCAAAATAATTGATTCCGTTTTCCACGGCCATGGAAACGGATGCTTCGATCTCCTTTTCCCCTGCTTCCCCCATGGAACTGTTGCCCAGTCCAAGGATACTGATCTCTTCTGTGCCTTTCGGCAGTTTTCTGTACTCCATCTCTCTGATCCTCCTGAAAATAATCTTTTCTGCTACTGTTTATATCTCATTTATCTTTTCATCCATTTTCCGTGCCGGAGCCGTACAAAGAGGAGGATTCCTCTGACACACAGCTCAACCGCCATAGCGATCCATGCGCCTGCAAGTCCCATCTGCCCCACCAGGATCACTGCCAGCGTCAGTCGCACGCCCCACATACTGATCAGATTCAGAATACTGGGGACCAGCGTATCCCCGGCTCCCCGGAGCGCGCCGGAGGCAGTGATAGACATAGCGTAAAATGGCTCGGCAAAGAGTTCGATCCTCAGAACGGCTGTACCAAGATCTCTCACGCTTTGATCCGGCGTAAGCATGGCAAATACAGCGGGACACAGAAAATACATAACGATCCCGCAGAGCGTCATGACCCCGCAGCCCAGCAGTACAGAGAGGTCTGCGAAATTCTTCGCCAGCTTCTTTTTCCCTGCTCCAAGGCTCTGTCCCACCAGAGTCGTAGCCGCCGAACCGATGCCGTACCCCGGCATATAGCAAAGGCTTTCCGCCGTCACCGCAAAGGAATTGGCCGCAATGGCGACAGATCCAAGGGGCGCGATGATCCTGGTGGATGCGATCTGAGCGCCGCACATAGCCAGATTTTCAAATCCCATAGGGATGGATATCTTAGCGGCCCGGGCGAAGATCACTTTCTCCGGCCGCCAGGACTCGCCTTTTCTGAGCCTCAGGGCCGGCGAACAGAGACAGAGCCTCCAGAGCATGAGGCAGGCGGTCACCACCTGCGCCAGAGCTGTTCCGATGGCAGCCCCGGTCACTCCGTACCTGCCGATAAATATCATATTGAAAACCACATCTTCACCGCACATCAGCGCATTCAGAAGACCGGGAGTTCTCATGTCCCCGCTGCACTGGAGCATATATCCGGCTATGCTGTTAAGCTGTACAGCCGGAAGAGAACAGGCATATACGAAAAAATATCCTGAGGCATCCTGCCAGATTGCTTCTTCTGCTCCCAGCCATTCCGGCAGCCGGGAACTGACCGCCGTCCCGCAGAGCATAAGGATCATTGAAAATATCACTGCTGCCATCAGGCCGTTTTTCATAACCTTTCTTGCCCGCTCCTCGTTTCCCGCTCCGATCTGATGAGCCGTCTGTACGGAAAATCCCGCGGAAAGTGAGGTACACATGCTGCCCAGCAGCCATGTGCTGGTGGATACAACGCCGATGGACGCCGACGCCCTGGCGCCCAGGCCTCCCACCATGGCTGCGTCTATGTACTGCATAAGGATTGAGGTGACCTGCGCCAGAATGGCAGGCACACTCAGATTCCACACCACAGAGACCTTCTCTCGCCCCGTCAGCTCTCTGTTCTGGTTCATCACGGCTGCAAGTACCGTTTCATTTTTCCCCTTCATTCCTGCTCTGTCTCCTGTCCTTTTCTCCGTTTCACCGTATCACGCTTCTCCCGCCGGAGCAAATACTTATCACCGATACAGTTCTATTCATTTCTTCTATATAATAACTATACAAGCCTGATCACCTGCACAGCATCCAGCAGACTGACATCCCCCTGGTCATGCGTAACGCAGATCACCGTTCTCCCCGCCGCCATCTCCAGGATGAAGTCCGCTGTCCTCCGACGCATATCCTTATCCAGCCCTTTCAATGGCTCATCCAGGAACAGGATCTCACTGTCCGCATACAACGCCCTAAGTATTGCCGTCCTCTGACGCATTCCTCCGGAATATTCCTGTACCGGTTGATCCTCCTGGCCGCCAAGTCCCAGATAATCCAGACCCTTCCGCACTTCCCGCTCTGGCCGGCCCGGGCAGACAAGGCGGATATTTGTCACTGCCGTCAGTCTGCCGCAGAGACGGTCCTCCTGGAACACAGCGCTGATTCTGTCCGGCATATCTTCTACACTTCCTCCATCCGGCCTCTCCAGCCCCATTAATATCCGAAGCAGTGTTGTTTTTCCACAACCTGATGGCCCCATGACACAGGTGGTCTTACCTTTCGGGATATCTGCAGAAAATGCATCCAGCACTTTCTCTGAGCCGTAGGATTTTGACAGTCCCCGAATCCGGATCGTTTCTTCCTGCTGTTCTGCTTTCTCCGTTTTTCCGCTGTTCCGCTGCCTTCTGTTTTCACCAGATATACATACTCTTCCCATTTTTTCCACATTCTTTACTGCACAGTCTATAAGCCGGAGGAAAACTTTTTCAAAGAGTACGCTGATCACTACGATCACCAAAGTCCAGGCAAACAGATCCGGCGTATTCAAGTAGATTTTAGCATTATACAGATTTTCTCCTATTGTATGTTCCGGCAGACCGATCACCTCAGCCGCGATGCCTGATTTCCAGCACAAGCCCAGGGCCAGAGAGCATCCGGCACGGAAAAACGGCAGGATCTGAGATAAATAGATATAACGGATCCTGAGAATTGCCGGAATCCGGAATACCCGGGCCATCTCCGTCAGATTCCGGTCCAGGCTGTGAATTCCGTCCTTTACATTTGTATAAATAACCGGGAATACCATCAGAAAGGAAATGATCACCGACAGATCCTCAGGGGATATCCAGATCAGTACCAGAATGATAAAGGAAGCGACCGGAACCGCCTTTATGGTCTGCACAAAGGGTTCGAGGAATTCGTCTACTCTGCGGAAACGGGCGGCAAGCCCGGCCGCCGTCACACCAGACAGAGTCCCGAGCAAAAATCCTGTGAGAATTTTTACAAAGGACACGGCCAGCGACTGCCAGAACTCTATCGTTCTGATCAGCTCAAAAAGACGCAGGATAACGGAGACAGGAGATACAAGCAGTATCTCCTGTCCGATGCACATACTGGCAGCCTGCCAGATCAGCAGCCATGCCGCAGCTGCCCACAGTTTTATTTTTGAATGTTTCTTTTTACTGGATATAGTAGAAATCATCTCCCGGCAAAGCTCCTCCTACAGATTCCGGATTCTGCTCGTTGAGAACAGCGAGATAACCGGACAATTGCTCTTTCATATCCTCTCCCTGAATGCAAACGATATTACACTCCGGAATTGCCTTTACAGCCACATCCTCTGTCACGATATCATAACCGGCTACCAGTTTTGCGGCGTCCTCAACATTATTATTGACATACTCTACGGAAGCCGCATAGCGATCCATAAAGTCCGCCACCGCCTCAGGATTTTCCTCGGCAAATTCCTTTCTCACCACAACAACTCCGGTGAGAAGCCGGCTTTTCTCTGTTTCATTCTCCATTACCTTATCCCACTCTTCTGTCAGGTCAAGTGCAACTTTCAGATCCGGATTCTTCGCCTGAGCCGTAGTCACAAAAGGCTGGGGCAGCATAGCGATTCCGTCAGGATCCTGAGCAAGAGCGCTTACACACTCAGAATGCTCGCTCTTCCACTCGATGGTCACATCTGACGCCGGATCAAGGCCGTTTTTCTCAAGGATAAAATTCAGCGCATATTCCGGCGTTGATCCTTTTCCACTGGCATAGATTGTCTTTCCTGCAAGATCTGCAACAGAGTTTACAGAGTCTCCGTTTTCCACGATATACAGCACACCCAGGGTATTGATCGCCAGCACCTGGATTCCGCCCTTGGTTTTATTATAGAGAACAGAAGCAAGATTAGCCGGGACCGCGGCAATATCAACCTCGCCCTGGATCAGCTTCGGCGTCACCAGATCGGCGGACGCATCAATCTCAAATGTATAGTTCTCTGTGTCAACATTCCCCGCGTCCACATCGTCCATCATCTGTACCATGCCCATAGCCGTAGGTCCTTTCAGAGCTGCCACTCTGACATCCACCGGATCTGCGGTCTGCTCTTCCTGCGTTCCGTTTTCCTGTTTTTCTGTCTGTGCGGCATCTCCGGCTCCGCTGCTCCCGCATCCCGCAAGGAGCGACGCTGACAGCATCAGCGCCATCATCAGTGATATGATTTTTTTCATAGTGTCTCCTCCCATCTTTCATGCCCTTCCGGGCATTCTGCTATTATAAACTGTGAACAGTCAGCACCTGTACATGTACGGCCTTTCCGTACACAGGTATTTTAGCAGAGAGGAAGTCCCATGTCAAAAAATCCCGTCAGCTTCTTTTTTCTTCTCTCTAATGATAAAATCGATCTGGTCCAGCAGCTTCTGCTCGCCATGAATGTTCTTCAGCAGTTTTCCTCTCCTGCATTTCAGCATCCGAATCTGCCGCTCTCTTCCTTCAGCGTCTTCACCGGCTTCCAGATATGTGCGTACCTCCTCACCTGTAAATCCCAGAGATGTCAGTGTACACACCATGCCCAGATTTTCCAGCTCCTGATCCGTCATAGCATCCCCCTTCTCCCGTCTGTTGCAATACCGCCATCAGCCCTGCCGGTCCCGCCGCGTCCCATGACAAACATGTGCTTCCTGCACACCGGCGTCACTGTCGTTATATGGCAAATATATGCCTGTCCAGACACGTCAGCCGCTTACCGGGTTTATTGCACAAAATAAGTGCAGGCGGATGCATCAGCAATTCTCCGTCTGCACTTTTATTCTAGTCTTATATCCTTTTTATGTCCAATACCTGTATCATATACTGTTTTATACTTCCCGGGCATAGCCGGATGTCATACATATCTGTTTTATTTTCTCCAGGAATCTGCCTGCTGCCCTTGAAAAAGGCTGAAACTTCTTCCACACGAGCACCGACGTCAGTGTCAGCTCCGGATAAAGAGGGCGGAACACCAGACGCTCATTCTTCATACTGTCCATAGCCCCCTTCACAGACATAAAACAAACCGGTCCCAGATCATCCATAATCTGTGCATTTGTTATGATGTTGCAGGTTCCGAAAATATTCAGTCTGTCCACATCCTCCCCCAGCCAGCCGGAAATCTCCTTCTGAACTGACAGACGGCTTGGTGTTATAAGCGGAACGCCTGCCAGATCCTCCCTGCGGATCAGATCTTTTCCCGCCAAAGGGTGTTCTTTTTCCATGAAAAGCCCCCACACCTCTTTTCCCGGCATCCGGAAAAATTCATACTTTTCAATATCTACAGGCTCCAACAGCAGCCCGAAGTCACAGAGTCCTTTATCCAGCTGCTCCCGGATATAATCCGATGTATTCATGTAAATCTCATACTGCACCTTAGGATATTTTTCCCGGAATTCCGACATTGCCTTCATCAGATAAACAGAAGAACTCAGAGCGCCTTCTCCGATCGTAATCCTGCCGCCTACCTCGTCCGGCTCTGCAAACTCACTCTCGATCCGGTCCATCAAATCAGTCACTTCCTCCGCTCTGCGCCGCAGCATCACTCCGGCGTCTGTCAGCGACAGATGCTTTCCGCGGGTAAAGAGCTGTACTCCCAGTTCTTCCTCCAGCTGGGATATCTGACGGCTCAGAGTCGGCTGGGTAATGTGCAAGACTTCTGCTGCCCGGGATATATTTTCCTCCCTGGCTACCGCCAGGAAATATCTCAGAACTCGTATTTCCATCGTACTCCTCCCTCCGCCTTCTGTTTCCCGTTTACGTTTTACACTGCGGACAGAGCCTCCGTCCGCCGGCTCAACGCACAAACTCCAGCAAATCCGCCAGCGTTCCACGGTAATCCGTATGGATCGGAAGGTTTTTCTTATTTTCCATAGTTTCTGTCACAAGATAGGTCTTCACTCCCAGATCACGGATCACCAGGTCCTCCTCCACGTCATTGCCCACCATCAGGCACTCTGCAGGATTCAGGTCGAGAGTCTGCAGGATAGTCCGGAAATACTCTATATTCGGCTTGCAGTAAGAACAGTCCTCATAAGTGGTGATCAGCTCGAAATCCTCCGCATCAAGCCCGGCCCAGCGGATCCGGTTCATCGTAGCGCACCGCGGGAACACCGGGTTCGTGGCAAGATAGGTATGCATTCCCCTCGCTTTTGCCGCTTTTACGATCTGGTCCGCCAGGGGCGTAGGCGATGTGGCCTGTATGGCCTGATTAAAGTCTCCTCCGTAAAATTCCACTGCCAGCTGTTCCGATTTTTCTGTGCTCGTGGGCAGGATATCTTCCATAAAACTCCAGAAAGCCTCCCGGTTAGTCCGGCTTCCATCATTTTTTACCATAGCCTCATAGCCTTTCCACACAGCGCCGATGAAGGCTTTCGGGTCCACCTGGACGCCGGACTTGATATAATGCTTTGCCAGCAGCGGCATATAAAACTTTACAAATTCATCCTGGACCATTGGAAGAAGGGTTCCGTCCAGGTCAAATAAAATATGTCTGATACTCATGCTCATCTCCATTCCTCCGCCGGACCGGCGGCTCAAGTTTCTCTGTGATCTCTGTGATACCGTTCTGCATCTGCCTTACAGTTTTGATATCTCTTCCCAGGCTTCCGGGTCGAATTCTCTGTTTTTATAATAATTTTACTTCAGCCACGTCGATGATCGTACAGTTGTAGTTTGCAAAAAAGTTCTTTCCTACTTTAATATGAGAACCATAATCACAGTAAAAAGGCGGGTTGATAAACGCACCTTCTGATTCTCCCAGCAGCTCTTTCACGATCCTGCTCAGATCAGGATTTTTTCTTCATCACGTTCTTCTCATAATCCCGCAGCGACTCCAGTGCCTTAGGCGCCAGAGGGATCAGAGCGATCATATTAAACACGGTCATCAGTCCTACGCCAAGATCTCCCAGATCCCATACAAATTGATAAGCCGCAAGTCCGCCGACAAAAAGCATGACGAGGGCCAAAATCTTGTAAAGCGTCTGGGATGTCCAGTTATCTCCGAAGAGATAGGCCACATTGGACCTTGCGTAAAACAGAATTCCCAGGAAGGTAGAGAAACTGAACAGCCAGAGGATCACAGCGATAAAGATCACCCCGAACTCTCCCAGATGGTACTGCATGGCTGTCTGGAGCAGGTCCATACCTTCCAGGCCCTTGGTCATGGATTCTGGTGTCAGCAGCATGATCATGGCGGAGCAGCTGCAGATCACCAGCGTATCGATAAATACTCCGAGAGCCTGGAGCAGTCCTTCCTTTGCCGGATGGCTGATATCTGCTGCGGCCGCCGCGCAGGGAGCCGATCCGGATCCCGCCTCATTGGAGAAGAGGCCTCTCTTGGCTCCATTCATGATCACCGCTCCGATGCCTCCGCCCACAACCTGGCGGAAACCGAATGCTTCCGAGAATATCCGTTCAAACACAGCAGGAAGCTGCCCTGCATTTTTTACAATAATAAATATAGTGATAAAGAAATAGCACGCCGCCATGATGGGCACCATGATATCCAGTACTTTTACCGTCGCATTCTTCCTCAATACAATAACCGCCGCAATAACCACCAGCACGATCGTAGAGTAGAGCGGCGGTACGTGGAACGCATTTTCAAAGGAGGATGAAATTGAGTTTCCGATCACCTGGCTGATACCGCACCAGCAGATCAGTCCGGAAAGAGCGAACAGCACTGCTATTACCGAGTGCTTCCGCAGGCTGTCCTTTTTTATAAAAAGGTGATGGATATAATAGGCCGGACCTCCCCGGTAGCCGCCGTACAGAGGATCCTTCTCCTTGTAGATCTGTGCCAGCGTGGCCTCCATAAATGCAGTAGATGAGCCTACCAGGGCGATCACCCACATCCAGAACACCGCTCCCGCGCCTCCGGCGGAGATGGCGGCGACCACACCTACCAGGTTTCCCATTCCCACACGGCAGGCAGTAGAGACGATCAGCGCCTGGACGCCGGATATGCCTTCTCTCTCTGTTTTCTTATTGTTTTCAAGTGTAACTTTGATCATCTCGGGGAACAAACGGAACGGAAGAAATCTCGTCCGTATTGTAAAATAGATCCCGGCAGGCACAAGAATCAGCACCAGGAGGGAAAGCCCCAGGGTGCTGCCGCCGGGAAGGGGGATATTGATGATATCGCCCCAGAGTATGTTATAGACAGCTCTGAAAATCGCCATAATTCTTATCCTCTCATTTCTTAAATAATAATTCAGGCGAACACAGGGAAACATTCCCCGTGAACGCGGACAGCTACGTCCTCTCCCATCGGCCTTCGCTGTCTGCCGTCCTGCAGCCGGAACTCCGGAACGATACAGGGCTGCCTGTCAAGTATATACCAAAAATGAGATTCTGTAAAACAAATAATTAAGATTCCTCCGGATCGTTTTCCAGATACTCCTCCAGACAGATGCCTTTTTCGTGAATCACTTTTGCCGCTTCTTTTCCCACATAACGGTAGTGCCACGGCTCATAGATGATTCCGGTAATGTTGCTTTTATCTGTTGGGTACCTCAGGATGAATCCGTATTTCCAGCTGTTTTCCATCAGCCACTTCTGCACCGGTGTCTCTTCCTGCCGGGTATCCAGCTGCTGATAATCCAGATCTACAATATCAAGGGCAAGCCCCAGCTGATGCTCGCTCGTTCCGGGCCGTGCCACTGTTTTCGCCGCTTCCTCATCTGCACTGGACGCAGGGCATCCTTCCCGGATCACCCGCCTCTTTTTGTCATTAAAGAGGGCCTGCTGTTTCTCCATGGTGCGGTAAGATGCGCAGATCACCGGGTTCAGACCGTCCGCCCGGCAGTCGTCCATCATCTGCTGCAGCTCAGGATAGCATCTGGAGTCAACGGCCTGTCCATTTTTCAGCTCGGTCAGCTCCACCTCATAATCCTCCGGTATCTCATGCCATGGATTAACCAGGATCAGGTTCCACTCACCGGAATCTGCTGTGCCGGCGTCATTGGAATCCACTGCCGCTCCGGCGCCACTCAAAGCCGCATCTGCATTCTTTTCTCCCCCGATGTTTCCTTTTTCGCCTGAGATACTGCTCTGAATAAAAAAGAACATCCCAGCCAGCATTGCAGCTGAAGCCATGACTGCCGCACTCAGCCGCCTCCTTCGGCGCAGGATCTTCTTTTTCTTCCGGAGGATCCGCTCATATCTGCTGCTTCTGTTATATACTGACATAAATACTCACCTCATGATCTTTATGCCGGTATCTTAGTCCTTTCCTTCCTCAAAACAGCTGTCTTTCCGCCTCAAAACGGCATCGTTATTCTAAATACTCTATAAAATCCCGGGTTTACGTCTTTCGCCTGCTCTTCCCTCTGAAACGGGAGCGTTCCACTTCAATTCCAGTTGTACAGCGTTCCTTCCAGATCCCGCTCAAGTACCAGGGGCACTTCATTCCCCTCCTCATCTTCAAAGATCATTTCCACCGAGAAAAACATGATGCCCTCATCTTCCATATGATATTCGGTCCGTTCCAGCCGGAATCCGTAAGATTCCTCACAAAATTGCCGCATACCTTCCGCCTTCTGTTCCAGATCTTCCCGGATTTCTTTTTTCATTCCTTCCGGGTCCTCACTCATTCTGTCATAAATCTCTCCGACCTCTTTCTTATCCCTGGCAAGACTGAGCCCGAAGGACAGCAGCTTCCCGCTCCTGTCATCTATCGTCAGACCAAGACTCTGCCCGTTATTCTCGTCCGTGCTGCTGCAGCTCCACATAACCCCCATCATGATATCTTGCCTTTTTTCATCTGTTCCGGATGTGCCTTCTGACTCCACTGTTGTCGCACTGTTGTCATCTATTCCCAGCGCATCGGAAACATATGCAAGATTTCCGTTTGCTGCCAGGAAGGCATCCGCGCTGAACTCTCCGAACTTTCCCGGTTCCAGGATGCCGTATTTTCCCAGCTGTTCTGTAAGACTCCGTGCTATCCCGATGATGTCGCTATGGCTTCTCACAAGACCGCCTGCAAGATTCATCTCATCCGAATGTTCATCCGCCAGTGCCAGCATGTCCATCAGCCTGGCATCCGAGGTCACAGCTATTCTGTCCCCGGCAAAGGTATCTGTCTGCGACTCGATCCTCCGGTCCGCCAGCCTTGCCACAAACTGCGGCAGAAAGAATCCGGCCGATAATATTCCGGCGGTAAGAACAGTGACAACTGCACCAACGGCAATCCTTCTGCTTCTGTTATCTGAAGAGGGCCTTTTTCTCTTTCTCAATTTTCTTCCTCCGACTTTCTCTTTTTCATATCGTCATGCCCGGCACGCCGACCTCCATTCAGCTTCACTGTCACTTTCGCACCGCCGTTCTCCTGGTTTTCAAAACTGATCGACCCTCTGTGGAGTTCTGCAATCTTTGCGCACAGAGTCAGCCCCAGTCCGGCTCCTCCCTGTTGCCTGGATCGGGACTTATCCACCCGGAAAAACGCTTCTGTCAGATGCTCTCTTGCTTCATCCGGTATTCCCGGGCCATCGTCCTCTACAATGAGAACGCATCCTTTCTCTGTCAACTTCACAGTTATCGATATATGTTTTTTCTTTCTTTCAGTCTGTTTCTCCTGGTCCCCTTCCACTGCAAGAGCCTTGCCTGCATTATCGATCAGATTGACCAGAAGAGAGCGGAACAGATCCGGTTCCAGCATACACTGCCCCTGTTCACAGGATACCTTCAAAAGGATCCCCCGCTCCTCATATCCAGCCTGCAGATGCCCCGCCACGTCTTCTACAATCTGACCCGGACTGTGCAGAGACAGCTGAAGCCTGGTCTGCTCGGCCACATAGATATCAAGGAGCTTCAACGACAGCCGCTCCAGCCGTTTTCCTTCCGAAAAGATATAATTGGCCGCATCCTGCCGCTCTTCCTCCGACAGTTCCCGGCTGCGGAGCAGATCCGCATATCCGATGACAGAAGTCATAGGCGTCTTCAGTTCATGGGTAAAACTGCCTACAAACCTTTCCTGGCGCTCAACTGCCTGCTCCAGTTCCCTTACATTCCTTTCAAGCCTTTTTGCCATGCGGTCAAAATCCATAGAAAGGCGACCGATCTCATCACCGGACCGGATTCCCGACCGAAAGGCCAGATTCCCCCTGGCAATCTCACGGGTTCCCCGTGACAATCTGTCCAGAGGGCGGGTCAGCACAAAAGACATGCTGTAGGCAAGAACCGCGCAAAGCAGCATTGTCAGAAGAAAGACAGCCCGATAAGCGTTCTGCTGCCGGTCCCGGTTCTCATAAATAGCAGTGATATCATGAGCAGCCTCCAGATACATCGTCTCTCCTTCTGCAGGAAGGCCGCCTGAGATTCTCAGGTAATTTCTCCCATTTTCTGCCTGAAAGAAAGTAATCACCCATTCTTCACCGCTGCCCCTTTCCTCCTGCCCGGCCAGATATTCCGCTGTATCGCCCTGGCTGTACAGTACTTCTTCTCCGGAAGAGAGTGTAACTCCGTCCCAGTATGCATCCCTCTGTCCGGCAATCTGGCGGAGAACCGAGCGAATCTCCTCTGTCCCCGACAGGTTCTCCATGCCTCCGGCCATCTGCATCATATACATAAGCATCCTGTAAGAATCTTCCGCCGCATTTTTTTCCCGCTCCAGACTATTCTGAAAAGTGAGAAGGATCAGGGCGCTGCTTCCCGCACCGAACAGGATACTGACCAGGCAGAGCATGCAGATCGTGATCTTCAGCCGGAATCTCATTGCCTCACCTCCAGCCTGTATCCTACCTTGTTTACTGCCTTTAACACCTGGTTCCACCCAACCTTTTTCCGCAGCCTCTGGACAAGCAGATCCACGGCTTTGCTTCCGTACTCAAGCTCTCCGCCCCAGACCCGCTCATAGATCGTCTCCCGGTACAGAGCTGTATCCGGATTTCTCGCGAAAAGAAGGAGCAGATCATATTCCTTCTTTGTCAGAGGGATTTCCTTCCCATCCCGCTGTACACGCATCGCCTGGGGATCAATGTGCAATCCGCATATATCAATGATATCATCGGAGAGCCTGTACCGTCTCAGCACCACGTCCACCCGCGCCAGCAGCTCAATGATCTCAAAAGGCTTCACAATATAATCTTCCGCGCCCATCCGCAGTCCTTTCACCCGGTCAGCAACTGCGTTTTTCGCCGTTATGAATATGACTGGAATTCCCATAGGACGAATGTATTCCATAAGTTCAAACCCGCTGATCTTCGGCAGCATCACATCCAACAGGATCAGATCATATTTCCCGGTCCCGATCCTGTCCGCCGCCTCTTCGCCGTCATACACACAGTCGCACTCATATCCCGCCCTTTTCAGGCTCATCTTCATCAGTTTCGCTATGGAAATCTCATCCTCAACGATCAATATGTTAATCATGTCACTTTCCTCTTTCCATCCACTCGTCTGTCTCCCGCATGGCGGGAATATGAATACTTTACCTCATATCAGCATCAAAACGGCATCGTCCAGCCGCTCCATACAGAAATCTGTTTCACATCCAGCCTTTTACAGATCCCCTTTGTTTTCTTCGTATACTTCCGGCAGGATTGCCGCCAGATTAGTAAACTCTTTTATATTGTGCGCAAAGAGTCCCTGGGGAACCATCTCAGGAATCTTCACTCCCTCCGGAAGTGTCTTGACGATCCGGCCGTCCACAACTCCGAACCCGATCCAGAATCTTGAGCAGAACATCACTCCATCCTTGTACGGATACCACTTGTGTGTCATGGCAGCCGCACAGGAACTTTCACCGATGGCACATACCATGGACTGACATTTTTCGCTTCCGATCACCGAAGGATCATATCCGAAATCCGCCGGGTTCTTAAAGCAGAGCTTCAGAAATTCCGGACCAGGACCCACATCTTCCATAATATAGTGGTTCACGCCCCATGTCTTCTGATTCATGGGCACAGCCGGATCGCACACATAATCCACACGGTCGGCACGGGCAAAATAGTGATCCTCCGGATCCCAGATCTTGTATCGCAGATCGGACCCTACGCTGTGCCAGGGGAACCACCAGTCCAGCATCTCACCGGTAACCCCCGGCATATATGTGGTATTGCAGACAAATCCTGTTCCATCATCCATGACTCCGTATCCAATCTGACAGTAATCCTCATCTTTTCCCGCAAGGAACAGATCCTTCTGCTCAAAGGGAACAGCCTTTTTCTCCTTTTGCGCCCCCTGTGCAAGAACCGCAAGCTTTTCCTCCGGAACCGGAGCCAGATCCTGTTCAAAATATTTATAATATGGAAGCTGTTTTTCTTCCCTGCATACTCCTACTTTTTTCATTTTCATCTACCATCCTTTTTCTCCATCCAGTTTAACAGCATTCTCTGTACTTTGTCCAGAAGTGCTCCCACATACCATACTCCCATCAGCATGGCAACAGCGATCTGCCATGGGTATCCTTTCATCCCTTCCATTCCAAGAGGCGACATAATCGTAAGACCGATGGCCCAGCCGCAGAGCCATGCCGGGCAGTAGACCAGCGACGGCACCAGACCGGAAATCAGTACTACGAGACCACCCATGACAAAAAGCGTAACAAACAGTTCCAGATCCGGATTCCACTGCAGGAGATCCATAATATGCAGCGCAGCCCACGCCCAGAAGTCTCCCAGGAGAAATCCAACAGAAATCTTCACTCCGTCGGAAAATCTGTTTCCGTTGGCCACGTACACACCGGTGCAGATAAGCGCAACCGCGCCAGTGGATACATGGATATGGGGCGCCAGCACCGCCCAGATAGGCGGGAGCAGGGCAATACAGAATGCCAGTGTCAGATTATCCCATTTTTTTGACATCTTATCACACCTGCCTGTTATACTTCACAGTCTCTGATGTATTCTGCCACACTCTCGCCGGCCATACGTCCCGAGTTGATCGCGAATCCCATGGTATTTCCCGGAAGTGTGAAGTTGTAGCTGTCTCCGTAGATTGTATTGGCATCTGATCCAGCGCTGTAAAGACCTTCGATCGGCATCTGGTTTTTATCCAGCACCTCGCAGTATTTGTTAATACGGACACCTCCCACGGTTCCATATGCCGCCAGATAATACTTTCCGACAAGGTATTTTCCTTTTCCTGTAATAGGATGCAGATACTTCTGAGGTTTATGGAATTTCGTATCTACACCGTTTGCGCACATCTCATTGTATTCATCAATGGTATCCTGCAGTTTCTCCGCATCGATCCCCAGCTTCTCAGCCAGTTCTTCCACGGTCTCCGCCTCGACATATCCCGGGTATCCCTGCTCAACCGCCTGGGCTGCCTGTCCTTCAAAGGCAATGAATGCCTCCGCCGGATGAACAATGTCTACGATATCCGGACCGTTCTTCTTGTATTCCTTCAGGATACCTTCATCCATAATGCAGTATCCGTAGTTGCCCGGCTGCAGATGAAGCGCATTTCCGGCATAGGTTGTATTTCCCATATCGCCTTCATTCATAAAACGGTCTCCAAGCTGATTGATCAGCAGGTTGGGCTGACGCAGCACCGCATCCAGCAGGAACCAGTTCAGGTTGTCCGGGATCTGATAGATTGCTTCGATGTTGGCTCCGAACTTCTCGGCTCCGACTTCCCACATCATACGTAAGCCGTCTCCGGTGATCCCGGGGATCTGGAACGGGAAGAAGTCTTCGCCCAGGTTCAGTCCAAATTCTTCTTTCAGCATTTCCTTATTATTACCGAATCCTCCGGTGGCCACAATAACAGCCTTTCCTTTTACTTCAATGCCGTTCCCTTCTTTGTCTACGGCTTTTGCCCCGCACACTTTTCCGTTCTCCACGATCAGAGAAACAGCCGGTGTCTCAAGAAGGATTTCTGTGCCCAATTCTTTCGCACGCTCCGTCATCTTCCGGATCATGGGACCTGCGGCACGGGGTCCGATGACACCGTTTTCCGGCTTCACGATATGCCAGGTGGCTTCTGATTCTTTGAAATAGCGGAACGCTCCTGCAAATTCCACGCCCATCTCCTGAAGCCATTCGATGGTATCCGCACTCTTGTTGAAATAGGTCTGGACCAGATCCTCATCTACACGGTAATGGGTATACTGCATATGCATATCCAGTGCTTCCTGAACACTAATGTTATTAAAGTTGGCCTTCTGGATCTTTGTATCGATCCCGAGAGGTCCCATCCCCATGTTGGCAGCTCCGCCGGTAGTGCTTGATTTTTCCAGGATAATGGACTTCAGTCCGTTCTCGCCCGCCGTGATGGCAGCCGCCAGTCCTGCCGGTCCTCCGGCAACAATGACCACATCTGTCTCTAATGTTTTCATGATCTTAACCTCCGCTTTCTTCTCTTCACGAACCGCTTTTTCTTCTTTTTTCTCCGGAACTGCAGCCTGAGCCCCGATGGAAGCGAATACACGTTTTCTCTTTGTGCTGCGCTCCCGTACCGGCCTTTCTTCTGCCGGGTTTCCTGCCGCGCCCTTGAGCCGCGCTCTCTTATTCGGAAGCTTGGGAACTCTTCCGGATACTTTCTTTACTGCATTGTTAGGACAAACATCCAGGCACTTCCCGCATCTGGTACAGTCGAACTCATCGATCTGTGACACATACCCGTCTTTTCCTTCGATGCAGTGTTCCGGACAGATGTCCACACACGCTCCGTTTCCGGTGCAAAGGGACGGATCGATATAGAATCGGGTCAGTGCAAGACACACTTCCGCCGGACATTCTTTTCTCCGGATATGTGCTTCTGTCTCCGGACCAAAAGCGGTAAGAAGGGAAACCGCAGGGATGCCTGCGCGGTCACCCAGTGTACAGTTGCAGGATACTTCCATGGCTCTGCCGATCTCATCCGCCAGCTGCAGATCATCCACGGAGGCTCTGCCGGATGTGACCCCATCGAGGATCTGAGCGATCTGATAGAGGCCTTCCCGGCAGAAGGTACACTTGCCGCAGCTCTTCTTTCTCAGAGCCAGGATATCCTTTGCCGCCAGGTCTACCGCACAGTCTGTATTCTTCACTGTGCGCACAGAACCGCCCCAGGTCTTCAGCTCTCCAACTTTCATTCCCCGGATCTCATCCGCACTGTAAAAACAATGTCCTGTCAGGATTCCTTTGTACTCCATTCCCGTCAGAAAATCTGTCACCAGCGTATCAGGATCCGCCTCTACGGGCACCTCGTCGTCCAGGGCAAGAAAGATTCCCGGCTGAGCACCCGTCATCCGGTCTGCCAGAGCCGCCAGTTCCTCAAATGTCATCATCCGGTCTTTCTTGTGAGCAGTTTTGTTTACCATACCGGCCCGCTCGATTATCAGATCGATACCGGCTGTACCTGCTGCCGCCATAAATTCCTGCTCATTGATCTCACAGTCTGTGACCAGAACGCCGCCCTGCGCTCCACTTAGCTTCACTGCCGCTGCCATACCGGCAATGATCCCCGCAGGATTGGTATGAAGAAGCATATTCATCCTGCCTTCTGTATCCGCATTATAGAGAGCTCCCAGGATCCTGCCTTCCGTCTTCGGAACGGCGCCCAGTTTTTCTTCCAGTGCCGTGCGCCCCATCTTTCCCGCCAATGTCAGCGCTTCGATATTGTTGCTCAAAAGACTCATCTTGCCGCCTCCTTTTCCTGATCGGTATAATCACTCCACAGCCTGTGCCCGGTGATCTCAAATCTCAGGTCACACTGCAGGCACCTTCCTGCCTCGCCGCAGATCTTCTCATCACAGATGCCACTGCTGATAGGATCAAAATTATCCTTTCTCTCATCTGCCGGCACAAACTGTTCTTCTGCTCTCTCCAGATATCCGAACCCTTCGATCCGTCCAATCCACGGTTCCTTCTTTGCCGCCGGTACAAGGATCTCCGAAATATCCCCGTCTCCGCCAAGATAGCGGTCCATTTCGGAGGCTGCCTCTCTTCCGGAGGCCACGCCCTGGATCACGGTTTTTGTCCCATATACTGCGTCTCCGCAGGCAAAGATTCCGTCCACGCTTGTAGCAAGAGAGCCTTCTCTGACTGCGATGGAATTTCCTCTTCCCAGTTCCAGGCCGGCTTCTTCTGTAATATCTGCTCTCTGTCCTACTGCAAAGATCACAGTATCGCCTTCGATCACATGCGCGGAGTCCTCTTCTTTCTCAATAATAGCTCTTCTGTTCTCATCAAATGTAAAGCTCTTGACATTACAAAATTCCACGCCGGTCACATGGTCTGTTCCGCAGATCTTCTCAAAGGTATGTGCCGGATGGATCTGGATTCCTTCCTCCTGAGCCTGCTGGATTTCTTCATCATCAGCCAGCATATTTTCGCGGGCTTCCAGACATGCCAGGTGAACCTCCTGCGCGCCAAGGCGTACTGCTGATCTGGCACAGTCAAAAGCAACATTTCCACCGCCAAGGATGATCACCCGTTTTCCCATTCCTGTCTCCATGCCCATGGACGCGTTTCTCAGGAAATCTGCATTCAAAAGTACTCCGGGAAGCTCATTTCCTTCCATGGGAAGACGGACGCCTCTGTGGGTTCCGATGGCCATCAGGACCGCATCACACTCATCCAGAAGCGCTTTCGGATCGTCTACCCTGCATCCGGTCTCGACTTTCACGCCGGCATCCTGCAGGTAGCCCGCCTCTTTATCCACAACTTCTCTCGGAAGCCGATAGGACGGAATCCCGTACTGAAGCTGTCCGCCCAGTTTTGGCAAAGCCTCCTTCAGCACGGTCTCATGCCCCTGTTTTGCCAGATAATAGGCCGCAGTCATACCTGCAGGCCCTCCGCCGACGACACAGACTTTCTTCCCGGTAGACGGAAGATGTTTACTGTTTTCTTTCCACAGGGAATTGTTGGCGTGTTCGGCAGCATAGCGTTTGATGTTCCGGATGGAAACAGCCTCATTCACATCGCCCCGACGGCATTTTCCTTCACAGGCATGGGCGCACACATGGCCCAGGCATTCCGGAAATGGGATCTTCTCATGGATAACAGCCGTCGCCTCTTCCATTTTTCCTTCTTTGACATAACGCACGTACCGCGGCACATCTGCATGCGCCGGACAGGCAGCCTGACAGGGAATCAGGGTATCCTTCTTTTCCACAGGCGTATAGTTCACCATGTCTCTGATCGTCCCGGTAGGACATACCTCAGCGCAGGCTCCGCAGAACCGGCAGTCCGAATCCTTGAGCAGCCTGTCATGGAGTGTCCCCACGTAGGTCTCCATATCCTTTTTGTTGTACTGAAGAACTCCCACGCCGCGCAGATCATTGCAGGCACGCACACAGCGCCCGCAGAGTACACAGCGGTTCATATCATGAATGAGAAGCGGATTGCTTTCATTCATCGGGAACCCTTTCACCCTGGTATTCATTCTTGTAGCGGATACACCCATATACTGGATCAGAGTCTGCATCTCGCACTGTCCGTATTTCGGACAGGTGGAACAATCTTCCGGATGCGCTGCAAGGATCAGCTCCATGGACAGTCTGCGCAGATGACTGATCTGCTCACTGTCTGTACGGATCTTCATCCCGTCTTCCGCCTCCAGCTTACAGGACGGACAGACCCCTTCCCGTCCTTCCACCTCTACGATGCACAGACGGCATGACCCGATATCCGGCAGGTCCGGGTGGTGGCATAAATGAGGGATATAGATTCCGTTTGTCAGAGCAGCCTCAAGAACATTAGCTCCCTGCTCTGTCCGGATCTCTCTCCCGTCAATCTGAATCGTAACTTCCATTCTCCTCTTCCTTTCTGTATGATACTTTTGTATACCGTTTGTCCTATATAGACACAGACCGGAACTGTGTCCGAATATTTTGCCTTTAAACTGTCTTAAACTGCTTGTTCACGTATTTCATCTTTCTCTCCCTGACAAGAGCCAGCTTCTCCGGATCTCCGAAGAATCCCCCCTGCGTATGAGCGATCTCCTCCAGATGTTTGGCGCGGCCTGCTACAGTCGTACGATCCTTCAGAAGTCCGTCTTCCTGGATCACAAATTTCCATTTTCCGTCTTCTGTCTGAACAAGATTGCCGCCTGCGCCGCATACCTGACACTCAACCGGATAGTACACGCCATCCCACTGCTTTTCTCCCAGTACCAGCGCATTTGAATGACAGTTCGGACACCAGCCCATATCTTCTTCCCCAAGCCATTTTCTCTCTTCCGCGGGAGTCCGCACTGCTTCCATGATATGCTCGCCCATCTGTCTTGCCCGCTCCATCAGTTCGTCATTCAGAAGGCACTGGGCATTTCCCGGAACTCTTGTAGCAAGAATCATGTCAACTACTTTCATATCTGTTGTAAACATGGTAGCCTGAAGTCCTTCCAGAGCCATGGACTGCCATGCCCTTGTGGATCCGCCCACGGAAATCAGCCCTGCCACACGGTCTCTGTGCTCAATTGCTCCGATAGACTCCAGGAAAGAGGTCTCATAGCTCAGGCTTCTGTGAGCAAAGGTCAGATAAACGGAAGCCGGCATAAGATCATATGTAGGAACAGAAAAGATCACTGCGTCCTGGTTCAGCATAACATCCATAATCTTCTTTTTGTCATCCTTTTCATCCAGCACACATCCTGCGTTCTTTCCCTCGGACATGGCTTTTGTACAGCTGGTGCATCCGGTACAGTCAATAATATGATAATCCCGCAGGTTGATCATTGTAACATCTGCGCCCTGCTTCTCGCATTCCATGAGAGCTTCCTTCAGCAGGATCTCACTGTTTCCATTTTTTCTTCCGGCTGTAATGCCCATAACTTTGTAACTCATTTTTCTGTTTTCTCCTTCTGTTTACTAATTCCTGTCAAATGTGATAAACTATTCTCAGATGACAGATAAGAATTGGTGCCAATTCTCTTTGATATTATTTTAACAAGCATGTAATCTGCTGCCTATCATCAAGTTATTTTTTTTCGTTGGATATCCAACAGATCTCTGATTTCTGTTGTTTTATGCCAGATGCATGAATACCGCCGGAATCAGACGTCATTCAAGACTCGCTTTGAAAGGAGCTCCTACATGGGAAAAACAGATTTAAGAGTGGTCAAGACACTCAGTCAGATCGACCGGTCTCTGCTCGACAGCCTTCGGTCCTGCCCTTTTCAGAAGATCACGGTGGACATGCTCTGCAAAAACGCGCTGATCAACCGCTCCACCTTCTATAAATATTATCTGGACAAATATGATCTTCTGGATAAATATATCGACCGGACACTGGATGATTTTCGTAAGAATATAAATGTAGAATTCATCAATGCCGAACCGTCCAATATCCATAATATCTGCTATATAAAAAACTTTGAGGCCGCTCTGACATATATATCAGGCAAAAGAGAAGAATATCAGATCCTCTGGAACGCTTCTATAGACCGTCAGATTTTTAACGAAATGAACCGGATCGTTCACGACAATATCCTCACCACACTGAAGCCGTTTGCCCGCAGAACAGACGAGAACGAAAAATACGCGGATCTGTATGCACACCTTTTTGCTTCTGACATGATGTCGCTTGTACGATGGTGGTTCAAATACTATGACACGGTCCGCATGAAGGACGTAGAAAAGATCATGACAGAAAATATGCATTACGGGATGTTCCGCACATTCAAAAAATGGACAGAAAAAGAGGCATGAGGGCACTGGCTGCTCTCCGCCTCTTTTTCTGTCGTATGATTCATTATTTTATTTTATCCTGTAAATGCCTCTTTCTCAGTAACACAGCCAGGGCTGCCGCACAGAAGATCATCATCACTGCCGGAGCTGCTGAGAAATCATCTCCTGTCTTCGGTGCAGTATCATTCTTCTTGTCACTTTGAGAAGACTGCATTCCGTTGCCGGACTGTCCATCCTGTGGATTCTGTGCATCATCACCGTTCTGCTGTCCGTCTCCGGTTGTACCTCCCTGAGAATCATCCGGATTTTCTCCGGAGGGATCCTGTCCCGGTTCTTCTCCAGGCTGCTCATCCTCTACCGGATCACAGCTTCCATCAGCCAGGAATGTCAGTGCCGGCTGCTCACGGTACTGATCAATTGTAATACCGAATCCGGAATAATTGTCGATGTAGATCTCTGCCTGAGTATCCGCCAGCCTTACTCCATGTGCGCCGTCGGAAAGAGTGATCTGCAGCATGCCGTTCTCATCTGTCGTACCATTCTGACGTTCCCCACCGTCTACACGGTATGACAGAGCCTGTCCTGCAAGCGGCTCTCCTGCCTCATCTGTGATCAGGATCGAGGTTGTATAATCCTTCGGTTCATATCCCTCACTGCGTATCTGGATCCGGTTCTTCGTTCCGGCATATCCCTGCAGCGTTCCGTCTTCCAGACAGCTTTCCAGATATGCCTGTACTGTCTCCAGCTCTCCGCCTGCCTCTCCGTACTTCGGCAGTTCACCAAGCATGGTATAATCGCTGCCGCCACTCATAATGTAATTATTGCTCACCATTATGATCTCTGTCGTATTATCATTGCGGTCAAGAGGCTCTGTCTGTCCGTCCAGTGTAATCGATGTCACCTTCTGTCCTGTCTCTCCGTCCGGATCAAATACTACGGTGAATCCGGATATCTGAAGGAATCCTCCGGAGTTAGTCTGCTGAAGCAGCATTCCCGTCTCCTTATCCTGTCCGTCAAGAGCTGTTCCTGATACTTCCATTGCCTCATAGAGGATCTGAGGTGTGACTTTCTTCATATATAAAGTGTTGGAGAACGGGAATGCCGAGATCAGGTCTCCCATGGTAATATCTCCGTTTGTCACTCCCGCGCGGATACCGCCTCCGTTTTCCACAGCAACAACCGGAAGCTCTGCATCCTCTCCGCCTGCATTCTGCATGAATATCTCTGCCGCATCACGGAATGCATCCGCAGTAAAGTCTCCGTAGTTTGTCTCAACCAGACGTGTGATCGCAACAACACCAATCTGACCTGCCCACAGAGTTGTGTCTGTGCTGCCGACCGTTTGCTCCAGAAGTTCTGCCTGGGAAGCCTCGATCTCTGACAGCTTCTCTGTCACTGCTGCATCCGGTGTAACATCAGCCAGGTCTTCCGCTGTCAGCAGTTCTTCTGTCGCTGTCAAGTCCTCTCCGCTGACATCCAGTGTCAGCTTCCCGACCCTGTCATTCCTGATCCGGTCTGTACGATCAGGATACCATTGGTTTCATCATTTTCAACCGTATGGCTGTGTCCGTCTATGATCACGTCGATCTTGTCCTGGTATTCCCCTGTCATAGCTTCCGCCAGGTCCACACTTGTACAGGAAGCGTCTGTATTTCCAAGGTGGCAGACCGCTATGATCACATCAACGTCCTCCGCCTCCAGTTCATTAATCTCTTTCTTCGCTGTTTCCACTTCATCTTCAAATTCAAGATCCGCAATTCCAGCCGGATTTGTAGATGTAGCTGTTTCCACAGTCGTCAGCCCGAAAAATCCGATCTTAACGCCATCCCGCTGGATGACCGTATGGCATCCGTTATTTCCTTCCTGCACATCCTGGAGAAGGGGCTGTCCTTCCCTGTAAATATTTGCCGCCAGGATCGGGAAATCTGCCAGAGCCACATTGGAAAGGAACTGTTCTGTTCCAAAATCAAACTCATGATTTCCCGCTGTCATAAGATCATATCCTGCCAGATTCATCAGCTCAATCACATCTGCTCCCTTGGTAAGAGATGCCAGCGGCAGTCCCTGCGTTGCATCTCCCGCATCCACCAGAATAGAACCGGGAGTACTCTCCTTCAGCCCTGCTACTGTATCGATTCCGACAATGCTCTCTCCGTCTCCGCTGAGATAGCCATGGGTGTCATTGGTGTGGTAGATCACCACTTCATCAGTCGTGTCCTCTGTCCCCGCCCCTTCCGGCTGAGCAAAAACAGTCCCGGGGAACATCAGACACAACGCCATTGTAATGGCAAGCAGTCTCTTTTTCATCATTTTCCGCCTTTCTGAAATAGATTTTGATTGACTATGTAGAGTATCATTTTATTAATTATAACGAAAAGAAAAAGGAATCCCCAAATATTTTTCCATCACACAAATCATTTCCCCTGGCTCATTCGTTGTAATATATAAGGGGACGCCCTTAGGAGGAAAAAATCTTGACGCGTGAAGATAAATTAATTAAAAGAATGGAGTCCGGAGACCGTTCTGCCGCAGAGGAACTAATCCGATTGCTGTATCCCGAAATCCTGCGGTACTGTCTCTGGCACGCTCCGAACAGATCCATGGCAGAAGATGCCGTACAGGAAACCTTCCTGAAAGCGGTCAGATATTTTGACCGGTATATCCATAAAGGGAAATTCAAAGCATTTTTATATCAGATTGCTGCAAATACCTGTATAGACATGAGACGGAAAAAATCGTTTTCTGACATATCCATCGAAGATCTCACCCATGAGAGCATCTATCACGAAACAGGTTTTGACAAAACAGAGTCTGATCTTGCATTGCGGCAGTATATTGAACTTCTGCCGGAAGAGCTGCGGGAAGTGGTGATCCTGCGCTTCAGTCAGGATCTTACGATCCGGGAAACAGCAGAAATCCTGGATATTCCTCTCCGCACAGCTCAATCCCGGCTTCGTTCTGCATTGAAGCAGCTGAAAAGTAAACTAAAGGAGGATGGTACTGTATGATGGATAGTAATCTGAACAGACAGCTTAAAACCACATTTTCTCATACTGACATTCCTATTTCGGAGGAACATTTACAGGAAACTGTATTCTCAGTAAACATCGAGCTGAACAGGAAGTCTTCGATAAACAGGATCCCTTTCCGAAGCTTCCTTATACTGCAGATCCGACACATGGGATGGAAGATCTGGGCGATACAGGGAATCCTTCTTGCTCTGATCAACAGTGTACTCATCGTTTCCTTCGGAAAATATTACTGGGGAACCCAGCGCTATGTTGCAGAACTGCTCTGCTTCTCATCTATCCTGGTACTGATGACCGCACTCCCGTTTATCCACCGCCCCCTCCGTTTCAAAATGAATGAAGTAGAGGCAGCCACCTGGTTTTCCTCCGCCAGACTGCTCCTGGCAAAGCTTCTTATCATTGGTGTTGGCGACTTACTCATACTGGGCGGCATTTTATATACTACCATACTAAAGACTTCGATAAATGCCAGCGGTGTGATCCTGTATATCATATTTCCGTTTCTGCTGGCCTGCGGAGGGCTTCTGTTCCTCTTGGAACATATCCCGGCACGGTTTTTCCTGCCGGGCAGCACAGGAATGTGCGTTGCTTTACTTCTGATGTTATTTATGACAGACCGGATCTATCCCGCATTTTATCATCAGACGTTCTCCCTGGCCTGGGGAATTGTCTGCCTGGGATTAGTCGTCTGCAACATTTTTCAGATCAGCCGGATCATCAAACGCTCAGCTTTCGCAGAAATGCAGCTGACATAATAGAAAGGATGTGATCAAATGGAATTACTGATCGACCATGTTTCCAAACAATTCAAAGACAAAAAAGCGGTATCTGATGTTACCCTGCATATCACCCCGGGCGTATGGGGACTGCTGGGGGCCAACGGCGCCGGGAAAACCACGCTGATGCGGATCATCGCCGGGATCATGAAGCCCTGCTCCGGCCGTATCGTATATGACGGAGTCCCCATCAGAACCCTTGGGGAGCGTTACCGTGATATATTCGGATATCTGCCCCAGGAATTTGGATTTTATCCCGAATTTACTGTAAAAAGCTATCTGGAATATATGGCCGCGCTGAAGGCGATCCCGCCCCGTAAAACCCGGCGGAAGATCTCTGAATTGCTGGAAATGCTATCTTTATCGGACGTAAGAAACAAAAAAATTTCAAAACTCTCCGGCGGAATGAAACGAAGAGTCGGCATTGCCCAGGCTCTGCTAAACGATCCGGAAGTACTGATCCTGGATGAACCGACCAGCGGGCTGGATCCGGGAGAACGAGTCCGCTTCCGGAACCTGATCTCAGAATTTGCCCACGACCGGATCGTTCTGATCTCTACACATATTGTCCCGGATGTGGAGTATATCGCCACCTGCAACGCTGTCATGAAGGACGGAAAGCTGCTGGAGACCGGAACTACAGAAGAGCTGGTACAGTCTGTAAAGGGAAAAGTATGGAGCTGTGTCATCCCGGCTGAAGCCTTGCAGAAGTATGAGCATCGGCTTCAGATCGTGAATCTGAGAAATGGAAGCAACGGCATTGTTGCGGTCCGCTATCTGGCAGAACGGCCGCTGGTATCCGGCTCCGCTCCTGCCGATCCGCGCCTGGAGGATCTGTATCTGTGGCTTTTCCCGCAGGACAGCTCAATCGAAGACAGGAGGTGTTAAAATGCGTATTTTCATACTGGAAATAAAACGTGTGCTGAAAACAAGATCCACATGGATCTTACTGATACTGGCTCTGCTGCTTACATTCCTGTTAGCCTGGATACCAACTACTTTCTTCTACAGCAGCTATACAGATGATTCAGGAAACCTGGTAGAGCTGACCGGCCTTGACTCTATCGCATACGAAAAAGAACTGCAGTCTGAGGCAGCCGGAGCTGTCACTCCTGAGAAAGTACGGGAAGCAGTTGAGATCTATCAGGCCTGCCTGAACCATTACGGCATAGAACAGTCTTACGATCTGCCGGCGGGCGTCTATGAAACAGAGATCCTGCCTTATGTCCCTGTGATCCACGGTGTAAAAACTTTGTTTGCTGATCCCGTCACCGGCATCGAACCAACCCTCATGGAGATCGATCCAGAAAAGATAGACAATTATTACCAGGCATGTGAGGATCAGCTATCCGCACAGATGGTAAGAGAACAGGGTAACAACCTGTCAGCCCGGAATACGGCAATGAATATGTACGCGGATGTGGAAAAACCCTTTGAGGTGTATCCTGGTTTCAACTCCAATGCCCTGGATTATCAGACCATGCTTGCATTTCTGATTGTATTGTTCTGTGCTGTGATCGCCGCGCCGATTTTCTCCGCAGAATACCAGTCCGGCGCAGACGATATCCTGCGCTGTACCAGACGGGGTAAATGTTATCTCGCAGCAGTAAAAATACTCTCTGCCCTGTGCATCAGTGGGATTGCATTTATGATCTGCACGGTACTGTATATCCTGATCTCCAACACACTGTTCGGCTGGGAGTGTACGAAGACGTCGATCCAGATGATCTATTCCATCCTCACTTTGGCTGATATGGATCTGGGGCAGCTGCAGTGGTTCCTGGCCTGGACCGGTCTGTTATGTGTTCTTGCCGTGGTAAGCTTTACCCTCTTCCTGTCCGCCAATTTCAGGAGCACAGTGGCGGCACTGGCGACCGCTCTGTTATTCTGCCTCATGCCTCTTATCATTTCCGTTATCATGCCGGAAAGTATATCGAACTGGCTGTGCAGCATACTGCCGGCCGGAGGGGTGGGGCTGCAGACAAGTATCCTCTATGCGGTTCAGGATTTCAAATTTTTTAATATAGGGAATATGGCTGTATGGACTCCATACGCTGCAGTCATTGCGTATATTATTGAGATTCCGCTTTTTGCAGGACTGACGGTATATTCTTATGTCCGACATACGGTGAGATGATGCATGTTCAAATTTCTGATTAGGAAAGGGAGCGGCGGGCCGCTCCCCTTCTCTCCCTTTAATATCTCCTCACATCTTCACTCCCTATAATGATTCAATTTGTTTTTTTAGACACTTTTTTCATTCTTTTATCCTCCATTTATGTTCTATTTTGTTATACTGTATTGATAATGAAGAAAAATTTTTAAACATTTGAACTTATTATGTTTTTTCAGGAATATTCCCGACTTGTAAAATGATTTTTTACTTTTATAAATATGATTGTAACAAAACAGCAGAATTCGGTACTAACAAACAGAAGGGGGGCTAAAAGTGCAATCGTTTGAAGAAATATATGAGATTTATTCAAAAAAAGTATATTTGTTTTTATTGAGCAAAACAACTAACGAACATCTTGCCGAAGAACTCACCCAGGAGACTTTTTTTCAAGCTGTTCAATGTATTGACCGCTTTAAAGGAAACAGCTCTATTTTGACCTGGTTGTGCGGAATTGCTAAAAATGTCTGGTTGAAATATTTAAGGAAACATCCGGACACTTTACCCCTGGAGGACAATATTCCGGAAACAAATGGTAAAAAAGAAATAAACGTTCAGTGGGAACAAAAAGAGATATTACAGTTGATACATGCTTTGAATGAGCCTGTACGTGAAGTAATGTATTTAAGATTGATCAGCAACTTATCTTTCGCTGAAATCGGAGAAATCATCGGCAAAACAGAAAACTGGACAAGAGTCACATTTTTTAGGGGAAAGCAAAAAATTGTAGAGGAGATTTTGAAAAATGAATAAAGGACTTCCATGTTATATTGTTTCAGATTTATTACCGCTATATCAGGACGATATATTATCCGAACAAACAAGGCAGGACATTGATAAGCACTTAAGCGAATGCGAAGACTGCCAAAAAAAGATGGATGCCATGAAAATGAAAATAGATGTTCAGCCTGCAAATACTGAGTTAAAAACAGATCCGTTAAAAAAAGTACGGTTTTATCAAAAGGCGCTGACCGCTCTTGGTGCAGCTATAGCTTTTATCCTGGGCGCATGTGTTCCAATTGCTGTATTAGGGCTTGCTGTTCTTGAGCGTGGAGAGATCGCTACATACCAAATTGCAAGAGTGAAGCATCTTTGGTATGTATTTGTATCATGGTCTTGTGGTGCGGGGATCATAGCATGTGCAATTTATTTTTTGGTCATATTATTTATCAGGAAAATAATTCGTAAGAAAGCAGCTTAGAAGAGTTGAGCCTAATTGTAAGTACCGCCTTACTGATAGTAGCCATTCTGAATTTTACGCATAAGAAATAGCCGTCCTGCTCTCGTCAAAGTTTAGGAACGGCTATTTCTTAGCTTAGTATTTACTTTCGCCGGGTCGGGTGACCTGCACTCACCTTCCGGCTGTCCTGTTAAGTACATTATAGCAAATGTATCGAAAAAGTCAACCGCCCGATGTTGGCACATTAGGCGGCAATACACATCCGAAGACGTACACCTTCTCGATTGGAATATCGTATCACCTCTAGGCAGTCATCGCAAACAAAATAGCCATACCCTATTTTGAATCATATGACACGAAATAGAAAAAGCACCGTAAACACGGTGCCTTTCTAGCAGGGGATGAGAGAATCGAACTCCCACCAAAGGTTTTGGAGACCCCTATCATACCATTTGACCAATCCCCTATTCCGTGGCCTGTCTTTCGCAAGCCACTTGTATAGTATACTGTGAAGATCACCATTTGTCAAGATTTTTTCGAATTAATTTCACCACTTTTTTCATACTATATTATCGGGTATTCCCCGGCCAGCTTTTACCTGATATCATCCCCGCGCTTCTTCCTCATCCTTATCCATGCCATTACCAGCACCACCAGATTCAGGATCACTCCCGGCGCTACTGTTATTCCTGTCATGCCCACGCCGAAAGACCACTGGACCACATGTCCGTCCGGTATAAAGAAAGGAATAAATGATAAAATCAGTCCTGCCGCAGACAGCAGGATGCACTTCATATATTGCTTTCTGTCTCCTCTCTTTCCATAAGACGCCATCAAGTACGCTGCAATACAGCCCAGAAACAGTCCTACAACAGACATCCAGTAAGTGTTCCAGACGTTCCGATTCGTTTCATTTTCTGTCTTACCCGCAATGAAAATAGATGTTGGACCATCAGCACCTCCGATAATAGAAATCGATGGTTCAGTCTGGTGCGACTGGGCAAATACAATTCCAAATAGGACCGCTGCTATGATAATAAAGGCTGCCAGTCCAAGGAACAGGAATCGAATCGGACTTTTCTTCACAACATACTCTGCATACTCCTCATGAAACCGCTCTGCCACTGCCTCGGGACTTCCCATTTCCTCCAGGATTTCATCTACACTCTCTCCTGCCTCCATTCTGAGATGGATTTCTGTGCCTATATCCTCATTGATCCTGACCTTTAACTTTAAGGGGAGCTTCAGACGGCGCTCCAGAGCGTTTACATATCTTTTAATCTTTTTCTGTTCTTCTGTCATGATTTCCTCTTTCTGATGCACTTGCTGCGTCAATAATGGTAGATGTGAAAGTTTACTTTCACACTTCTCCCTCCCCGCATAAGCGATCCACACACTGCTCAAATTTCTTCCATATGTCCCGGTAATCCTCCGCCGCCCTGCTGCCCGCATCCGTGATCCTGTAGTATTTCTTCGGTGCAGGACGTCTTCCCCCGTTTCTTTCCGGATCCTGCTTCCAGGAGGATTGGATCAGGCCGTCATCTTCCAGGCGGTACAGGATGGGATAAAGGGTACCTTCCTTCAGATCAAAGAAACCTTCTCCCCGTTTTCCCAGTTCCTGAAGGAGCTCATAACCGTATGTATCTTTTTCTGATATGATACAGAGAACGACCATCTCCAGAACGCCTTTTTTCAGCTGCTGTGTAAAACGGCTCTCCATACACCTTCCTCCTGTTTTTAAACACTTAGTATTACTAAATATAAATATATACTAAGTATATGCGCCTGTCAATAAATATCAAAAAAGAAAGTACCGTCCGAAAACAGTACTCTCTCTCTATCTGCCTTACATACCTGCATTTCCGATGCTATAGCGTTATCTCAGCTTCTCCAGGATCGACCGCCCGATGGTCCCCTCCGGCATCTTTACGCCGAAATTATCGGTCACTGTAGCGCCGATCACTGCAAATGTATCTGCCTCCGGAAGCTCACCGCTCCCGCTCATTGACGGAGAATATGCAAGGAACGGCACTTTTTCTCTCGTATGATCTGTTCCCGTATAAGTAGGATCATTCCCGTGATCGGCTGTGATGATCAGCAGGTCATCCTCTTTCAGAAGGGGCAGAAGCATTCCCAGCTTCTCATCAAAGCGCCCGATCTCGGCAGCATACCCCGCCGGATCTCTTCTGTGGCCCCACAGTGCGTCAAAGTCTACCAGATTGACAAAGCACAGTCCATGGAACTCCTTCCCGGCCAGTTCCAGAGTCTGCTCCATCCCGTGGACAGAGCTCTTCGACTTATATGCCTCCGTAATTCCTTCCCCGTCGAAGATATCGCGGATCTTTCCGACAGAGATTACATCCAGGCCTGCCTCCTGCAGAGCATTGAGCGCCGTCCTGCCAAAGGGCTTCAGCGCATAATCATGGCGGTTGCTTGTGCGCCTGAATTCTCCTCGTTTCCTGCCTACATAGGGACGGGCGATAACGCGTCCTACCTTCCACTCGTCCATCATAGTGATCTCCCGGGCAATCTCGCAGCACCGGTACAGCTCATCCAGACCGAACGTCTCCTCGTTCCCGCAGATCTGCAGGACAGAGTCCGCGGATGTATACACAATCATATGTCCTGTGGCGATCTCTTCCTCTCCCAGCTCATCCAGGATCTCCGTACCGCTGGCGCTCTTGTTTCCGATCACTTTATGCCCGGTCCTCCGCTCCAGCTCTGCGATCAGCTCCGGTGGAAATCCATGTTCCGTAAATGTCTTAAAGGGCTTCTTCACCTCCAGCCCCATCATCTCCCAGTGGCCGGTCATGGTATCCTTTCCCCTGCTCTTCTCCCTCATTTTCCCGTAATACCCCAGATTATTCTCAACCGGCGGCACCTGCTTCAGCGGAGTGAGATTCGCCATTCCCATCTTCTGAAGGTTCGGCATGATCAGCTGATCCACAGCCTGGGAAATGTGTCCCAGCGTATTCACACCTACATCGCCAAACTCAGGGGAATCATCCATCGCTCCCACTCCCAGAGAATCCATGACGATCACAAATATCCTTCTGAATCTCTCCATGATCTCAGCCTCCATTCTCTATGGTTTACAGATTCCGCAGGGATCATATCCTTCATTGATCAGTTCGTCCCGGGTACCTGTAAACTCTCTCTTATTCTTCTCTTTGATATCTTCTACGCTGGAGCAGTCCGGATTATGAAACTTTTTCGTATTCTCATTTATAACATAAGACTGTTCCTCATCCTGACGATAACTTCCCTGCACCGTCTCATCGGATGCTTCGCTTATTGATCCGGTATCTCCTTCCGCAGATTCCCAGTTGTCGCCGGTAGCATAATTAATGGTAATGTCAGGCTGTACATTATAAACATACACGTTAAAGGAGATGCCTTCTCCGCCGTCCTCCACCGACTCTGCTTCCATCTGTACTCCGGAGGCAACCAGATCTGCACCCTCAAACACAGGAGTCACGCGATACATCACATGATTTTCTGTTTCATGTACATATTCCGCCACCATATTTTCAAAGGGGAGCATTCCCTCCGTGTTCATATAACGGGTGCCGGTGATCAGATTTTCCTCATTGGCGTTTTCCCCGGAGAGCTGATACCCGATCAAATGACAGCGGTTATACAGATACCCTCCATCCACGTTGTCATATTTCTCATTCTTCCATCCCGTAGTCGTCACATCACTGATATCCTCACGTTCTTCATCTGGCATCAGTTCTTCGCCTATACAGGCCTCCGCCTCTCCGCATCTGCCCAGAGTATCCAGGGCACTGTACTCCTCATACGCTACTGTCGTCAGTTCTTCCTCTGTGAAATCCGGCTGATTATTGTTGATCTCCACATAAGGCTCCCCGCTGTAGTCCGGCACCTCCTGCACGGTATCGTACTGTGCAGATGCACCCGTATTCTCCCGGATCTCCGGCAGATTTCCGCAGGAAACCGTTGTAACCGCCAGCATGGCGGCAAGCAACAGCCCCGTGATCTTTTTTCCTGTTCCTGGCATATTCTTCCTCCCTTATCAATCATATATCAGCTGCCTTCCCCTCTCAGCCTGCGCGCAGAACTCCTGTTCCTCTCTCCAAAATTTTATCACATTTCATGACGAAAAAAAAGACAGATCCATGTGGTCCGACTGCTGTCCCGTCCATGTGATCTGCCTTCATATGTCTTATTATCTCTGTCGATTTCTATACTCCCGTTCCGGATATGGCCTCTGCACCGGCACTCTCACCGGCTGGGGCTCGCGGATGAGACCGGGGATCAGTCCGTTGAGAACCTCCTTGATCTTCCTTCCGAAATCGTTATATAAGATAAACATATAGAAATTGTACTGTATTCTGTTCATAAGCAACCTCCTGTTTTCTATCAGTGTTACAGTCCTTATCGACTGCCTGTAGCTGCATTTTAACAGATAAATTGTGTCCTGTCTGTGAATTTACCACTAATTTTAGAATTGTTTATACTTTTATTATAAAGTGGTGTGGTTGAAATCAGGGGGGAGCGCGTATATAATCTTCTTCTGGAGGTGGATGTTTTGAGGAATATTTTGATCATTGATGATGATGTATGTATCGGGGATATGGTGGAGGAGGTTTTGACGAGGGAGGGGTATTCTGCTTCCCGGGCTTACTCGGGCACTGAGGCTCTTCTGTATCTGTCTGGTCACAGGCCGGATCTGATCCTTCTGGATCTGATGCTGCCGGGGCTCAGCGGCGAAGAGCTGCTTCCTCGTATTAAAGACATTCCCGTTATTGTCGTCAGCGCCAAGGCGGACGTCTCTGATAAAGTGGACCTGCTGTTGGGCGGCGCCGCTGATTATATCACTAAACCATTTGACACAGCCGAGCTGCTGGCACGGATCACGGTCCAGCTGAGGAAAGCCTCTGCTTCCGGCAATTCTGCTGTTCTGACCTTTGACGCGATCCGTATGGACACGTCATCCCGTACAGTCACTGTAGATGAGCAGCCGGTAAAGCTGACGCGCACAGAATACGCCATATTGAAACTGCTTATGACCAATCCTTCCCAGGTCATCACCCGCTCCGTCATGCTGGACCGGATCAGCGAGGACACGCCGGACTGTGTGGAAAGTTCTCTCAAGGTACACATCAGTAACTTGCGCAAGAAACTGAAAAGCATCAATGGAAAGGATTATATCGAGGCAGTGTGGGGTATCGGTTTTAAAATGAATGAAGATATCTTAACCCTTTCTTAACTGTTTCCTTTACCGCTTTCTTAACTCTTTCCACGTAAAATCAATCCTGTCATCAAAATACAGGAGGCTGAATTATGGACTATATCCTTACAGCGGAAACGCTGAGCAAAAATTACCGGCGCTTTCAGGCGCTGGACAACTTTTCCATTCACGTGCCAAAAGGAGGAATCTACGGCTTTGTCGGGCGCAACGGTGCAGGGAAGACCACTTTCATCCGGCTGATCTGCGGACTGCTGGCCCCTTCATCCGGGGACTACACCCTCTACGGATGCAGACATGATGAACCGGGCATCACAAAATGCCGGCGCAGGATGGGCGCTGTCGTTGAGACGCCATCCTTTTACCCGGATATGACCGCAGAGGAAAACCTGAAGGAACAGTACCGCATCATCGGTCTTCCCTCCTTTGACGGAATACCGGAGCTGCTCTCCCTTGTGGGTCTGGAAAGCACCGGGCAGAAGAAGGCCGGCAAGTTCTCTCTCGGAATGCGTCAGAGGCTGGGTATTGCCATCGCTCTGGCAGGGGACCCGGACTTTCTCGTCCTGGATGAACCAGTCAACGGACTGGATCCTCAGGGTATCATTGAGATGCGGGAGCTGATCCTGCGGCTGAACCGTGAGAAAGGCATTACTTTCCTCATCTCCAGTCACATCCTGGATGAACTCTCCCGCCTTGCCACCTGCTACGGGTTTATCGATCATGGCCGCATGATCCGGGAGATCAGCGCCGGGGAGCTGGACGCCGCCTGCCGGAAATGCATCCGGGTACAAGTATCTGACATCCGCGCTTTTGCACGTGTCATGGATAAAATGAATCTGGACTACAATATTTTCTCTGATACAATGGCGGACATCTACGCAAAAGTCAATGTCACGCAGCTGACTCTCGCACTGGCGGAAGAGGGATGCGACGTCATCTCTCTGACTGAAAATGAAGAGAGCCTGGAGAGTTATTATGTCAATCTGATCGGAGGGAATAAACATGAGTAGACTGTTATCCGCATATTTCGTGCGTCTGTTTAAAAATAAATCTTTCTGGCTGTGCAATATTTTTATGGTCATCCTGGCTGTGGTCAGTCAGTTCATGAACTGGGTTGAAGCCGTAAGCTACGGATCCGATCCTTCGCCGGATACTACATTCTTTTTCTATTCCCTGTTCCTGGGGATCCTGCTGTCCGCCTTTATCAGTCTGTTTATCGGAGCGGAGTACAGCAGCGGAGCTATGAGGAACAAGCTGATCATCGGACATTCCCGGGCCGCTATCTATCTGTCCGGGCTCATTACCTGCATAGCTGCCTCCGCGGTCATGTGTCTGTTTTACCTTGCAGCCGCGCTTGCCGTCGGACTTCCGCTCTCAGGATTCTTTGACAACGATATAAAGGCTGTGATCCTTACTGCCCTGGGGATCTTTTTCATGGGAGCCGCCTTCTCTGCTCTGTGCACATGCATTGCCATGCTTTGTCAGAGCCGGTCTGTCACAGCTGTCATCAACATCCTGCTTGTATTTATCCTGCTCTTTGTAGCGATCTATATCCGGGCCAGGCTGGAGCAGCCGCCCACTTATCAGGTCCTCAGTTACTCTGCAGATGGATCTGACAGTTCCGGAGAAAACGTTGCAGAAATGGCGAACCCCATGTATCTGGAAGGTACCGAACGGGAAGTTTATGAGGTTCTGAATGACCTGCTGCCCACCGGCCAGTCCGTCCAGTATGTCAATATGGAGGCCTCAAATCCTATGCTGCTTATGGCCTATTCTGCCGGCGTCACAGTAGTCGTCACAGCAGTGGGAATCTTTCTCTTCCGGAAAAAGGACCTGCGGTAAAATTAAATCTGCGCAATGATTTGTTGTAAAATATTATAATAATCCCGGTTAAGGGATATCAGTAACAGGAGGTATCATTCTTATGGAATTCTGGCTCTGCCTGATCATTATCATACTCTGCATCATCATTCTGATTCAGTCGGTTCGGCTCCATCTGCTCCGACGCTCCGCCAGAGAGATATCCGATGCATTTGCCGAAAAGATTTCCGGAGATACCAATACCTTGATCGATATCTCCAGCGGGGACCGCTACATGAGACAGCTGGCAGACAGCATAAATAAAGAGCTAAAGAAACTGAGAAGTGAACATCTTCGTTTTCAGCAGGGCGACTGGGAGCTAAAGAACGCAGTCACCGGCATCTCCCATGATCTGCGCACTCCTCTGACCGCCATCTGCGGATATCTGGATCTTCTCGACAAAACGGAGAAATCAGATGAAGTTTCCCGCTACCTGAAGATCATTCGAAACCGGACGGAAGCTTTGAGACAACTGACCGAGGAACTGTTCCGCTACTCAGTTTTCACCTCCGTATCTGACGGTACGCCGGCGGAGCCTCTGATCCTGAATCGGGTTCTCGAGGACAGCATCTCCGGTTTCTATGCCGCCCTCCGGCAGCACGGAATCACCCCCGAGATTCATCTGCCAGAGGCAAAAGTCCGTCGTACTCTGAACCGCAGTGCCCTGACCCGGATCATTGGAAATCTGATCTCCAACGCACTGAAATACAGTGACGGAGATCTTGTCATTGAGCTGAAAGAAACCGGAGAGATTCTTTTTTCCAACCACGCGGAGAAATTAGACGAAATCAGTGCCGGCAGACTCTTCGACCGCTTTTACACCGTAGAGACGGCTTCCTCTGACGCAACCGGACTGGGCCTGTCCATCGCCCGCGCTCTGACCGAACAGATGGGCGGAAGTATTCATGCGGAGTTTTCAGACCGGGTACTTTCTGTTACTGTGCTCTTTCCTGAATAAAGTTTAACTATATTCTCGAAACATAATGTAAAAACCTCTGTAATATTTTTTACAATCTGATATAATATCAATGTTGGCCTGGCAGGATATGCTATTTTATAACCATAGATATTTTGCCCGTTGCATCACTTTTAAGTAGTATAGGAAAGAGAAAAATTTCATTTATCGAGGTATTTGCATGAAACAGAGACGTCGTCGAAAGAAACATATTAAAAATCCTGTTCTTTCAGAGCTTTTGCAGTGGGTACTGACTTTCTTCATTGCCGCTGCGCTGGCATTCATCGTGGGAAGGTTCCTGATCGTGAATGCTGAGATTCCTTCCGGCTCCATGGAAAATACGATCATGCCGGGGGACCGTATCATCGGGAACCGGCTGGCATACATTGCAGGAGATCCGGAGCGTTTTGATGTGATCATCTTCCGCTATCCGGACGATGAAAGCCAGCTATTTATCAAAAGGATCATCGGGCTCCCCGGCGAGACCGTGGAGATACGGGATGGAAAGATATATATCAACGGATCTTCCCAGCCGCTGGATGATGTAGAGACCAAAGAAACAATGGTCGGTTCATTCGGGCCTTATACCGTACCGGAAGATTCTTATTTTGTAATGGGTGATAACCGGAACAATTCACTGGATTCCCGATACTGGGAAAATACATTTGTCACCAGAGATGAGATACTGGGCGAAGCAGTCTTCCGCTACTGGCCGCTGACACAGATCAAGCTGATTGACTGATAGAAAACTGAAATAACAGATGGGAAAAGCGTACTCATTCGATTAACGTGTACGCTTTTCCCATCTTTCTTTATCCTCTATTCGATTCTTCTCATGACTGCTTCCACGAAGGATCACTGCCGCTTCTTCAGTCTGTAAGATGATCTGATCAGCCCAGGATTTCTTTTACTACAGCTGCAATTTCTTCATCCTTGCAGTTTGCATAGAAGTATTCCTGGAATTTCTCTCCGCTCAGCGCTCCCTTTACAAGGTCTCTGTCCAGTTCTCTGAGGATGTCTGTCAGTTTACGGTATGTCACACCTTTCACTTCATCCAGGATCTTTTTATTTCTCTGCTCCGGAACAGCACGTTCTCTGGGATATCCCTGTCCGCTCTCTTCCACGTACAGTTTCTCGAAGATATACTCCAGGTTCAGGTCTCCGCCCCAGCCGAATCCTTTTGCAAACGGAATGGCAATGGCATTTCCGTCATTGATCTGAGCAAATGTATAGGCGTCCAGCGGATCCTCTACATGTCCGCAGATCACGCCCGGAAATGAGTTGCATGCCAGCATGGCTCCCTCGCCTGTTCCGCATCCTGTGATCACATAATCCGCAGCTCCGGAATTCAGAAGGACTGCTGCCAGGATACCAACCTGTACATAGGTCAGCTGGCACTCGTCCTCTGCTGTATACATTCCATAATTAAAAACCTCATGTCCCATGGGCTCCACAACTTTTTTCAGTGCGTTGCAGATCACTTCATTTTTTGCCGCCTGACTGTTCTCATTGATCAGTGCTATCTTCATCTTCTGGTTTCCTCCTGTTTTCTAATCATGATTGCTTTCGGAACAGCCCTGTCCCACTGTTCAGACAATGTCTGCTTCATATGTGCTATCGGGCTCTGTCTCCTTATTTACCCCTTTATTCTAGCATAGTAAATAAGCGATTTCCCGTATAATATGATTAAAAATATTGCAAATCTTAGCCTTTCACTCTTTTTCTTCCCCGTCCTCGATCAATCGTGTATCCAGCTCCTGCATGTCTTCTGTATCTATCTTATATTCGCCGGCATCATTTTTCGCTACCCGCAGAGTAATGTCCTGCGCCTCCCCGTACAATGGTCCCTCATCCATGGCAGTTTTCAGTACGGTATAGTAAATCCGGTATACCTCCGCCTGCATCTCCTCATCCGAAGGCATCTCATCTCCCTGCATCACGCGGTCTGTCACCTGGTCCGCATACTCCTGTGCTTTATCCCGAAACTGGTCATAAGTATCTGCAAACAGAGTGATCGGCTTTATCTTCAGCGGAACGCTGAAGCTTCCGTCCTCCTCCCGCACGGCCTCGCCCACCGTATAGTTCACACTCTTCGCAATCTCTCCGAACAGCTCCCGGTACTGAGGCTTCAGTTCTTCCGGCATGGGCGAAGACTCAAATTCCTCCATTGTAGCGTCCAGATTATTCTCGAAGACAGCATCTGCCTCCTCTTCTGTTACACGGGCAATTTCCATATAAGCTTCTGTCTCATCCTTATATGATACATCCAGCACAGCCTGGACATACGCCTGAGGATCAAAGCGGTTTATGTAAAACCAGACTCCAGCACAGACAGCCGCCGCCAGAGCCATAATGACTATAAGGGATGCAGCAATTTTCTTTTTCATGTTCATATTATTATTCCTCCTTTTCCAACATGGAATGCTTTCTCCTTACAGGCGTGCAAGTCGGTTTAACCCCGTTTTACACAGCCCTGCTTAAAAGAGGGTATCATTTTCCATATGAAAAAAAGGAGGAATCCTGTCATAAGTCGAAAAAAATACTATGCTTTTCGAAAAACAGCATAAACTGTCATCAAGCATCTGGTTTCGCTGCCTTCTCTTTTCTCCAGTGAATGGTAAACAATGGAATCTGAAGAGCCAGCATAGCCACCCATCCGAAGAAATTTGCCCAGGCAAGCCGGTCAAATCCGCCATGCATGATATGGATCATAAGCCATGCGGCAAGAAAACGCGCTGACATATTCAGCACCGTGCTGATCAGTGTAACCTTCAAATCCCCAATTCCCCGGAAAAATCCCTGGATTGTATTCGTAGCCGCAGGCATCACATACATGAAGGCAATCAGCTTCAGATAAGACACGCCCAGGCCAATAACTTCCTCTGAGCCATCATCCACGAACAGCTGCATGATCGGTTTTGCAAAGACAAATACAACAGCAAAAACCGCAGCTGTATATACAAGTTCCAGAAATACAGAACAGAGGAATCCCCGCTTCATCCTGCGGATATTGCCCGCTCCTCTGTTCTGAGCCATAAATGTGGTAGATGCATGAGCAATATTCTGCTGAGGCGTCATGGCAAAATCATCTACCCGGTTGATAGCGGTAAACGCAGCGATAAAAGCAACCCCCTGTACATTCACCACCGTCTGTACACAAATCTTGCCCAGCTGGACGCACATCTGCTGCAATGCGCTTGTAATGCCGTAAGAAAATGTCCGCGCCAGCAGAGATCCGTCAAACACTCTCCACTTCTTTCCCAGACAGAGCAGAGGCACTTTCTTCTTAATGTAGATCACACAGCAGAGGCAGCACAGCGCCTCGCTGAGGACAGTTGCCAGAGCACTGCCCGGCACGCCCCATTTCAGCACCACTACGAAGAACAGATCCCCAACCACATTCAACACTGCGCTTATGATCAGAAAATAGAGGGGCACCTTGCTGTCTCCCAATGCTCTCAAAGTGTTGGAAAAAAAGTTATAGATAAATGTAAATACCAGTCCCACAAATATGATCCGCAGATATATCCCCGCAGGGCCGATGATATCCCCCGGTACCTGCAGGAGCAGCAGGATCGGGTGTGCAAGAAGCAGCAGCAGGACAGCCACTGCCACGGAAAATGCCAGTCCTCCCAGCAGCGTAGTGCTGATCTGCCTCTCCAGCACCCGGTAATTCTTCTGCCCGTAATACATACTCATCAGGATTCCCGCGCCCATACACATACCGCTGATGAACAGAATCACCATATTCATGATGGGACCGGCCGTCCCTACTGCCGCCAGGGCGTCATCTCCTACAAACCTGCCTACAATTACAGAATCGGCAGCATTATATGTCAGCTGGAACAGATTTCCCAGCACCAGAGGGATCGTAAACTCCGTAAGCTGCGGTATGATCCGTCCTTTCGTCATATCCGTTGTCATATGTAAGCCTCCTTTGCATATTCGATCGGATAGGGGAAGGAATCTTCCCCTATCCGATCACCGCGATACCTCGGTCATCTCGCGGCACTGCCGCTCGATGACCGTTGCCCGTCGGATGTCCGCTCGTGCAAGCACGGCGGCCGCCCTCCGGGCGTATCGCACAGACTTCGGGTCCTGCCTGGAAAGCAGGACCCGCAAAACAGCTCCGTCATTTCATTCGCACTTAACAGCTTACTCGGGGAGAAGGCAACAGTCAACCCTTGTGACCGAATTTGTCCGCGGATCTTCCACCTCAGCACGGATATCACTGATATTTCCGCTGTGATCCAACGGGTACAACAGCGGCTGCAGATCCAGCCTCTCCGGGAACAGTCTGCCACTCCACTTCTCTATCTCTTCCGGGGTGTCGCAGATTATCCTTGATACGCCGCCGGAGATGTTAGGCCCTACGCTTCCGTAATGCTCATACATTTCCACAGAGCGTATCTCATAGTCCTTGATTGTCTTCTCTATATCAACGCCGTACTCTCTCAGCAGTCCGCAGGTCTGCTCATGGAAGGGATATACCGGCATCCGGGCGGAACCGGCGCCTGTCTCCGAGTCAACACAAACGAATCCCTCCGGCAGCGCCTTCGTCAGATCCTCCATGGACATTGCCTCCACATCCTCCCTGTATGCCAGGGCAAGGGCTTCCTTCTCATCCTCCGTCAGTTTCAGATCCGTCTCTGTCACTCCGTCTTCCCAAGTATAACGGGCGTCTGCCATGGTCCCCACAGTTATAGCGGGATAAGCCTTCTCCTTGTATTCTACAGTGTCATATACAGAGCTGAATGCCTGGAACTGTTCCCGGCTTACCTGGTATCTTCTGTACTTCTCACTTCCGTCCTGCAGACGATAACATACTGTTGCGATGGTATAAGATCCGTCTCCGCTGCCGTTCTCCTGCTGCCCGGTATCATCGTCATTTACTGTAGCGTCATTTGCCACAGCATCATTTGTTACAGCATCATTTACATTTGCCGAATCGTCGTTTACGACAGAGGACAGCCAGGCTAGGACAGCCCGCTTCCCCTCATCCGCAAGAATATATTCCTTCATCTGCTGGTCCGTGGTATATGATCCAGTTTCATAAACCGCATCCCTATATTGCTCATAGTCCATTCCCAGCCCGTCAATGCTGATCCCGATCTGTTCCGTCTCATCTTCAGGGAAATAACGGTCGAAAGAAGACGCTCCTGCCGGAAATGCCAGTATTGTAAGAAGCACGGCTGCACATACCGCCGACATCTGCCATTTTCTCCTCAGTATAGCCTGCTTCCTGCAGCCCCCTGCTGTCCCCTCAAGCACAAGATGGACAACTGCCGCCGAACAGACGCCTGCTGCCGCTGACAGAGCCGCCCCCGCCGGAACGCCGGAGGGAGAATCCGTCAGCCCGGTCAGATCCGTCAGATAACTTCCCAGCCAGACTCCTGCCAGAAAAGCAAGCAGGATTTCCGCAGCCCTCTCTCCCGCAGGTAGGGCGAAGGCTCTTCCCGTCCGCTCTGTCTTCCGTTTTTTCTGCGCATAAATCAGAAGACACAGAGAAAGCAGGATCCACAGGACAGCTGCAGCGATATAGGATACATCGGGTACAAAAGCAAGGATCTCTCTCTGATCATACAGCTCCCATCCCGTCAGGCGCCCTGCAAGAGCCATCGGGTCCAGCACCGTCGCCATCTCTTCCAGCAGCGGGATCCTGTAGTAAGTCCGGAAGAAATTCTCAGAAAATACGGTGAGCACATTTCCGGACAGGGTCCCTCCATATAGCAGAATCCCTGCGCAGACCAACACCGCAGTAACCACACTGCCGCTGACAGCCACAGACAGGAGTCCTGCGTGATAGAAGATCAGGAAAACAGCCCCGTACATCAGGATACTCTTTCCCGTGTATCCTGCCGCCTCACTGAAAAAGACCTGATCCACTGTACTCTGATATACCCCGCAGACTGTCATCACGATTACCAGAGGGATCATATAGTGAAGTATTCCATGTACATATCTGCTCCAGAATACCGTCCCTTTCCTTACCGGCAGACTGTAATAGAAATCCTGCTTCCTCTGCTGCAGCAGATAGAAAAACTCTACAAAGGCAAGGGCCAGTCCCAGCCCTTCGCTGATCCACAGCAGTTCACTGCTCCCCACGCCGAAAAAAGTATACTGCGGATCCAGGCTCAGCCTGGTGAGAGTGACCGCAAGATAGATCATCAGCAATCCCCAGGACAATGCCGCCGCAATGTGTCCCCGCCCCGCTTCTCTGATCCACTTACCGAAGAACTTTCCTGATGTCATAACCCTCCTCCTCCATTTCCTCTATAAATATCTCTTCCAGGCTCAAGGGGACTTCCTCCAGGAACTTCGGCTCATACCTTTCCAGCAGAGCACGGATCTCCTTGTCGCTTCCGTGTGCCGTCAATCTGACAAAGTTGCCTTCCCTCTGCCACCGTATGACCGAAGAGCAGCTGTCCAGGCCTCCCAGGTCTCTGCCCACCGGGACAACAAACTGGAATTTTCTTATGTTTTCTCCCCGGGTTTTAAGGTCGCCCGCGGTCACCACACCTCCCCTGTGCAGGATGGCGATGTTCCCGCAGAGATCCTCCAGATCATTCAGTTTGTGAGACGCCACTACAACGGTAAAGTTTCTCTCCTTCATCTCCTGACGGAACAGATTCTTCATCACCTCCGTCACTACCGGATCCAGACCGTCAAACACCTCGTCGCACAGAAGGTATTTTGTTCCGGCGCACAGGGCGAAGATCAGGAATGCCTGCCGCTTCATTCCTTTTGAAAATGTCCTCAGCGGGATATTCATATCCAGATGAAGGCTCTCGGCCATGGCCGCCGCCCCTTTCCCATCCATCCCCGGGTAAAATCTGCTGTAGAACCGTACCATTTCATCCATACTGGCATTCGGGAAATAGTAGGGATCATCCGGAAGATAGAATATATTTTCCTTACAGGACGGATCCGCCGGATTTCCTTCCCCGTCTATGAAGATTTCTCCTTCGTCCGGTTCCAGTATCCCCGCAAGGATCCTCAGCAGCGTGCTCTTTCCTGCCCCGTTCGTCCCCAGAAGTCCGAACATGATCCCGTCCTGTACGTCAAGAGAGATCCGGTCAAGCGCACACGCCGTCTCAAATTTTTTCACAAGTCCTCTGATCTTTATCAAGCCCTTTCACCTCCTCCCTAGCTTCTCTGTCCAGATTATAGCATTGTTACATTTTTATTACAATATCACCGAGTTTCTTAATAAATACTTAACTTTATTCAATATGTCCTTTTCTAACTTCAATGCGCCGGCATCACAGTTCACACCTGAGCGCTGCATTTGAACAAATATAGAATTTTTTACAAATTTAGTGAATTCTTTCATGAAATAATGTTAAGATAAATATAACACACGAAAAAGGGATAGAAAAGAAATAGAGAGTAAGTACAGAAGGGAGAAAAATTATGAAACACAGATTCGGTATCGTAAGCGACGGTTCCTGTGATCTGCCGGATGAAATCACAGCGGAATATAATATCAGTATCGTACATTTTCTTGTTTCTTTTGATGATAACACATATAAAAAAGAAGGCGTAGAGATCAGTCTGGATGATTTCTATAAACGTATGCTCACGGATCCGGACACATTTCCGAAAACTGCAGCGCCGTCTCCGGAAGATTTTCTCCGGGAGTTTACCAAATATGCAGCGGCAGGACAGGATATTCTGTGCATCTGCATCTCGACAAAACTGAGTTCAGCCATGCAGTCCGCAAAAATTGCAAAGGATATGCTTCATGACAAATATCCTGATGTCAAAATATATGTCATGGACTCCCTTTGTGCCACACTTATGCAGAGCGCTTTTGTCCTGGAAGCGTGCAGTCTGCGGGATAAGGGATATACATTGGAACAGGCCGTTCCCGTCCTGAAGGAGCTCCGTTCAACTGCCAGGATCTTTTTCACAGTGGGAAATCTGGACTATATCGAACACGGCGGGCGTATCGGAAAGATGACCAGCCTGGCCGGAAGCCTGCTGAACATAAAACCACTGATCACGCTTCAGGACGGAGAGATCCACTCTTCCGGCATCCGGAGGGGACGGCGCAGATCCGTGGACGGACTTGTGGACCTTCTGGTAGCCTACCTGAAGGAAAACAACTGCACGCCGGCGGACTGCCGCATTCTTGTCGGATATGGAAGCAACTACGAAGAGGCCTTCCGTCTGCGGGAACTGACCGATGAGCGTCTGCATGATGAATGGGGGATTTCAACAGGGATACCGATCTGCCGTATAGGCGCTACAATCGGCGTCCATGCGGGTCCAACCTCTATCGGATATGGAGTGGTCCGTCATATCAATCCAGAAATAATGCCGACAGTTTAACTGTCGGCACCAAAACGGATCTGTATATAAGATTTTATCTCTTCCACACATTTCTCAAAGCCCAGCTTTCCGCTGTCCAGACACAGATCATAGTTTCTTGCATCCGACCATTCATGGCCCGTGTGATAACGGTAGAAGTCTCCTCTGTATTTATCTGTTTTTTCAATGTATTTCAGCATCTCTTTCTCGCTCATGCTGTGACGCTCCATAGCCCGGTCCAGGCAGAACTGCCTGTCCGCATGGACAAATACACTGACAACATTTGGAAAATCTCGAAGGATATAATCCGCACATCTTCCGATAATAACACAGGACTCATTTGCGGCCAGATCCTTGATGATCTTCGCCTGATAATTGAAAAGGTTATCATCTGAAACAAAGTCCCGATCCTCTGGAGGAATCAGATCGCCCTCGTAAGGACGGCTCAGCAGATGAAACCATCCTGCATGACGTATCTTCTCATCCGACATTCCGAACAGCCGCTCGTTAATGCCGCTCTCCTCTGACGCCATGCGCAGGATTTCCCTGCTGTAGCAGTTGATTCCCATTTCCTTTGCCAGCATGGCGGCAATAGTCTTTCCGCCGCTTCCGTACTGTCTTGCAACCGTAACAACAATATTTTTCATAAAGCACACCTCCTGATTTTCGTAAAGTGGATGCCATGCATCCCCTCCGCTGCTTTCTTTTCAACGTCTGCTTTATTCACCAAGGTAAGCTTTCTTGATGGAATCATCCTCCAGAAGATCTTTTGCCTTTCCTTCCAGAACAATATTTCCCGTTTCAAGCACATACGCCCGATCCGCGATAGAAAGAGCTTTCTTCGCATTCTGCTCAACAAGCAGAACCGTTGTCCCGCTTTTGCTCACCGCCTGGATAATGTCAAATATCTCATTGACCAGAATCGGCGACAGTCCCATGGAAGGCTCATCCATCAGGATGATCTTCGGCTTGGACATCAAAGCGCGTCCCATTGCAAGCATCTGCTGCTCTCCGCCGCTCAGTGTTCCCGCCATCTGATTTTTTCTCTCTTCCAGACGCGGAAATCTTTTGTATACATTGTTCAGGCTTTCCTCGATCTCAGATCTGTCTTTTCTCGTATAAGCGCCCATCTTCAGATTTTCATAAACGCTCAGTTCCGCGAAAACGCGCCGTCCCTCCGGCACATGGGCCATCCCCATGGACACGATCTTATGGGCAGGTACTTTGGTGATATCCTTTCCCTCGAACATAATGTGTCCTTTCTTAGGAGAAAGCAGTCCGGTAACCGTATGAAGGATGGTCGTCTTGCCGGCTCCATTCGCTCCGATCAGAGCAATGACCTCTCCCTGCTCCACATGGAAAGACACGCCTTTGATTGCCTGGATCACACCATAATAAACCTCCAGGTCTTTCACTTCAAGCATTGCCATCGCTGTTTCCCTCCTATTCTCCAAGATACGCAGTGATGACCTGCGGATCATTCAGCACATCAGAAGTCTTTCCGTGAGCAAGCACTTCACCGAAGTTCAGCACTGTCAGACGCTCACAGATCCCGCTTACCAGTTTCATATCATGCTCGATCAGAAGAATCGTCATATGGAAATTTTCCCGGACAAACTGAATCATATCCATCAGTTCGCCAGTCTCGTTTGGATTCATTCCAGCCGCAGGCTCATCCAGCAGGAGCAGCTTCGGCTCCGTAGCCAGAGCTCTTGCGATCTCAAGCCTTCTCTGCTTTCCATATGGAAGGTTGGCAGCCGTAAGATGGGCTTCCTGTTCCAGATCAAACACCTTCAGGAGCTCCATAGCCTGCTCATCCATTTCCTTCTCCACTCTCCGGTAGCTGGGAAGCCTGAGGATCCCCGCCATAGTAGAATAGTGATGTTTATTATGAAGCCCTGCCTTTACATTGTCCAGCGCGCTGAGCTGCTTAAACAGACGGATATTCTGAAAGGTACGCGCAATTCCCGCCTTACTGATATCAATGGTCTTCTTTCCAGTAATATCCTGTCCATCGAGCAGGATCTTGCCGCTGTCCGGCTTATATACTCCCGTCAGCAGGTTGAACACTGTAGTCTTTCCGGCGCCGTTAGGGCCGATCAGCCCATACAGCTCCTCTTTTTCAATAGAGATATCAAATCCGTTTACCGCCCGGAGGCCGCCGAATGAGATCCCCAGATTCTTTACATCCAGTAATGCAGCCATTATTTCACAGCCTCCTTTTTCCTCTTTCCAAAGGAAAGATACTTTTCTCTCCACTCGATCGCCTTAGGAGCCCAGTTGAAGAGCATCATGAGAATCAGCACGATCGCATAAATCAGCATACGATAATCGGCGAATCCTCTTAACAGCTCCGGAAGAAGGGTCAGGATCACTGCTGCGATCATAGATCCCCGGATGCTTCCGATACCGCCCAGTACTACGAATACAAGAATAGAAATTGACATGTTGTATCCGAAATTATTCGTATTTGCAGAAAGAGTAGACAGATTATGCGCATAAAGTACGCCTGCCGCTCCTGCCAGCGCCGCTGATATGGTAAATGCCATCAGCTTGTATTTTGTTACATTGATTCCAATTGACTCGGCCGCGATCCGGTTGTCACGAATCGCCATAATCGCGCGGCCGTCACGGGAATTAGTAAGATTGATAACAATAAAAAGCGTAATCAGCACCAGAATCGTCCCGATCAGGAAGGTGGAATCCTTTGGTGTTCCTGTAATTCCCTGAGGACCATTTACGATGACCGTGCCATCCGCTTCCATATTCAAGCCCATAACGTCTTTCGTAGAAAAATGAAAGCCATTGGAATCAACTCCGATAAAGAGTACGTTGACCAGATTTTTAATGATCTCTCCAAACGCAAGTGTGACAATGGCAAGATAATCGCCCTTCAGACGGAGTACCGGAATACCTATGATGATTCCGAATACTGCAGCTACAGCAATCCCGATCAAAAGAGCCAGGAAAAACCGCAGCGGGGCTACTGTGATCACATCTCTCATACACTTTGAGAAAAATGCACTGGAAAAAGCTCCCACACACATAAACCCTGCATGCCCCAGGCTCAGTTCACCAAGAATACCGACAACCAGGTTCAGCGAAACAGCCAGGATTACATAGGTACAAAGCGGAACCAGAAGTCCCTGCAGCAGACTGGAAAGATTGCCTGTGTAGGTCAGCGCCTGCATAACGATGAATGCTACAATCACGATCGCGTAAGTGATCATACTGCTTCTTGTTGTTTTTTTCATTGTCTTTAACTTCTTTAACATCACACCCACCTACACTTTCTCCTGAATCTTTTTGCCTAAAAGTCCCGTGGGCTTCACAAGAAGCACAATGATCAGTACCGCAAACACGATTGCGTCCGCCATCTGTGATGAAATATACGCCCTTCCAAGGATCTCGATGATCCCCAACAGCAGTCCTCCGATAAATGCACCAGAGATAGAACCGATTCCTCCAAAGACAGCAGCCACGAACGCCTTGATACCCGGCATGGCTCCTGTATAGGGATCCAGAGTCGGGTATGCGGAACAGAGCAGCACGCCTGCCACTGCCGCCAGAGCAGACCCGATAGCAAATGTCATTGCAATCGTTCCGTTCACATTGATTCCCATCAGCTGTGCGGCTCCTCTGTCCTCAGATACTGCACGCATAGCCTGGCCCGGTTTCGACTTCTGCACAAACAGAGTCAGGAAGATCATGATCACCAGGCATGCAGCAATTGTCACGATAGTCACACCTGAAATGTTCAGACGTCCTCCCGCAAGAGAAACTCCGCTCCATTTGATCACAGACGGAAACGACTGGGTATTGGCTCCAAATATAAGCAGCGCAGTGTTTTGCAGCAGGTAGCTGACACCGATCGCTGTGATCAGAACCGCCAGAGATGATGATGCATCTCGAAGTGGTCTATATGCAACACGCTCGATCACTACACCAAGTACCGTACATACAACCACTGCCACAAGGATAGCCGGCAGTACGGGAAGGCCCAGCTGCGTCAGACTGATCAGAGCCATGTACGCACCGATCATGATGACATCACCATGGGCAAAATTCAGCATCTTTGCGATACCGTATACCATGGTATATCCAAGAGCAATGATCGCATATACACTTCCCAGACTGAGTCCGTTTACCAGATACGATATAAAGCTCATTTTCATTCCCTCTCATCTTTTTTTATCTTATGGTTTTTGAGTATCAGCTAATTATATCACAGGTCATAAAGGAATGGCAACTATAAAATCGAGTCCACTCGGTTTTTTGTTATCCACATTTTTCCTCTCACTGTAAGCCATTGATCATCTCACATTCCTTCGTGGAGAATCCCCAGAATCTGAGATAATTGTTCTACTTCAAGCTGGCCCGGAGCAGATGCCTTTCCATATGCTCCGAATGTCACTGCAGAGCCGAAGACTTCGCCGCAGATTCTGCTGACCACCCCATCCCCTGCCATTGACATGGTAATGAATGGCCGGTCTGCATACTCTCTGTACATTTCTTCTGTTGCTTCCAAAAGGATCAATACATCCTTCTTTGAACGAGGCATTACCGCAATTTTCGGAATGTCTGCGCCCATCTCCTGGATTCTTCTGAGCCTGGACAGTATTTCATCTTTTCCAGGTGTTTTCTGAAAATCATGATTTGAGCCGATCACCCGGACGCCGTTTTCATGCGCTGTACGGATCACATCCGCCACTGCCTCATCTCCGGTAAATGCTTCTACATCCACCAGATCCGCCATACCGGTACCGCATATCTTACGGTTCAACTCCACATACTCATCCTTTTCAACCGCTCTGGCTCCGCCTTCGCCGGCAGTCCGAAAAGTAAACAAAAGCGGGATGTCTCCGAGAACACTCCTTAGGTATGCAAGCGTCTCCTTTGTTCTGTCAAACCGAAAAATATCTTCATACCAGTCTGCCCGCCACTCAACTATATCTGCAGCTGTTCCGGCAATATCTTCCGCCGCATCCAGAATCTCTTCTCCTGTTGTTCCAACAATCGGTACACAGATTTTTGGTATTCCCTCGCCGATCATCACATTTCTGACCTTTACTGGCTCCATGTTTCTTCTCCTCCTGCTCCTCTTGTAAATCACCGGAAATGCAAAAAGGCACATTCCAGGATTGTAAGCGGTCGCCAAGGTTCCGGGCAAGCCCGGACTTTGGCTTATTGTCGTTGCAAAAAGGGGGAAATGCGTTCTTTCTGATGAAACACATTTCCCCGGTATTCTGATTTTATTTTATATCTGTAATTCCGCTGCAGTCATGATTACAGAACAGTGTACTCACCGTTTGTAATCTGAACAACTGTCGGTTCCTTAGAAGGCTCTCCGTCCTCTCCCCAGGAGATCTGCTTTCCTGTCACACCATCATAAGTAACCTGTGTCATAGCAGTCTTCATAGCGTCGCACATATCAGAGATGCTCATATCCGGTGTGATATCAGCCTGCTCGATAGCCTCCTTCAGCACATACATGCAGTCGTAAGCATCTGCTGCGAACTGAATCGGTGTGCTGCCGAACTCATCCTCGTAGCTTGCCACAAACTTCTGTACTGCTTCATCATCTGAAGTAGGTGTGAACGGTGTAAGGAACATCACGCCCTCTGCCAGTGTCTTATCAAATCCGTCTACTCCAAGGATACCATCCATTCCGTCTACTCCGAACCAGATCGGATCAAATCCAGCTCTGTCTGCCTGTGCAAGGATCAGAGATGCATCAGAATAGTAAATCGGCAGGAAAACAAGCTCAGCACCCGCGTCTTTTGCTTTCTGAATCTGCACGGAGAAATCAGAGTTACTGTCTGCTGTATATGCCTCTGCAGATACAATCTCAAGACCTCTTGCCTGTGCCTCTGTAGCAAATGACTGATAGATTCCTGTTGAGTATGTGTCAGAGCTGTTATAAATAATAGCAACTTTTGACGCAAGACTGTTGTCTGCGATATAATCTGCTGAAACAGATCCCTGGCTCGGGTCTGAGAAACACATACGGAATGCATTGTCATACTGGATACTCTCAACAGATGTTGCTGAAGGTGTAAACTGGAACATATTGTCCGCATGTGTCTCCTCAACAACAGCTACACACGGAGCTGAAGTAACAGTTCCAACCAGCATCTGCATACCCCAGTCTTTCAGAGTATTGTAAGCATTAACAGACTTCTCCGGATCACTCTGATCATCCTCAAATTTATAGGAAATCTGATATCCGTTGATTCCGCCTGCCTCATTGATCTCATCAACCGCAAGCTGGATTCCATTCATTACCGCTGTTCCATAAAGTGCATTATCACCCGTCGTAGGTCCGATTCCGCCGATCATAAATGTATCGGATCCTGTGGAACCAGAATTATCGCTGCCGCCGTTTCCGCCATTGCTTCCGCAGGCAGCCAGAGAAACGACAAGTGCAGATGCAAGCGCAAGGCTCGCAGCTTTTTTCATCATTTTCATAATAAAACTCCTCCTTTTTTAGCTGCTAATGGATATGTTAACCTTGAAAGGAGGGTTTGTCAAGCCCAAAAACAGATTACGCTCTATTTTATCAAATATGCACTACTATTCAGTCTTATTCTGCAACCGACACAGCAAATCTGCTTTGAAACAGGAGTCCTGCCGCTCTGGAACTATTTTCCTAATACTCAATCATGCCTGATATCTGCTGAACACTTCAAAAGCGCTCACGTCATCTGTCACCGCATTCAACACAAGAGGAGCCGACAGATCCAGGCTGAATATGCCCAGGAATGATCTGGCGTCAATCACCTTTCTCCCGGAGATCAGATCAAACTCACCTTTCAGATTCGCGATGTCCTTTGAGAATCTTTCTATCATATCGTAATTCTTAAACTGGATGTTCATTGATCTTTTCATATTCCACTACCTCCTCAACAGAAAAAGAGACAATAAATATGTCGTCCTGCTTTGGACTCCCTATTTATTGTCTCTTTGCTTTGGTCTGTTTTCACAGACGGTTATAATATGTAATTATACTACCAGTTTTTCCAATGGATTGCAAGTATTTTTTTGATAGACCTTTTTGATAAATATCTCCTCAGAATCTAAACCAAACAAGTCTTCAGTACTTCTTCCAGACATCCGGGATCACCGTTTGCTGCACCTATTTCAAGACTCCAGTCAAGTCCCCGGTATTTTTCACAACTGGGATCTGTCTCTACAAAATCCACAAGACGCTCCATCATATCAACGCTCCACACAGAATTATCAATCTCCGCTGTTGTATAGACTCCCTGCTCCAGCATCGCAAATCCGAATATATCTTTCGCATGGGTTTTCTCGGCGCTGTTGATCAGTTCCTCTGTCAGATGGCTTGGGATAAAGAGTACTCCGCTTTCCGTTCCCATGACAATATCCCCTGGCAGACACACCGCTTCCCCAATATGGCAGGCACCGTTCAGATCCGTGATTACACATTCGCGGATCGGCGTGGGATTAATACCTCTGTAAAACACCTGAGTGTCGATTTTTTTCATCTGCTCCACATCACGTACTCCGCCCCATATCACGGCTCCTCCGTTTCCAGTCCTTACATGGATCGCAGTTGTCAGATTTCCGCCTACAAAAGTACCGTTCAGGATCTTGTCAAACATATCCGCTACCACAACATCTCCATTCTCCAGATGATCTATGACCCACTGGTTGAAAAATCCCTGCCATCCTTTCTCCTGCCCCTTCTTCTTTACGACATCTGCAAGATCCGGCCTGGTCGGCATGAAAGTACAAGTTACAGCCCTCCCCACCAGCTTTTTCCCGCTATGAAGATATTTCAATCTTCCTTCATACTGAAAATGATATCCCTTTACATACAAAGGAAGCCATATTTCTTCCAATGTCATTGTTCTGAGCTTTTCAAGATAGCTGTCCGGAACTTTCGGCCGCCCGTCCGCAAACCGCTCGCCTTTCCATTCTTTTGTCAGTTCTATAATCTGTTCCTTTGTATTGATAATCACATTCTCTTCCTCCTGCCCTGGGCTCTTAAAATTTATAATTTGATCACACCGGGAGCTTTCCAGTAGCTTTGGGGCGCGTTTTTCCAGTCAGGCATGCCCAAAGCCATAGGATTATAGACTATCTCACCGTTTCTTATTGTAAGACTGCACTCCAGCATTTTATCTCCGTCCATGCGGGCGTGGCCGCTGTCCGAAAATCCGAACTTGCCTTCTCTTATATTCAGCACAGCCAGATCTGCAGTACTTCCCGGCTTTATAGACGCAAGCTCCTTCCGCCCCAGGATCTCCGCCGGTCGGGCGGTCGTCCTGTAGAGGACCTCTTCCAGAGGCATCCCGATATTCAAATATTTTGACATTACATTCAGCAGGCCAAACACAGGTCCGTTTATATTATCCAGATACAGATCCGTCGACAATGTATCCGGACAGAAGCCCTGATCAAAGGCCGGCACTGCATTCCGAAACCAGAAACTTCCCGCGCCGTGCCCCAGATCAAATACAACGCCCCGTTTTCTAGCTTGCCACATAAAGTCCTGTACCTTTCCCTTCTTATCCAGTATCGGGAACTGCTGAGCATAGACATGGGTATGGATATCCCCCGATCTAAGTTTTTTCAGGATCAGTTCCTCGTAGCTCCTGCCCGGAAGATACGGCTGTACATCGGCCATCACAGGCTTTGCTGCCAGTTCTCCCGCAGTCACCGCGGCTTCCACCGATGCCCAGGCCGGATGTCTCTCATCGAAAGGTCTTCCCACATGATAATGCGCTGTCTTTATCCCCACCACTTCAGGAATCTCTCTTGCGATTGCTGCTGCCGTATCAGGAAAGAAATTTTCCGGTTCCAGTTCTGTCGCCAGATCCGCCATGCCGCCATAAGCGATATTGACGAATGCAAGGATCCTCAGTTTCGAATGATCTATAAAGCGTTCTTTAAAATCAAAGAAATCTCTGCATCCACAGGTACCCGCATCCACTGCCGTTGTGACGCCATTGCTGAACATATGAGCCTCCCCATCTATAGTGGGAAGCGTCCTGGTTTTGTCCATTACTCCGCACATCGGGTAAATATGACAGTGCATGTCGATCAAGCCAGGGGTTATGACAGCCTCTCTCAAATCAAAGACTTCTGTTCCCGGTTTATCCGCTACTGTCCGGGCGTCAGCTATCACTCCGCCTGACACGGCAATATCTCGCTTTTCCAGCCGCCGCGTCTCAGGATCATACACAGTTCCATTGATCAAAATATAGTCTTTCATATACCCTTTCCTTTCCTGCCTTCATGACAGCTCCAGCATGCATGCCGCCCCCGGAAGAGCAAGGCGTCCGCATTCCGACAGTCTGCTGCCATCCCATTTCATAGAAACAATCTCTCCACTTTTCTGAAGCGCCACAAATAGCTGTCCCTGTTCCTTAGCCAGGATATAGCGCGGCCAACTGCCGCCCAACTCCCATTCACCGATCATCCTACCGTCTTTCTCCAAATCAAATGCCGCGATCGTATCAGCCCCCCTGTTTCCTACAAACAGGATCCTGTCTCTCCAGATACAGGCACCACCGGGCCAATTTTTCACCTTCTGTTCCGTTGTCTTTCTCATATATATTTTTTCGGGCATCCATTGTTTTCTGCCGGCATTCAGCTCCCATACTGAAAATGAATTGCCCAGCTCGTTTATGATCACCGCTCTGGTATGGGATTGGAAAGGAAGGAACTGCCGCGGTCCCTGTCCGGCTCCCGCTTCAAACCTGCACAGCTCCCTGCCCGGTATGCCGTAATCCAGACGGAATGCCCTCACATCAGATTTTCCGAGATCAACAAGGATCAGAGCTTCATCCTCCATCGGACAGATCCAGTGCGCATGAGGAACTTCCCCCGCCGTCTTTCCCGACAGTTCCTCTGATATCATCCGCTTCCAGACCACCTTCTGCCGCTGCATATCCAGGCCGAAAAAGTCGCCGCTCCCGTAACAGCTGCAATATAACATATCGCCATGTTCTCCCACAGCCAGGTAGCACGGTCCTTTTCCGTCCAGATGCATCTTTCTTTCCCGACGTATCTTTTTTTCTTTTCGGTCCCATACGATTTCTGCAATATCAGAGGCATATTCCATTGCTCCATATATAACGCTCCTGTCTTTTCCTCCTGCTGATGAGGAGACAAGATAAGATGGACCACCGCCGATACAAACCGCCTGGTCCTGCACCATTGTCCCGTTCTCATTTACATGAAACAAAACAATATCCGAACTTCCCAGTGTATCCCCATATCCGCACGCGATGTAAAAACTTCCAGCTGAAGTTCCCATATCTCTACGTTTCTTCTACCTCCACAATCACTTCGATCTCAACCGGGATATTCTGATTCGGCAGGTTTCTAGTTCCCATCACTGTTCTGGTATGATATCCTCGTTCCTCCAGAACATCTGCAACTGTATCCGAAAAACCGTCAAATACCTTTTCAATATCCGTAAAATCTTTCCCACAGTTTACCAGTCCAAAAGCCTTGATGATCCTTTTCACTTTATCCAGGCTGCCAAGCGTATCTTTCAAGGCTCCCAGAATGATAACGGCACATTCTCTGGCGGCAGCATACCCTTCTTCAATGGTCAGGTCTTCACCGATCCTGCCCCGGTAAAGTGGAACTCCTGTAATCTGATCCTCCGGACCGTGTCCTGATACAAAGATCAAATCATCCGTCCGCCTGAGCAGCACAATGCCCCTCTTCTTTTTATAGACAGGCTCTGTCTCCACACCGTTTTTGATCACTCTGTTTATACTGTCCATATCATTTCCTCCTGTCAGCTCCGAATCTTCACGATGGCTTCCACTGTCACTGGGACGTTTTTCCATAGAGCATAAGCTCCCATCGCGGATCTTGCATGCTGTCCCCTGCGTCCAAACACTTCTGTCATAAGATCTGAAAAGCCATTAATCACATACGGCTGTTCCGAAAAATCCTCCGCGCTGTTTACAAGCCCCAGCACCTTTACAAAATAGTCCACACGGTCCAGTTCGCCGATATAGTCCTTGATCGTAGCGATCATATTCAACCCGCACAGCCTTGCAGCCTCATAGGCTGTGTCTTTATCTATATCCTTTCCAACTTTCCCCTGATATACCGGATTGCCCTCCTTGTCTACCGGGAAATGGGCCGAAAGGAACATCAGATCCCCTTTTATACATGCATCAACTACTGCCTGCCCCTTCCTGTCCCTGACCGGAAGTGTAATCCCCAGCTGCTCGATTCTTTTTCCTGTTTCACTCATTTGAATATCCTCCATTCTTTTTATCTAACCTTTTACTGCTCCGCTTGCAAGCCCCTCTACAAACTGCTTCTGAACCAGCATAAATACGATAATGACAGGGATTGTGATGATCGTTGCTGCAGCCATCGTATCCCCCCAGTCCACGCGATAGAAAGAAGAAAATTCATTCAACGCCAGAGGAACTGTCCTGCTTGTCGTACTCCTCGTAAGCACATTTGCGATGGCGAATTCATTCCATGAAGATATAAACGCATAAATTCCTGTAGCGGCAAGGGCCGGTTTCAGCAGCGGGATAACAATCCTGCTCAGCATCTGAAGAGTTGTACACCCATCCATCACCGCCGCCTCTTCGATTTCTTTCGGTATCCCGTTGAAATAGCCCTTTGACATCCATGTGACCAGCGGCATGCTGATGGCAAGGTGCGCAATCGCAAGGCCCAGCTTCGTATCAATCAGCCCTACTGCATTTTCCATATAATACATTGGTATCATCAATACAGTAAGCGGAAGCATCTGACTGATCAGCATGAATAGGGAAAGCCCTTTTCGTCCCCTGAACCGAAATCTTGAAAAGGCATACCCCGCGCTTCCTCCCAGCAGCAGCGCCAGAAAAGTTGATATTCCTCCTACGATCAGGCTGTTCAAAAATGCGCCCGGGATGGAGCTCTCTGTCAAGACTGATAAATAGTTTTCCAAGGTTGGGACTTTCGGTATCCAGTAAGGAGGATTTGCAAAGATCTCATTTCCCGGTTTTAAAGACGTACTGATCACCCAGGCCAGAGGCAAAAGCGTTACAGCCGCCGCCAGCGTCAGTATGAGATAAACCACTGCCGTCCATACTTTATCCAGTCTTCTTTTCATTTTCCTGCTGCCCATCACTCATCCTCCTTTATCACAAACTTCACATAAAGCACTGCAAATATCATCGTAATGATCAGCTGCATTACCGCGCTCGCGGAAGCAGAATTAATATTCAGCACCTCAAACTGGTTGTAAACAAGAAGAGACAGCGTCGTTGTATCCTGCCCTCCCGACGTCATAATAAAGATCAGCGAGAATTCATTGATCGCCCATACTAAAAGCATCAGGATACAGATAAAACTTACATCCTTCAGGAGAGGCACTGTTATATAGCGCAGTTTCTTGAACCAGCCTGCCCCGTCCAGTTCCGCGCTTTCATACAGATCGGTCGACAGCTGCTGCAGTCCGGCCGTCATCATCAGCATTACATAAGGAGCACAGGCCCACACCTGTACGATAATAATGGACAGCATCGCAAAATTAGGACTTGTAAGCCACGGGATCTCCGTCCTGATAATCCCCAGACTCATCAGAATATGATTGATCATTCCACCATCTGTGGTAAACAGCCATTTCCAAGCCGTTGCCTTTACTACTCCCGGAATGATCCATGCCACAAAGATCAGGCTCCTGAACACGCCTTTCATTTTCAGCCCTTTTTTCTCGATTAGAAGGGCCAGGATAAAACCAATCAGAAAGGCCGGTACCACGGTGCCGATCGTCCAGACGACTGTATTTTCAATGGCCGCTCCAAACATCGGGTTTCTGAACAGGCTGAAATAGTTGTCCATTCCTGCAAAACCGCTCCGGCTGATCGCATTCTCACTGAAGCTCATGGAGACGATATAATACAAGGGATAAACAATAAGCAGCGCTGTTACCAATAGTCCCGGAAGGATAAACGGTATCGCTTTCTTTTCATCTTTTGTCAAACGTAATCTGTTCATGCTCATACCTCCGCCGTAATCCCGGCCATATTGTGCATTATCCTGGTTTTCCTACTGTCAGTTTGCCAGCAGAGCATTAATATCTTTTGTCATAGACTGGCAAGCGTCATCAACTGTTTCCGTTCCAGCTACCGCATTCTGCATATACTGGTATATGACAGGCTCCATCTCAGCCCATCTCTCATATGCAGGCTCCGGTTTTGAATTTTCAAGCTGATCCATAAAGGGCTGCAGTTCCTCTGTCGCAAACTGCTCATATTCCATCGCTGTCTTACTCGCTGGGAAAGAATCCGTCAGGCGAGCCTGATTTTCCGGAGTTGTGATATATGCCATAAATTTTGCCGCCTCTTCCTTGTGTTCGCTGTTTGCCGACAGAATGACACCCCATCCGTTTGCCGTAGTCACACCCATTCCTCCATCTCCTGGGATGACTGTAGTAGCAAAATTAAGATCCGGATAATCCGTTTTTAGGGTTTCTACATCAAACGGCCCCGTAAGCATAAACGCAAGCTGGCCCTGTCCAAATGCCTCACGCATAGTCGTGTTGTCATATTCCGCGCTGCTGGGGGAAGCATATCCCTCTGAAATAGAGTCTACAATATTCTGCAGCGCAGCTTTTGCCGCATCACTGTCAAGCAGACACTCTGTCTCATCCTCATTCAGCACATCTCCTCCATGGGTATAGATCTGCTGTACAAAACGTGTGACTGCATTTGCCTGATTGCCCAGCGGCCACGCAAACGCGTAAGTCCCGGCACCTGACATTGTTTTTGCCATTTCTACCATCTCATCCCAGGTTTCAGGGAAGGAATCATACCCTGCGTCAGCCAGCATATCTACATTATAATAAATACCTGAACCATCATAACGGAAAGGCACGCCATAGATTGTGTCATCCACTGTTGTAATATCCAAAGCAGGGGTAAGAATATCATCAAAATTTATTCCCGCATCAGCCCCCAGCTCATCAAGAGGCTCCAGAAGTCCTTTCTTTGCAAAAGGAGCTACATCCGTCAGCAGGACCGTACACACCTCCGGCGCATTATTGGTGCTAATTGCTGTTGTAATCTTGCTCTTATAGGTATCCCAGTCCGTAATCACAATGTCCACATGTATTCCCGGATTTGCTTCTTCAAATTCTTCGGCCATTTCCCTGCTTTCTGTTTCATCCCAGTTCGGCGTCCACCATTCGATCGTCACTGTATCTCCGCTGCCGCCTTCACTTTTCCCTTCCTGACTGCATCCTACCGCCAGGACTGCGATCATTGAAACGCTTAACGCTGCTGCCAAAACTTTTTTCACTTTGCCTTTTTTCATCATTTTTCCTCCTGGTATCTTACTTTTTCATCAATATACTGCTCCTCTTTTTATCATTTCTGTTCTCTTTCATTATCTGCTGTTCTCTGCTCCACCATCCTCTCTGATATCTGATTTCTGCCGGCTGCGATATATTTTTCTGCGAGAAGCGATATTTCCATGAGACATCGAGGGATGTGATAGGGCCCCTTCAGTTCGAACCCCTTTCTGTCACAAAGGATATTACCTTCTCTGTCAAGGATTGCAAACCATTCGCCATATTTCCTGTCCCGGAACTGGCGCTCTGTATATTCATAAAGCTTTTTAAAATACTGAAAATGCTTTTCATTTTCATTATAAAGCGCACTCAAAAACAACGCGTTCAGCCCTTCAGCCTGTACCCACCAAATTTTGCTGTCCCAGGCCGCCGGTATACCACAGTAATCCGTAACACAGAACTCTTCTTCCGGCTTCCCGCCGTCCATATCCGCATTCTGGATAAAACCGCCGTAAGTCTCGTCATAGCACAGATCGATCACCCAGTCCAAGATCTCTCCGGCGCGTACCCGATACTCTTCGATTCCCATCTCGTGACCCGCATATATGGAAAACCACAGCGATTCCATTGTATGTCCGGCATCCACAAGTCTGCCTTCTTTCCAGTATGTCGGCCTGCCGTCTGTTCCCACATATTCCAACGGAACCTTTTTGCTGTCATCTGCAAATTCATATAAAGATCTGCGGATGCATTCCTTAAGTTCCCTGTCATAGTAATCTCCAAATATTTCTCTTCCTTCCAACAGTACGATCAGCGTCATAAAGTTCACCGCATGCTTCTGCATTCTCCCGGGAATCCCTTCTGCTCTCAAGATTGCTTGATCTTTCACATTTTTTAACAATATATCTGTCAGATACTCTGCGAAACCGATATCACTCTGATCAGCCATCCCACACGCTTTTATATATTCATAAAGCCCTTTCACAGCAAAATGATCCGTAAATATAGATGTAGTTCCTTCTGTCACTTCGCCGCTTCCGGAAAGCATCTTCTGGAAGCGGCCGTTTCCCGCGTAGAACCCGGTCTTCATGTATTCTCTTCCGAGGGCGGCCAGATCAAGCCAAAGCTGATCCCTCCTGATTTTTCTGTATAATGCCGAGAAAATATACATATCTCTTCCAACAAACCACCCCGATTTTCTGTCGCTGTATTGTTTGCCCATCCTGTCGAAGCAATTAAAATAACCTCCGTTTTTCCAGTCTCCTACTCTCTTTTCCCAGAAAGGGACCACATCATCAAGAAGCTGGCTGCGCATAGAATTTCCGATATCTTCAATTTCTGTTTTATGTTTTTCATAAAAGGACTGTTTCATTCTCTTCACCTTTGTAAACGTTTTCTCGAAACTGTAAAAAAATATAAAACTCCTATTTTTCCAATATGGCGGCTAATGTCTCCGCAGCTTTTTCCGCCTCTTTCTCCGTCAGGTTAAGAGGACTCAGATAGACTGCATTGCGCTCTTTCTCGCATCCGATATAGATATGATGCTCCTTCATGCTCCGAACAACATCCTCCGCCTTTTTCCCGTCTTTAATATAGCAAAACAGCCGTGAATATGTCTGTCCTACCGGTCCTCTGTCGACAATCTCTGTCGCAGCCGTATATGTGCATCCACAGAGCTTCCTCTTCATCAGATCGATTATATTACTCATCCTCTGCTTCTCTTTTCCTTCATCAAGGGCCATATAATTTTCCAAAGCAGTATACAGACCGGCCATTGCTTCTCTGGATGTTTTGGATACCCGGCATATTCCGTGTTCCGGCGCTCCAAATCTGATGCACCTGTCGATCCATCTCTTTTTTCCCAGAATAATCCCGCTGTCCTGAGGCCCGCACAGAGTTTTCCCGCCGCTGAAGATAACCATATCAGCTCCCGCTTCTGTAAATTTCCACAGATTGTCTCTGGGCGGAAGCTGAGCTGCAGCATCTACGACAACCGGCACTCCATACTTTCCGGCTGTTTCTATAGTCTGCTCCAGTGACAGCGATCCTCTCTGATACAGAGATGAAGCGAAATAAAACACAGCTGCCGTCTGTTCACTGATATTTCCTTCCAGCTCGGACACAAGTGTCTCGTCAGCATCGCCGATCTCAATGATCCGTGCTCCGCTCATCCGTATAGCAGTATCATAGGCATTTCTCTGAGAACGCATCAAAATGATGTCTTTCTTATTTCCTCTGTTCTCCGGAAGACATCTGTACAAATACTCGCTGTCCTCAGCCATACAGACACAGGCGCATAAAAGTAGCGCTCCTGCCGCACCGTTTGTAAAAAAAGCTGCCTCATTATGTGTCATGCAGGCTGCCTTTTCCCCCAGTGTTTTCTGCATCTGTCCTATGTCTACAAAAGTCTCTGATGCCTCCTTCATTGCCCGCAGCGTATTATCTGCCATACGGCTCCCACCGTAAACCGTATACGTATCATGAGCATTTATATAGGGAATAATCCCGTTCTTCTCATAAAAATTCATCTCTGTACCACCGCCTTTCTTAATATTAAGAATTTTTATCCATGTGCTTTAATACTGGCGCCTCCATCCAGCATGAGAATCTGGCCGGTCATATAGGAAGACATGTCGCTTGCAAGATACAAAGCCGCATTTGCCACGTCCTCCATCGTTCCCGGCTGCAGCGGCTGCATGCGGTACAGCATTTCCATAAACCGGTCTCTTTCTTCTCCTTCAGGATATGTTCGAATTTCATCCTCCATATTATCACTCATGATCAATCCCGGACATATAGTATTTACCCGAATCCCATCATCTGCATAATCCAGGGCCATGGCCCTTGCGGTAGCATTTACTGCGCCTTTTGTACCTGCATAGATCCCAAATCCAGGCATGGTCTGTACACTGTGGATCGACGATATATTGATAATATTTCCATACTTTCTCTCACGCATTCCCGGTACGAACATCCTGGCAAATCGGATCCCACTCTTATAATTTACTGAGATTGTCTTTTCCAGCAGATCTTCATCGCACTCGTCTACTCTCATATGTCTGTTGATTCCCACTGTATTCACAAGGATATCTATGCCGCCATAGTCTTCCAGGATCTGTTTTCCAGTACATAAGACTTCCTCCCGCTTTCCCAGGTCCAATACATATCCCCGGCTTTCAGGCGAAAGTCTTCTGATTTCTTTCATCGTTTGTTCCAGGCATGGGATATTCTTTCCTCCGACAGCAACTATGGCTCCCTGCTCAGCAAATAGCATGGCGATTGCTCTGCCAATCCCTCTTGCTCCCGTTGTGACAAATACTCTTTTCCCTTTTAGTAAATGATTATAATCTTTTATCATATATCTGCATCCTTTCTGTTTTTGATCAGATTATCTCTTTCTGTATTCACAAACGGTCTCTTTCTCTACTATTTTTGTTTCATACGTCCTTATAACCGGTTCTTCCGCCTGCCCTGACTTAAGTCGCTCGCTTACCAGACGAATACTGTCCATACCGATAGTATACAAAGGCTGTTCTACGGATGTAATCTCCGGACCTCTGTATCTGTCTGGAAGGATTGTCTGGTTGTCGAAACCCATGACAGATATATCTTCCGGAACTCTAAGTCCTCTATCAAAAGCAGCTCTTACAGCATAGCTGGCGATCGCATCATCTGAACAGAACACCGCTGTAGGAGGCTCTTTCAGATCAAGAAGTGCATTCATCCTCTCAAAACCACTCTTGTAATCCGTAGATGAATACTGAATAAACCCATCCATCACCTCCAGATGAGATTCCTGCATAGCTGCAATATAGCCGTTAAATCTTTCTATCGTCACTTTTTTGTTCGGATTGCCGCATATGTGCGCGATCCTAGTATGCCCTTTATTGATTAGATACTTCACCGCATTTTTTGCTCCGCCATAGTTATTGATCAAAAGCTTGTTACAGGCAAGGCCGGGAACATCGTTTTCGATCATCACATATTCGATCTTTCTGCTTTCCTGCAAATATCTGACCACACTCTCATCACTGAAATATGATCCATATAAGATCACCGCGTCCACCACTCCATTTGAAAGATACTTTACATATGCTTCCTTACTTTTGACATCACCTCCAAGTGCACTGCAGAACACTACGGAATAGCTGGTCTGCTGAGCCGCCATTTCAAATCCCTTGATTAGGTCATGAAAAAAAGGATCATGAAGATTATTGACCACAATGCCGATTGCATTTGTCCTTTGCTTTACAAGTGACCGCGCAGCTGTATTCGGCGAATATCCAAGCTCTTTAATTGCATCCATAACTCTTTCATAGATCTGTGGTGTTACATTATCTGTTTTGTTTACTACTCTTGAAACTGTTGCGATCGATACATCTGCCCGCTTCGCAACATCTTTGATACTTACTCTCTTCTGTGTCATATTCCCCACAGCCTTTCATAATATAAAAATATTTCTGAAAACGTTTTATCCAAAATCATTTCCATTTTATGTATATTATACAACTTTTTCGGGAATTATCATATATTTTTACTACTATTCCTTTTGTAAACGTTTTCTTGATTATAATCCCATCTTACTTATTTGTCAATATATATTATTTTTTATTTTTTTTATAACTTCTTTTATATATTTTTTACATATCTATTAATAAAATGGATATAGATTTGTACAAAAAAAGGAGTGTTCCCACTCCCTTTCCAGTTTATATCACCCCAATAAACTCCAAAAACATGCATATCCCATAAACGGCAAAAAACGCGATAGCCGAGCTCCCGATTATATAAAGAACCGTCTGATATGGCCGCTTGCCTGCCTCACGTGCTTTCTCGATCTCATCCAACCGTTTTCCATCCATAAAAGCCTGTATCTCCCTGTAAGTCTGAACATCATATTTCTTCTTTTGCTTTTCCAGCCGGATCGAATAATAAAGTGCAGCAGCATACAGCAGAATCTCTGCCACGATCCCCGGAATTCCAAAAAGGAAATAAAGCGGAGCCAGCAATACAATACATGCTATAAGTAAAACAGCAAATATTCCGCTTTCCCTTTTCATCTTTGTTACATCTTCTGATTTGATCCTTTCTTCCATTTCTTTCAAATCTCCTTTCACCAGAATGTCCAGAGAAATATTGAAAACGGTACTGAGCAGCACCAGACTGTTTATATCCGGATAACTTTTGTCATTCTCCCAGTTAGACACGGTCTGTCGTGTAACATATACTTTTTCCGCCAGTTCTTCCTGGGATAAATGTAGCTCGAGCCTGTATTTTCTGATCTGTCTGCCTATTTCCATCTCCATCTTCCTCCTGAGCGCATTCTATCCCGAAGATCCGACAATGCGCAATCAAAACAACCTGACATCCAGCGGCTCTGGCATGTCAAAGGATCTTTGCATCATTTTTTTACTTTTAATGAAATATAATTATTTCTACCCATCACTTATCTCAACATTCAAAACAATTATATCAAACTATGCATAAAAACACTATAGCGGTAAACGAAACATCGGTTGCCAACTTTTTATAACCATGTTACGTTATCAGCAGGAGGTGAACTATGGACGCACAGAAATTTGGCGCATTTATAGCTGTGTGCCGCAAAGAAAAAAATATGACTCAGGCTGATCTGGCCGCAGAACTCCAGGTCACAGACAAGGCTGTCAGCCGTTGGGAAAGAGGGGTAGGTTTCCCTGACATAAATACACTCGAGCCATTGGCTGACGCTCTGGATATAAGCGTCCTCGAACTTATGAGATCAGAAAGGATAACTGAACAGAGATTTTCAAATGAAGATGCTGCAGAAGCTGTTTCGGATACTCTGGAACTTGCCAGACTGCAGCAGAAACATGAACGCAGAAAAATATTTTCCGTTCTGGGTATCGTATCAATTGTTTTGATCTTTCTCTTATTTCTTGACAATCTGCAATGGCAGGCAGACACGATCATTTTTACCGGGGTCGGCGTTGTACTCCCATTATTCTGTCTGTGCGGCTCCGCAGCTCTTCTGGGATACGGCATCTGGCGGAAAGCGGCCGGAAAGCCGGCCGGGCAGACCTTTGCATTTGCCCTTGGGCTTCTGTTGCTGCTGGTCATCTTTTTCGGTCTGTTCTTTCTGGCTGGAGCATTAGGGGGCGGGCCTGTCCCGAACTGAGTGATGATTCTTTTGGAGGTTTTACCGAAAGATATCTGATCAGGATATCATATGGCAAAACCTCCGCGCATTTATAAGCCTTCGGCAGATCCCACACCTATCATGCTTAATTATTTTCAGATTTATAAGTATAGCTTTTTCGCAATCCGATGAGCGCGCATATAACAGCTGCAATCCCCAGAAACACTAAAATAATGAAAATTACATTCCAGGGCGCATGGCTTATATCCCAATTTGTAAGATCAAAGGGGATCCTGAGCGTATACGAGCTCTCAACTTCACCGTATATATTTTCTATAATCTTGTTACATAGCCATGGAGCAAGCCAGATCCATAGGCCGGTCCAGGCAAGAGCTGCCGAAGTTCTCAGCCATCTTCCGATCGGGAGATAACGCAGGATCCCCATGATTCCCCACGGCAGCGTCAGAAAGAGAAGCAAAAGCGGGAGACTGAATGTAAAAAAAGCATTCAGATCATTTCTGACTCCATCCATAAACAGGATTGAAAAAAGCAAAAACGATTCTACTGCCAGATAGATCAGCGCTTTATGGTTATACATTAAAAATCCCCTAATGCACTGATACAGCACAACAGGCAGTATAAACAGCCCCAGTCCAAACAAAACTCCAGCTGCAGCCATCAGAAACCAGCCTCCGCGATAACTAACATCACACACGAACATCAGTAAAAGCAGAAGTCCTGTCTCAGTCAGCAGATAAACAGACAATTTTCTTTCTGACACCCATTCATTCAATGGAAGCTGATGCAATAATACGGGCATAATAAACAGCCCCAGACCAAACAAAATACTGACTGCTGCTATTGGGAACCAGTCTCCCCGCATATAAATACAACATACAAGAAGCAGAAGCAATAAAAGTGTTACAACCGTGATCAGATAAATGGAAGCTTTTTTGTCAGACAGTGTTTCCGGCAAAGGCAGAGTCGGAAGCAGGAAAGGAAGTACAATCAGTGCAATTCCAAAAAGTACCGCCATTCCCGCAGGAAAGAACCAGTCTCCCCTACTATAAATGCAGCAGATCAAAAGGAGCAGTTCCAACGACAAAATAAAGCTTCCAACAGCAAGAGGCACTTTATAATTCTCAAATCTGGCACTCATCGCAGCCAGCGCCGGTACCAGGGTAAACGAAGCAGCCATCATGACCCCGGCCAATACAATAAAAAACCAGTCCAGTGTATGCTGAGCCAGCACATTTCCGATTGCGCATCCCGCCAGGATCAGACCATAAAATATATACTGTCCTACTCTGTAACTCCTTGTCAGCCTGCGGTATTTTTCAGCCAACTTCTCTGAAACTCTGTAGTTTGTGTCCTCACTTCCGCTCAACAGTTCATGTTCTGTTATTTCAAGAACACTGCATATATTCTGCAGAAGTGTAATATCAGGGTAGCTCAGTCCCCGCTCCCATTTGCTCACCGCAGACTCCGTCACATACAAACGCTGCGCCAGTTCTTTCTGAGTCATTCCCAACTCACGTCTTCGCTGCAGGATATAGGCGCCAAATGTCTTTTTATTTTCCATATCCGTCATCTCCTTTAATCCGGTTTTACTAAACAGAAGCACTCGAATGTTCTTACATCAAGAATATTGACTCGTTTAAAGAATGTCAATTATCTAAGGCGAAATCATAACTCGACTGTCAGGAAAGTCCTGATTTTTATCTAACTTTATGACAAAAAAGATATGGAGAGCGATATGCTCCGAGGCTATGAGCTGAAAGCGGATGATTATATGACAAAGCCTTTCCCTATGAGCATATTTCAGAAAAAGGTCTCTATTCTATGTGCCATTCCACTGATTGCGATCACAGTGTTTATTCCGTTGCTGTACTATAGGAAAATGACAAGGAAAGCATAGTTGAACAGTTGAGATTTCAAACAAAAAGCCCTTTCAAAACAAAAACATCTGGAATACTGCTTCCAGATGTTATCTCTTCTATATTTAATTCATATACCTTCAAAACTACATACAAAGAACCAATCATCCATCTCTTCACCTATTCCGCTTTGGTTATGCCCTCGACCTA